>NZ_JBGQOM010000005.1:0-354591 GCF_052119645.1 Flavobacterium sp. W21_SRS_FM6
GAGTGGTAGTTCAGTTGGTTAGAATACCGGCCTGTCACGCCGGGGGTCGCGGGTTCAAGTCCCGTCCACTCCGCCAATAAATAGTCGACTTAGTCAGATTTCGTTTCTATCTCATCGTTCTATTCTTATAGTTTATTCCTTTTATCTTCCTCATAATTTTTTTACTTTAGTTCTCAATAGTTTGTGTTTTTACCGCTCGATAAATTGGTATGATAGGCACAAATACTAACTACGAAGATGGTGTTCGATCGCACCTAGCGAAAACAAAACGCATCTTCGTTTGGGGATACCATCACTGTTATGAGTGAATTACTCAAATGCTCACATTTAAATAAAATATTTAATGAGGGGGCAAATCAAGTTCAAGTGCTTAAAGACGTGAGTTTTACTATCAATAAAGCTGAACAAGTGGCTATTGTTGGCAGTTCTGGCTCCGGAAAGAGTACCTTATTACATTTGTTGGGTGCGCTAGATAAACCTACCAGTGGCCACGTATGGTTTGAACAACAGGATATTTTTAAGTTTACCGCTAACCAACAAGCTCAGTTTCGTAATGAGTCATTGGGCTTTGTTTATCAGTTTCATCATTTATTACCTGAATTTACCGCTTTAGAAAATGTGGCAATGCCACTATTGATTGCAAAACAATCAGTGAAATATGCTGAGCAAGAAGCCATGGCAATTTTGACTAAGGTGGGTTTACACCACCGTGCGAAACATAAACCCGCAGAGTTATCGGGTGGTGAAAGGCAACGCGTAGCCATTGCCCGCGCTTTGGTTAATAAACCCAGTTTGGTACTGGCGGATGAACCCACAGGTAATTTGGATCATAAAACTGGTGAGGGTATTTATCATTTACTTCGTGAACTGCAATCGCAGTTAAAAACCAGTTTTGTGGTGGTGACGCATGATACTGAACTTGCTAGTAAATTAGATCGCTCCATGAGTTTAATTGACGGTGTTTTACAAAATACATTGCCACTGGGATCAGACTAATGCCTTTAGTGTTAAGTTTAGCTTGGCGCTTTAGAAGCAATAAAAGACAAAATGGCTTTATTTCATTTATTTCTGCTTCGTCGACAGTGGGTATTGGTTTAGGTTGTTTTGTACTCATTTTATTGTTATCCGTCATGAACGGCTTTGAACGAGAGTTACAGGACCGTTTATTGTCGATTATTCCTCATGGTGAGTATACCGCTGTAGATGCAGAAGGTCTGGCCAATTGGCCAGAAGAAATTCGCAAGCTGTCCAAGGACTCTCGAATAAGTTTTATTGAGCCTTTTGTTAAAGCGACTGGCATGTTGCAAAAAGGTAATGAACTTAAAGCGGTAGAAATGTCAGCGCTAAGTCCTGATTTTGCCGAGCAAAATAACAAGGTCACCCATGTCACAGATGAGCAGTGGCATGACTTTTTACGCAATGAAAATGCGGTGCTCTTGGGGCAGGGGATTTTGGCTCATCTGAACGTAAAAGTGGGCGATAAAGTCCAACTACTCCTGCCACAAATATCGGAAGATTTAAGCTTAAAGGCGCCAAAGTCTTTGTGGTTAGTTATTGCTGGTAGCCTAAATTTTGCAGGTGAATTAAGCAATCATATTGGTTTAATGCATATGTCCTTGGCGGCCGATACCTTAGGGGTTAAAAATGGCGCGCAAGGAATACGCTTGCGTTTTACCGATCCTTTTGCCGCCCCGCAGATCGTGCCTGAACTTGGCTTCAAAATGGAGCCTGAAGTGTATATGTCGGATTGGACTCGTACCGAAGGTAATTTGTATCAAGATATCCAGTTAGTACGCAGTGTCGTGTATATCGCGCTGATCTTAGTGATTGCGGTCGCCTGTTTTAATATCGTTTCTACCTTAGTGATGGCGGTTAACGAGAAACAAAGTGAAATTGCCATGCTTAAAAGTATGGGCGCGAAAGATTCATTGATTATTCAAACCTTTATGTTGCAAGGTTTATTAAACGGTGCGATTGGCACCCTATGGGGCGTGATTTTAGGGGTGTTGATGGCTTCTAATTTGGCGCAAGTCGCTCATTTTTTTGAAACCTTGTTTACTATTAAATTTTTATCTGGCGACGTATACTTTATTGATTTCTTGCCCTCTGAACTGCATTGGAACGAAGTGTTTATGACGGCCAGCATTGCTTTATTACTTAGTTTTCTAGCCACGCTTTATCCTGCTATAAAAGCAGCAAAAATTAATCCAGCAGAAGTATTGGGGCATTAAAACAAAAAAGAGCGCCTACTAGGCGCTCTCTGTTCAATTTAAAAGACCCGAAATCACGGTTTGCTAACTAGGCAATGTCTTCGTATTTAAGCCCTGCTTTAGGGTTGTTATATACTGCAACATCCAATTCTTTTTCACTTTTTGCAACCACACAAGATACCACACAATCCCCCGTGACATTAACAGCGGTACGGGTCATATCTAACAGGCGGTCAACACCAATAATCAGCGCGATACCTTCAACGGGTAAGTTAACTTGTTGTAGAACCATAGCTAACATCAATAAGCCAACGCCAGGCACGCCTGCGGTGCCGATAGATGCTAAGGTTGCTGTTAAAATAACCATGAGAAAATCAGACACACTCAGGTCCACATTATAGACTTGAGCGATAAATACGGTCGCGACGCCCTGCATGATAGCAGTGCCATCCATATTAATGGTTGAGCCTAAAGATAAGGTAAAAGACGCTACTGAATTTTTAACACCGAGCTTCTTGTTAGCCGTTTCAATGGTCACTGGTAAGGTGGCACTGCTGCTAGCCGTACTAAAGGCAAAGAGTGCGGTATCACGCATTTTTTTCAATAAAATAAGGGGGTTGAGACCGCTTAATAGCTTTAGCAAAATAGGGTAGGTTACCAGCGCATGCACAAATAAAACGAACAACACTAAGAAGAAATATACCGTCAAGCCTTGGAAGGTTTTAAAGTCAGTGGTGGCCGCAAGTTTGGCCATTAAGGCAAATACACCGTAGGGCGCTAGGTTCATTACGATTGTCACAATTCGCATAATGACTTCATTTAAATCATCGAAAAAAGTACGTAACCTTTCGCCACTTGCACCTTTGATCATTGCTAGAGCAACACCAAAAAACGCAGCAAATACAATAATTTGTAGCATGTTGCCCTGAGCCATTGCGTCGATAGGATTAGATGGCATCATGTCAATAATAACTTGACCTAAAGAGGGCGCTTGTTTTGCAGTAAAGTTAGCATCAGTTGCTAAATTAATGCCACTACCAGGTTGGACAATGAGCGCTGCAATTATGGCAAGCGTGATGGCTATCGCGGTGGTTGTGATGTACAAACCGACCGCCTTTCCTCCTAAACGTCCTAATTTACTGGGATCACTTAGACTGGCTGTGCCGCACACCAACGATACAAATACTAAGGGAACAACTAGCATTTTCAGCGCTTTAATAAACAAGGTTCCAACAACGGTAAATATACCCTCTACTAAAAAGGTATACGTAGAAAACTCGGTGTCGAATACACTAAACGAAAAATCTCCGCTATCATCACTTATCCATTGTAAAAAACCACCTATGGCGATTCCGACTAACATGCCGATAAAGATTCGAGCGGTTAGACCTAATTTGTGATGGGGAGTTGTGGGGGCTTTAGTCATAGCATTCCTGATTTTATTATTAGTATTTACAACGATTGAACAGACCGCAGGGCATAGACTAGCAAGTTTGTTGAATAAGCTGAACAATAAAAGTGAGTAGTGGTGTCACTTTACCTAAAATGTGTGCAAGGACTTTATATGATGTTACGAGTAAAAACGCTAATTAGCGCTGTGTTTCTTTTAGGCTTAGTTGCTTGCGGTGGAGGCGCTGGTGGTGGCATAGAACGTGAAAATACCGGCGGTGGAACCGGTACCGGAGGGGGAACCCCTACCTCAGAACTCAGTATCGTTCTTGCTCTTACTGATGCTGCTGGTGAAACGTCTAAGCAACTTGCGAGCGATAATCCGCTTACGCTAACCGCAACGGTTAAAGATAGTAGCGGTAATTTAGTTGGTGATACCCTTGTAACCTTCAGTTTTACGCCCAGCGGTTTAGCTGATTTTAGCAACGATGCAGGTACTGCCACAACCGGCACATCAGGTACCGCGACAATCGGTTTAACGGTTGGCAATAATTCGGGTGCAGGAAGTGTTGTTGCAACCTTAGTAAGTGGTGAGAGTGCATCAATTACGTTTGATTCAACTGGGATAACCCAACAAAACGAACAGCCTGCGTCGTTAGATTTCTTTGCGAGCTCTATTCAATTAGCGTCAAGTGGGTCTGATGTGGTTGAGTTAATCGCTTTAGTAAAAAACGTAGATAACGTTTTAATGGAAGGTATCGAAGTAACGTTTTCTGCTAATCAAGGTGCATCCCTTGCCATTTTACAAGGCACTACCGCTGCTGATGGCTTGGCTCGTGCCACCTTGTCTACACAAAATAACAAAGAAAATCGTGTCATTAATGTCACGGCAAAAACAGCTAATTTACCCACTCAAACGCTAGATATTGCTGTTGTTGGTACACAAATTAATATTAACGGTTCATCTTCAGCCATCATCAATGACCCCGTACCTTTGACCATAAGTGTGGTGGACTCGGATGGTAAGGGTATTGCTAATCAACAGGTTTCATTGACAGCACTTAATGGTGTATTAAGCAACGCAAGTCCAACTACATCCACCTCAGGTCAGGTCACCGTTAATTATTCTGCCAGCAGCGCAGGAGACGATGTTATCACTGCCGTTGCATTAAATGCCCAAGGCACTTTCGACATGACAGTGCAGCAAGATGATTTTTCATTCACCACTGTGCCTGATGCGGAAGTTGAACTAGGCACAATGGCCACTTTAGCCGTGACCTGGTTAAAAAATGGCGCGGTGTATCCTAATGGCAGTGTGACCTTAACGTCATCTAGGGGTAATATCACCAGTAATACGGTGTTAACAAATAATTTAGGTGTCGCTGAGTTTACCATCGAGTCAGATAATGCCGGTTTTGCCTCAGTGTCGGCAACGGGGGTTGATAGCGATAATGCACAAGTGAGTGCGCGTGCTGAGGTTGAGTTTATCGCTACGGACGCAGACAGCATTATTGTGGATGCGACGCCTGATTCAATTGCACCAAGTGGCCAAACTAGCACCATTATCGCGGTGGTTCGCGATCCAAATGGTAATTTAATTAAAGGCAAAACCATTAACTTTTTGGTTGATGATGTCAGCGGAGGCACCATCTCGCCTAATCAAGCTACGACGGATCGCAGCGGCATTGCATCAACGGTTTATACCTCAAACGCAGTGAGTAGTTTTGAAGCGGTAAAAGTGTACGCAACCGTGGATGACGAACAAACCGTATCGAGCTTTACCTTGCTTACCGTTGGCGATAGAGCCTTTGATATCTCGATTGGCACAGGGCGTTTGATTGAGGCCCCAGAGCAATCATCCTATTCAAAAGAGTTTTCGGTATTTGTTACCGATCCGGATTCTAACCCTGTGGCAAACGCTAATATGACCTTTTCAGCACCACCGGTTAAATTTATCGATGGTGGGGTGTATCGCAAAGGCGTGTGGGTATGGGATGCTGATGCAGAAATTTACCGTAATGATATTTTCTTTGTCGACTGTCCAAATGAAGATGTCAATGGTGATGGAATATTAAATAGTGGTGAAGATACCAATGGTGATGGTTTACTGACCCCTGGTAATGTGGCTGCGATTAGCTCAACAGGTACTACAGACGCAAATGGTCAAACTCTGGTCAATGTACTTTACGCCAAGCAATTTGGTGGCTGGACTGAAGTGGATATTAGTGTAAAAGCTGAGTCAGCGGGAAGTGAATCAAAAGAAAGTCAGCGCTTTAATCTACCGGTGTCTACTGAAGACTTAACTAACGAAGGATCACCTCCCCCTCATAGTCCTTATGGTCAGCAGCTCAATTGCAATAACAATTTATAAGGTCATTTAGTTAAGAGCCCAGTCATTGCACTGGGCTTTTTACTCTATAAACTATACAGTTTGAAATGGATAAACCGAGCCTAATTTCAATAACTGACTTAGCTCATCAAGTGCGGTTCTCGATTCAATTAATAACTGAGGATCACGTAAGTCATCGATTAGTAATTGGTCGCGGTAATGTTTATCCACCCAATTATTTAAACGTTCAAACAAAGCATCATTCATGATGGTGCTTTGATTCACCGCAGCACACTCTTGCTCGGTCATCGCCACTCGTAAACGCAGGCAAGCAGGGCCACCGCCATTACGCATACTCTGTTTGACGTCAAAATATTTCACTTCTTGAATAGGGGTGTTCAAGGTAACTAATTTATTCAGATATGCGGCAACTGCCGGGTTTTCTTCACATTCAGATGGGGCAATAATCGCCATTGAGCCATTTGGTAAGGTTATGATTTGGGTATTAAACAAGTAGCTTTTTATCGCGTCTTGTAAACTCACGTCTTGCTCATCAACACGAATAAAATGCAGTTCATTATCGCCAAATTTACGTTTGATTTCATCTAATGCCGACGCGGTCTGATGAAAAGCCAACTCGTGGTAAAACAATACATTTTGGTTACCAACTGAAATCACATCGTTGTGAAATACCCCTTGATCAATTACCTCAGGGTTTTGCAGTACGTAAACTACTTTCTCGTCACGTAAACCATGCAAACGGGCTACCGCTTGGCTGGCTTCAAAGGTTTGCCTGGCAGGATATTTTTTAGGAGCAGGCTTGCTATTATCAAAGGCATGACGTCCATAAACAAAAATTTCAACCCCAGTTTCACCGTATTCAGAACATAAACGCGTATGGTTTGCTGCACCTTCATCACCAAAGTGTTCGTTGTCAGGTAAGTGTTGATGGTGAGCGAAATGTTTTGGATCGTTGAAAATCGCTTTTAATATATTGCCAGTTACTTGAGGCTCAAGTGAGCGATGAAATTTATTGGTCAAATTAGCAGGAGTAAAATGGACTTTTTGATCATGGGTATCAGCACTGGGTGATACCGTTGCTGCATTCGCCGTCCACATGCTTGAAGCAGAACAACAGGCTTGAAAAATAGCAGGCGCCTGTTTGGCGGCGTGACTGAGAACCTGTGCATCTGTTCCACTGAAGCCTAAACGACGCAGTGCATACACGTCAGGACGTTCTTGTGGCGCCAGAACCCCCTGAACCATGCCAAGGTCAGCTAGGGCCTTCATTTTCTTTAAACCTTGCTTAGCGGCTTGTTTAGGGCTACTTACGGCGCTCGCATTATTTAAAGATGCCACATTGCCGTAAGACAAACCTGCATAATTGTGAGTAGGTCCTACTAAGCCATCAAAATTCACTTCAAACTGTTTCATCTTTACCTCTTATTTTTATGCATGCTGGATAACACGGTACTGTCTATTTGAGATTTTTACATTGTTGTTGGCCTAAGAAACAGGACTAAAAACGTAAGATAGGCGCGAATGGCTGGGCATTATACTGCTTTTAAGTGAACTGCCAACTTTGTGCTTGCAAATTTTCGCCGCATTAGTCAGTGTAAAAAAAAGAAAATCAGATAACTATGAAGAAGAACTTGTTTTCTATTCACTTTGTAGATATATGTTAAAAAGCATTTTCCAACGACAAACCCTATTTATGGTATGTTTAGTGGATTTAAACCTATAAAAATCAAAAGGTTAACACCAATATATGGCAAAGTCTCTAGTCATTGTCGAGTCTCCGGCAAAGGCAAAAACAATTAATAAATATCTCGGCAATAATTTTATTGTGACATCCAGCGTCGGCCATGTTCGAGACCTCCCAACCAAGGCTTTGGGTAAAGTTGCGCCTAAAAAACCAGCAAGTGTGCTAAAAACCTTGTCTGAAAAAAAGCGTGAAGAATATTTACGACAATACGAATATCAGAAACTTGTCGACCGCATGGGCGTCGACCCAAAAGATAATTGGCATGCGCATTACGAAGTACTCAGCGGCAAAGAAAAAGTAGTTAATGACCTTAAAAAATTAGCAAAAAATGCTGATACTATTTATCTCGCAACGGATTTGGATAGAGAAGGAGAGGCTATTGCTTGGCACTTGCAGGAAATTATTAATGATCCCAGTAAAGATTTTCAGCGAGTGGTATTCAACGAAATTACCAAAAATGCCATCCAAGATGCATTTTCACACCCAGGAAAAGTCAATATAGAGCGCGTAAACGCGCAACAAGCGAGGCGTTTTTTAGATCGCGTTGTGGGTTTTATGGTCTCGCCATTGTTGTGGAAGAAAGTCGCCCGCGGTTTGTCGGCTGGCCGAGTACAGTCAGTGGCAGTGCGTTTAGTTGTAGAGCGTGAGCGGGAAATAAAAGCATTTGTTCCTGAAGAGTTTTGGGACTTGCATGCTGATCTACTGACTGCAAAAACCACTGACTTGCGCATGCAAGTAGTGAAATATTTAAAAGAAAATTTTAAACCATTGAATAAAGCTCAGGCTGAAAAAGCTCAAAACGATCTGCAAAATGCAGAGTTTAAAGTGGTCAGCCGTGAATCAAAACCTACCCAAAGTCGACCCTCTGCGCCCTTTATTACTTCTACCTTACAGCAGGCCGCCAGTACACGTTTAGGCTTTGGAGTTAAAAAGACCATGATGATGGCTCAGCGCTTATATGAAGCGGGCCACATTACTTATATGCGAACTGATTCAACCAATTTAAGTGCTGAAGCCGTTGAAAGTTGTCGCAGTTATATAAGTGAAAATTTTGGTGAGAAATATTTACCAAAAAGTCCCCTCGGTTATGGCAGTAAAGAAGGTGCTCAAGAGGCACACGAAGCCATTCGGCCATCAAATGTTGTGGTAAAGGCTGAGTCATTAACCACCATGGAGAGAGATGCTCAACGTTTGTATGAATTAATTTGGCGTCAGTTTGTCGCATGTCAAATGGTTGCAGCGCAATACGATGCTAGCACCATTCGAGTTGCAGCAAATGACTATGAATTAACCGCTAAAGGTCGAGTGTTAAAATTTGACGGTTGGACTCGTGTTCAAACGCAAGTACGCAAAAAAGGTGACGAAGATTTACTTTTACCTGATGTAAAAGAAGGTGAGTCGTTGAAACTTAAAGCGCTCGATCCTAAACAACATTTTACCAAGCCTGTAGCGCGCTTCAATGAGGCTTCATTAGTTAAAGAACTTGAAAAGCGTGGCATTGGTCGACCTTCTACTTATGCGAGTATTATTTCTACGATTCAAGATCGTGGCTATGTTCGTCAAGACACCAAACGCTTCTATGCTGAAAAGATGGGGGAAATTGTTAATGATCGACTTATGGAAAATTTTGACGATCTAATCTCCTATGATTTTACCGCCAAGATGGAACAACAACTCGACGATATTGCAACAGGGAAGGCGCCATGGAAAGGCGTGTTAGACGAATTTTATACTGATTTTGAGCAAAAACTGCATCAGGCTGAATTGCCGGTAGAAGAGGGCGGCATGCGCCTTAATCAAGCCGTACCAACGATCATTGAGTGCAAGTTATGTAGCCGCCCGATGAACGTCCGTACAGCCAGTACGGGTGTGTTTTTAGGCTGCTCAGGTTACAACTTACCACCAAAAGAAAAGTGTACGGGTACCATGAACTTGGTATCTGGTGATGACGTAGTTAAAGTGGACGACGAAGAAGAATTAGAAACTGAACTGTTAAGAGCAAAACGCCGCTGTGGTATTTGCGGAACGGCAATGGACAGTTACTTGGTTGATGAAGGCCGCAAGTTGCACGTGTGTGGCAACACGCCTACATGCGAAGGCGTATATGTTGAAGAAGGTACCTTCAAAATCAAAGGCTATGAAGGACCACTGTTAGAGTGTGACAAGTGCGGCGCTAACATGGAATTGAAAAATGGTCGTTTTGGTAAGTACTTTGGCTGTACCAATGAAGAGTGTAAAAATACGCGGAAATTACTGCGAAATGGTGAAGCCGCGCCACCCAAGGAAGATCCTGTTGATTTACCAGAGTTAATTTGCGAAAAATCAGATGCACATTTTGTATTACGTGATGGTGCAGCTGGGATCTTTTTAGCGGCTCATAATTTTCCAAAGTCACGGGAAACCCGTGCGCCTTTTGTTCATGAGTTAGCAAGATTTAGAGACAGACTATCTGAAAAATTCTATTACCTGGCTGACGCGCCAGCAAAAGATCCCGATGGTAATGCAACCTTAGTGCGCTACAGTCGTAAAACGAAACAACAGTATGTCATGTCAGAAAATGCAGAGGGCAAGGCTACCGGGTGGTCTTCATGGTATGACGGTAAAAAATGGAAAGCGGAAGACAAACGTAAAAAGTCATCTTAAGATAATCGAATTAGTTGAGAATCTCACCATGCTCGATAGCTCTGCTATCGGGCTTTTTTATGAATAACGCTGGTAATAAAAATGGCACTATCACTACAAGAACAGTTGCTTAAAGCAGGTTTAACCGATAAAAAAAAGGTTAAACAAGTTAAGCAGCAAAAACACAAACAAGCCAAAGCTCAGCAACGCCACAAAGTTGTCGAAAGTGACGAAGCTAAGTTAGCTGCCGCAGAAGCAATCGAAGCTAAAAAAGCCAAAGATCGTGAACTCAATCAACAAACAAAACTTGAGGCTGAAAAGAAGGCCATTGTCGCGCAAATAAAGCAGTTGATAGAGGTAAACAAACAGCCAAGAGGCAAAGCGGATGTCGTGTGCAATTTTACTGACGGTACGCTCATAAAACGCATGTATGTCGGTACAGAGACTCAAAAACACATCTCACAAGGTAAACTTGCCATCGTAAAATATGAACAAGCTTACGAATTAGTACCCATGCCGGTGGCCGATAAAATAGCGGAACGTGATCCTTTGGTGGTGGTTTATCGCTCCGATATGATCAGTGCTGAAGATCAAAAGAGCAGTGAAGACGATGATTGGTATGCTGATTATCAAATTCCGGATGATCTAAACTGGTAGTCGATTAGGTGCGTCGACTACGTGCTAGGGGTCTTGACCGACATGTATGTGAGTATATGTCGGTTTTTTATTAAGTCCTAAAACATGTCTGAGTTTATTTTCTCGTTTTGTAAGCCCTTTTTAACTTGATCCTGCTGATATTTATACTGTATAAACCACTGTATAAAACGGCTAACTTACCTGCAAAAAAATCGAGTGTTTTTTCAGCAAAGTCAGCTGCCCGTGTTTACCGCAAAACAGATAATTAGCTTGAGATACCTGTGCGCACATTACCTACGAAATATTACCTAGATCATTTCAACGAATTTATTGCCTACATTGAGCAATATTGCCTAGATTTACTGACTGATGTTCATGTCGATTTTATTAAAAAAGTACACGCTTTAGAGCACGACACCTTATGCATGTTAGTTCGAGTTATTAACCGCCGGGGTGCAATCCTTGATCGTTATAAACTCAAGTACGAGGAAATTAATGACAACCAAGGTCAAATTGATCATTTAGTCAACGCAAAATTCTTACGACCTTTAAATCAAGCTGACTATGCAAAGTGGCTCGATACCTTGAGCAAAGTCCAATTAACAAATTGTTTGACTAAGCAACTCAATATGAGTTTTCCTGCCTCGTATACAAAACCGCAATTAATTAAATTAGCGCTTGAAAATCCGCAGCTTGAATCGGTTATTACCTCATCTCTCGCACTGTCGTTTAGGGTGAAATGTTTTACTGAAACTTGGCACTATTTACTTTTTTTATATTTTGGTGAGCTAAGCAGTGGCTTAGATAAGTTTTCAATGCGGGATATGGGCGTGTTAAAAACACGAGACAACAAAGGGGAATTGACCGCCCGTTTCACTCAGCGAGTAGACGCTTTGGATGCGTTTATTTACGCACAAAAATTGCAGGCCAGCAAAAGCGAGCCAATCCAGCAGCCTGATATTATCTTGTGGGCAAAGCGTGCAGTATTGCCACCTCGTGGTGAAATAGCGCAGCGTTTCGCGGACGCTTTATTTTATGAATTGGGGAAGCGTCTATTAAAAGACGATGTGGAATCTGCTCTAGGGTTTTTCAGTCAGTCACAATTGAGTAAAGCACGAGAAAAGTACCTACGAGAAAAGTATAAATTGGGTGCTAAAGAAGAGGTTAAACAGGATTTAGAGCGGATTTTACACGAAAGTAAAGATGCTAAATTGTGCGCTTTTGCCGAGGACTTTTATCAGCGTAAATATCAACAGGCAAAGGTCAGCAAGTTAACCCAGCTGTTACGCGAAAGTACTCAGCAAATCTGGCTTGATGAAATATTTCGCGACAGTCCAGAAAAGGGGGTTAAAGCGTATTATCAGCAACGAAATATGGTAGCAATTCGTACAGAGAATCGACTATTTACGAGTTTGTTTGGCTTGTTTTTTTGGACTGAATTATTTCAAAA
Source organism: Flavobacterium sp. W21_SRS_FM6 (assembly GCF_052119645.1). Taxonomy (NCBI): domain Bacteria; kingdom Pseudomonadati; phylum Bacteroidota; class Flavobacteriia; order Flavobacteriales; family Flavobacteriaceae; genus Flavobacterium; species Flavobacterium sp. W21_SRS_FM6. The sequence goes on from NZ_JBGQOM010000005.1 coordinate 12,402, forward strand.
AGATGAGCAAGCCATTGCTTGTGAATTCGACCGACGTCCTGCATCGGTGCGTGAAAACCGCATATATGCCACCCTAGGCCCTTTACTTGAGAGCAAGTTACCGTTACTGAATGAACCCCAAAAAGCTCTGAGTTACTTGGCTAAAGTAGCGGCGCAATATTATGGACAACCTAATGGTATGTTTCGCTGGCATAGCAAATTATTAGCGATATTGAGCCAGTTTTTATTCGCTGCTCCGCCTGCTGCTGTGATAGCTCAATTACGTGCCATGGCAAAAGACTATGCCCAGTACAAAGACGGGTATCCGGATATAATGATCATTGATAATGGCCAGTTGCGTTTTGAAGAAGTAAAAGCACAAGGGGATGTTATCAGGCCTAATCAATTGGTGACGATGAAAGCGTTGCAGCAAGCGGGCTTTGATGTGGCTATTTGCCGGGTAAATTGGGCCGTCGATCCTCAGCAAGCTTATGTGGTCATCGATGTTGAAACAACGGGTGGCAAGACTGGTGGTCATCGTATTACTGAGATTGGCGCGGTTAAGGTGGTGGATGGCGAGGTGGTTGATAGCTGGTCTAGCTTAGTTAACCCACAGCGCCATATTCCTAAATTTATTACCCAGCTAACGGGTATCAGTAACGACATGGTAGCGGATGCCCCCTTATTTTGTGAGGTAGTTGATGAACTTGAATGCTTTATGCAAGGCGCTATTTTTGTCGCACATAACGTAAACTTTGATTATGGTTTTTTTAAATTAGAATATGAACGACTTGCTAGACCTTTTAGTATGCCCAAAATGTGCACCGTACGTGAAATGCGAAAGCATTTTCCGGGTAAGGCATCTTATTCATTAGGAAAACTGTGCCGGGAGTTGGATATCGAATTAACCAATCATCATAGGGCATTGGCAGATGCTAGGGCTGCGGCGGAATTATTAATTATGATTAATCAAGCAAAACAGCAGGCGTTTGAATCTCTTACGGAATAGGCCTTGTGGCGAGTGTCAACTGCCGTTCAATATAGTCAAAACATTCTGCTTTAGTGGTGAAGCTTTTTTGCGTCACACTGGTGTTAATAGCAGATGTTTTTCTAACATTATCAACTTGGCTTACTAGTAAAGATGAATTAATTTGGAATGCCGACACGACACAGCCTTTTTGTAAGGCGTACTTGTGAAGTTCTACAGACAAATGTTTTGCTTCAGGTGTAAGCGCTTCGCATAAACGAAAGTCGCCGTAATGGCCCCATTTGTCTTTGCCTAAATTATCGATCAGGGAGCAAAAATCATGGTTATAACGCCGAGAAAAACTTTCACCGATTGCACCTTGGATCACGGCACAAATAATGCCGTTCTCAATACTGAGTTCATAACTGCCATATTTATCTCGATAATGCAGATGAGTGTACATGCTTGATGTTGACCTTTGTTATTTCATTCACCTTAGATAAGGGTTTATTTAACTGCAAGTATTCTGTTAATTATCTTAGGATCATCAGGTAACAATTCAGAAGCCGGTAAGCGCGGAACCAATGTTTTCCATGCTGGGTGTAAAGCAAAAGCCTTTTTAAACAGCGGTAGACTCTCTTCTACTCGGTCAACTGCTGCAAGTGTAGCGGCATGCCAAAAAATCGCTTCGTGGTTGTCAGGCATCATGCTTTCAGCAGTTGCGTAGGCCGCTAGGGCTTCATCTATTTTGCCTAAGGTCATGAAGTCATCGCCCTCAGTCATTTTGCTGTAAGTGCGCGACACGTGTAATAATCGGCTTAGCTCGCTAATAGGATCAGCGTTATCTTCAACTCGTAAATCTACGAGTCTGCCTTGCCAAACAGGCGTGCCTTTTTCTCCTTCTACCACTAGCATCGCTGCTGATTGTTTCCCTCGAATATCACCACCTTCTTGCTGTGCTGCTTGCAAAGCTGCCATCATACGCCCAGCTAGGTCTTCGTTTGCATTAGCGGTAAAGGCCGCCGCCATGGCAGCACACACCGTGTCTTTTTCCATTAAATTAGCCTGCACAGTGAAGTCTTCCCCTACGAGATGACAATGAGCGGTGATGGCAAGCTCGCCCGTATGTACGGCTGTGTTTCCTTTGGCGTCTATCATGCCAATTTGACGAACATTTTTATGTTCATCCTTAGCTAATAAAGATGTAAGAGTTTGTGGGGCGGTGTTGCCTGATTCCATCATTGCTAAACCAAGTGGTCCATAGCTCACCTCAATAAAGCTCTGGGTCGCGACTGCACCGACGCCAGGTTGGGCCCAAATTACATCTGCTCCCACTGAAAACCAATGAGATTGCACCGCCGCACCTAATTGGCCGCTTGCTGGATCGCGGGCGACGATTGAATAGGTATGGGCTGGACGCAAAGGAAGGTTAGGGCGCTGATAAACTTCAGACGCATCCGGCTGGGCCAAGGCCGCATGGTGTGTCATAGCGGCACTTGCTGCTAAGCCAAAAAGGGTAATAACTCGCAAAGTACGACTATGTATCATCAACTTGTTCATCCTATTTTTTAGGGTTAAGCACCATTAATTCTCAGTAATTCACGCTTTACTGGCTGGGGCCTCATCTGCGGAAATTGACTTTTCATCACGCTTTTTAGATTGACGTTCCTCCAAGGTAAGCTCTTCTACTTTTTTCTCCGCCGTAATCAGACTCATAATGCGCCAATCAGCCTTGGGTTTAATTGCACTATTTGTGGTAAACAACTGTACGCGACCTTGAGTATCAATCGCGGCTAATTTAAGTGCGCGTTCACCATACTCTTGCTGATACGCTTCAAAGTTGAACTCTTCAGACAGTCGGGTGGTTTTAATTTTAGCGCCTTTGGTTGCCCAGCTAGCGAGTTTTCCGTAAGTCACACCATCATCAAATAAACCTAAATTTTTAGTGTAGGAGCCTGACACTTGGTGACTGGGTCGTTGTTGTTGTTCATTGTTACTTAATCCCAGCACCGTACCTTTACCCAGTTCATATTCAAAGTGATAAGTGAGCATAGGGTTAAGTTGTTTGTAAGGCGACATGATCAAGACTTTACGGTATGCCGTTAAATCAAGCTTGCGTGAGGCATGATCTGACATTGGATTACCAAAGTAAGTAGTAATGTTATCCATTCTTGCTAAGCGTAATGCATCCCAGTTAGTGTCAGCTAATAACACGGGCACATCATAAGCCCGTAATTCTTTGGCAAACATGCGGCTAAACATGCCAGCGCCAAAAATCAGAAAACCATTTGGTGCAGGTGAGCGCATTTTCAAGTATTTGGCTACTTGCACCGAACTTAAGCTTTGGATGACAACGGTGGTGATGATCACCAAAAAGACCATTGGCACCAACAGGTCAACTTGGCCATAATCGAGTGCTTCAAGTTTCAAAGCAAATAAAGCGGATACGGCTGCCGCAACAATACCTCTGGGGGCAATCCAACTCAGTAAGGCTAATTCTCTAAATTTCAGACCAGTCCCTATCGATGAAACAAATACTGATATGGGGCGTGCGACAAACATAATGGCAATTAATACAAAAATAGAGCCCCAGCCCACGTGAATCAGAGAATCGAGGCTGATACGCGAGGCGAGTAAAATAAACAGCCCTGAAATTAACAGCACACTGAGGGTTTCCTTAAACTCAAGTATATCGTCAACATCAACGTCCCGCATATTAGCCAGAAACATACCCATTATGGTTACTGTTAGTAATCCCGATTCGTGAGCCAGCAAATTAGAACCGGCAAATGCGCCTAACATTAGCGTTAATACCGCGGTATTAATTAAATAATGGGGCAGCCAATTATTCCGTAGCATTTTTCCCATTAAATAACCCATAGAAGCGCCGATGCCAAATCCAACGGCTAAAGTCGCGCCAAAGGCATAGAGGGTATGACTTAAGGGGTCTTGCGTTGCTACTAAAAATTCAAAAACTAATACGGCCAGTAGTGCGCCGATTGGATCGATGACGATGCCTTCCCAGCGTAAGATATTTGAGATTTTACTGCTGGGTCTGACCGTTCTTAACATTGGGATAATAACAGTAGGTCCTGTTACCGTAACAATTGCGCCAAATAAAAAGGCCAGTTCCCACGACATGCCTAGAGCATAGTGAGCCACTGGCGCAACAATACCCCACGTAATAAGTACACCAATGGTGCAGAGGTTGCGCACCATAGAGCCATGCCCGCTCAAATCTTCAAATTTTAAGGTTAGGGCACCTTCGAATAATATAATGGCAACAGAGAGGGAAACGATTGGAAATAAAAGCTCACCAAATAGAGCATCGGCATCTAGCATACCGGTAACAGGTCCAACTATTATGCCGACTACGAGGAGAGGCAATATAGCTGGAAGTTTAATTTTGTATGCAAAAAATTGACATGCTATTGAGATTAAACCAACAGCGACGAGAGGGATAATAGGGTCGTTCAAAACGAAACCTTACATAAAAACCATAGAGGGGTAAATCAGACCACAAGGCCCTTATCGAGATCAATATTTAAAAGATAATTAATGAAAATAAGCCACCACACCTTGGATTTATCCTTAAAGAGTAGGGGCTATTTCATAGGGGCTATCCCATAGGGAATAGCCCATAGTGGCAGTTGAGCCCCTTAATTCATTGATGATTTTTCTGCGCTACGCAAACCTGAAATTTCTTCTGATAACTGATATTTTTTATCCGTTACGATGGCCTCTAATACTTCTAGTCTAGACTTAACTGCTGCTAACTCATTTTTGATATTACTTTTTTCAGAGTCGTTCAAGTTCGCGTTTAGTTTCGCCATGTCCTTTTTGTGGGATGTCCAAGTGCCAATAATCACAATGGGTAATACAAACGCAAATAAAATAATTAGTACAAACAACATGCCTTCATCCATTTTTTTCTCCTTTTATAAATCTAATCAATTAAGTAAACACTCAATAAGCGTAGAAGATAAAGCAGGGATCAGACCAACTATTATTTACCTTTTTAATCAATGTCTTATGTTTTTTAATAGCATGCCAAACTAGAAAAGTTGGTGTAATTGCTCACTCATTGGCGAAAAACATCATGCAATCTGCCCGAGTTATTAAGGGCATGGCAAGGCTTCAAAACAAAGAAGTACGTGCGGAGATCCTGAGGGAATAGTAGCAAAGGAATGTTAGCATTAGAGCATCAGGCACTAATCTAGTGCAGCTACGTGAAGTGGCCGCTAGTTTTGAGCCGTTAAAATAAGCGAATTGTCGCTTTTTCGATAGGTCTGCTGGCTTATTTAAGGTTTCGTCATTTCTACTGAGACTTGGCATATATTTGGCTTTGAGCAATTACTCTCATTGCCTCTGTTTAATTTACGTTTTCAAAAGGTTATATCAATGAAATTACCCTTAATGCTGTTTGTTGCAGTATCGAGCACCTTAGTTGCTTGTTCAAAACCTGAGTTGTTGCAGCCTGAAGGTTCTAATCAACCATTGCCTGAAGCGAAAAAATCCGCACCGGTTATGGTCGTCACAGCAAATCCTTATGCGACTCAAGCCGGATTAGAGGTATTGAAGGCTGGCGGCTCTGCCGTTGACGCCGCAGTAGCAATAGAGGCCGTGCTTAGCTTGGTGGAGCCTCAAAGTTCGGGCTTAGCCGGCGGTGGTTTTATGGTGCATTTTAACAACGAGAGTAAAAAACTATCAGTCTATGATGGCCGCGAAACGGCACCCGCTGGCGCCACTCCCGACATGTTTTTAGATGAAAAAGGCGAGCCAATCGGATTTCTTTTGGCTAAAAATAGCGGCTTATCAACTGGCGCTCCTGGTATGGTGTCTATGCTGTCACTAGCCCATCAAGAACAAGGCCGTTTGCCATGGAAAGAACTTTTTGGTGCTGCGAGTCAACTGGCGACCCATGGTTTTGAAATTTCGCCGCGGCTATTTGGTATGCTAGAACGCTTTGGAAAATATATCCCAAGTACACCTGAAGAAGGTCCAACAGACGCATATCACTACTTTTTTGATGATCAAGGCCAGCCTTTCCCGGTGGGACATTTATTAAAAAATCCAGACTATGCCAAAACATTGGAGATTGTGGCACAGGATCCAAGGGCATTTTACGAGGGCGATATTGCCAAGCAAATAGCTGATATGGTTCAACGCTCGCCAAGAGCTGGCACACTAACCGTAGCCGATATTGCCGCTTATCAAGCCATTAAACGTGAGGCGCTTTGTCAGCCTTACCACCAAACCCAAATATGTGGTGCGCCGCCACCTTCATCATGGGTAGCAGTGGGGATGATCATGGGCTTACTTGAACACAGCCAAGGTTTTAGTGCGGCCGGAATGGATGATCCTAACAATTGGGCTTTGCTGGCGAAAGCACAACAATTAGCGTATGCAGACCGAGACCAATTTATTGCTGATCCAAGTGTTATCGATATGCCGATTTACGGCATGTTAAACAAAGATTACCTAAAAGAGCGTGCCATGTTATTAGCGGGGAACAAGAGCTTGGCGTCGATTTCGGCAGGTGATCCTTGGCTCTTTAATGATCAACTGCAAACTCGTTTAACCGGTCAAGACGGGACTCATGATGTGCACGGCACCACTCACTTTGTAATAGTTGATGCTAAGGGCGATGTGGTATCGATGACCGCAACAGTGGAAAGTATTTTCGGCACCACGCGGATGGCAGGCGGCATGTTTTTAAACAATCAGTTAACCGACTTTTCATTTAGGCCCGTGGATGACGAAGGTTTGCCAATTGTGAATGCGGTGGCACCAGGAAAACGTCCCCGTTCATCGATGTCACCTACGATTGTACTAGACCAAAACGGCGAGTTTTTAATGGCAACTGGCTCACCGGGTGGTAATAACATCATTGCTTATACCGTGAAAACTTTGGTGGGTGTATTTGAATGGGGCCTAAGTGCTCAGGATGCGGTTGATTTGCCCAATATGGTGGCACGAGGTGAAACCGTTAGATTAGAAAAAGAGCTGACCCCTGACATCGTCATAACAACGATGCAAAACCTAGGATTTAACGTCGATGCCTCGCAAGGCGAAAATTCAGGATTAAGTGTTATTTTGCGTAAATCAGACGGCTCCTTAGAAGGGGCGGCTGATAAACGCAGAGAAGGCGTTATCGGCACCTTGTAACGCGTTACAATGTGTATAGAGCATATCAGCAGGACACGCATCCCTCTCATTTAGGGATGAGTGTCCTGTCTTTTTACCTGCTTAATACCACTGTGCTGATGTCCAATGGCAATGTAGTTTTATCTGGCCGTCCAGCCACCATCAATGACCATGGTTTGCGCCGTTATATTGCGGGCAGTATCAGCTATTAAAAAAGCTGCAGTAGCCGCCAATTCATCCATTTCAATAAAGGATTTTTTCGGCATAGGCTCTAACATTATTTTGTTAACAACGTCATTTTCGCTGATCCCGTGTTCAAGGGCTTGGGCAGCGATTTGTTTGTCTACTAATGGCGTTCGAACATAAGCGGGGCAGATAGTATTAATAGTAATGTTACAATCGCCGGTTTCTAAGGCAATGGTTTTAGCAAAGCCTAATAAACCATGTTTGGCGGCTACATAAGCTGATTTAAATGGTGAAGCAACCAACGAATGGACGGAGCCAATATTGATTATCCGACCAAAGTTTTGTTCGCGCATGGATGGCAAGAATGCTTGCGTCATCAAGGCCGGCCCCACCAACATAATATTAATTAATTGCTGCCATTTATCTGCCGGAAAGTCCTCAATTCGAGAAACATGTTGAATACCCGCGTTGTTGATCAGCACATCTATTTTTAGTGGAGACAATCGTCCTGGCAAGGCGGCAACGTGCTCTGCTTGGCTGACATCTACTGCTATGGCTGAGGTCGAATAACCCGCATCGCTGAGTTTGCGTGCCGCCTCTTGCGCGGTGTTAAGCTGCAAATCAGCAATAATGATTTGATGGCCCAAGGTGGCGAGTTGTTGGGCGATACCAAAACCGATACCACTGGCTCCGCCGGTAATGAGGATGTTTTTTGAAAGCATAGTTGGGCCTATTGTTGAATAGAATAATGTTGTAATGAGCGGGCCATACGAATAACCGCTTGGATTTGTTGACCTTGTTGCGTGGCATATTCTGCACCGGTATAACCCCACCAATCCCAGCAACCTTGAGGATTAAGAGGCATGAAGGTTGAGTTTTTAGTTTGGGGGTAGAGCACCACCATTCGATTATTGTCAGCCCAATTATTCAGACCACTGAGCTGGGCATATTGGGTTCCCACGCTTTGTGAATTTTGATTGCAGCCGTGAAAGCTAATGTGTAGCGAACAGCTTTCACCTGCAGCACAGCTTTTGGGTACATAAGCGTAGGCAAGATCAGCCAGCGTGCTTGCCGACTCACCGCCAAGTTGTTGTTGATCAAGTTCTACTATTTGCCCTTGGGGCGTGTCGACCCGAACCGCAAAATCATCAAACAAATAGCCGAACATTTCCCCCGCTGCATCATATTGGCAGTTGCCAATATAGGGCGAAACTGACTGCTGGCAATCGCTGCCCTCACTCAGTGTAGGAAACAGGTGTGAGGCGGCTTGGTCGTTGACGTACTTGACATTTTCTTTGCCTGCTAATTCTACGTATTGCTCATAGAGTGCGTCACTGACTTCTTGTTTTACTTTATTGTCATTGGCTCCGTGAAAAAGCCATACTTTACTTTTTTTAAGGTTAGTAAGGGGAGATATTTTTTCTTCCGTCGCATAGGTGTTTGCCACACTGTTTAAGTGATTTAAGTCAATGGGGCTTAGCACTTGATTTACACACTGCTCGAGAGCAGTTTTGATGCTGCCTTGAGCGCAGTAATAGGGACCTGCGGCAATGATACCGATTTTTGTTACCCAATCAGAATGAGCAAGATGAAACTGATTGGCCATGTAACCGCCACTAGAGAGTCCTGAAACACTGATTTGCTCCAAGGAAAGATCCAGTTTTTGCGGCGCAGCTATGACGCTGCCAGCGCTGATACTTAAAGCTAAACAAATAAGTTTGTAGGTCATGTTGCTTCCTTATTGCGCTAAGAATTGTTTTATTTTGTCGCCTTGCTGGCTAATTAACGACACCCCATTTAAGTGTCCTAAATTTCCCTCTAACTCAATTAGCTCACTCTGTTTTCCTAATGCTAATAAGGTTTGATGGGCTCGTTTAGCTAAATAGGGCATTAACAATAAGTCATTACTAGCGGGTAAAAACAGGCTTTTGGCTTTCACATTTTGCAGTCCCTTGGCAAGCTCACCTTGATGGCCTGCAACAAATAATTGATTTGCCCTGACCAAATACAGTAAGTGATTGGCGTCCATTAATCGCGCACGTTGCTGCGCTCGTTCACGTAACCAACACACAATAGCGGGGGACTGATGGATGTCTTGCAAAATGGCTTGTTGTGACGATTGATGATCTATATCGCTTGTTGACGCCACTTGATTAAAAAATTCTGGGCTTAGCGCCGCTTGAGTAATGAACATCAAAGCTGCTGTAAGGCCCTCTAAGGGGGGGCTTGAAGCATAATAATCACCCTGTCGCCAGTTCGGGTCCAGACGAATAGGAATAGCCCATTGCTCTAATAAACTACTAGACCAATCGTCAGTTTCACCGCTACCTACGACAGAAATCATGCGAGGTACCCAATCCGGATAGGCTGCCGCCCAGTCAATCGCTTGCATGGAGCCCATTGATGCGCCCACGACCCCATATAATTGCTTGATACCTAATGATTCGAGCACGGCTTTTTGTATGTTCACAAAATCTCGAATGGTCACTACCGGAAAGCTTAGCCCGTAGGGTTTGCCGGTATCAGGATTAATTGAAGCAGGCCCGGTGGTAATCGTATTAGGATCATTAGCATTTAAATTAACCAAGCTATCCACACTGATGACAAAATAGTGATCGGTGTCGATGGCTTTGCCCGGACCAATAATTGCGTCCCAATACCCAGCTTGGGGATCATCACTTGCATATTTTCCTGCTGCGTGAGAGTTAGCCGAAAAATAGTGGGTGATTAAAATAGCATTGTCTTTTTGTTTATTAAGTTTTCCGTAACTCTCATAGCCTATTTTGACATCGTTAATGATGCTACCGCCAAAGGTGGTAAAGGTGTCGGCATGAAATTGCTTCTTGGTCACCAGAGTCTCGCCTTGAGGGGCAGCGCTGAGCAGCAGGCAGGCCAGTGCGATTGATTTATACAACATTCTTATTTCTCTTCTCTATATTAAAACACTGAAAATAAGGCCACCGCCAAACTAAGCCCTAATAAAGGCACAACAACTGTTAGCGCCCCGACTGCCCAATAGGCGCGTTGATGAGTTTCATGACAAATCGCTCTGATTGTGGTGACAACATAACCGTTATGAGGCAAGGAGTCTAAAGCTCCAGAGGAAATTGCTACAATGCGGTGAAGTTCTTCTGGGTCAACACCTTGGTCAATGTAATGGGGCGCAATAAGTGGCAAGACAATCGCTTGACCTCCCGATGCAGAGCCTGTCATTCCGGCAATTACACTAATCGCAATAGCTGCACCAATCAGTGGTGAACCCGGAATTTGGGTCATTAATTCCACCGCAGTTTGAAATGCATCAGTGGATTTGGCTATGCTCCCAAAACCCACTACAGCTGCAGTGTTCCCAATAGCAACTAGTGCCCCAGTGGTGCCCACATTAATGGCTTCTTGAATATTGAGAAAATACCGATAGTTAATCGCCACCAAGACTAAAACACCACCACCTAAGGCAACGATTAAGGCCAGTTGTTGTAAGCTGTCGTGCAATAGAAATGACAATACCAGTACCACTAACAAGGGCACAATTCCGGTGATGGGGTGAGGTAGTTTACGCTCAACGATCACTGGGTCATGAGCTTGATGTTCAAAACATTCGCCATTGGCAACGGCTGCATTAATCATGCGCTTGCACCACCAATAACCAAAAGTTGCCATGAATAGGGCTACCACTAAACTCACTTCCCACGCCGCAAAGGGTGAGGTTCCCAAAAATTTAATAGGGATCCAGTTTTGAATTTCTGGTGAGCCTGCTGAGGTCATAGTAAAGGTGACAGAGCCAAAGGCAAGAACAGCAGGAATAAAACGTCTCGGTAAGTTGGCGTCTTTAAATAAACTCACTGCCATAGGGTAAACCGAAAACGCCACCACAAATAAACTAACGCCACCATAGGTTAAAATGGCACAGGCTAAAATAACCGCTATCACTGCGTTTTGTCTGCCCAGTTTTCCCACAATCCAATGAGATACTGCGTCGGCTGCGCCGCAATCCTGCATAAATTTGCCGAATAGCGCGCCAAGCAAAAACATAAAAAACCATGATGCAATAAAACCCGCAAATCCCTGCATATACAGTGTGACAAAATTGCTATCACCCACAAACACTGGAATTGAACTTGTCAGTGCCACTATTAATGCACAAAGGGGGGCGGCAATAAACAAATTGGTACCGCGAATTGTTAACACAATTAGCAGGGCTAATCCGCCTAATAAACCGAGTAAACTGAGCATACAGCTATCCTTTAAAGTTAAGTCAATGATCGTAGACCTACCGTAAAGTCAGCGTATTGTGTGATGAGAAGATTCATTTTCCCATAGTACTATGGTACTAGATACCTTTGATAAGAACTGTTCTAAAGTGCATCCGATCGTAGCCTAAACGTAAAAAAATAATTAAAATCATGTAAACAGGACTCGTTATGAAAAGCACCAGTAACACATTTTTTTCTACCCGCTCATCAATTAAATATCCTCGTTCACTATGCGCTTTAGCCGTCGCTACTGGCTTAGCTGGTTTACCTGCAATGGCGCAAGAACAAAGCGCTGCCGCAGATAAGAAAGGATTGGAACGCATAGAAGTAACCGCACGTAAAACTGTTGAAAGTTTGCAAGAAGTGCCCATTTCTGTGACCTCCATCGGGGGACTTGAACTGGACGAAAAAGGCATTGCGGTATTAACAGAAATACAACAATTTTCTCCCAATACCACATTGCAAAACAGCCGTGGTACAAACTCAACCCTAACCGCTTTTATTCGTGGTGTAGGTCAACAAGATCCACTTTGGGGATACGAGCCTGGCGTTGGTATTTACATTGATGACGTGTATGTCGCACGTCCCCAAGGTGCGGTAATAGATTTACTGGATGTCTCTCGTATAGAAGTATTGCGGGGCCCTCAAGGCACTCTTTATGGTAAAAATACTATTGGTGGCGCCATTAAATACGTGACTAAACCCATGAGCGGTGATGCGGAAATGAATGTGCAAGGCACAATCGGTAGCTACTCACAACGCGATGTAAAGGTAACAGGGCAATACCCCATCATCGAAGACAGGTTATTTGTTGGTTTTGGTTATGCAAATCTAAATCGTGATGGTTTTGGTGAATACTTGATTTCGGCACTCGATAATCAAGATATGGAAAACTACAACAAAGATCTCACGGCAGCCCGTTTGACCCTTGAGTTCACGCCAAGTGATGACGTATTTTTTAGATTAAGCTGGGACAAAACTACTGATGATTCTAATGCCAAAGGTGGCTATCGTTTGTTGCCGAGTTTATTGACCAATGCGCCTGTTCCTGACAGCGTATTTGACTCGTACACCAGTTTGCCCACTGAAAACAAAGTCGAACTAGAAGGCATTAGCTTGACCGCGAATTGGGATATTACTGATGAATTTTCACTAAAGTATATCGGTTCAAGACGCGAAAGTTATTCGCCTACCAATATTGACTTTGATAATACGCCTTTGGATATCTTCGATGTGCCCGCTGTTTATGACGACAACAATACCACTCACGAAATTCAGTTAAATTATCGTGGTGATGGTATGTCAATGGTCGGTGGCGTTTATGCTTACGACGGTGAATCATGTGGTCAATTTGAGGCTATTTTAGGCTTTTTAGGACGCGCGGCCTTTGGTACACCGGGTTTAACTCGTGAAGTATCAGGCTGTAATAACAGTAAAAGTACTGCAGCCTATGTACAGGGTTCGTTTGATTTAACGGCGGCGCTTTCGTTAACGCTGGGTGCGCGCTACACCAATGAAGAAAAAGAAGCAGATGTAAATAACGGATTGGTGTTTGCTGCGGTATATCCTCAGTCTGGTTGGGTGCCAGGCTATGTGCGTCCTGATGGTGATTTAGTGCCACAAGTATTGGGTGAAGATACCAATAATGACGGTATTTTAGATGCACCTAAAACCAAGAGTTGGTCACGTTTTACGCCACGAGTTGGCCTGGAGTATCAAGCAAATCCTGACCTAATGTTTTTTGCTAGTTATTCACAAGGCTTTAAATCTGGCACCTTTAATCCACGTGCAACGGTGAATGAACCCGCGGCTGATCCGGAAATTGTTGACTCAATTGAAGTAGGGATGAAAAGTGATTGGTCAGATAATTTACGTGTTAATTTAACTTACTTTTCATTGGATCATAAAGACCGTCAATACATCGGTGTGATCCCAAGTGATGATGCCTCCGTGTTAAATCAATATTTGGCCAACGTGGCCGCCACTTCTGCTAAAGGTATTGAAGCTGAAGTTACGTATGTGGCGACAGACAATCTGACCTTTGATATTGCGCTGGGGACCTTTGACTCAAAAATTGAAGAAAACAACGCCGTGCCGCCGTTGTTAGGTATTTCGAATACCCCTGACTACACCATGAACTTTGCGGCTAACTATGTATTAGAAAGCAGCGTAGGGGATTTTGTTATTAACGCTAACTACTACTATCGTGATGATTACCGTTTGTTTGAAGACAGCGACTTATTGCAAGAAAAGGGTTACGGAATGTTGAATATGAGTGTCAGTTGGCAACATGAAGAGGGACATTGGTATGCGAGTCTGCATGGTAAAAACCTTACTGATAAAGAGTATTTAGTGGGTGGATATAACTTTGTTGGCGACAACGGCGATGGTACTTATTCTCCTGGTTTAGGCGGAGATAACACCTTAATCGGTTATTACGGTGATCCTCGCACCGTGAGTCTTACCTTGGGTTATCGTTTCTAATTTTATTGATTTAAACCGAGTTTTTTAGTGTGTGTCCAAGCAAAGCGACCTGAGGTTTAGGTCGCTTTTTTGTTATTTGAGCATGTTGACCTTTGATGGAAGGTGTCGCTCGGAGTATGCTGGTTGTTTTCCTCTTATTAGCATTGTATAAAACTCACTTAGTGGCAAGAGAACTGAACAGTATGAATACCAAAGCCATCGTTGCAGATGATCATCCTTTGTTTCGCTTAGCGCTCAAACAAGCGGTTGTGGGCATATTAGGCAGTAATATTCTAGAGTCTTCATCGTTTGATGACACCTTAGGCTTGCTTGAGTCTCATCCTGATGTTGAATTGATCTTTTTAGATCTAAAAATGCCCGGAAATGACGGCCTAACGGGGCTCACCACCTTGCGGAATAAATACCCGGACATTCTCGTGGTGATTGTATCTGCAGAAGAAAATCCCGCATTAGTGCGCAAAGCCATTGATTATGGCTCAAGTGGCTACATTCCCAAATCCACGCCTTTACCTGTCATCGGTGATGCGGTGCGTGACATCCTAGAAGGGCAGTTGTGGGTGCCGCCTGATATGATTAATCAAGTAGCGCAATTGGACAGCCAAGCTGATAAAGACTTTGCTAACAAACTGACCCAACTTACTCCACATCAATTCAAAGTGTTGCAAATGATGGCTGACGGCTTATTAAACAAACAAATTGCTTACGAGTTGGATGTAAGTGAATCAACCATTAAGCAACATGTATCAGCGGTCCTACACAAGCTAGGGTTTAACAATCGCACGCAGGCAGGCGTCATGTTCAAGCAACTGTTGATAGCAGAATAAATCAACGCTAAGTGACTTATGTCGAGAACGGGCTAATTGTCATGAATTTCCTTCACACGGCCCACTTGGCCATCCTCTAATTGCACTTTAATACCATGAGGGTGATGAAGTGAGTTGGTCAATAAACGTCTTACTATCCCTTGGGTTAATTTACCACTTCGTTGGTCCGCTTTAAGTACCACAGAGACTGAGGCACCTAGTTGTATACGTGAGCGTTGAGTAATGCTCATTCTTAACTCCTTGATAATTGGGCTGGTTTCTTGTTTGTGCAGCACTATATTGCTTTTCTGCTGAGGTGGAAAGCGTGTCATAAGCTTGGGTAAAATGTAAGGTATTGTAATCCATCTTATTTCTGGGGAACTAATAGGCAGGCAGGAGGTTCAGAACAATCATGAGCTTAAAGTTAATAATGGATAAATAATGAAAAAGTATATTTTTGTACTGATGAGCCTACTCGTATTAGGTGGATGTGCGACCCGTCAATTATCTGAGGCAGAAAAATCAACCCTCATTGACGGTTACATAACGGCAGAAAATCTTGAACAGCGCAGTTCTATCTCGGCATTTAATTTAGATAGTTGGAGTGCTTTGAGTGATCAGTATGTGATCTTACGCTCATCACCTTTTAGGTCTTACTTAGTTAAACTTGCTAATCGCTGCCACGATTTGGCTTTTTCGCCTACCCTCGTGGTTAACTCTCGTATGTCAGGAAGCTTGAGTACCGGCTTTGACTCAGTTTATACACCGGAAAATGTCAGTTTTAAATGCTTTATAAGTCGCATCTATCCGCTGACAAAAGAGCAAAACAAGAGCTTACTAAGCGCCATAAGTGATAAAGAAGAGGAGGCCTTGCAAACAGGCGCAGCATCACAAGATCAGGTAAAAGCCAATGTTCAGCCAAGGTAGAGTGAGCTTAGAGGCAGTGCGAGATGTCTTTCACTTTGCGGCTCAAACGCTACGACCTATATCCAAAAAGTGATGTTTACACAGCGAGTTGTTTAATAAGGCGTTTTAATGCTGCAGTCTTAATGGGCTTGGGTAAGTAATGAAGCGATGTTTCAATGGCTTCTTTACGAGTTTGTTCACTACGATCTGCACTACTTAATATACCGGGAATGAACAGGTCTGCGTGCTTGTTTTGCCAGTGGTGACGCAGATATCTCGCGGCTTGGACGCCAGTCAGTTCGTTGTCCAAGTGATAGTCTAAAAAAAGCAAATCAGGTCTGTCAGGACAAACCAATATCGCGTGTTCCAAATCACTTGCACCGCAAACTGTGGCACCCCAATTACTGAATAATTGCGTGATGGCATCCAAGGTCTGGGGCTCATTTTCAATTACCAGCACGGTTTTATGCTGGAGCAAAAGGGAATTATCGATACTCGTTTTGGTGTCGGGCTTTTGAGGGCTCCATATTTCAGTGCCCCTTGGCACCGTGACTTCAAAGCAACTGCCCTTTGCGACGATAGAATGCAAGTATACCGAATGCTGTAATAAGCCACTAATCCGCTCAACGATAGTTAAACCAAGGCCAAGTCCTTGCCCATTTTGATGACCATCAAGTTGTTTAAACTCTTTAAACACATCTTGCTGGTGTTCTCTAGGGATGCCTTGCCCCGTATCAATAACACGAATTTTGCATTGCTGACCTTGTCGTTTTACTGCCACCAAGATACGACCCTCTTGGGTATACCTGATCGCGTTAGAAATTAAATTTTGAATAACACGGCGCAGTAATTTTTTATCAGAAATGATACTTAATGAGCTGGGCAGGTAGTGTAGGGTCAGCCCTTTTTGCTGGGCTAATAAAGAAAACTCATTGACGAGCGGGCGTAATAAATCGTCGACGAAAAAGACTTGTCGATTAACACTTAACGCGCCAGAGTCCAGTTTTGTCATATCCAGTAAAGCGGTTAATAGCTCTTCTGCACTATTGAGAGATTGTATTAAGCTTTGACTCATGTCAGCTAATTCTTGGTTAGGGGCCTTCTCTTTTAGCAAGGCCGCAAATAGGCTGGCAGCGTTAAAGGGTTGCATTAAATCATGGCCTGCAGCAGCTAAAAATTTGGTTTTACTCTCGTTGGCTAACTCGGCTTCTTTACGCGCAGCATCGAGTGCCACATTAGCGCCTTGTAATTCTTGGGTACGTTGTTCTACACGGCTTTCTAGCTGCTCTTTGGATTGCTGCAATTGCTGTTGAATACTGATGTAATCAGTAATATCACTGTAGGTTGTAACAAAACCACCGCCGGGTAAAGGGCTACCATTGACTTCAATGACTTGGCCATTTTCTTGTTCACGCACATATTTGTAACGACTGCCTGTGCGCATATAGTCGATGCGTTTTGTAATTTCTTGTTCAATGTCACTACTATCACCAAACAGTCCACGTTTGGCATTAAAGCGCAATAATTCGTCAATGGGTAAGCCCACATGGATAAAACCATTAGGGTAGGCAAATAGTTCGATATACCGTTGATTCCAAGCAAGTAGGGTTAAGTTACTGTCTAGTACACTTATCCCTTGTTGGATATTTTCCACCGAAGATTGCAATACTTCATGATTGAAGTGAAAGGTTTGATTGGCTTCTTCGACCAACTCCACTAATTCGGCTAAGGCCACATCCTTTTTCTCGGCAATCGCTGAAAGTAGAATTCGTGCACTGACATTTCCGATTTGACTGGCTAATTCGCCTTCAATACTGTTGAGTAATTTGGGGCTAGCATAGGCACCATGTTGATTAGGCGGTAACTGTTTTAACAAGGACTGATGACGCTCTTTACCTAATACTTTTTCGGTAATGGCTAATAAGTTGGCAATCTTAGTCGCCTTGTTTAGCGCGGTGAAGGCCGAGGTTTGTGGATCAAGTATTACCGTGTGACGCTGGTTGGGCCAAAACCAAGAAACCAAGCAGAAACACGATAAATTCACCAGCAAGCTTAAGGCAAATCCTTGGGCCAATTGCAGGTCGCTGGGTATCGCATCGAAGTAGTAACTGGCCTTGATACTCGGCCACAATAACCAATAACACCAACAACATGCGCCTACCACTAAGGCAATTTGTGCAGCTATTTTATTGCGTTTTTGCCAATATAAGCCGCCAATGATAATCGGCATGGTTTGCGACAGTAAGGCAATAGCAATGATGCCGCTGTTCACCAATGGCGAAGACTGACTAATATCTTGATGGTAAATAAATGCCACCCCCATGACTACGAGCACCGTAATGCGGCGAATGAGTAAAATAGCCCGCGGCGTTAGATTATGTTGCATCATGGTTTTTAATTGAATTTTGAGCCACAGCGGCGTGGCTAAATTGTTTGAAATCATGATCCCAGTAGCAAGGGTGGCGACAATAACCATGCTGGTGGCGGCCGATAAGCCACCAATAAAAGCAATAAGACTAATGCTGGCATTACCATTAACAAGGGGCAAAGCAAGGGCATAGGCATCGCTACTCATATAATTGGCGTCCCCAGGATTACCACTAAAGATAATATGGCCTGCGATAGCGATGGGTAGCACAAACAAGGACATTGCGCTTAGGTACAAAGGGAACAGCCAGCGTGCGGTGCGTAATTCTTCGCTGCCATTGTTTTCTACAAAATTAATATGAAATTGACGGGGTAAACAAAACATTGAACAAATACCGAGCAATACGTGGCTGGCAAAGACCCAGTACGCTGTATCTGCTTCGACTATTTTTGCACTTCTTGGGTTTAACTTCGCTTGCCCCAGTAGGTCGAGCACGCCATCAAATAATGCATAACATACGTACAAGCCAACCACCGTTAATGCTACTAATTTGACAATTGACTCGAAGGCGATGGTTAACATTAAACCAGGATGTTTTTCCGTTAAGTTTAACGAACGGGTACCAAACAATATTGCAAACAAGGCCATAAGCGCCGCAACATATAAGCCTATATTGGCTGACCAACCTGCATCAAGTCCCGCTACAATACTGATCCCTTGAGTAACAGCGTCTAACTGCAAGGCAATGTAAGGAATAACGCCGATAAAACATAAGATAGTCACCAAGGCAGCCAATAGGTGTGATTTGTCGTAGCGCAGACTGATAAAGTCAGCGAGTGAGCTCACCTGATGTTGATGACACAACAAAGCAATGCGTCTCAAAATAGGATGAGCAAACAAAAACACTAAAATGATGCCTAAGTAGGTAGGCACAAATGCCCAGCCATATTGAGCCGCTTGAGTCGTGGTGCCGAAAAAGGCCCAAGACGTGCAGTGCACACCTAAGGCTAAGCTGTAAATAAAAGGATGTTGTTGCTGATCGCGAAAGCGCCTATCAGCCCAAAAGGCGAGGGCAAACAACAATAATAAATAACAAAAAACAGCAATGGAAACGGTCCACACACTTAGCATAGTTAAACCTAATTTGTTTACTACTCAATACTTTACCTGCTCTACAAGATTGGGCAAAGCGCTGTTTTTTGTCAGTCTTTGCCATATTTAGTGAGAAAAAATCAAAATCAGCGTGTTTTTGCTCTTGAAGCCGTTAAAACAAGCCCCATTAATAGCAGCAATTCATATTGCCTTAGAGAAAAGAAAACGGAGTCACGCATGTCCAAACCCACCCCTGAACAAGAACAAGAGTTGGCACAAGCCGCTGAGCAAGTAGAAATGAGCGGCGACGATGCTGCGGTTGAAGGAGAATTCCAAAGCCCAGAGCAACAACGTATCGCTGAGCTTGAAGAGGCTTTAGCCGCTTCTGAAGCAAAGTTTGCTGAGCAAAAAGATTCTGTGGTTCGTGCCATTGCAGATGCTGACAATGTGCGTAAGCGTGCAGAAGGTGAAATTGACAAAGCGCGTAAGTTTGCACTTGAGCGTTTTGCCGGTGAATTATTGCCTGTTGCAGATAACTTAGAGCGTGCTTTACAAGTAGCTGACCCTGCCAATGAAGCAATAAAAGGTGTGGTTGAAGGTGTTGAATTGACCCTCAAGTCTTTTGTCAACACCATTGAAAAATTTGGCTTAAAAGTAATCGACCCACAAGGTCAGCCTTTTAATCCAGAACAACATCAAGCTATGGGTATGCAAGAAAATGCCGAATTACCACCTAATACGGTAATGGCAGTGATGCAAAAAGGTTATGAAATTAACGGACGTTTATTACGTCCTGCGATGGTTATGGTCACACGTGCACCAGAAAGTGGTGTCGACGTCCAAGCTTAAGCAAACAAACAAAAAAAGTGCGCTAAAAGGATAAGATTTTTATTAACAGATATTGAAAATAAAAATAATAACCCCACAAAGTGTACAGGCTTTTAGAACTATATTTGGAGATTAACTAATGGGTAGAATCATTGGCATAGATTTAGGTACAACTAACTCTTGTATTGCAATACTAGACGGCGGCAAAGCCAAAGTTATCGAAAACGCAGAGGGCGATCGTACTACTCCCTCTATCATCGCTTACACACAAGATGGTGAAATCTTAGTGGGTGCACCTGCCAAACGTCAGGCGGTTACTAACCCTAAAAACACCTTGTTTGCTATCAAGCGTTTGATTGGTCGTCGCTTCGAAGATAAAGAAGTGCAACGTGATATCGACATCATGCCTTACAACATCGTTAAGGCTGACAATGGCGATGCATGGGTAGAAGCGAAAGGCGAGAAAATGGCGCCACCGCAAATTTCTGCTGAAGTATTGAAAAAAATGAAAAAGACCGCCGAAGATTACTTAGGCGAAGAAGTGACTGCAGCGGTTATTACGGTACCTGCATATTTTAACGATTCA
Organism: Flavobacterium sp. W21_SRS_FM6; assembly: GCF_052119645.1. Lineage (NCBI taxonomy): Bacteria > Pseudomonadati > Bacteroidota > Flavobacteriia > Flavobacteriales > Flavobacteriaceae > Flavobacterium > Flavobacterium sp. W21_SRS_FM6. The sequence goes on from NZ_JBGQOM010000005.1 coordinate 33,001, forward strand.
CAGCGCCAAGCAACTAAAGATGCTGGTCGTATCGCAGGTCTAGACGTAAAACGTATTATTAACGAACCGACTGCTGCCGCACTTGCCTACGGTATGGACAAGAAAAAAGGCGACAGCGTTGTTGCGGTATACGACTTAGGTGGTGGTACCTTTGATATTTCAATTATCGAAATCGATGAAGCTGATGGCGAGCATACCTTCGAAGTATTAGCGACTAACGGTGACACTCACCTAGGTGGTGAAGATTTTGATAACCAAGTTATTAACTATTTGGTTGAAGAATTCAAAAAAGACAGCGGTATTGATTTACGTAAAGATCCTTTGGCAATGCAACGCCTAAAAGAAGCTGGCGAAAAAGCGAAGATCGAATTGTCTTCTGCTCAGCAAACTGAAGTTAACTTACCTTACGTGACTGCAGATGCCTCTGGTCCTAAGCACTTAGCCATCAAATTGACACGTGCTAAGTTAGAATCTTTGGTTGAGAAAATGGTTAAAGCCACGCTTGAGCCACTTAAACAAGCGCTAGCGGATGCTGACTTATCAGTAGGTGATATCAACGATATCATTTTGGTTGGTGGTCAAACACGTATGCCATTGGTACAGAAGTATGTCACTGAGTTTTTTGGTAAAGAGCCACGTAAAGACGTAAACCCTGATGAAGCAGTTGCAGTAGGTGCGGCAATTCAAGGTGGTGTACTGTCTGGTGATGTTAAAGACGTATTGTTACTTGACGTAACACCTCTGTCTTTAGGTATCGAAACGATGGGCGGTGTCATGACTGCGCTTATCGAGAAAAACACCACCGTGCCAACCAAGAAGTCACAAACCTTTTCTACAGCAGAAGATAACCAAGCTGCAGTAACGGTTCACGTGCTACAAGGTGAGCGTAAACAAGCGTCTGGCAATAAGTCGCTAGGTCAATTTAACCTAGAAGGCATTCGTCCTGCGCAGCGTGGTGCACCGCAAATTGAAGTCACGTTTGATATCGATGCTGATGGTATCTTGCATGTATCAGCAAAAGATAAAGATACAAATAAAGAGCAAAAAATCACTATCAAAGCGTCTTCAGGTTTGAGTGATGAAGAAATAGAAAAAATGGTACAAGATGCCGAAGCAAACAAAGATGCGGACAAAAAGTTTGAAGAATTAGTGCAAGCCCGTAACCAAGCTGATGGCATGGTACACGGTACTCGCAAGCAAGTTGAAGAAGCAGGCGATGCACTGAGCGATGCTGATAAAGCGGAAATCGAAACTGCAATTACGGCGCTTGAAACCGCAATTAAAGGTGACGATAAAGCTGAGATTGAAGCTAAAACGCAAGAGTTAATTCAAGCTTCTGGTAAATTGATGGAAGTTGCTCAAGCCAAAGCGGCCTCTGAGGGTGCGGCTGAGCCTACTGATGCAGGCGCTGCTAAGCAAGATGACGATGTTGTTGACGCTGAGTTTGAAGAAGTAAAAGACGATAAGAAGTAATTCTTATTTAATTTGTCTGCCGGGCGACTCATTGACTGTAACCAGCAGTGAGTCTTAGCCTAATGATACAAACTTGGCGCAGCGGCTAAACCGATTTGCGCCTTGTTTGTTTTAGAAAATCTTTAAATAACTGTTTACAACAGTAAGTTTTACCTTATCAGGATACACAAGCGATATGTCGAAGCGAGATTATTATGAAGTGTTGGGTGTCGACAAAGGCGCCGCCGAACGCGATATAAAAAAGGCCTATAAACGCCTTGCGATGAAGTATCACCCCGATCGTAATCAGGGTGATAAAGCCATGGAAGAAAAGTTTAAAGAAATTCAAGAAGCCCATGAGATTTTAACTGATTCGCAAAAGCGCGCGGCATATGATCAATATGGTCATGCTGGTGTTGATCCCAATCGTGGTGGTGGACGTGGTCAAGGCGCCGATTTTGGCGATATTTTTGGCGACGTGTTTGGTGACATTTTCGGTGGTGGCGGTCGAGGAGGCAGACAGTCTCGAGCTCGCCAAGGTTCAGATCTACGTTACAACCTTGAGCTGACTCTCGAAGAAGCTGTTCGTGGCAAAAGCGTTGAAATACGCGTACCAACCCTAGTTGAATGTGACACCTGTGATGGCTCAGGTGCCAAAAAAGGTTCTAGTCCCGTTACATGTTCAACGTGCCACGGCCAAGGTCAAGTGCAAATGCGCCAAGGTTTCTTTGCTGTGCAACAAACCTGTCCTACTTGTTCGGGTAAGGGCAAGATTATCAAAGATCCTTGTGGTTCATGTCGTGGCCACGGACGTGTTGAAAAAACCAAAACCTTATCTGTTAAAGTACCCGCAGGTGTTGATACCGGTGATCGTATTCGCTTAACAGGCGAAGGTGAAGCTGGCGAAATGGGGGCACCAGCAGGTGATTTGTATGTTCAAGTACATGTAAAAGACCACAAAATATTCACCCGTGAAGGTAATAACTTGTACTGCGAAGTTCCTTTGAGCTTTACTCGTGCGGCTTTGGGGGGAGAAATCGAAGTTCCCACCCTAGAAGGCAAAGTAAAATTGAAAGTGACGCCCGAAACGCAAACTGGGAAAATGTTCCGCTTACGTGACAAGGGTGTTAAGTCAGTACGCAGTGGTAATGTGGGTGATTTGATTTGTAAGGTGGTAATTGAAACACCGGTTAATCTTAGTAGCCGCCAAAAAGAGTTGTTAGAAGAGCTTGAAGAGTCTATGGGTAAAGGCAAAGATGTGGCCAAAAACAGACCTAAAGAAAGTGGCTTTTTTGATGGGGTTAAAAAGTTTTTTGACGATTTGACCAATTAAACTTAGATCTTATAGTTTGTTTAAGCCGCTCCATTGAGCGGCTTTTTTTATCGCTATAATTCAGCAATGTTTTGTGAAAGAATAAATTTTTAATGAGCGTTTAAGGATAATAATGAAAAAAATATGTATGGCTTTAGTTGGTTTATCACTAGCCTTTGCCAGTGTTGCACAGCCCGCTAAAAAAGCGAGCATAGAGCAGTTAATGCAACTCACCGGGGCGGGTGATTTGAGTGCGCAAATGATGAATCAAATGTTACCGGCAATGCAACAGATGATACCTGATGCGCCGCCGACTTTTTGGGACACCTTTAAGCAAGAACTCGATGCCAATGAACTTATGAAAATGATCATTCCAGTGTACCAAAAGCATCTAAGTGAAGAAGATATTCAAGCCATACTGGCGTTCTATTCAACACCTGCCGGTAAAAAATTAATCTCTGCTCAGCCTGCCATTATGCAGGAATCGATGATGATAGGTCAGCAATGGGGGCAACAGGTCTTTATGCGTGCCAAACAAAAATTCGATGCTATGTCAGCTGCTCAGCCGCAGTAATTTATCAAACTAGGGGCTTTTTTGTCAGTAATTAAGGGAGCTAAAGCATGTTAAAGCGCATTCATCATGTGGCTATTATTTGTTCTGACTATCCACGCTCGAAACAGTTTTATACTGAGGTGTTGGGTCTTGCGGTGATCGCTGAAAACTATCGAGCAGAGCGGCAATCGTGTAAGTTAGATTTGGCCTTACCGGATGGGGGGCAGCTTGAAATGTTTTCGTTTCCAGACGCCCCGCCCAGGCCTAGTCGACCTGAAGCGCAGGGCTTGCGGCACTTGGCTTTTGTAGTTGATTCGGTCGCGCTGAGCAAGCAGCAATTAGAAAAGCAGGGCATCGAAGTCGAGGCCATAAGAATTGACGAGTATACAGGTAAACCCTTTACTTTTTTCAGCGATCCTGACGGTCTACCCTTAGAGTTATATCAAGCCTAGGGTTTGATACTCGCCGGTGTGAGGTTTGCTCTGAATAAAGTCGAGCCTGATGTTTCAAACTTTTTCATCGCAGCCAGTGAGTTGCGGATAAGGAAAAATAATGTACGGATTAATTGGAAAGATCGATTGTGTCGAAGGTAAGCGTGAAGCGTTAACTGATATATTGTTAACTGGAGTGGCCGATATGCCAGGGTGTCTTAGCTATATTATTGCCAATGATAAATTAGATGAGAATGCCCTTTGGGTGACAGAAGTATGGACAGATGAAACCCATCATAAAGCGTCTATCATGCTGCCGTCGGTGCAAGAAGCAATCAAATTAGGTAAACCCATGATCAAAGGGTTTGCTGAACGTTTTGAAACCTGTCCTACCGGAGGCATTGGCCTTTAATAGCAGTAAAATATTGAACTCAGCTAATTTTGGCATGTAGTTAAAAATGAAGTTGAGCTCAGTCAAGTTGACTGAGCTCAACCTTAGCATTCTATTGACTGATTTTAGCTTGAATAAAGTTTACAACATCAGTTGCTTGACGAGTTGCAGAAAACTCAGCCAATCCTTTACCAGCACAGCTCACATTTTTTTCGTCTAAAACAATGTCAAGGACACGTTGTTTTGAACTTGCTAGCACGCCAACTTGACGTTCAATAGCACGTTTTAAGGTGTTGACATCATTGTTGATAGCGGCTTTACAAAAGCCTGCAAATTCAGTGTCACCAACAAATTTAACTTTCTTAGCACTTTCAAGAGCAGCGTTAGCATTGAATGACAAGCAAGCTGCAGATACTACGATAGAAACAAATAACTTTTTCATATTCAATACCCCAATTAATTTAACCGATTGTGTGAGAGACTTTAGGTAAATCTCGAAACAAATAGTAATTAAATTACAGAAAATTGTTGTTTTTTCTTTGTGCTACTTTAATTAATAGCGTGTAAAAGTAGCAGTTCAAGTATTTAACAATATGATATATTGTTGAAATTTAACGACATTTTGTATTTTAATATATCTTTATAGAATAATAAGCATGTTATTTGGTCTAAATTATTATGTAATTAAATTACAGTTTTGCTTAGTGGAATGTCATAAATACAAAAAATTCACATTTAAGGCTCTTATATTGCTATTTTTTTCAGCTGTCGCGGTAAATATAGTGCGAAACAAGACCGTGGCTTATGCTCGGTCAATCTCGTTAAGAGAGTACACGCCGATGCTTGTCCCTCAAAGAAATCGCGTTTCAGCCTGCAAGTAACGGATGTCGATTCAAGACAGGTATTATTTTTTGTTGTGCAGCCAATCATGAGAAGTAGGGCATCGTTTGAGCTCTTCTGCCACGAGAATACCCTAGGGTTACTTGAGACATAATGAAGCTAATTTGATTTTTTTGATTAAAAATTGAGCGTTAGTGCTCAGTAGTAGCGAGGTTTGTAGATAAACCTCGCTGCTAATGAGCGCGGATCGAGCTTTGCTTTTTCTCGCTCGATAGACCTTGCCGTAGATAAGCGTGCGCTACATGATGCAATAGGCCATAGCGGTGAAGAGTAGATAGTAAACGATTAATCAGCTCTAAAGCTTTTATGACAGGCCGAGCAACTGTCTTTCACCCCGACTAAATCCCCCATTAAGGCAGCAATATCACCTTTTTCAGCCGTATTTAACAGCGCTTGGCTACTTTGCTTAAAGCCTTCGGCTTTGTCCGCAAACTTATCCGCTTGTGACCAAATTTCTGCCAAGGCATCGGTATCTAAACCTGTCTCTTGACCTGTACCTGCGGGAAACCAATCAGGTAGCACCTGGGCTTGGTCAGCCAATACGCCTGCATGTTGCTGGATAACACTTAGGTCTGGAGCGCCACTCTTTAATTGTTGATTGATGGTTTTCATTGCTTTACCCATCTCTTTAAAGTTTTGTTGGCGAGTTTCAATGGTAGAACTGGCGTCTGTTGCATTAGCATTAACAGAGACGTGCAAAGATAAAATTACGGCACTGCTTATGGCTAAAGCTTTAAATGTGGAAAAACTGCGGCATGTTGTTTTCATGTTTGTGATTCTCTGTTTTGATTAAATTAATACCATGTCAGGCTTTGCCCAGTTAAGTTTACGGCTACGCTGAGCCCTTTTCCATTCTACGCGACTTTAATTCTTAATATCAAAGGTTAAACCTTAGCTTTTAGACGCAGAGCAATTAGCTATATCATTTGATTGAATGAATAATGGCGAATATGAAATACTGTAAACAGTATTGTTGGTAAGCCATTTATTTGGCCTTTCTTTTAAGCAACGTTTTTCAGCAGGTAGCAATATGACAAACAGTCAAACTAGCGCCAATCGAGTATGGGATTGGCCCATCAGATTTGTCCATTGGTCCTTCGTCATTTTACTCGCGCTTTTATGGTGGACTGCTGAAAATGGCGAAATGGACATTCATCGCTATGCTGGTTACGCGCTCACGAGTTTGCTGGTTTTTCGTGTATATTGGGGCTTTGCCGGCAGTAATACCGCGAGATTCACTCAATTTGTGCAAGGTCCAACCGAGACATGGCGTTATGCTAAAACCCTCGGCCAGCCTCACACGGCACCTCAATATGGCCACAACCCGCTAGGGGCTTATAGTGTTGTTTTATTATTAAGTCTGATGGGTATTCAAGTGATTTCTGGCTTGTTTGCCATTGATGTGGATGGTTGGGAGGCTGGCCCCTTAAATGACTATGTTTCTTTTGAAACAGGGCGCCTAAGTGCAGCATGGCACGAATATACTTTTAATGTGATCCTCGGTTGGATTATTTTGCATCTGTTTGCTGTGACGTATTATCTGTTTTGGCGCAAACAAAATTTAATTTCAGCCATGCTCAGTGGCAAGACAAAGGAGGGCGGTAGTGGCAAATTTATTGCAGCTCGTCCTACTCACTACTTTGTGGGTTTAGCGTTAATACTGATTACCCTGTGGTTACTTTTATAGCTATTTGATGGTGTGGGTCGGGAATACAAAAACTTATGATAAACATGCGCTTATGTCGATATTTAATAAAAATGTCACTGTTTGTTCATCTAATTATCGCAAAAGGGCTTTAGCTTAGAGGGCTGTGAAATCACTTAATTACTCGGAAGTAAATGTAATATGCTAATTACCCACTCAGCGAAATTCAGTCTTCGTCCACTTACATTAATCGTTAGCGCTTTATTAGCGACGGGCGTAGCAGCGCAAGAGCCTGATAAAGGTGAGATTGAAAAAATCACTGTAACCACTCAGAAACGTGTGCAAGCGATCCAAGATGTGCCGGTTTCTATTAGTGCTTATAATGGTGATTTTTTAGAACGCTTGGGGGTGAATGAGCTTGATGCGTTATCGGATATTACCCCAGGCTTGGTCATTCAAGAGCAAAGCCCTAACAATCCCGGTTTTGTCATTCGCGGTATTACTTCTGATAGCGGTTCATCACAATCATCGCCGCGGGTGTCGATTTATTATAACGGCGCTGATGTGTCTCGTTCACGTGGTTCCTATTTTGAGTTATTTGATATCGAGCGAGTAGAAGTGGTTAAAGGTCCACAGGCTACATTGTTTGGTACTGCCGCATCGGTAGGTGCATTAAGCGTTATCACCAATAAGCCTGAGGAAGATTTTTCTGCCAAAATTAATGCTGCTGTCGGTAACTTTGGCGCTACTTCACTTCATGGCTATGTCACTGGTGGCAATGCAACACTGCAAGGCCGCTTGGCTGTAAGTTATCGTAAGCGCGATGGTTTTATAGAAAATATAGCGGGTGATGCAGATTCTCAAACCTCAAATGGCACCAAGCAAGATGATATGCATGCCATTGATCGTCAAGCCGTTCGTGCTTCGCTGCGTTTTGTTCCGAATGATAAACTGACTGGGGATATCGTCTATACCCACGAGAAAAATGCTGATTCTGGTACATCCTTTAAGAACGCCAACTACGCCCCAACGGGCGGCGATACCAGCCCTTATACTTATGTTGAGATGTCGGGAAGCCCCTATTCAAAAGCGGTTTTAGGCGCTGAAAAACTGGGGGTAGATCGTACAGTGGACGATGTTAACCTGACCCTAAACTACACGCTTTCTGATAGCACAACCTTGACCTCAATATCTGCATTTCGCCGTTTTGATTCCATAGAAGTATTTGACGCCGATGGTACGCAAGCATGGTTTTTAGAGTTTGCAGAAGATGCTCAGGGTGATCAATTCAGCCAAGAATTACGCTTAGTCAATGTGCAAGATAAGCTCACAAGTATCGCAGGTGTGAGTTACTTTACTGAAGATGGTTCACAACGTGTGCCCTTTAGTACCGAAGAATCAATTTTTCTAAATTGTGTTGGCGCTTTGTCAGCTTTAGGTCAGCCTTGTATTAATGCAGACGGCTCAGTAAACGTATTAAGTGCAGTTTTAACAGCAGGTGCTTTTAGTGAAATTCCTTATTCTTCGGAGTTTACCAATTACGGTGACAATAAAAGCTATTCTGCATTTGCTGATTTCACGTATTTAGTCAGTGATGCCTTAGAATTAACGGCGGGTTTACGGTACGTCAAAGAAGATAAAGAAAGTGCTTATATGGCTGTTATTCCTGACTCGGTGTTAACGGGCGGCACATTTTTTGGCAGTAATACCGATGGTGAAACCTTCAGCGCTAATCAAAGTTACCGTGATTGGCTACCTCGTTTTAATGCCTTGTATCGCATCAGCCCTGATCTCAATATTTATGCGACCCTATCCAAAGGCCGTCGCTCTAATGTGCTGGATGTTACAGGTAGCACAGTAAGTGATGTACCAGCAGAAATTATATGGAACTACGAAGCAGGGATAAAAGGCCAAGCATGGCAGCGTAAACTTGATTATTCAGCGTCGGTTTTCTATCAAGATTATACCCATTTTCAAGTAACTTTATTAGGCGATGATGGCATTGCTTATCAGGCCGATGCGGGTTCAGCGACCAATATTGGTGTTGAAGGCGAGCTGCGAACCATCGTAGGGGAAGGACTGCAGTTATTCGCTAACTTTGCCTATATTGATGCCACCATAGATGACGATGCTACCAATGGTAACTTAGCGGGTAATCGCTTCCGTTTGCAGCCTGAGCGGACTTTTAGTCTCGGTGGTTCATACTTTACTGCTGTAAGTAATGACTTCAATTTCACCAGTTCAGCGATTTTTAGTTATCGATCGGATGTGTTTTTTGAAGCTGCGAATCAGCCTAACATCAGTGAAGATGCAGTGAGTTTAGCCAACCTTCGTGTAGGTATTGAAAGGGCAGATGCGAGTTGGTCGGTTAATTTAGTGGCAAGCAATATCTTTGACAAAGAGTACTTGGTAGATGCAGGTAATACGGGTGGTGCTTTTGGTAATCCGACTTTTGTAGCCGGACCACCTCGCTTTTATGGTATTGAGTTCAGTATGAATTTTGGTGGTTAATCATTAACAACCTAAAAAACCGTTAGTAACGGTTTTTTAGGTGCTAAACGTCGAGCACTAGCCCGGAGTCAAGCGCCAAACTTGTTGCAAGGCGGCGACTCTGCCTTTTAACCCGCCAGCCAACGATTCACTGTATAAACTTTCAATCTTATATTTATCAGCGTAATGGCGGGTTACTTCAGCTGCAGTCACACTAAAGGGGGGGCCTTGCATCGAGCTCTGCTCATAATCAAAACAAATTAATAATTGCGTAGCACCATCAGTCACATTTATAAGGTGTTGACTATATCGTATTCTCATTGTCAAGGGTAAAGCCACCAGTGCGGCTCGGTCGTAAACGCCATCTACTTGACCAATAAGCGCCTGAGTTAGTGAAAAAATATCGCCTACAAAAATGTCAATATTGGCTGCTTGGTAGAGTAAAAAACCATCTTTAGCAGTGACCTCGGCTTGAATATGTAATGATTCAAATAAGGCGATGGTTGCCTGCTCACTGAGCTCTGCGCCTACTACGTTATAGCCTTGTGCTAATAACCATGAGATGTCATGGGTTTTACCACATAAAGGCACAAACACCCGTTGGCCTTTTCTGAGAGATAATGTGGGGAAATGGGCTATTAATAAGGGATTGATGTCTTGTTCATGAAAACCAATTTCACCTTTAGCCCAGCGTTCATGCCAAAAATCAGCCTGCATTTGTTACTCCTTAATGAGTGCATTTACTATCTTATCTGGATTGTTCATATAACCATGAGCAACATCTGGTGTTACATCCATGAGCGTTGACTTGACTCTACATGATACAAACAACGATTAATTAAACCAAGTGCAATGGTTTCTGGCATTAACGGTATGGTAATGGCACCTGAAGCCAGTACATATTTCACCGTCGCTAAGTGACGCCTTTTCATCATTATGCTTTGTTTAAATTGGCATTGCTGCACCTTAAAAGCAGGAAAGCAATAATAATCTACGCCCAAAAGTCCCTTACGTAGGTAAACAAAGTTTTCGTCAAAAGCATAGCCCCAACGCCGCCAGCGTAAAAAAACAAGGGTGCTTAATAATGCAAAAAGTACTAGTCCTATTGCTGCCAACGCTATGTTGTGTTTAATAATGGCAATACTTTGAATGAGGCAACACAGCGGAAATAAATAATAGCCAATGTAGCGCAGCATAAAAAATCCACTAATGGCTGAAAAGCTCACGTTGGTCAATTGATTATTGGGGTAGATATCGTCAATGATTGCACGACTTTGTGTAAGCGTAATAGAGGGCACAATAATTTTATTGTTAGCCGCGGAATGATCAGCCTGTTTTAGCCGCGCATTCATTTGCTCCAACTTAAGGTTGACTCGTTTCAACAAGATATCTAACCAGTCTTGTTGTTGCACAAGCATCTGTAAACGACTTAATGGCATGCTAACTTCATGTTTGGTGAACAAGCCGCTGCGGCGAATATAGCGGTTTTCTGTCTTACTCAGGGTATAACCATAATAACTTATGATAGCGCCCGTCACAGAAAACAGCATCAGTAAGAACATGATTACCAGAGTCAAGGATAATGTATAGATCCCCACTTGCCATAAAGAGTGTACTTGTAAGTTAAACATGTCATTAAGATTGATACCCAAATCCATTAGCAAAATGTTGATTTTATTGACAATATTATCGTAAAAAGGAGCTAAACCACCCAATAAAATCCACACTCTGTTATTGGTGATGCCGTGTAAAACTAAGTCAGGTAAGCAGCGTTGATTGATTAACTGTTCGTCTGTGGCAAAGGGTGGGTAGCTATCTTTCGCGTGGGTAGGCGCTGCACTGAATGGCGCAGATGATTCAGGCGAAACCCGCAGTATTTGCTGTTTTAGCTGTTGAGCCAGCACCAAAGGCAAAGCCACTAGTTGGGCTTCTTGTTTAGCAGAGCCTGCTGTATCGAGCTGCAAACAGGCATACCCAGTGAGACGATAATAAAGTGGCTGTTCAATTTTAACATTTTGAATTCGTTCAAAGGGCAGATTCACGTGTTTTTTACGAAAAAGACCAGAACGAATTTCAAGCACATTGTCTGATAAACGAAAGCGATAAACCTGAAAACTCCAAAATGCCCCCAATAGCAATGCGGTAAACGAGATCAACAATATCGGCAGCCAAATATAAGGGTACGCGATGATATTGGAATAGCTGTATGCCAGGGCTGGAATTAAATAAACGATATTGGTAAAGACCCCACGAATAATCTTCATGACAAAATAGACAATTGCAATGGGCGACAGTTTTTGCCAGTCATTAGCTACTGGCTGGTGCTCGTGTGACGATTTATGCACACTATGCATTGTGGATTAAGTCTTTATTTTTAAGGATAAATTGATGAATTTGTTGGGCAGTTGCTAATTCTAAGCCCGGTATTTCAAAGGTGTAATGCGAACCTCCAGCGCTATAAACTTGTAAGGTGGCAAGGTTTTTAAATCGCTCTAAGGGACCCCGCTTCAGTTCAACATGTTGAATTCGTGAGATAGGCTGGCTGACCAGTTTTTTAAACATCAATCCCGAACTGAAATGCAAATCTAGCTGGCGTAAGGCATAACGTTTTTGTTTATCAGCCAAAAAGTTTAGTAAGATAATAAGCAGGCTGGTCACGGCAAAGATACACAATGCATAGGGAATAAAATTGTGTAAAGCAGATGGTAACACTATCCAGTTTTGTACATAAACCAAAGCGCCCAGCATTAAGAATAGTAGGCTCAATACTCCATTTATCATTAGATTAAGCGGGGCGTATTGCTGTGCAAGTACCTGCAAGTTTAGGTATTCAACCTGAGGCACTGTTGTGTTGTTAAGCTCAGCAATGTTTTCATTGTTAAAGTCAGGTTTTAGCATGTGCCCGTTTACCCCCTACAGTTAAAAACCCTGTAATACTATGTGAAAGAGTAAGGATAGTCCTGTGTAAATTACCTTAGGTGTATAAATTGGGCTTGTAAGACTGATTCTTGGTTAACATGCTTGCCTAAAGCGTTAAATTCGTACACCAAAGCTGAGCAGGGTTAGTAAAAAGTTAGCAAGAAAGTATCTAAGGGATATTCGCTGTATCACTTAACGCTCGCATTTTTATCTCGCCAGAAATAAGCACGAAAATACCTTAAAAATAAAAATGCAGTGATTTGTTTGTTAAGGCATTTCTTAAAGCGAATTAGTATCAATACTAGGCTGCAAGTGCCTACTAATTAAGGCACAATCTCCGCATTATTTATATTAGACATTATTCAAAAGAAAAATATCATGAGTAAAATCGCTATTTTCGGAGCAAACGGTCGTATGGGCCGTGTTTTAGTAGAGGCCATTAAACAAGATGCTGAGTCACATTTAAGTGCCGCCACAGTGCGTGCTTCCTCATCTATGCTTGGTACTGATGTGGGTGAACTTTCTGGCATCGGCAAGTTAGGTGTGACTACCCAAGCTGATTTAACAGGGAGTGTCGCTGATATCGATGTGATGATCGATTTTACCTTGCCAGCCGCCTTAACTGACAACCTAGCATTTTGTGTAAAACATAAACTGCCTATCGTAATTGGCACCACCGGATTAAATGCTGAGCAGAAGAATGCCTTAACTCTGGCTGCGCAATCTATACCCATTGTGTTCGCGGCCAATTACAGTGTTGGTGTTAATTTGCTACTCAATTTAGTCCGTCAAACCGCCAAGGTAATGGGACAAACTGCTGATATCGAAATCATTGAAACACACCATCGTTATAAAAAAGATGCGCCCTCAGGGACGGCGGTGGCAATTGGTGAAGCCATTGCAGATGAGTTAGATCGAGATTTAGCCCAATGCGCGGTGTATGGCAGAGAAGGGGATACCGGCGAGCGCGACCAGCAAACAATAGGTTTTGCAACAGTACGGGCAGGCGATGTTATTGGTGATCACACGGTCCTTTTTGCTGATATAGGTGAGCGTTTAGAAATTACCCATAAAGCCTCAAGTAGGCTGACCTTTGCTAAAGGCGCAGTTAAAGCGGCTAACTGGTTAATTAAGCAGCCTGCGGGCTTGTATAATATGGCTGATGTATTAGGCTTTAACGCAAACTAAGGACACCACAAGACAGAGCTGTTGCGAATAGCCGTAGGGTAATAAATTAGATTTTTGCGGCTTAAGCATAAAATTGTAGTTTAAATGCTTATTTATGCATTTTTGGTAATTGTTCGTAGACCCTAAAAGGTGTTTCGTGTATAGTACTGCGAATTTGCCAAAAATTACCGAAGTTATTACAACTTCAACCAGTTATATCTTGCAAATTAAGCTAAATTCCTTGTAAATCAAATATTTATTGGGGTTTTTATATTGGGCTTGGTAACTGAGAAAAACCAAGTTCTAGCGCATTAACCTCGAGTTAGTGCCATATAACCTTACTTTTTATACATTAAGTAACCAGGAGGTTGACTTGGCTATTTCCGCCCTTTTAGTACTAGCAGACGGGTCTGTTTTTAAAGGTACTGCGATTGGAGCGTCTGGTGTGTCAGTAGGGGAAGTGGTTTTTAACACTTCCATGACAGGATATCAGGAAATTTTAACTGATCCTTCGTACGCCGAACAAATCGTTACACTGACTTATCCTCATATCGGTAATACCGGTATCAATGAAGAAGACCAAGAATCCACTAAGATTTGGGCCAAAGGCCTGGTGATCCGTGATCTACCCTTACTGGTCAGTAATTTCCGCAGCCAACAAAGCTTATCTGATTATCTTGAAGCAAATAACATCCTAGGTATTGCCGACATTGATACACGTCGATTAACACGTATCTTACGTGACAAGGGGGCGCAGAACGGTTGTATTATCGCCAGCAATGCCCTTGATGACGTAAGTTTGGACGAAGCTCATGCACTGGCTATGGCGCAAGGTTTTGCAGGTTTAAAAGGCATGGATTTAGCCAAAGAAGTGACTTGTGAAGCCAGTTACGAATGGAATTCGGCCAGTTGGGATTTGGAAGTGGGGTATAAACCTGCTCCTGATTCGATGCCGTTTCACGTTGTGGCTTACGATTATGGGGTTAAACACAACATACTGCGTATGTTAGTTGACCGAGGCTGTCGTTTAACGGTTGTACCAGCAAAAACCTCTGCAGCAGATGTGCTCGCATTGAAGCCAGATGGCGTATTTTTATCAAATGGCCCCGGAGATCCAGAGCCTTGTGATTATGCCATCAGTGCCATTAAAACCTTGTTAGACACTAATATTCCTATATTTGGTATTTGTTTAGGTCATCAGTTATTGGCCCTTGCCAGTGGTGCTCGCACCTTAAAAATGAAGTTTGGTCATCATGGCGCGAATCACCCAGTTAAAGATTTAAAAGCCAATCGAGTGATGATTACAGCACAAAACCATGGTTTTGCCGTCGATGAGTCAAGTCTGCCAGCCAATATTGAAGTGACTCACATATCGTTGTTTGATAAATCGTTGCAGGGCATACACCTAACCGATAAGCCTGCGTTTAGCTTTCAAGGCCATCCTGAAGCCAGTCCTGGCCCTCATGATGCAGCGCCTTTGTTTGACCATTTTATCGAATTGATGCAAGCAACTCGCTAGATTAGCGAGTTTTGCCTGAAACAACCCGAATATTGAGACGAGATTAAAGAAGAGCACCATGCCAAAACGTACCGACATAAAAAGTATCTTAATTTTAGGCGCTGGCCCCATTGTTATAGGTCAGGCCTGTGAGTTTGATTACTCTGGCGCGCAAGCCTGTAAAGCCCTTAAAGAAGAAGGGTTCCGCGTCATATTGGTTAACTCTAATCCAGCCACCATCATGACCGATCCTGAGATGGCTGATGCAACTTACATTGAACCCATTCATTGGGAAGTTGTGCGCAAAATTATCGAAAAAGAACGTCCTGACGCTATTCTTCCTACGATGGGCGGACAAACCGCGCTTAACTGTGCGTTGGACTTAAATAAGCATGGTGTCTTAGAAGAGTTTGGCGTTGAGATGATTGGTGCAACAGCAGATGCCATTGACAAAGCCGAAGATCGTGAACGTTTCGATAAAGCCATGAAATCAATTGGATTGGCTTGTCCGGTAGCAGAGATTGCTCACAGCATGGAACAGGCTTTTGACGTCAGTACACGCATTGGTTTTCCTTGTATTATTCGCCCTTCCTTTACCATGGGCGGCTCAGGTGGTGGTATTGCTTACAACCGTGACGAGTTTGAAGAAATTTGTCGTCGTGGCTTAGATTTATCACCTACAAACGAATTGTTAATCGATGAGTCTCTAATCGGTTGGAAAGAGTACGAAATGGAAGTGGTACGTGATAAAGCAGACAACTGTATTATCGTATGTACTATTGAAAACTTTGATCCAATGGGGGTGCATACCGGTGACTCAATCACCGTTGCTCCGGCACAAACCTTAACGGACAAAGAATTTCAAATTATGCGAAATGCGGCCATCGCCGTATTGCGTGAAATTGGTGTTGAGACTGGCGGTTCAAACGTCCAGTTTGGCGTTGACCCAAAAACCGGTCGTTTAGTGGTTATTGAGATGAATCCGCGCGTATCGCGCTCTTCAGCACTGGCTTCAAAAGCAACGGGTTTCCCTATTGCCAAAGTAGCAGCTAAATTAGCAATTGGTTACACCTTAGATGAACTCGCCAACGATATTACCGGCGGTTTAACTCCGGCATCTTTTGAACCGGCCATTGACTACGTTGTGACTAAGATCCCGCGTTTTAACTTTGAAAAATTTGCGGGTGCTAATGACCGTTTGACGACCCAAATGAAGTCAGTGGGTGAGGTGATGGCAATTGGCCGTAACCAACAAGAATCCTTGCAAAAAGCCCTTCGTGGACTGGAAGTGGGTGTTAACGGTTTAGACCCAATCATCGACATTAAAGATCCAAACGCAAAAGCCACCATTATTCGTGAGCTTCGTGAACCGGGAGCTGAACGTATTTGGTATATTGCCGACGCGATGCGTATGGGCATGTCGGTTGATGAGATATTCACCTTAACCAACATTGACCGTTGGTACTTGATACAAATCGAAGAGTTGATCGTTCTTGAACAACAAATTGCTGAGTTAGGCCTATCTGCTATCGATGAAGATTTGATGAAAATCTTAAAACGCAAAGGTTTTGCTGATGCACGTATCGCCGATTTAACAGGGGTTGACGAAGCCGATGTGCGTGAAGCGCGTCGCAATTTTGACATTCATCCAGTATATAAGCGTGTTGATACTTGCGCCGCTGAATTTGCCAGCAATACCGCTTACATGTATTCAACTTATGACGAAGAGTGTGAATCTAATCCCACAGACAACAAAAAAATCATGGTATTAGGCGGTGGTCCAAACCGTATCGGACAAGGTATTGAATTTGACTATTGTTGTGTGCACGCTGCCTTAGCTTTGCGTGAAGACGGCTACGAAACTATTATGGTTAACTGTAACCCAGAAACGGTTTCAACTGATTATGATACCTCTGATCGTTTGTATTTTGAGTCGGTGACCTTAGAAGATGTGCTTGAAATTGTGCGCATCGAGAAACCAGTCGGCGTGATAGTGCAATACGGTGGGCAAACCCCACTTAAACTTGCTCGTGCACTTGAAGCGGCTGGTGTGCCGATTATTGGTACCTCACCTGATGCAATCGATAAAGCAGAAGACCGTGAACGTTTCCAAAAAATGGTTAACAAGCTTAATCTTAAGCAGCCTGCCAATGCGACGGTGAGTAATCTTGAGCAAGCGCTGGTTGCCGCTGAAAAAATCGGTTTTCCCTTAGTAGTGCGTCCTTCTTACGTGTTAGGCGGCCGCGCGATGGAAATCGTCTATGACATTAAAGATTTAACCCGATACTTGAAGCATGCAGTTAAAGTGTCTAACGACTCGCCAGTATTACTCGACCGTTTCTTAGATGATGCGATTGAAGTGGACGTTGATGCCATTTGTGACGGTAAAGATGTCGTTATTGGTGGCATCATGGAACATATTGAACAAGCGGGTGTGCACTCAGGTGACTCGGCGTGCTCATTGCCGCCCTATTCGCTTAGCCCCGCTATTCAAGACGTAATGCGTGAACAAGTTAAAGCCATGGCCCTCGAACTCGGTGTGGTAGGCTTGATGAATACGCAATTTGCAGTGAAAGATGGCAAAGTATATTTGATTGAAGTTAACCCTCGAGCTGCGCGTACTGTACCTTTTGTATCTAAAGCGACCGGTATGGCTATCGCTAAAATTGGGGCTCGTTGTATGGTTGGCCAATCACTTGCCTCACAGGGAATTACCAAAGAAATTATTCCGCCCTTCTATTCTGTTAAAGAAGTGGTATTGCCCTTCGCTAAGTTCCAAGGTGTTGATCCATTATTGGGCCCCGAAATGCGTTCAACCGGCGAAGTGATGGGAGTGGGCGATACGTTTGTTGAAGCGTATGCAAAAGCCAATTTAGGCGCGAGTCAGCCAATACCCGTGGGTGGTAAAGCGTTATTATCCGTGCGTTTGAATGACAAAAATCGCGTCATTGAATTAGGTCAAAAGATGCTAGCCAAAGGGTTTACGTTGGAGGCCACTAGTGGTACTGCTGATGTATTAAACCAAGCTGGCGTAGCCTGCAGTGTGGTGAATAAACTCAGCGAAGGTCGTCCTAACATTGTGGATGCCATCAAAAACCGTGAATATTGTTATATTATCAATACCACAGAAGGTCGCCAAGCCATCGATGACTCCGTGTATATCCGTCGGGAAGCATTGTTAAACAAAGTGCCTTATACCACCACGATGAACGCCGCCTTTGCTACGGTAAATGCCAATAAAGCAGAAGATCGTGCCCGAGTGACATCAGTGCAAGATTTGCATAAACGTATACTTTAAAAAGTGGGCCAGGAAAATTCCCGGCCCGAGTTGATTTTTATGTTTTTGTACCTATGTTGCTTAATCTAATAAAATCATGACACCAAACAAAGTGAGTTATTGAACTATGAATCAATACCCAATGACAGCCAAAGGCGCAGAGATGTTGCGTGAAGAGCTGCAACATTTAAAGTCAGTTAAACGACCACAAATCATTAAGGCGATTGCCGAAGCCCGAGAGCATGGCGATTTGAAAGAAAACGCTGAATATCATGCAGCCCGTGAACAACAAAGTTTTTGTGAAGGCCGTATTCAGGATATCGAAGGCAAACTGTCTAATATTCAGATTATTGATGTCACAAAAATGGCTAATAACGGCAAAGTTATTTTTGGCGCGACGGTGACGATCCTTAATTTAGACACTGATGAAGAAACCACCTATAAAATAGTAGGTGAAGACGAAGCCGATATTAAGAACAATCTTATTTCATATAGCTCGCCGATAGCTCGTGGTTTAATTGGTAAAGAGTTAGATGACATCGTCAATATTCAAACCCCAAAAGGGGCAATAGAATATGAAATTTCAGCGGTAGAATATATTTAAACCTTATTCAACTAAAGGTTGAATTAAAAGAGACTTCGGTCTCTTTTTTTGTGCCTGTTGGCAAGCACAAGGTAAGCTCACAAAAGGTTTTTTAATATCAACTATGCCCTTAGATGGGCGAATAACAAGTGAGGCTGATCGCGTCACTATTGTTGAGAATGTTGCGCTATGCAGTGCTTTTGCGAGTCAGCACGATGGAGCTGAACATCACACCCACCCGTTGCGGTGGCTTGCTTTACTGGCGCCTCTGTGGTCTCAGTTTCTTCGTTTACATAGTGCCCTTGATTGATAATAATCGGATGTTCTTGCGAAATAGCTAATTGTCCAATTTCGAGCAAGGTTAAGCTGAAAAATACAAAACAAAATATCGCTTTATTTGACATAACAATTCCTTCTAGTGTTTGTCTGGCGGTTCTCGCCAATTACCTAACAGTTTTGCAAATCACAGGCCATTTATTTTTACTCATTATTTCAATGGGTTATGCAATTAACGGGAAAACTACCGTGAGAGAAAAACCAATAGTTAGCAAATTTCACTACTTGTTAGTAAAAGGGACAGAGCTGTCAATACAGTGGGCTAAACAATAATTAGCTCATGACATAAAGAATAAAACTTGAGCTTGATCAAAGTATTTTTATATTGGGTAAGACACACTGTCTATACCCAACTTGCTGTGATAGAAATGAATGTTAACCACTACGGAACTTACCTTACTCAAAAAATATAACTCAGCCGCACCGCGTTATACCTCATATCCCACTGCATTGGGCTTTGATGAACACTTTTCTCGGTTGGACTTTGTAAGGGCAGTGCAGACTAGCCAAAACCGTTTATTGTCGTTGTATGTGCATATTCCTTTTTGCCATAGTCTTTGTTACTACTGTGGCTGCAATAAAATTGTGACTCGCCATCAACATAAAGCAGACATTTATCTTGACTATTTAGAGAGGGAAATAATTGGGCAGTCATCCCTGTTCAAAAAATACAAAGTCAGCCAAGTGCATTTAGGTGGTGGTACGCCAAGCTTTTTAAATGAAAGGCAAATGCAGCGACTCATGACCTTACTAAATCAGCATTTTTCCATCGATGAAGGTGCAGAAATTAGTATCGAGATAGACCCGAGAAAAATACAATTGAGTTACGTTGATCTGTTAAAAAACCACGGTTTTAACCGTATTAGCATCGGGGTACAAGATACGGACCCAAAAGTGCAGTCTGCGATTAATCGCATTCAAGACACGCCATTTATTGCAAAACTGGTTGAGCGAGCACAGCAACTCGGTTTTAGTTCTGTTAACGTTGACTTGATTTACGGCTTGCCCTGGCAAAATGAGCAGACCTTTGCCAATACGCTTGCTAACGTCTTGGCGATGCGGCCTGAAAGAATCTCACTGTTTAGTTACGCACATTTACCCTCACGTTTTGCGTCCCAGCGAAAAATCCTTGATCATTGGCTGCCCAGTACAGAATTAAAATCGAGCTTGATGTGCCAAGCAATTGAAACACTCACACAACATGGCTATGTGTTTATTGGTATGGATCATTTTGCTCTTCCACAAGACGAGTTGAGTAGGGCATATCGTGCCGGACAGTTGCATCGTAATTTCCAAGGTTATACTACTCAGGGCAACACTGATTTATTAGGCTTAGGCTTGACCAGTATCAGCTCAATTAATCATACCTACAGCCAAAATAAAAAAAACTTAATGGCGTATTATGCAAAGCTGGATGAGGAGGAAAACGCTTTAGCAAAAGGCCTAATGCTGACAGATGATGATCGAATACGGGCATTAGTCATTAAAGCCT
This sequence comes from Flavobacterium sp. W21_SRS_FM6, assembly GCF_052119645.1. Classification (NCBI taxonomy): domain Bacteria; kingdom Pseudomonadati; phylum Bacteroidota; class Flavobacteriia; order Flavobacteriales; family Flavobacteriaceae; genus Flavobacterium; species Flavobacterium sp. W21_SRS_FM6. Next base: position 53,447 of record NZ_JBGQOM010000005.1, read on the forward strand.
TAATGTGTAATGGCGTTGTTATAAAATCGGCAATAGAGCAGCAAACACAGATAAACTTTGATGAGTATTTTGCGGAAGAAATGCAGCGCTTAGTACCTTTAGCACAAGATGGCTTGCTTACGCATGACGATGTCGCCATTCAAGTATTGAACAAGGGTCGATTATTAATTAGGTATATTGCCAGTATGTTTGATGCTTATTTACCTCATCAACAGCAAAAAAGTCAGTTGTCAAACGTGGTTTAAACCACCGAATGCTGCCTCACTAAATTATGGTAAACATGATGTAGGCGGTCGAGTTTACTGCGTTCAATATCATCATTTTGGGCAATATCTTGAATGACCCTGTCGAGTTCAAATAAAGACTGACGAGTGGTGGGGTTGGGTATCAAACTTTGCATCCAAGTTATAGCTGCTAAGCGTGTGCCTTTGGTAACAGGCGTAACCTGGTGCAAGGAACTTGAAGGGTACACTACCGCATTACCGGCCCGTAGTTTTACGCGTTGTTCGCCAAAGTCAGTTGAGATTAGCAGTTCGCCACCTTCATAATCCTCCGGTGGACTTAAAAATAGGGTCATGGACATATCGCTGCGCATCACATCTTGGCTATTAGGCAGTCGCATGATGGACGCATCCACATGATAACCATAAGTTTCGTTTGCTTCGTAGCGATTAAAACAGGGGGGAAATATTTTATGGGGTAACACGGCTGAGACTAAACTTGCGTGTTCCCCCATAGTGGCTAATAAATTATTGGCTAAGGCTTGGATTTGAGGATCTCGCGGATTTGCCTGCGAATTACGTTTCACATCTGCAGCCATCCCCATTGCCGTAATCGCGCCGTCTTGCCAATTTACCTTGGTCAATATTTTTCTATAGTCTGCCACTTGTTGTGGGCTAATTAATGCTTCAATAATGACCAAGGTGGTGCTCCTAAACTTAAAATTTCCAGCTAGCAGTGGCTCGAACGTTACGCGCCTCGCCTAAGTACATAAATGTGCCAGAGCGATAGGCTGCCGTCCAATATTCATTGTCTGTTACGTTACCAATATTCAGACGGAAGTTCAGGGTATCCGAATAATAGTAGTTGGCGAACAAATCAATCACGCTATAGCTAGGCACCACAATGCTGTATTGTCCTGTTTCGGCATCGTAGCCAGCAGCGCTGTCTGGTTGACCGCCGTACATTTCACTTTTATAGGTAAACGAAGTACCAAAGGCAACGGTTTCATTAGGCTGATAGCGTAGTTGTAAATACAAAGATTTGTCGGCGAAGTTACTCAGCGCTAAACCTACTGAGGACTCAACATAAGACTCAAGAATTTCAGAGTCCATTACTGCTGCGCTCATTTGTACACTAAGCTCATCGGTGATGGCACCTGATAACGAGAGCTCCACACCTTTAACGCGGTTTTTACCAGTATTTAGTGTACCAAGTGAGGCGTAATCGTCCTCACCGATACTCTCCATTACGTCACTTTTGGTGACTTGGAACCACGCCGCGGTAGCTAATAATTTATCATCAAAGAGCTCCCATTTAGTGCCCAGTTCAATATTTTTGACTTGTTCTGGATCGGAGTTTTGCACTTGGCTTGGGTCGCCACATAATCCGCCGTAACCACAACTGCCACCTACATCAGATTCACCCCCGTTGATATTCGTTGCAGTGCTATAGGTCAAATATATATTGGCTTCTTCGTTAATGTTGTATACAAGACCAAGGTGACCATTGGTTAGGGTGTCGGAGTAATCATATTGGTCAGGCTCTGAACCTGCCCCCACGGTGTTGTCATAATCAAACGAGTCAGCTCGCAAACCAAAAAACACATCAAACTCTTCACTTAAGGCTAAGGTATTCATAACATACAAGGCTTGAGTTTTAACATCCATTTGGGCGTCTTTGGCGCCTCTTGAGAAGGTGCGCTGGGTCATGGTAGTAATGTTACTATCGTCAGCTGTTACGCAATACCCATCACTTACACCACGTCGACCTGCTATCCGGCAGTTAGACTCACCTAGATAGTTGATATCGTAAACGCCATTATCCACAGACTCTTGGCTAAATTCTGCACCAAATACCCATTTGTTTTTTAATCCGAAAAGAGTGTTGTCCCAGAAAAAGTTAAACTGGCTGGCGACATAATCAATTCCTTGCCAGCCCTGATGCGTACTTAAACTTAGGGCTGCTGCGCCCGGTGCAGTGGGATCACTTTCATCTCGTGTGGCTGCGCCTATACCGGTGGTAATATAGCCGTTTGAAGTCTTGCCCCAACGAGTAGCATTGTAAAAGCGCATGTTGTCATTAATTTCATAATTTGTACGCAGGGTGAGGGCTTTAACCTCTGTATCTAAAAAGTCTTCTTGTTGAGCATAAACAGGAATGCCTTCGACGGGTTTGCGTGTGGTTCTATCAAAATAACTACCCATATCTGGCACATCTTCGGCATTTAAATAATACGCATCAGCGACAAAATTTAGCTTACTGGTGGGCTCGATATAACCTGAAAGTAAAAGGCCTTGGCGAGTACTTTCGATGCCTTCACGGTTAGGCGCATCTTCACTTGCTTGTAATACGTTCAAGCGTAGGGCGGTTTCGTTACTGATCGCGATATTAGAGTCAACCACAATACGATAATGTTCATCAGTACCGATACTGCCGTCTAAGCGATTAAAGTTGTAATCAGGTGAAGCTTGTTTAGTGATACTGTTTACCGCACCACCTGATGAACCACGGCCAGCAAAGGTAGAACTGGGCCCTTTAGTGATTTCAACTTGCTCGGTAGCAAAACTCTCACGGGTAGTCATGCCTGGGTCACGTAAACCATCAACAAAGACATCACTACGAGCTTCATGGCCGCGGATAACATAACGGTCACCAAAGGCATTACCGTTTTCGCCGGTACCAATAGTAACGCCTGATTGAGTGGCTAAAATTTCTTTAAGATCCGATTTGCCCGATTCAAGAATTTGTTTTTGAGTTAATACCGATATGGTTTGCGGGGTGTCAGCAAGCTCGGCTAAACGACGCACATCGCCAGATTTAAGGGCGCGATAAGGAGATTGAGCCATACCGAATACTTCGACTATCTCAATTTCTTTGGTCTGAGATTTACATTCTGCGGTTTGCAAAGTGGTGTCTTGTTCACATTCAGTATCATTTGCTTGAACTGCAGCTGATGCGAAGGTAAAGGCTATCGCGAGCGCTTTTGATCCCAATCTTTCATTTTTGTGTTTGTGCGTGTTTTTCAACGTTATCTCCCAATCAAGTGTGTGTTGTTATTAAGTTTCAAAAGCATAATTAAAACTTAAACGCATTGCAAATGATAATGGTTATTATTTAGCTTAACTATTCAAATAAAAATAAATATGTTGGGCGTTTTGTTCGATAATTAGCCTTTTCCTTAACATTCGAAGGCATTTCTGTGTTTCTCGCCCCATTTTCTGTGGGCTAGCTAGGAATTTTTCTGTTTCAAAGCCACAGAGCTAAGTGAGATACGTTTAGCTCTGGATGGAATGACTAAGGCGGTTTCTTGACGTGACGTAAACAATACTAAGGATTTGTGCAACACTCTGATAAAAAGGGCAACAAGTCTTACTACTGTATTTATTCGGATTCGATGGCGTAACTTGTGCTAATTGCTACATTGCCGCTTAACATTAACATGACTGAACAATATTTTTCAGCCGATAACTGCACTGCTCTTGCCATGTGTTTGTCAGTAATATTATGACCTTTGACGACATAATGAGCATGAATTTTTGTGAAAACCTTAGGAGGAGAGTCGGCGCGTTCTGCCGTTAACTCACAATAGCAGTCTTCTATAGTAAGCCGAGATTTTTGCAAAATATCCACCACATCGATTGAAGAGCAGGAGCCTACAGCGAGCAATACACTCTCCATTGGTGAGATCGCTTCAGCATTTCCGTCCATAACTAGGGTTCTGCCGCTGTCGGTTTCACCTAAAAATGATAGCCCTTGTTGCCAACTTACTTTTGCTTTCATCACAACCTACTTTGTTTCATCGATTAGCGTAATTTTATTTTTGTCGAGCAAGATACGTTTTTGCTTGAAGAGTCCGCCTAAGGCTTTTTTGTAGGCACTTTTACTCACATTAAAGCGTTTTGTTATTTCGTCAGCTGGGCTTTTGTCGGTTAAGGTAGACAAACCACCATGGGCGATGAGGTCGTCTATGATTTGCTCTGCTAAACTGCCCCTGGCATCTTTGTCATGAAATTGAAAACACAGATCGATTTTGCCATCTTCACGAACACGTTTAATGAAGCCAGGTAATTTGTAGCCGACTTTTATGGGTTTGAATACTTCATCTTTGAAAATTAAGCCTAAATACGCGCCATTTATGACGGCCTTGTAGCCCATATCAGTACGACCACTGATCAATAAACTCACTTCTTGTTTAGGCTCAAATTCCGAAGCGACTTCAGGTAGAAAATCACGTAGACGAGTGGAGGCAGCAATGCGATTCGTTTCTTCGTCACAAAACACATAGACGACGTATGACATCCCTTCAGACATTGGATAATCCTGTTCGCTGAAGGGAACTAGCAAATCTTTTTCTAAGCCCCAATCTAAAAATGCCCCTACCTTATTTACGCTGACTACTTTTAAATAGGCACACTGATCAACCTGCGCTTTAGGACTTTTAGTGGTGGCGATAATACGATCATCACTGTCGTGATAAATAAATACATCGAGCATATCACCTTGCTTGCAGCCTTGTGGAGCACTATTTGTGGGCAGTAGGATTTGACCTAGTTCACCACCGTCAAGGTAAAAACCAAAGGGAACCTGATTAACGATCTCGAGGTGATTAAACTTTCCAATATGAACCATAAACAATGCTAAACCTAATGTAATAATGACCCAGTATGATAACCGATAATTAGATTAGGCTATATACCCAAATCGATGCAAAAAAAATTATATTGCAGCTAAAAATTGTCGACTAACACGCTATTTTTCGTGGCATAATCACTGCAATAGCCACTTGTTCTAGCTGGAAAATTGATGGGTAGCGTGTTTCTCAATGGTGAGTTTATGCCGATGTCGGAAGCGAAAATATCGCCGATGGATAGAGGTTTTTTATTTGGTGATGGCATTTATGAAGTCATACCAAGCTATGCCGGAAAATTGGTAGGCTTTGAGCCGCACATGCGCCGCTTAGAAACGGGGTTACAGGCTATTGGTATGCCGATGCCAATGGGCATTAGTGCCATCAAAACCGTAGTCGAACGTTTAATTGTTGAAAACGGCGCGGGAAATTTAGGCATTTACTTACATGTTAGCCGCGGGGCTGATGTGAAGCGGTTTCATGCATACCCAACAAATGTGAGTCAGACGGTGTTTGCTTTTGCTTTTGAGATCCCTGCCGAACCGGTGGCGGATAAAAGCAAGTCAAAAGGGTTTAAAGTGGTGACGAGTGAAGACTTACGCTGGAAACGTTGTCACATAAAATCAACCTCACTATTAGGAAATGTCATGCATTTTCAACAAAGTCAAAGCGCAGGGGTAAATGAAACGATTTTGTACGATGACAATGCCTATTTAACTGAAGCCAGTTCTTGTAATGTATTTATTGTCAAAGACGGTGTCATTATAACGCCACCTTTGAGTGAAAAACTCCTGCCAGGTATAACCCGAGGTATGCTACTCGATATACTCAAAAACGATGGCAGTCTGTCGTTTGAAGAGCGAGCAGTGCACATGGATGAAGTGCGTAGTGCCGATGAAATTTGGTTAACTAGCTCATCGAAAGAAATCGCTCCCGTGATTGAAATAGATGGCCTGCCTGTAGGTGATGGCCAAATTGGCGATATATGGTTAAAAGCACAGGGCTTGTTTAGCCAATATAAATATAACGAGTAAATAAGCGCTACACGATGTCACGACCTACTCAAATTATTATTGATCTGCCCGCGATTAGACATAATTGTCAAATAGCAGCACGCCTAGCGCCACATGCTCATGTGGTTGCTATGGTGAAAGCCGATGCCTATGGGCATGGCGCCACACAAGTAGCAAAGGCCCTTGAACCGCAAGTTGCTAAATTTGGTGTGTGCTGTATTGAAGAAGCGCAAACATTGCGTCAGGCTGGTGTTAATAAGCCTATAGTATTGATTGAGGGCTGTTTTAGTGCAGAAGAATATCAGCTTGCTGCGCAGATAAACTGTGAATTGCTTATTCATACCGAACAACAAATTAGTCAGTTGTTAGCCTCAAATAGTGCGTTTAGGTTTACCATTTGGCTCAAACTTGACACGGGTATGCACCGGCTCGGTATTGATATTGAAAAAACAGCCGCGGTGGTACAAGCGCTACAGGCGAGTAACAAAATCGAAAAGCTGATTTTAACAAGCCATTTTGCAAGTGCAGATGAGTTAAACGGTTCTTTTACTTCGCAACAAATGTTCCGTTTTGAACAGGTTGTGAGTAAGTTAAAAGCGCTAAATGCAGGTGCTTTTGATATCAGTTTAGCCAATTCAGCTGCGGTATTGGCTTGGCCTCAAAGTCATCAAGATTGGATTCGCCCAGGTATCATGCTGTACGGAATAAGCCCTTTTAGCGACCAGCAACAGCAAGCCGATGAGCTGGTGCCAGTGATGCACTTTTGTTCAAAGGTTATTGCCCTTAGAGAGGTTAAACAGGGTGAATATGTAGGTTATGGTAATACCTGGCAAGCGAAACGTTCCTCTGTTATTGCAACGATTGCTGCTGGTTACGGCGATGGTTATCCGCGTACTGCGCCATCTGGTACGCCTGTGTTGATAAAGGGGCACAGAGCTGAGCTAGCAGGGCGAGTATCAATGGACATGCTAAGTGTTGATGTGACCGATTTAACAGCGGTTGAAATAGGAGATCATGTTGAACTTTGGGGCGCTGCTCTAGATGTCAATGAAGTCGCCCGTTTTGCCGGTACCAATGGTTATGAGTTGGTCACTAGAATGCCCCCCAGAGCCAAGCGTTTTTATCTATAACTTGAAGGACTAGCTTTCTGCAATAAGCACAGCGCGGAGTGGGGCGGGATGGCCTTCAATGGTGCGGCGTGCATCATTTGGGTCCATAAAATCAGCTAATGATAAACTTTCCATCCACTGGGTTTTGCGTTGTTCTTCAGTTGTAGTCAGTGCGACGTCAACTACCCGAATATTTTTGAAACCAACCCGTTGCATCCATAATGTTAATGCCTTGGTTGAGGGCAAATACCACACATTACGCATTTGCGCATAGCGGTCTTGTGGCATAAATACGGTGTGTTCATCGCCCTCAACCACTAAGGTTTCTAATACAAGCTCACCGCCCTTGCGCAGTTGATTTTTTAGTTGGTACAAAAAGTCGATAGGACTACGACGATGATATAAAACACCCATGGAAAACACAGTATCAAAGGCTTTTAATTCAGGGAGTTGTTCTATGCCTACCGGAATAAGATGGATACGCGGGTCTGGATTAAAGTGTTTAATAGCTTGAAATTGCATTAAAAATAATTGCGAAGGATCAGCGCCCACTACTAGGCTCGGGTCTTGTGCCAACATACGCCACATGTGATATCCACTGCCACAACCCACATCAAGTACATGCCGATTTTTCAAAGAGTGAATATGCGGTGCAACTCTGTCCCACTTCCAATCTGAGCGCCACTCGGTATCAATGTGAATACCATGGATATAAAAAGGTCCCTTGCGCCAAGGCATAAATTGTTTAAACAAACCTAGCAGCTGTTTTTGTGTGTAGTCATTTATGTCTTGCGCTTGGCCAAATTCCACTTTATGAAGTAACTCAACACTCGAAACCTCGGTTTTTGGAAACAGCGCCAATAACTTAAGCCACTTATTAAAGTCGCCATGTAACTGCTCTTGCTGCCACAGAGCTAATTGTGCAGGTAGCACTTCTAACCAATGACTCAATGGTGATTGAGCAATGTGCTGATAAAAATCTTTAAACCAAGGTAAGGTCACTGGCCACTTATCCTTATTTTATCGCGACCATGGACGCAAAATTAAAACACTTAAACCACTGAACAACTTCTGAAAAACCGCTGTTAAGTAAGCGTTGCTGATGACTCTCAAAGCTTTCTATGCGCATCACGTCTTCAAGTGCGCTGCGTTTTTGGCTAATTTCTAAATCGCTGTAACCATTTCGTCGTTTAAATTCATGGTGCAGATCAATGAGTAACTCGTTGGACTGTAGCTGAGTGTCTAATAATTTTTCTGATAAAACTAAAATACCACCGGGTTTTAAGCCAGCAAAAATACGTGCGATAACTGAAGAACGATGTTCTGGATGAATAAATTGCAGGGTAAAGTTCATAATCACCACACTGGCATTATGGATATCGACATGTTGCAATTCGTCACATACCACTTCAATTGGGGTATCAGACTTAAACGCTTTGGTGTGTAAACGACAACGTTCCACCATTGCAGCTGAATTATCTACTGCAATAATTCGACAGTTCTTTGCGCTTAAGTGCTTGCTTGCCGCTAAGCTTGCCGCACCTAATGAACAACCTAAATCATAAATTTGACTTTCATCTTGGGCAAAACGCCCGACCAATTGACCAATAGTATCAATGATCGTCGCATAACCGGGCACTGAACGCTGGATCATATCGGGGAAAACTTCCGCCACAGCTTGGTCAAAACGAAAGGGTTCAATGGCTTGCGGTTGTGAATAAATGGCGTCTTTGCCTGAAAACATGAGCTTGCTTGTCTGACTTTGAAAAATAGGCGGCAATTCTAACGTTCAAGTCCTGTTCAAGCAATTTCCTTTGAAACTTAATCACGGTGTTTAAGGCCTGCTCTTTTGTGACAAGAGATGAATACAGGGAGCTTATATTTATATACACATAAAAAAACAGCCCATATAAAGGGCTGTTTGGTTAGACGTAAAAGCGCTTAAGCCGCTTCTGCTGACTTGGGTTTGCGTTTTGCTTTGGGCTTTTGGCCTTCTTGTGCCAACTCACTTGGGTCAAAATCATCGACGTTAATAGTTCGTAAGCGACCTTGTTCTGTTGTTCTTAATAGTTCAGCTTGTTCCTCGCTAAGAACACCTAGCTCTAGACCTTTATCTGCAATCTTATCCAAGTTGGTAAATGGGTAACGCTCTTTTGCCGCTTTACATACTTTGGTGTATAAGGGCTCACTTGCGATAACATTTTCCAGAGTTTGCTCTAAATCACCCATTAACATCCCAGGTTCACGGGATAGAAACTGGCCTTTACCTAAGCGACTACGAGCCTCACATGGGGTTTGTAGGATGGTGGCAATCGCATGATCTAATTGATCAGAGGGTTTAGTAAAACGTTTACCAAAGGGCATTATTACTAATTTTAGTGCCTTACCTAACCAGTAGTTGGGGAAGTTATCCAGTAACTCTTCTAAAGACACTTCTAACTTATGCAAGGTGTCTTGCATCGCCCAATGCACCAATGGTAAATCTTCTGCTCTGCGGCCTTCATCATCAAAACGTTTCAGAACACAAGAGCCTAGATAAAGGTAACTGAGCAAATCACCTAGACGAGCGGAAATGCGCTCGCGGCGTTTTAATTCACCACCTAACACGCCCATAGCTACATCAGATAAAAAGGCCATGTTTGAACTGTAACGTTGCATTGCACGGTAATATTGGCTTGTTTCGTCCATAAAGGGTGCTCCCGCTAAACGAGCTCCCGTGATGGAAAACCAAAGGCTTCGGAAAAAGTTACTGATGGCAAAACCAATGTGGGCAAAGAGGGCGCTGTCAAATTCTGCTAAGCCCTGTTTTTCATCCGGATTATTGGCAGCAAATAACTCCTTCAATACAAATGGGTGGCAACGCATCGCGCCTTGGCCATAAATCATCATGTTACGGGTTAGTATGTTTGCTCCTTCAACGGTAATTGCAATGGGGGCACCCTGATAGCCTCGGCCCAAGTAATTGTTTGGCCCAAGCATAATGCCCTTGCCGCCATGCACATCCATGGAGTCATTGACTAACTGACGCATTTTTTCAGTTAAATGATATTTACAGATAGCTGAGATGACCGAAGGCTTCTCACCTAGATCAACCCCTTTAGTCGAAAACGAAGTGACCGCGTCCATTAAATAGGTGTTACCACCAATACGACCCAGCATTTCTTCGATGCCTTCCATACTGCCCACAGGGATTTTGAACTGACGACGGATTCGCGCGTACGCGCCTGTGGCTAATGCGATACTTTTTGCGCCACCGGCTGAGTTTGAAGGTAGGGTAATACAACGTCCAACAGACAAACACTCCACTAACATACGCCAACCTTGACCAGCCATTTTTACCCCACCAATAATGTAATCAAGGGGAACAAAAATATCATTGCCACGAATAGGTCCATTTTGGAAAGGCACATTTAAAGGAAAATGGCGATTGCCAATATCTAAGCCTTCTGTTTCTCTGGGCAAAAGCGCGCAGGTGATCCCGTAGTCTTTTTGATCGCCGAGCAAGCCTTCTGGATCAGACATCTTAAAGGCCAAACCGATTACCGTCGCGACAGGTGCTAAGGTAATATATCGTTTATCAAAGGTGAGTTTTAAACCAATGATTTCTTCCCCTTGCCATTGACCTTTGCACACAACACCAGTGTCGGGTAAAGAGCCTGCATCAGAGCCTGCCTCTGGTCCTGTTAAAGCAAAACAGGGGATTTCTTCGCCGGTGGCAAGGCGGGGTAAGTAATGATTTTGTTGTTCGGGCGTGCCGTAATGCTGTAAGAGCTCACCTGGACCAAGCGAGTTAGGTACGCCAACGGTGGTAGCGAGTACCGCACTGACGCCAGATAATTTCTGCAGTACTCTTGATTGTGCATAAGCAGAAAAATCTAAACCACCGTATTCTTTTTTGATGATCATGGCAAAAAACTTATTGTCTTTTAAGTATTGCCATACTTCAGGCGATAAGTCAGCACGGGTATGGGTTACGTCCCAGTCATTACACATGCGACATACTTCTTCCACCGGCCCGTCTAAGAAAGCTTGTTCTTCAGCAGTTAATCGAGCTTGCGGTATGTTGTGCAACACTTGCCAATTTGGATTGCCACTAAAAATTTCTCCATCCCACCAAACCGTACCGGCGTCGATAGCGTCTTTTTCAGTGCTCGACATCTCTGGCATAATCTTTTTATATAATTTTAGGATAGGCGAGGTGAGATATTGCACACGAATAGATTCAATATTTAAGGGGATGGCGATAATAAGATAAAGTAGCCAAGTAAACCCACCTACTATACCCATTACACTACCAAATACTAAAGCTGCAAACATTGCAACCGTAGCGTTGAACATGCTCATGCGATAGTAACTCACCGCACCAAAGGCAATAACGATTAATAATAACCACAATAAAAATTGCATATTTAGCTCCAAATTTACAGGTCAGACCTCGACGCCAAGTTATAATCTTGTCAACAAAAGATCAACCAGAATGCGTCAATATATTTACATCATTTTTGGTCGCTGGCAGGTCATGCGCTGCAACAGATGTGAAATAATGTTAATAGGTACGTTAGATAGTATAGAAAGGATGGGGCATTTGCCTAAGTTTTTGCGCAGGCATGTTTCCCATCCTATTTGCGTCACTAAGAAGTGGAACTTGAATATTTACTGAGCTTGATATCGCCTTGTTCCTCACCGTCTTTAAACTGCTGGAGCCTAACAAGTTGAAAGTTGAGAGCGGGTGAGAACCAAGCAAAGGTACTCCGGCTTGAGTTCTCTCTAACAATGCCTACTTTGATCGCGTCGATATCACCGAAAGGTAATGACAGAGACTCTTTACCTAGAACTTGCATTTGATATTCACGGTATTGCCCTCTGTCATTAATCACGCGGTAGTCAAAACTAGTCTTGCCTCTGGCAAGTTGGGCTTGTAAATCAAGGCGATAGAGCTGATTGTCAAGCTGATTTTCGAGCGGAAAACTAGGGCGATCATTTACTAAAATCTTACCTTTTTCGTGGTCAAATTCAATCCTGGTATGCTTGTCTGAACCAGTGCCTGTACGTTTAAAGACGTAACTTTGCGGAATAATTTGACCATCGTCTACTTCGAAATAGCTGGTTTCTTTGCGTTTATCAGACAAGAAAAAAATCGAAACGCTGGAACTGTAATCGAGACGATATTGATTACCTTCTAATTTGCTTAACGCCAAATTTGCCCGGCCCAATTCTTTGCCAAAGCGATAGGCTTTGAATTCAGCAGCGAAACTACTAAAGGGGTCGATCACGGTCGTACTTTCTACAACCGCAGGTTCGTTTGGTTTATCTTCCATTACAGAGTGCAGCTCAGCTTCCTGAGCGGACAAGGTTAGTGTAAAAACACTACAGCAAATAAAAAGTAGTCTCTTAATCTGCTGCGTAACCTTGCTCTTCGAGTTCAGTACCATCTAAAAACGCCTTATTATTGTGCATGGTAAGTCTATCCTGACAAAACCATTTTACTACTAATGGATACATCTGACGTTCTTGCACGATCACACGTTCGGCTAGTTCTTCTGCATCTTGGTTGTCAAAAATCGGAACTTTTGATTGCAAAATCACCGGGCCATCGTCTAAATCAGCGGTAACAAAATGAACAGATGCACCGTGTTCTTGGTCGTTAGCATCAATTGCGCGTTGATGCGTGTGCAAACCTTTGTACTTCGGCAACAAAGATGGGTGAATGTTCAACATCTTACCTTGAAAATGTTCAACAAAATCACGACTTAAGATCCGCATAAAGCCAGCAAGTACAATAAGATCGGGAGCATACTCAGTAATTTGACTGTACAATTGTTCATCGTAATCTTCTCTGCTGGTATAGGGTTTAGGATCAACAAATACCGCCGGAATGTTCGCGTTTTTAGCTCGCTGTAGACCATAAGCATCAGCTTTGTTAGAAAAAACGGCAGTGATTCTTCCTGGTATTTTGCCTTGCTCACAGGCGTCGATAATAGCCTGTAAGTTAGACCCATTACCCGACACCAATACCACGATGGATTTTGTACTTTTTGTCACTTAGTTAATCTCTACTTGTTGCTCTGTTTCAGCATCGCGGTGAGCGATTTGACCAATTTTCCAAGCAGTTTCGCCTAAGTCGTTGAGGATCGTTAAGGCTTTGTCTACGTTTTCTGCTTTTAAGGCGATGATAAGCCCAACGCCACAATTAAACGTGCGATACATTTCGTGGGTGGTGACATTGCCTTTTTTCTGTAGCCAATTAAATATTTCAGGCCATTGCCAGCTACTTCCGTCAATAATTGCTTTTGCATCGCTGGGCAATACTCGAGGAATGTTTTCCCAAAAGCCACCACCGGTGATGTGAGAAATAGCATTCACTTCGACTTGTTCTAATAGATTCAATACATTTTTTACGTAGATACGGGTCGGCTCTAACAATATGTCACCAATGGTACTACCTTCAAAAACTTCTTCTGTTGAACTACCAGAGACTTCAATTATTTTACGAATCAACGAATAACCATTGGAGTGAGGACCTGAAGAGGCCAGGGCAATTAATGCATCACCGGCTTGGACTTTGCTGCCGTCAATCACATCATCGGCTTCAACGACACCCACACAAAATCCAGCTACGTCATAATCTTCACCGTGATACATGCCAGGCATTTCTGCTGTTTCGCCACCGACTAGGGCACAACCGGCTAGCTCACACCCTTGACCTATGCCTGTTACGACTTCGGCTGCGGTATCGACATTTAACTTACCTGTCGCATAATAGTCGAGAAAGAACAGTGGCTCAGCGCCTTGTACGATGAGGTCATTAACACACATAGCGACTAAATCTATGCCAATGCCTTGGTGTTTTTTCAGATCCATGGCAAGACGTAGTTTGGTGCCAACCCCGTCGGTCCCAGACACCAATAAAGGCTTGCGATATTTTTCAGGCAGTGCACACAAAGCGCCAAAACCACCTAATCCACCTCTCACTTCAGGACGTTGCGTTTTCTTAGCTACCGATTTAATTCTATCAACGAGTTGGTTACCCGCATCAATATCGACACCTGCGTCTTTATAGCTTAATGATGAATTGTTTTCGCTCACGTCTTTACCCCAAAAGTAACCACAGAAAAAAAGAGCCGCGATTTTAGCAGCTTGCTTGATTAATACCAATCACAACAACAGTGATTTTTTGTTGTGAAACAAAAGGTGAATTTTTCGAGCAAATACAGGACAATGACGCCTGAAATTTTTGTCTAGTGGTAAAGGAGAACGGGTACCAGATGTCATCAGTTATATTTTTACGCCAAATTGTGATGTGTACCTTATTGTCAATGCTGTTTTTTGCATCGGCCTCAGCGGTGGTTATTGAGGATCTTTATGACGCCAAAGTGCCAGTGACAGACCAAGCTGAAGCAACCCAGAATAAAGCCATTAAACAAGCACTCAAACAAGTTTTTGTTAAGGTTAGTGGTTCGCAAACCCTGCTTAATGATGAAAAGATTGTGAAACACCTTAGTAGGGCATCTACCTTAATTCGCTCATACAGTTACGAGAGAAAGTTGAATCAACTTTTCTTAGTGGTCAATTTTGACCAAGAAAAAATTCAGAATGCATTAAGAACTGCTGGGTTTGCTGTGTGGGATAAGCGTCGCCCCGATACCTTGCTGTGGTTAGCTATTGAAGATAAACAGCAAGATAAATACATTTTAAATGCTGACAATCAGCCTATGTTTGTGCAGCGTCTAATTGAGCAAGCTCAAATCCGTGGCATTAGAGTGGGCTTCCCTTTGTGGGACTTAAACGATATGCAGTTAGTCGATGTTTATACAATTTGGGGTGGTTTTGCTCAGCAAATAGCCAGTGCAAGTGAACGATACGATCATAAAACGCTGCTATCAGCGCGAATTTATTTTGAGTCAATTGACCCAAGTAATGATAATAGTGGTAAACAACAATGGCTAGCAGATTGGACGATGTCAGATAATGGTCAAGTAACAAATGGCCAAGTGAGTGGGCCTCAGTCTGACTTACTGGCTGACGAAATTATTAATGTGGTGGCGCAGCAATTGTCGGATAAATACGCCATTAGTCAGCAGAATCGTTTACTGAATGCGGTCACAACGAAAATTGTTATTAATAACGTGAACGCTATTAGTCGTTATGCTGCGGTGCTAAAATTTTTGAATGGTTTGAGTGTCGTGTCAAAGGCCACCTTGATTTCTCAGCAAGGTGAAAAGGCGACATTTGAATTAGAATTGTTAGGCAATACTGACGACTTACTCAATACGTTTCGCTTAGATAATATTATTACACCGGTGAGCAGTTCCCTAGAGCAAGAGCAAACTAACTTGGAATTTAAGTGGGCCAACTAATGAGTAAGCAGCTTTCACTGCCGGTATCATTAAAGGATGAGGTAACCTTTGACAACTTTATTGTGGGTGAAAACCAACAGTTAGTCAGTCACTTACAACAACTAATCTTCAATCAAGACAACGCTCAGCCACTGCCGTGGTTAACTTACTTCTTTGCTGAAACGGGACTGGGAAAAAGTCATCTATTGTTTTCTATGTGTTATTTAGCAGAACAGCAAAATAAGAGTTGTGTGTATCTTAGTTTTAAAGATAAAGACTATTTAGCCGTAGAAATGTTGGAAGGTTTGGAGTTATACGATCTAGTTTGTTTTGACGACGTTGAACTCGTCGAAGATGAACTCGAATGGCAAGTGGCCTTGTTTGATCTCATCAACAGAGTAAAAGAGCATGGTCACAGCCGACTGGTTGTTGCTGGTCGTTACGGTTTGCAGGCCTTACCTCTGCAACTACCTGATTTAGTCTCGCGTTTGAGTTGGGGAGTGAGCTTTCGTCTGGCGCCTTTAGAAGACGCCGAGCGCTGCGATGCTATTATCATTCGCGCTGAACAACGGGGGCTGAGTATGTCGATGGAAGTTGCTCGATTTTTAATTAATCACTTGCAACGAGATTTACCTGCTTTGATGCAAAGTTTAGATAAACTCGACGAGTTCTCGCTGCAGCAGCAACGAAAACTCACCATACCTTTTGTGAAATCTACCTTAAAGCTCTAGCTTATTTACGCACTCGTGAAAAAGCCATATCAGTACCCTAACAACATCGCTCAGACAGACTCACCTTAACGATTGAAGGTGATTTCTCTCAAGGTATCGCTGGTGAGTTTGGATAGTGTTGCCAATAATCTTCAACCGCTAAGGGCAAAGGACTGAGAGGCTTAGCCTGTAAATTACTGGCATTGCTATTAGAACTCAAATTGATATTACTAAACCAATCATCCCCTGAGCGCATAGTAACCGGGGCTGGAAGGGTGCTTTGAATATTGGCGACATCCAGCTCAGGAAAGACAGTTTCGACCACCGCTTTGACTCGCTGTTGTATCTGAGGTGCATTATTTCGATCTCTTTGCCCCCAGCTCACCACAAGCTCTTCATTTTCCACCGTGCTTATAATGGCGACATCGGCGCTGACACCTAAGCGATAAGCCATCATAAAATGCCCAAATAAAGTGGCAAAGTCTTCTCGAATTGTGGAGTAGCAATAGTAGTCTGGAGCGAAATCAGGCGTGAATAAAGCCACGACATCCTGTGCTTCTAATGCTAATTGGTTCGGCGTTGCTGTGTTACCGGAAAAGCTGACATCAGCCAACTGTTTTAAATCTTCTGAATTTAAAGGGTAAATCTGGCTAAATCTGCTAGATGATGCAGCATGGTTGCTGGAATAACTTAAAGGGTTATTGTTAGCTGATATTTGATCCCAGCTAGTTGGCGGAAAAAAATCGTTAGCATGGCCTAATTCGTGATACATCAACCAACTAGCATTGGCTTCTAAGGCTGAAAAGGGCTTAGTTAAACGACTCGCAGCTGGATAATCACCGTTGCGAATGTAATATTGATTATTTTTGACATAGCGCCAAGGGATCATAAATTGCAGTGCGTCACCAAAACTACTGCGGTAATCAGCTTGATCGTTTAGGGTGTCACGCTCTTGTGGCGTCAACCAAAAGTTAGCCGCGTCAAGATATATAGCGCCTGTCGCTGACCAATAAAAAGACGGACGAACATCATAGGCAATCACAATAGCGGTGGTTGCTCTGAGTAATTTCAACATATCATCTGCGGTACTCGACTGTTGTAAAAACTGCTTAAATCTGTCGCCCATCCAAGCATGTGACACCACTAAACGCGATAGAACATCGTCTACCGTAGGGCTAAGGGTTTCGCTACCGAGTAAGGGTAAGGTAGCAAAACTACAGGTTGAAGAAAGTTGGTTATTGTAAATACAATCCACTAGTACATCAGCATATTTACCGTCACTGATATAAGGCTTTACTTCACTTGTTACGATGCGGTCTGCATAATTAGGGAAGTAGCCGTCGTCGTTAATACTAGTATTTTTAATCAGTACATAGCTATTATCTGTGGCCACACTGCCATCACTAAAGTTAAGGGTGGCGGAAAATTCTAATACCGTATCTTGGCTAACTTCTGGCGCCTTAAAAAATAAATAATACTGTTCAGGTGTGAAATCGATAACTCGAGGACCCGCTACTTGGCGCCAAGTTATGGAGGTAATGTCGGCCGTATTAGCTGTGCCTGTTTTATCCGCCCTTAACGATACTTTTGCTTGTTCTACCGCTACGTGATCTAATCTGACTGTTGCTTGTTCAGTGTTATTTTGCACTGCACTAAAGTGAATGGTTTTTTGTATTGGGGCTGAGGAAGATAATGTCACGGTAAGTTCGAAGCTATAGTTTGCTGCTTGAGAAATATCAAAAGAAATCACTTGGCTAGTGGGTGCTAAAAACTGCAATTCAGGCCCACTGATTTGCTGCCATTTAACCGTTTTAATAGTGTCATTGCTGGCAATTACTGCGAGGCTTGCTGCTTGGTTAGTTTGGAATGTGTCAGGATAAAAAAGTTGCAAACCATCTTCTACACGCTTTGGGCTAACCGATAACTGCTCATTAGGCTCTTGCACGGGTGTTGATGGCGATATATCCGAATCACCAGAACCACCACATGCTTGCAAAATTAAGCTCAATAAGAGGGAAAGACTAAAGCGTTTTATCATTGTTTAACCTCGTCTGTTTTGCTCAAATGCTTGTTTTTCTTCAGCCAATTCTTCTTTGAGTTTACGAATACCTAAACCTAGTTCACGGCCTCGTAGCCGAGCATAAAAGCTACACCCAGTAAAAAGTGCGCTACACAATACAATTTCAACCAGGGCATAAAGTCTTTCTCCTTCAACGGCATAAACGGCCGTCAAACCATGCAGTAAGTAATACATCACGATAAAATTGGTCCACGCATGCGTATAGGGTTTGCCCTGCACTAAGCCTTTGATGGGTAACAAGATAGGCACTATCCATAATATGACAGTAAACAGAGTCGACGTGGCTTTATCAGGTGTTAAGAAGAAATGCCAAATGACTAACCAAACAAGCAGTAAAAAATAACTACTCAGGGTTAATCGGCGATAGAACAGCGTATCAAATTTCATTAATTATCCTAGTTGACTGGCAATAGAGGCTAAACGTTTACCTTGAGCGATACACAAGGTAATTTCTTCACTACTTAATTTGTTTGGCGCGTGCTTTTCGGCTAAATGGCTTACGCCGTAGGGGCTGCCGCCAGTTTTTGTGGTGTGCAATTCTGGCAGCGAGTAGGGTAATCCACAAATTAGCATACCGTGATGCAGGAGTGGCAACATCATGCTTAACAAGGTTGTTTCTTGACCGCCATGCATGCTGGCAGTTGAGGTAAATACGCAGGCAGGCTTACCTTGCAATACACCAGCTAACCACTCTTTGCTGGTTTCATCTAAAAAATACTTAAGCGGAGCGGCCATATTGCCAAAACGTGTAGGACTGCCCAGCGCAAGACCGCCGCATTCGGCTAAGTCCTCTAAGCTAACATAAGGGTCACCTGTTTCAGGCACACTTGAATGTAAGGCGCCAAGATTATTAGAAACTTCGGGTACCGTGCGTAACCTTGCTTGTAAACCGGCTTGTTCCACCCCTAAAGCAATTTTATTTGCCATGGCCTGAGTCGCACCATGTCGACTGTAATAAAGTACTAATATATCTTTTTTCATACTAGGCTAAGCACGTTTTCGGGTGGACGACCCAGCACTGACTTACCTTGATAGCATACGATTGGCCGTTCAATCAGTTTTGGATTGGCGACCATTGCGTCTATTAATTGTGCTTCGCTTACACTCTCCTCATCTAAGCCCAATTCTTTGTATACTGCTTCCCCTTTACGCATCAGTTGTCTCGCACTACTAAAACCAAGCTGTTGAATAATGGTTTGCAACTCACTATGGTTTGGTGGCGTAATTTGATAGTCAATGACACTAGGGCTCAGCCCTTGTTGTTCTAACAGCTGAAGGGTTTGACGGCTTTTTGAGCAACGATTGTTGTGGTAAATAATAAGTTCAGACATAAGCATTACGATTATTAGTATAAAAACGCCATTGTAACCTGTATTTTCTCAATACAACAAAACGGAGACACAATAAACAATGAAAAAATGGCAGTGGGCAGCTTTAGCTATTTTAGCTCTAGGTACGGGCATATTGGCTAATTGGACCATGAAAAAAGACTTTGTTACCTTAGATGGTGAGGCCTATCAATGGCAGGACTTCAACGGGCAGTGGGTAGTGGTCAACTATTTTGCGCGCTGGTGTGCCCCTTGCCTCAGAGAAATTCCAGAATTAAACCGCTTTCATCGAGAGAACCAAGATATACCCATCTTTGCTATCAGTTTTGACCCACTGAGCAAAGAAGAGCTCTCTGAGCTTCGAGATACTTACCAAATCGCTTTTCCCATTCTAATCAACATTGAAGCTGTGCTTTGGCCACAAGCGCCTACAGTATTACCCCATACCATCATTATTAATCCGCAGGGGCAAGTAGCCATAGAACTTAAAGGGGAGCAAAGCGCCGCTAGCTTAAAACAGCTTATTGACCAACTACAAGGCTCTTAATTTCTCTTGGGCGTCTCTAAATTGTTCGATTCTGGCACGAATTCTTTGTTTTTCGAGTTGTTTAGTATCTGCAAAATTATAGGCACTTTGCAGCTCATCTATGGCTCTAGGGTAAGCCGCTAATTGGGCAAAAATTTCCGCTTTGACTTGATGCATTTCCAGTGGTTGTTGGTTGCCGCGATATGCATCACCGAGCAGTTCGTAAGCCAACAAGTAATTGGGGTTGATTAATAAAAAGTCCTTCAACAGGCTGATGCCTTTGGCATATTGTTTATCTTTAATCAGCGCGTTAGCTAAATTGAGCACCAATACTTGGTTTCTAGGGGCATGGGCTAGCTCATTGGTTAGTCGCGAAATGGCCGCTGAAAATTGCTTAGTTTCAATGGCAATGTCGGTATACACATCTAAGTAAAATAGATTGCTGGGGTCTTTTTCTAGCAACCGTAAGATAATGTCTTGTGCCTGACTATATTGTTCATTGGCTAAATAAGATAAAGCCAAGCCGTACTCAGCGGCTTCTTTAAACACATAAGCTTGCTTGTCTAAACTCGCGGTGAAATATTCGATATTGTATTGGGGTTTAGCATAATAGCGCGCAATGATTCTCGACTTGGCCAAATGAAAGCGCAAACTTTCAGGCACCGGTCCAGTGTTGTAACTTAGCGCTCTGCTGCGCGCATCGGCAACGCGAGACTCAGGTAAGGGGTGAGTTTGTAAAAAGGCTAAACTACTCGATTTTAAACGGTTTTTTTCAGTTAAGGTTGAAAAGAAATCACTCGCGCCATTAGGATCAAATCCGGCTTGCGCCAAAATGCGAATGCCGATTCGGTCAGCTTCTTTCTCATTTTGCCGAGTATAATTTATCGATGCTTGCTGCGATGCTGCACTACTGGCGGAAATAGCCGCCATACCCGCTTCTGGGTTGGCGACGGCCAATAAAATACTGCCGAGCAAAGAGGCGATTTGTAAGGGGGATGACTTCTGTCTTTCTTCAATACTTCTTGCAATGTGCCGTTGTGTAACGTGCGTGACTTCGTGAGCCAAAACTGAGGCTAGCTCAGATTCATTTTTGGCATTAAATATTAATCCGGTGTGAATACCTACATGACCACCAAAAAAGGCAAATGCATTTATCTCTGGGCTATTTAAAATAAAAAATTTAAAACTAAATTTAACGTCATCTGCCTGCGCAACTAAGCGATTGCCTAAATCCTGAATATATTCATCCAACAAGGGGTCACTAATTACCGGTCCTTGACCTCTGAGTTGACGCATCAAAGCATCACCAATAAGCAACTCTTTATCTAAACTGATTGCACTAGAGGCAACTACGCCAATTTCAGGTAACTGATTTTTTTTGTTATCTGCATGGCTAGTAAAGCCAATACCGAGCAAAAAACTGAGCGAGATGAGGTTTAACTTATGTCTTCTTTTTATCATTTAATTGGTCTAGTTATTTTATCCAAAGGATGCGAATTGGTTAACACATCTTGTTTTGCTACTTTTGAACGCTGTAGTCCTGTATTAGTTCATTTCAAGCTGTTACCAAGCGTAACTAAAATAGTGATTTGCCCGCCTTATTTAAGCTTGAATATGATGTTAATCTATTGCATCACGACCTTATACAAAGGAAGTAGTTAGCACAAGGCTAAACCAAGCTGGTATTAATAATTTAGCCATATTTCTGACGATTAGCCGAATTCAGACAGGGCTGTTAAGGGGACTGGATCAAAATCATGTATTGAACTTTGGCTAAATAGTGAATCCATTTTTTAGCAATGTGAATGCTTATGATTTTATTCAGTAGCACGGTAAGATAGTGGTGTTTGTTTATATTTTAACAAGTGTTTTTAATTCAATTTAATCTGCGAACAACAAGGAATATAAATGTTTCACGTTTTTGAGCGTTGGTATAAACGAAAGTTTTCTGATCCTGATTCTGCCATGTTGCTCATCATGTTATTGGTTTCGTCTTTATTGCTATTAGTGTGGGGCGGAATTTTAATGCCTGCCATTGTTGCTGCTGTCATTGCTTATCTGCTTGATTGGCCAGTAACCAAATTAAACCAATTAGGCTTGTCACGCAGTATTTCTACTGGTGTAGTCATGCTCGCTTTTATCAGTATCTCAATCTTAACTTTTATTGGTGTCGTGCCAGTGGTCACTCAGCAGAGTATTAACCTTATCAAAGAGACGCCCCAAATTTGGGCTGGAGGCCAAGATTGGTTGATTCACCTGCCTGATACCTATCCTGATTTTATTCAGGTTACCCATATTCAGCATATGCTAGATGGCGTAAACGAGAAGGTAGTCGTGTTTGGAGAGAAATTGGTTTCTGCCTCTTTTAGTTCTTTGGGCGATTTGGGTATGCTCTTAATATACCTTGTTCTTGTGCCGCTCATGGTGTTTTTCATGTTGAAAGACAAAGATGAACTGGTGAGAAACGTTTCTAGTTTGTTACCTTCAGAGCGTCGATTAATTAAGCAAGTTGGCTCTGAAATGAATGCACAAATTGCCAATTACATTCGTGGCAAAGTCATCGAAATCCTGATTGTTGGCGTAGTTTCAGCCATAACCTTTGCGTTTATGGATTTGCGTTACGCCTTACTCCTTGGCGTTTTGGTAGGCTTCTCGGTTTTGATACCTTATATCGGAGCGGCTGTTGTTACCATCCCGGTTGCTATTGTGGCCCTATTTCAATGGGGCTTAACACCTGACTTTTGGTATCTAATGATTGCCTACGGCATTATTCAAGCCCTAGATGGCAACGCCTTGGTGCCTATTTTGTTTTCTGAAGCGGTCAGTTTGCATCCCATTTATATCATCATTGCTGTGCTATTTTTTGGCGGCTTATGGGGATTCTGGGGCGTGTTTTTTGCTATTCCGTTAGCGACCCTTGTGAAGGCGGTAATTAATGCGTGGTCAGGCCCTAAACCTTTACCTGAGCAAGATACACCTTTGCTCGAGCAATAAAAACACAGTAGGTTAACAGTGAAAGGACAGCCATGGCTGTCCTTTTTTGCAATTACTTATTGCTTAAATAAGTCAATACTACTTCGTGATGATTCTTGGTGGTAAATTTATCGAACACTTTTTCGATAGTGCCTTGCTCATCAATTAAAAAGCTAATGCGGTGTATACCGTCGAACTCTTTGCCCATGAATTTTTTCGGCCCCCATACACCAAAGGCGTCAGCTACACTGTGATCTTCATCTGATAGCAGTGAAAAATTAAGCTGCTCTTTTTCAATAAATTTTGGTAATCGTTTAACGGCGTCAGGGCTTACTCCAAACACCACGACATTGTGTTGTTCAAGTTCACCAATGTTGTCGCGCAAACACTGTGCTTGAATCGTGCAACCCGGCGTCATGGCCTTTGGATAAAAATACATTAATACCTTTTTGCCGGCCAATTCGCGAAGCGATACGGTCTGATTGTTTTCATTTAGAAGTGAAAAAGCGGGGGCGTTATCGCCTGCTTGTAACATTTGCATGATATTTCCTATTTTATAGAATGGTGAATCACTTAGTCGCTTACTTACGCAGCCCTTAGTGATTTTGTTTAATCGAACCCTGTAAATTTAACTCTGTCAATAAACCCTGAAAGGCCAATTCAACTTCTGCTACCGAGATATGATGGGGAATTGATACCACCATTTTACAGGTCATTTGATCCGGACTTACATTTAAGTCATGTGGGTTTTTGGCCGTTTTTAAACGAAATGCACTAACCGAGATGGTAAATTGCGCGAAAAATCCGGTTATTTTTTTAATAACACCGGTGGCGTTCTCACCCATGATGACTACGTCAGCAATATGCTCTAAATTTTGTTTGCAATGGCGTTTAGTGCGTTTCAATAAACACAATAACTCCAGTTTTTGACACGTTTGTGCAATGGAAAACTCGGCATTAGCAATAGCGGCTTGGCTGCCTTCAATTATCATGGTGAGCGAAAAGTCTTGACCAAAAACGGCCTGACGGCTGTCAAGAATATTACATCCCACATCGCAGACGGTATCAGCGATGGCACTTAACATACCGAATTTGTCGGTTCCCAAGATAGTCACTACAAGCTGTTGACTCATTATTTAATCTTTTTGAACAAGCTATTTATGCCTATAACATACCTGAAAATACCTTGATTGATCCAGTTTCAATTATTAAGCAGCGAAAGCCTAATTCATTGCTTGTTTTTAACGGGTTAGGTCTTTACCATTAGGCGCGAAAAATTTAGGAGAAGGCATGTTTACTGGTAGTTATGTAGCACTCGTTACCCCAATGGATGATCATGGACAAATCGATTATTCATCTCTACAAAAATTGGTTAATTTTCATATTGAAAACGGTACGCACGGCATTGTAGCTGTTGGTACGACAGGCGAGTCGGCCACCTTACCTTTTGATGAGCATATTGAAGTAGTTAAACGAGTCGTTGAATTTGCCCAAGGCAAAATTCCAGTGATCGCAGGCAGTGGCGCCAACTCCACTGACGAAGCTATCTTTTTAAGCAAACAGCTGGCTGACAGTGGAATAAGCGGTTTTTTGAGTGTGGTTCCTTATTACAACAAACCCCAGCAGCGTGGTTTAGTTGCACACTTTAACGCCATTGCAGATGCCACCGACTTACCCGTTATTTTGTACAACGTACCAGGTCGTACCGTCACCGATATGTTGCCTGAAACTGTGGCTGAGCTGGCTAAACATCCTAAAATTGTTGGCTTAAAAGATGCCACTGGCGACCTAGTTCGTTTAAAAGAAACCCAAAAGCTTGTACCTGAAGATTTTTTATTGCTCAGTGGCGATGATCAAACGGGTTGTGCTTTTTTAGCGGCCGGTGGTCACGGAGTAATTTCAGTAACAGCGAACCTAGTGCCAAAACAAATGTCACAGATGTGTGAGGCTGCTTTCGCCGGTGATTACTCATTAGCGCAACAAATAGACAACAAGATAGCCTCACTTCACACAGCATTATTTATTGAGCCAAATCCAGTGATGCCCAAATGGGCCCTGTATAAAATGGGACTGATGAAATCTGCTTTTTTACGACTACCTTTGGTTGAGTCAGAACCAGAGAGTCAACAACATATTGAACAAGTCATGCGCAGTTCTGGCGTATTATTTTAAGGAGATAGCATGACACTTAAGTTTTTTGCTGGCAGTGTGGTTTCGTTAGCCATTTTAACTGCTTGCAGCTCAGTAGAAGATAGAGAAGTGGCGAGCGGTGGCTTTGCGTATTTAAAAAATGAACCCGGCCAACAAATTAAAATACCTGCTGATATCGATACACCAAATTTTAATGATACCTATAAGCTACCAGCTTTAGGCAAAGAGGCACCACGCAACATCGTTGGTGAAAAACTCAGTATTTTATCACCAGCCTTAGTACTGCCCTTAGTGACCGGTTCACATGTAGAAGAGGGCTCCAAAGCCGCCACGGTATGGTTCGACAAAATTGACGATAGCCAAGCACTTGATACGACTATTTGGAATTCTTTATTAGCCTTCTTAGAAAGCCAAGGCATTGGCGTTCAGTCATTCGACAAAGAAAAACAACAGCTTATTTCTGACTGGATGATCATTAACGAAGGTGAAGAAGACGATAGCTGGTACAGCTGGTCTAAATCAGAGCGCAGTATCGGGCAGCGTTTTGAGTTTAATTTAGATTTAAAGCCTCATGGGCGTATTGCCTCTTTGAGTGTGGATCTAGTTGATTACAAAGAAAGAAAAACAACAGAGGGTCCAGAGCTTCTCACCTCGGCTGATGAACGTCGCCAAGAAGTTGAAATTCTTAATCAAGTTATCGACCATTATGAACGTGAAATTCGTTTAGCAACGGCACAGCGTATTCAAAAAATACGTCAAGGTTTAGTGATGGAGCTAGGTTTCGATAGCGATGGTGAATCGGCTTATGTGGTTGATGCTGAGTATGATATTGCTTGGCCGCGTTTGTTACTTGTGCTTAGAAAACTTGGTTTTGACGTGAAAGATTACGACAAGTCAAATGGCCTATTATTTGTAAAATATAATGGCTCTGAAGGCGGGTGGTGGAGTAATCTGTGGTCTAAAGACGAATACGCACTTGATTTAAAAACCGAAGATTATCGAATTAAAGTAGAAGATTTGGGTGAGAAAACATCGATCACTTTACTTGATGATGAAAGCAAAGCTTTTCCTGCTAATAAAATGACCGACCTGTTTCCGACAATTTCACGTACCATGGCGGCAGACGACCTAGACATTTAAAACCGGTCACGCCTAGCGAGCAGGTAGATTCATTTAGCTTTTAATGTTTTGTAATAAAGCACCCAGCATCATGCTAGGTGCTTTTTGTTTTTGATTGATTCAGTTTTAACTTGCATAGAAAGACACTATGCCTTCAATAAGAGTGATTTCGGCCATGCCATACAGTGATAGAATTTTAGCGGTTAACAACGATTTACCGATCCGAACAGCGCTACCTGTGCATAGCGGGAAAGTCAGGTCGGTATATTGGTTAACTGAGGCTGATAGCCGGCGTTTAATTCAACAAAAATCATATAATGTGCCCCTCGATACACCCTTAGCAATCATGGTTATTAGTGACCGGATATCTGCTTTTGATTGCATTTGGCACGGTGAAGATGGTTTGGCGGGGGTACCAGGTAAAGGCGCTGCGTTAAACGCAATTTCAAACCATTGGTTCAGCCAATTTAAACAACAGGGTTTGGCTGAAAGCCATATCCTTGATATTCCTCACCCCTTTGTTTGGATCGTGCAAAAAGCGCAACCTGTGCGTATAGAAGCGATTTGTCGCCAGTATATTACCGGCTCAATGTGGCGCGCTTATGAAAAAGGCGAACGTGATTTTTGCGGTATTACCTTACCTGAAGGCCTAGTGAAAGACGGAAAGTTAAATGAGCTATTATTTACGCCTTCAACGAAAGGCATACTAACAGGCATACCCGGTGTGCCTGAAGCTGATGATGTTAATATTACCCGCGACGATATCGTTAAGCATTATGGCGCATTTAATTTCGCTAAAATTGCCGATATCAGCTTGTATGAAAAACTGCTGCGTGAGGGATTTAACCTTATCTCCAGTGCTCTGTCAGACATTGGACAAATCTTTGTTGATACCAAATTCGAATTTGGTTATGTCAAAGATCTGCAAGGCAACGATAAACTTATTTATATGGATGAGGTCGGTACACCGGATTCATCGCGAATTTGGGATGCTGAGCAATACCAACAAGGTAAGATCGTTGAAAACTCAAAAGAAGGGTTTAGGCAGTTACTGTTAAAGCATTTTCCTGATCCAGACATTCTACTGAATAAAGAGCGCATGGCTGAACGTGAAGCTTTGGCCTGTAATAACGCCTTACCTCTAGAAGTGTTAATGGATGTGTCTCGCACTTATATTGACATAGCTGAAAAAATCACCGGTAAAAAAATTGAGTTGAGCACTAATCCAAAAGTCGAAATTATTCAGATTTTACGCGACGACTATCAGTTAGTTGATTAATTGATAATCCACAAAACTCAATGGCAGATCTTATCGCTAGTTCATATCGACAGACCACATCGACAGATCTCATCGCTTTGTCGATGTGATCTGTCATTGGGCATGTTTGTCTTCTTCAATACACAAAGGCTCATTGTCGCAGGCTTACAGTACTGGGACAGTGATAGTCACGAGTAGTCCGCCTTCTCGTTGATTTTCCATCTGTAATTGACCCTGATGTTTGTTAATAGCTCTTGCAGCAATACTTAAGCCTAAACCAAACCCAGGCGTATGCATGTGATTACCTGCGCGGTAAAAAGGGCGTAGCAGCTGGCTTAATTCCGCTTCATCCACTCCTTCACCGTGGTCGCGAATTGACAGAGTCACTTCATTATTTTCTCTAGCAAGGCTGACTTCTACCGGTTTGGCGGTAGGAGAATATTTGCATGCATTGCCGATAATATTGCCTAAGGCTTGATGAAAGGCTTCTGGAAATCCTTTAATTTCACATTCACTCAGGGCTGAATCAAATTTAATGGGCACGTCTGGGTATTGCACAGCCATATTTTCAATAACGTGTAGACAAAGTTGTTGTATATCGAAACGCTGGGCACTTTGTTGATCTTGCTCAAGCTTAGAATAATTGAGGATTTGCTGGATCAATTGATCAATGCGTACACAGTCACTATTTATTTGTAATGCATGCCTATTTTCAGGCATTTTTTGTTCAATTAATGCAGCAGAAACTTGTAAGCGGGCCAGCGGGGCGCGTAACTCGTGAGATACATCATGCAGCAGTTGTTGTTGAGCTAATACGGTTTTCTGCGTCTGTTTTACCATGTAGTCAATATCATGGGCGAGAGCGCCCAATTCATCGCCTCGTTGTAATAACTTACTCGGCAGTTCAGTTACTTGTTGTTGGTTGGCAAAACGACGGCTAAAAATACCCAAGCTTTTCAGCGGGGCCACAATACTCCAACTTAATAAGGCACTGACAAGGGCTGAAGCAAACAAAATAAAAACAAACTGAAGCGATTGAAATCTGAACAGGACTTGTTTAAAAATCCTAGGCGGCTCTGGCTCGGCTACATAAACCTGATATTCAATATTAGAGGGGCCTAAAACGCTCACTTGTTCTAGTTCGTCGATATTCTCCTTTTTTAATCGATATCGGTAAATAGTATGCTGGTTTTTATCGACAATTCGCATGGGGATAAGGCGTTCGCTGCGACCTGATTGTTTTTGCTCCCACTGTTTGATTTTACTTGCCAGCTTGTCCGAACTAAAACCATCGTTTTCGTAGCGCCACACCATTCTTTCGGCTTGGGTCGTGACCTCAGCAATATACCGTTGATGAGCCTCTGCTGATGAAAAGCTATTCACCATAACAAAACCTGTTGCAAACATAACCAACATGCTCGTTAACCAAAACGCAATGAAAATACGCCAGAATAGTCGTTTAAAACCCAAAGTATTGACTAGATCGTTAGTCCAATGATGAAGCGCTTGCAGCATGTTAATCTTCTACACGTTCGGTAAGCATTTGGTATCCCATACCACGAACCGACTTAATCACATCAACCACACCCATTGCAGCTAGTTTTTGCCGTATGCGGCTGAGATGGACGTCCATGCTTCTGTCATATGCGTCTAATTGGCGATTGAGCACTTCTAAGGTCATATCTTGTTTACTGATGGCATGGCCGGCATGCTCCATTAAAAAGCGCAGAGCATTAAATTCTGCACTGGTAAAGACTGCGACTTGGCCATTAACCGACACCGAGCGAGAACCACTATCAAGCACAATACCATGTAACTGATAGTGTTGATTGTTGCTTAGTGGCTCTTGGTGGGTGCGACGTAAAATGGCCCGTATACGTGCTGCCAACTCTCTAGGATTGCAGGGTTTCGCTAAATAGTCATCAGCGCCCATTTCCAGACCAACGATTCGATCGATATCATCCCCTCGGCCGGTTAACATCAAAATGGGAACTTTACTTTTGGCGCGCACAGTTCTAAGTACATCAAGCCCAGAAACCTTGGGCATCATGATATCTAGCACGACCGTATCAAATTCAGTGTGCTGGATTAAACGCGCAATGGCCTCATCGCCAGAATGCAAGCTGGTCACATCAAAACCATCTTCTTGCAGATATTCTTGCAATAAAGCACAAAGGGTTTTGTCGTCATCGACTAATAGTATTTGGGGTTTTTCATTTTTCATGTGGGCAGTGTAATCGTTATTTTGCGTGCAAAAACTGAACTTTACCTAACTTTACACTAGCTTAACCCTACTTATCGATTGTTCGATGCATACTTTGTCTCGCTGATGACCAATTACATAAAATCTTGGTTATCCCTTAACCAGATAGAGGAATTTAAAATGAAGAAATTTATATCAGTTATTTTATTAAGTGCTTGTGTGGCTAGCTCGGCATTTGCCAAAGAGCATGGTGATAGAAATCGAGACCACAGAGGCGATGGCCCAATGCCTTTGCATAAATTAGTTAAGGTGCTTGATTTAAGTGAAGCGCAAATTGAGCAATTTAAATTGCTTAAACAGGAGTCGAAAGAGGGACGTTCGCAAAAGAATCGTGACGATTCTGTGATGATGAAATTGGCAGATCTTGACCCAAACGCCAATGACTACGCCGATAGCCTAAGTCAGCTTGCTGATGCAAGGGCAGAGCAAGCACGAGCTCGGTTTTTAGTCATGGCTGAACGACGAGCTAAAATGCAAGAGATCCTAACACCCGAACAATTGGATAAACTTAAGTTGATGCAAGAGAAGCGTGAAAAACGCGGTAAAAAGCAAAGAGAGCGTCAATCTGAAAGCTAAAGCCAATTGCTACCTTTACCAAGCCGCCTCTTCTTAGGCGGCTTTTTTAATCATTGTTGCGCTAATGTTACCCATGAGTAGGTGTGACCAAACTCACACTTGATATTCATTTGCTGGACTGGCAATTTGAAGAAGCACCCATCAGAGATGTGTCACAACTCTCGTAAATAGCTTGCGTTACGAGGCGATTAACTATGTAATCTTTACATGATCGATAGAACATCTTGCAGATGTGTCCTGTCGATTTATCTTGCTGTTTATGATTAACAGTCAGCCAAACCTTTAATTGCAAGGGCTGTAGCCACTATTACAAACATGGAAACCTTTTTGCTTACTCCTAAGTATCTGCATTCGCGTTTTTTGAGCAGTGTCAGGCCTTACCAACTTGACTTAAAACAACAATTAATAGGATAACTTCATTATGAAAACACGTTTAAAAACCACAATTGCCACCACGTTTTTATTGTTAAGCGCCGGACATGCCAGTGCTGGTGTGTATAGCTCAGACCAAGCGATTTCTAGCCAACAGTACCAATACAATAAACAACAAGTTTTAAATTTAGTAGACAGTGCAGAAGTACAGCAAAAATTAACCACCTTGGGTGTTAGCCCTGCAGAAGCAAAAATGCGTGTTGAAAATATGACCAACGAAGAGCTCATTACTTTCAATCAACAAATGAACGACATGCCCGCTGGTGGCATAATCGGTACTATTGTGACTGTATTAGTCGTGGTAGCGGTACTCGACCTTATGGGGATCACCGACGTCTATCCGTTTATCCGTCCTATTTAATCGCCGATGGTTAAACAACTCAGAATAGTAGCTGGCCTGATGGTCAGCTTTATTTTTTTAGCAGGGTGCCAAACTCCGCCGCAAACTCAGTCTTTATTGCAAAGTCCGCCTGCAATTAACAAGCAACATCTCATTGAAACCATGCCTTTCTATCCTCAACAGCAATATTTTTGTGGACCAACAACCTTGTCGGAAGTCGCTAATTTTTATGGGAGAGAGGTAAGCCCAGAACAAATCGCACCTATGACATTTGTGCCTGGTTTGGATGGAAGTCTACAAATTGAAATGGTGGCAGCGACTCGTCAATTAGGTATGGTTGCCTATGCTCAACAAGGTGACTTAGCTCTACTCCTTAGTTTAGTGGCGAATAACGTGCCGGTTATAGTACTACAAAACAACAGTATCAATTTGTTTCCACAGTGGCACTATGCGGTTGTGATTGGATATGATTTAGATACGCAGCAAGTGACGTTACACAGTGGGGTAACCGCTTTTCATACCCTCAACCTGGCAACCTTCGAGCGCACTTGGCAACGTGGCCAGTATTGGATGTTGGCTATGTTACCTCCTACATCGACGGATCCATTACTCGCCCCCTTTGTCTATACAAAAGCCTGTCAGGATCTACTCGATACAGGTCAAAGTGAGGCAGGGATTGAGGCCCTAAAAAGTGCAATTAAACAATGGCCAGATTATTGGCTATCGTATTTTTTATTGGCCAATCATTATCTAGCTCACGACCCTCAAGAAGCGGTAAAGTGGTTTGCACAGGGTGAAAATTATGGCAAACATGAAGTGTCATATTTAAATAATTATGCTTATGCACTCGGTAAATTGCAGTGTTTTGCACAGGCCGAATCGCTCATCAAACAAGCACTAATTCTCGCGCCCCATGATGAAAATGTCCTCGACACCCAGCAACATCTGCTTACTGATAGGAAGAAAGTGGCCCAGCCAGTTTGTCAGACAGATAAAGCTGACCAATAGAGCAGTGATAGGGGCGCTTACAATAGCCCCATATTGCCTAACCATTCTCCTAAATTAGCAAACCAATCATATTCATTGCGCAAGCCAAAACCATGACCACCGCTAGGGACAATCAGCATTTGAGTAGAGATTTTGCGCTTGTGTAAGGCCCTATAGTAAGAAAGTGAGTTTTCTACCGGCACTGCGACATCATCTCCGGCATGAACAATAAACGCTGGGGGAGCTGAATCACTCACTTGTTTTTCAATTGAATAATGTTGGACTTGCTGAGGATTGGGTTGTGGTCCAATGAGTTTGTCTCTTGAGCCTAGGTGTGTGATTTCTTGCTCGAAGCTGATAACTGGATAGACTAATATTTGAAAATCTGGTCGCAGGTTTTCCCCCTCAAGAGCCGGATTGATTGCTTGCTTATATAATATTGCCGCAGATGCTGCCAAATGCCCGCCGGCAGAAAAGCCCATGATACCTACTTTATGTGGATTTAAATGCCATTTTGGCGCTTGGCTCCTAACCCAATGAATCGCTTGCTGAGCATCCTGTAATGGACCTGTGGTTTTATCCTGCATACTCTGTGCTAAGGGCATACGATACTTTAAGACAAAGGCCGTCACGCCAAGTTCGCGCAAGCGTTCTGCGACTTGATACCCCTCTTTTACAATCGACACACCTGCATAACCCCCTCCAGGTAAAATGATCACTGAGGTTCCATTAGCTATTTGGGGATTAGGGATATAGGCTCGTATGCTGGGATGTGTCACATTCATTATAAATGCGTCAGGATGGGCTGCTTCACGCACGTATTCTAAATTAGCCGTTGAAATGGATCCGGGAATGGTGCCGCTATAAAGGGCAAACTCCTCAAAAGAGGATAGGGGCCTGGGGGAGGCTTCAACGTTTTTTTGTGACTGCATCGTGCAACTCAATAAAAAAAGGGGTAGGAGTAAATAATATCGGCTTCGCATTGCGCTGTCGGCTCTCAATTAATTTTATTGAGCCAATAAAATATAATGCCACCTGAGAGTCAACCAAAGCCTGCTTATTTATTCACTATGTCATCATGTATTTTATGATATTGCACATTGAGTAAGTCATTAGGCAGCCTACTCACTGCTTTGAAAAAGCTGCAATGACCCGAATGAGTCAATTAAAGGGTTAAAAATCGGACTAGATCATTGTTTGCTAGCAGCAAATTTTCTGCGATTTCTGGGCTAATAGTCAAAACAAGGCTTTTATCATCATAACTTACCTGATTGGAGACCGTGGCACGAAAATCGCAAACCTTGGTATTACACAGCATAATATTGTCGTTGCTGCTTACATCAGCGATATTAACGGTAGCGGTGATACTGTCATTGACACTGCGTATTTCATTTAGCTGGGCTTCGACCGTCGGACCTGCATCAAATAAATCAATATACCCCTTATGTGCGAAGCCTTCTTGTTGCAATAAGCGTAAGGCAGGAACCGTATTATCGTGAGCTTGCCCGATGACTGCTTGGGCCGCTTGACTGAGTAAGCTGACATAAATGGGATGTTTTGGCATTAACTCAGAGATAAAGTGTTTTTCGCCTACACCAACTAAGTGCACTGCGTCATTAAATTCAATATCAAAAAAGTGTTCTTGTAACCATTGCCAAAAAGGTGACTTGCCATGCTGGTCGCTGACACCGCGCATCTCTGCAATGACGGTAGATGAAAATCGCTGTGGATGCTGCGCCATAAATAAAAAACGGATCTTTGACAGCAATCGGCCAGCCAAACCCTTACGGTAGGCTTCACGTAAAAACAAGGTGCAGATCTCAGTGGCACCATGATAGTCATTACACACATTAAGGGTACTAACGAGTTTATTTACCCCCAAATTTTTTGAGCATTGTTTGATATTGCTAAGCCGATAGTGATACAGGGGGGAGGTCATGCCAACAGACGCTTCTATGCCCGTGGTGCCGAGAATTTCTTTGCTGTCTGTATCTTCTAGCACAAATAAATAGCTGCCATCGTGATTTACCGGATTCAGATTATTCACGGTATTTTCTACTGCTTGAATTTTTGCGCCAAGCTGCTCGTCACATTGCGGTAAAGACGTAAAACCGTGACCCGACTCAATAGCTATTTGCTGCAAAGCGCTGAAATCATCTGAGCGAATGGGTCTAATTATGTGCATGAAAGTAGCTTACCTATTTAATTATGCTGCGATTGAGCAGTCCCTATTGTTCATGAAACGAAGGTAAATTTGCAGTGTTAAACTGGTTAAATTGACAGTAAAATAAAGCAAATTAACCAAATTAATGTGCAAAATGATAAATGATAAAGACGAACAACTGATTTCGATATTACGGAGTAATGCCAGAGCGACGATCTCTGATCTGGCCAGAGTCCTCAATTTATCCCGTTCAACGGTGCAAAATCGTTTAACTAAATTAGAGCAAACAGGCGTGATCAAAGGGTATTCAGTGGAGTTTGGTAGTCAGTACTTAAGTGAACTCGTTTGTTCACACGTCGCAATTAAAGTCAGGCAAAAGCTCACGGCAAAAACCAATAGCCAATTGCGTTTAATCAGTCAGATAGCCGAGCTATATGCAATAAGTGGTGAGTTTGATCTTATTGCAGTGGTTCAAGCTCAATCTTTGGAACAATTAAGTCAATTATTAGACGATATTGGTAACCTCGAAGGGGTAGAGCGCACCAATTCCTCTGTAATTTTGGAGACGAAGTTTAAACGTTAATTTCGACATGAAGAGGTGGGTGTTTAAGGCCCATCTTATAGTACAATCCCGGTCCAGAATTTTGGTGGTGAGAGCTCATTAATGCGCAGTACCTTGTTATATGTTTTGACAGTTTTAATTTGGGGCTCAACGTGGCTCGCTATCGAATTTCAACTAGGCGTGGTAGCGCCTGAAGCGTCCTTGGTTTACCGTTTTGCCATTGCAGCCGGTTTAATGTGGGCCTACTGCCTTATTAAAAAACTTCCTTTAAAGTACGAAGCCAAAGATCATTTGTTTTTTATATGCCTAGCAGTATGTAACTTTGGTGGTAATTACTTGATGTTGTATTGGGCGCAGGCTCATCTAACTTCCGCCATGACGTCTATCGCTTTTTCAACTTTGTTACTGATGAATATTGTCAATAATCGCTTATTTTTTGGTAAAGCCATTGCTCCGCGAATGTTTGTGGGCGCAGGCCTTGGCTTAGCCGGTATTGTTGCCTTGTTTTGGCAGGACATTAAAGTCTTTGATATGTCTAGCGAAGCCATGATCGGTTTGGGCTTGTCAATTGGAGGCACCATGATCGCGTCACTGGGTAACATGACGAGCGTGCGAAATTCACAACGTAACATCGGCGTATTGCAGGGTAATGCGTGGGGCATGTTATATGCGGCCGGCTTTTTGTCAGTGTATGTGATGTTAAGTGGCGGGCAATTCAGTTTCGATACACGGGCCGCTTATGTGGGCTCCTTATTGTATTTAAGTGTTTTTGGTACTGTATTGGCTTTTGCATTTTATTTTATTTTGATAAAAGACATCGGCCCAGAAAAAGCCAGTTATACCGTGGTGTTATTTCCAGTTGTGGCCGTGGTATTAAGCATCTTATTTGAAGGATTTGTACTACAAGCCAACTCATTTTTAGGTTTTATTTTAGTCTTGAGTGGCAACATCATCGTATTGACTCCCTTTAGAAAACTCAGAGCTTTACTCTTGCCTGTGAAACCGACGACCGATAATCAGCTACGCTAAACTGTTTGCGCATTTCTTGGTAAATTTTGCGCACTGGCTTGGTGCGTATTACAGTCGCTAAGGCATCGTTGCCCAACAATGGCGCCAATACATCCGCTCATTTCCTTTACTTAAGGCTTAAGAACGAGCTTTGTAAGGCAAAGAATAATTTAGTTCCTCATGGCATAAAACCTGCTGCACTAATCAGTCGTAAAGGGGATGATGAATCGAGTTTCGATTTGGCTTTTGTTCTGCCCCTAGCTTTTGCTTAAACCTTTATCTGTACAGGAGATAAGCACCTTGTTGTATCTAGTAAAAGCAGGGTGGTACCCCGGCTAGTTATCGACTGACAAACCTAAACAAACGAGGAGAAAGTGCTGTTATGTTTCACCTATGGATGATGTTAATTGGCCTATTATTCGCGGCTCTGCTGATACTGTTTTATAAACATTACAGAGCCAAAGATAAAGTCACGCTGCAAAGAGAAGGATTGCGTTATCTTCAACAACTGCGTTTGTTGCTAAATTTATTGCAAAAACATCGAAGTATGGTTGCTCATTATGTGCAAAACGAGCCGGAGTTAGACAGTGAAATTAAGCATATTCAACAAGACATTAAGCTTAATATTGATGACATATTGCAAAAAAACAATAAGATCCTCGCTAATGAATTGTGGTTAAGTATCAGCGAACATTGGGCCAAATTAAGCCAAAACTTTCCATCACACTCGGCGGATAACAATGTCTTGCAACACAACTCATTGATCCAGAATGTACTGTATTTAATTGACGATATTGCCCTTGGTCATGGTTTGACTCGTTTAAAATTGAGCGGCATCAAAAATAATCGGGTGCTGTGGTGCGAATGGTTAGTCGCCCTTGAGTGTATCGATCAAGTCAAAACGATGGGCACCACTGTTTTACTGGATGGTGCTTGCAACAATACCGCGCGCATTCGTCTTACGCATTTACAACAAAAAATTACCGAAACCACAGATAGGGCATGGCGCGGTGGTTTGCCCGCTAACGAAGAGCAAAAGGCAAAGGTCAATCAGTTGTTGGCCTGTATTAAAATTGAAATAATTAACGCGTCACAGAATCAATCTATCAACTTACGGAGCAAAGATTATTGCCAACTGTGTGACTCTGTAAGAGACAAGCAATATGAGGTATTTGACCAATTATTGTCGCAAACATCAGTCGGCTAGTGAATCGCTTTGTCACTTCTCACATGCCGGCCTAAACAGATCCATCCCAAGGCGTAAGGGTAAAGCCCGCACGGCGCAGCGCTAGCCAACACTCAGGCTAGCTAACCTGCTGCCAATGGCTTGAATTTACTGTAAAGCATAAGGATGGTCGACCGCACTTAAGGGAATAGCCTTCAAGCACGGTAGCCTTACCCACTGGGTTACACATATTGACAGGGCCATCACACTATTTTGGACTGAAATAGGCGAGTTAAGTCCTGATTATGTGAGAAAAATTAGCATGTCAACACTGCGCATTGTTATCCCCTGTTAGTGTAAAGTGCAATCCTGATACTCAGGTTTTGCTGCTCCATACCGCGCTATTTACTTTTTTATATGCTGAATTCATAAGACTAATACGCTGGGGGGACTGACGGCCCGATAAGATAT
Organism: Flavobacterium sp. W21_SRS_FM6; assembly: GCF_052119645.1. Lineage (NCBI taxonomy): Bacteria > Pseudomonadati > Bacteroidota > Flavobacteriia > Flavobacteriales > Flavobacteriaceae > Flavobacterium > Flavobacterium sp. W21_SRS_FM6. Next base: position 90,867 of record NZ_JBGQOM010000005.1, read on the forward strand.
CAATGGCCAGATGGCTGTCTCTTATTAGGTGCGACAATTTGCCGCATTTCAAGCACTTAAGTGCCTTTGTATACTGCCACCTAATACATTGCAGTTATCAAGGTAATTAATGAAATTTACTGGTTTTGCGCATTTTAATCCCTCTAATTCGCCCGTTTTGTCACCCATTGCCCTTGCTCTTATGGTTTTTTACTGCTCATCCGTGTTCGCTGACGATGAAACGGATATCATTGAAGTCCACGGCAATCATCTCAACACTAACCATTACTTAGGTAGTGTTGACGCGCTATTAAAAGAGCAGGGTGTGGATTTTTCTGCCGCTGGTGGTATGTCGAGTTTACCGATTTTAAATGGGATGATGGGAGATAGGGTTAAGGTTGTAGTCGATGGTGCGGATATTACCGCTGCGTGCGCAAATCATATGAACCCCCCACTGTCGTATATTTCAGCGAACCAGGTGCACGCTCTGGAAGTGGTAGCAGGAATTTCTCCGGTCAGCGCGGGGGGCGATAATATTGCAGGTGTGATCCACGTTAATTCAATCAATCCGCAGTATAATGATGAAGAAAAACTTGCTTGGCGTTCAGCTTATGTGTCAGCTCAGTACCGCAGCAACAATCAAGGAAAATCGATAGGTGTGGGCACAAGCTTCGCTAATACTTGGCTAAGCCTTGAATATCAGGGGGCTTTTGATGATGCCAACAGTTATCAAGATGGTCAGGGGCAGCAGGTACTAGATACGCTTTATCGTGCGCAAAATCACAGCTTAAGCGCAGCAGTGCGCGACGATACGCAGCAGCTTGCCATAAAATTAATGCACCAGTCTATTCCGTTTCAAGGGTTTCCTAACCAATATATGGACATGACCGATAATAATAGTGTTGGCTTAACTGCGCAGTATCAGCGCCAATTAGCACAAGGTGAATTTGAGGCGCAGCTTAATTGGCACCACGTTAAACATGAAATGGGATTTTTCAGTGCAGAAAAAACCGGCATGATGCCTATGAACACGGATGCAAAAGACCTGAGCTATCAACTCCAATGGGGTGTTGATCTTAATGCCAAGCAACGATTGATATTAGGCCATGCCTTCTATGACTATCAGATTGATGATTGGTGGCCCGCAGTTGAAGGTTCAATGATGATGGGGCCTAACGATTATATCAATATTAACGCTGGTCAACGTCGACGTATTACCGCTTTTGCTGAGTTTGAACAACAGTTGCAGGCAAACTGGCGGCTATCTTCAGGCATTCGCCTTGAACACGTTAGCACCAATACGGGGGACGTAGCAGCTTATAGCGACGGCATGAGCATGGGAGGAATGGGCAGCATGATGGATGTTAATGCACGCGCTGCAATGGCCTTTAACGCCCTTGACCGAAAACAAAGTGATACCCTAGTGGATATCAGTATATTATCCCGCTATTCAATATCCCCACATGAATCTTTTGAGTTTGGTCTCGCTCGTAAGAACCGTGCGCCAAATTTATACGAACGCTACAGTTGGGGGCGCAGCACCATGGCCACCACTATGATTGGCTGGTTTGGCGATGGAAATGGGTATGTTGGCAGAATCGATTTACAGCCTGAAACTGCGCACACGGCAAGTGTTCGTTTTGCTAAAAGCGCTCAAAACGATGAGTGGAAATTCAGTGCTAAGCTCTGGTATACCAACGTTTCAGACTATGTAGATGTTGAGCTTATTGGCAGTTTTAACAATGGCGCCAGCGAGCTGACGAAACGAAATATTCTGCAATTTAGTAATGTAGACGCTACCTTGTACGGTGCCCGATTTGAGGGAGCTTATCAGCTAGTCAATAACGCAAGCATGGGGCGAATTGGCCTAAATGCCACGCTTACCACCACTGATGGTGAAAGGGATGGGAGCAACGAGCCCTTATATCAAATCAAGCCCTTACAAACAGAACTCAGCTTGCAACAAGAACGGGGTGATTGGCAGCATGCTCTCGTGTGGCAATGGGTCGCAGAAAAGGATTCCGTAGATGAGAGCCGGCTTGAAAATCCCACGGACAGTTACCATTTGATCAATTTTACAAGTCAAATCGAAGTCGCTAGCGTGAGACTGACTTTTGCCATCACTAACGTGTTTGACGAGTATTACCATATGCCATTAGGCGGTGTTTCAGTCGCAGAATATAAACAAGACACCTCTCAAGGATTTCAACAACTGGTAGGTGAGGGGCGTTCATTTAATTTTGGCCTAAACTACCAATTTTAAGTATTCTGCACCCCACCTATGTTAGGGATAGATCCTTATGTTGTTATTGATTGTGTTGGCACTGCGCCGCCAGATACGTTTTGCACCTTGGCTGATGTTGGCACTATTATTATTCGAAATTTTGGCCATCAATGGGCTTATTGCGGTCAATGGGGCAGCGTCCAATCCCTTCAACGCCATTTTATTAGTGCCTTTGGTGCTGGGCTTTATGTTGTTGCCTTACACCCATGCTACTGTGGTGTTGTTGCTAAGTATCCTTGCCCAATTGACCCAATTAGCCTTGTTGTCTGAACATAGTCATCATGGGCAAATGCTTGGCCATTATTATGCGATGGTTGGTAGCTTTGTTCTCACCGCGGCATTGATGGCGGTGTTAGTCGCGTATTTTAGAGTGTTACTTTTTCGAAGCGAAAAAACAGTCAACACCCTACGCGAAAAACAATTGCGGGATGAGCAATTATTAGCCATTGGTACTGCCGCCGCTCAATTAAGTCATGATGTCGCCACGCCCGTGCAATCAATCCGCTTATTACTCGAGGAAGTACTAGAGCAACAACCTCAGTCTGACCTTATTCTTTGTCTCGAACAGCAATTTCAGCGCATCGAGCAGCATCTGCTGAATTGGCGTGAGGTTGCAGATGATGTACGAGAAAAACGTTTACATGCTTACTCAATACAGGAGTTGTGGTCATCTTTACAACAGTTGATGCACGTCGCTCGGCCGGAATCAGTTATTGATTGGCAGTTAGTAGATGACAACAGAACAGCACTTATCCATGCCGACCGCACTATCTTGCCAGCACTAACCAGCATCATCATCAATGCCTGTGAGGCAGCAAGTTTGGCGCAACACTCAGCGGTGCGCATCAGTGCCTCACAATCAAACAAAAGTTGGTCGATAAAAATTATCAATGAGGGTGAGGCCTTGTCAAAAGAAACACTTGCCGCTTTAGGCAGCCGGGTTACGCCCAGTACCAAGGGGCATGGTATTGGCGCGGTACTGAGTAATGCGACTCTTGAAAAATTTGCCGGTGAAGTGAACTGGCAGCAACAAGGAAAACACATCATTACGACAATTAATTTGCCCGTACAAGAGCCATCACCCGATGCTTAATCTCTTGGTAATTGATGACGATGTGACGTTTATTGAAGTGTTGCAGCGCCGCTTACAACGCACTGAGCAGTTTCAAGTAAGTGTGTATACATCATTAGAGCAAGCCCTAGCTGCACCAGCACAAGTTGTGCATGGCATACTTTTAGACATGATGTTACTTGAAGGTTCAGGCCTTGACGGCATTGCACCGCTTAAAGCTAAATTTGCGCCCAAACATCTGATTATGCTTACTGGCTATGCCAGTATTGCCACTACAGTAGAAGCCATGCGCAGAGGCGCCACCGACTATATTGCCAAACCCGTCGGATTGCAGGAATTGATTGAGCGTTTGCAAGAGACACCTTTAGCGCAGACGGGGGCTGAGCCAAAGCCCATGACCAAAGCGCAAGCTGAGTGGGAGCACATTCAACGGGTATTATTGGCAAACCAAGGAAATGTCACCCTTACTGCCGATGCCTTAGGTATGCATAGGCGCAGTTTACAGCGCAAGTTACAAAAGCACTCGCCTAAATAATATTACAAATCGAGCACTAAACGCTTTGATTTGGCCCGTGAGCAACAGGGCGTGATTTTATTCATTTTGCTATGCTCATCATGGGTCATAAATACATCTTTGTGCTCTGCTTCACCACTGAGTAAACCGGTAATACATGTTCCACATACACCTTGTTCACAGGCAACAGGAATGAAAAATCCCCTATCTTCCAATACTTCAAGCATCGACTCATTGGCGGGGACATTGAACACATCACCTGTACTGTTAATTTCGATTTCAAAGCTGCCGTCGGAACTATGGTCGATTGGCGCTGCACTGAAATACTCACGATGAATATTCGACCCTTGCCAGTTTTTACTGATAGCACATTCAATTACGGCATCATTAAATGCATTCGGCCCACAAACATACACATGCAGATCGTCTTGTGGCGCAGTAATCACTTGGGCGAGATTTACTCTACCGTTTTGGCTGAAGTGAAAATGACTAAATTTAGCTAAACCTGAATGTGTGATCCGTTGCAAATAAGCCGTTTGTTCGGGAGTTTTAGTACAGTAGTGCAAGGTAAAATCTGCGCCAGTTTGAAGCAAATGTTCCGCCATACTCAAAATGGGGGTAATACCCACGCCAGCAGCAATCAGTATGGTACGTCTTGCACTGGAGTCTAAAGGAAATAAATTTTTCGGTTCACTGATTTGCAGACTATCGCCAATAGTTAGATTTTCATGTATGTAAGCAGAGCCACCTCGGCCTTGTGGTTCGTTTAAAACGGCTATTTCGTAGCCATTACGTTTTGCCTCATTACACAATGAATATTGACGCACTAAACCATTAGGCAAATGTACGTCGATATGAGCGCCGGGTGTGGCTTTAGGCAATTCTTGGCCATTAGCTGCACAAAGCAATAAACGACAAATGCGGTCGCTGAGGACGGATTTTTCACTTACAGTAACGTGAATCATAAGGGACATTAACCTAAGGTTACTTTGCTAAAGCAGCAGAGTTTTGTTCTTGTTTAATCGCACGCTCAATCAAACGGCGAGCCATGACACCACCGGCGTCAATATCGAGTTTAAGCACTTGGCGGTCTGGGTAGAAAAGCAAATTCTGCTGTTGCTTTTCTAACACCTCTTGATCTTCCGCAAAAATTTTACCCTGACCATCACGAATTGAGTCGGTCAGGCTTTGGTCTTGAGGTTTAAAATTACGCGCCATGCCCCAAAAATACCAAATGGAAGTGTCAGACTCGGGAGTAATAAAATCAACCACTACACTACTGGCTTTGACTTCAGCCGGAGCGTTGTAGCCACCGTGACCAGCATGCGCTACGCCCACTTCAATCATGATATGGCTAGGTAAATCAAATCGACAAACTTGCCAGCGGTCAACTAAAACATCATCTGCTAAGTCGTTGGCCTTGAGTGCATTTTTCCAAAATGGCGGCGCAAAAACCCCATCCATAAAACGACTTGTCACCACTTGCTTGCCTTCCATTTTGGTCGCAACCGGGGATTCATCAATTTCTTTTTGCCCGATGCTACTGGCATGGACATAGGTTTCGTGAGTCAGATCCATGAGGTTGTCAACCATTAAGCGGTAATCACAGTTAATATGATAGAGCCCGCCGCCATAGGCCCAGTTCTCACTAATAGCCCATTCTAATTCTGGGATAAGCTTATCGTCTGCTAAGGCTTGGTCACCGGGCCATAACCACACAAATCCGTAACGCTCGACAGTGGCATACGCTTTAATGCAAGGGAAATTTTCTACTCGTTGATTCGGCATTGAGGCAACTTTGCCGCTATCTTCCATGCGTAAACCATGATAACCACATACTAACTGGCCATTCTCGACAAAACCTAAAGATAAAGCTGCCCCTCTGTGGGGGCAAAAATCTTCTAGCGCTTTGATTTCATTGTCTTGATTACGAAAAAATACCAGAGGAATATTACAAATTTTACGGGCAAAAGGCTGTGTTTCTATTTCGTCTGGAGTACACGCGACATACCACGTGTTGAGAGGGAAAGTTTGTTGAGTCATGGTTTTTACAAATAATTAACTTTGGATCCAATAATACGATTAAATAAGTAAAGATCAAGTTAAAATGCATAAATTGGATCCAGTAAATTGCAGGTGACGAATGCCAATCCTTGATTTACTGAGTTGTGAGCGCTAATTTAACCAGAGCGCTACTGCTGCTTTTTACAATTGGATCCAATACACTGCATACACGAGATTAGACAAAGAATTGTGTATTCATTAAATTAGGGGGCGAAAGTATGGTTCGCGATGGGCAATCGGTTGTTCGAATACTGCGTGACAAAATTATTTCAGGTGAGTTTAGTGCCGGTGAACGTTTAGCAGAAATACCTACCGCCGACCGATTAGGCATTTCACGTACACCAGTTCGGATTGCTTTTCGTGCGTTGGCACAAGAAGGTTTACTTGAAAAACTGCCTCGCCGAGGTTATCAAGTCAGAAATCTTAGTGCTGCGCAAATAGGCGACTCTATCGAGGTACGTGGCGTACTTGAAGGCTTAGCAGCAAGACAGGCCGCAGAAAAAAGCCTCGATCAACGCTGTCGGGAAGCAATGCAGACTTGCTTAGCTGCTGGCGACCTCCTGTTTGAAAATGGCGCATTAGTAGAAGACGATATTGAAAAATACCACAACATGAATATGCGTTTTCATGACTTAATCATTACCGCTAGTGGCAACGATGCGGTGAAAGCGGCGCTGGCCTTAAGCGAACATTTGCCCTTTGCTTCGGTGAGTGCGTTAGCGTTTAACCCTCAGCAATTAGGCAGAGAATATCGCCGTTTACACTATGCGCATATGCAACACCATGCGATTTACCATGCCTTGATTAATGGTCAAGGTGCACGAGCCGAAGCCTTGATGAAAGAACACGCCCATGCCACGTTGGCCTATTCAGATTTATTTGATAAAAACACGAGTAATACGGTATTGCAAAAAGCCGAGCGTACTGCCCTTGAATGAGTGTGATCGTTTTAAGCTCTGAGCATTGCCAATCATCATGAGCTGACCTTGTAGAAAATAATCCTGTTGTAAATTGACTCCCTTAGGATTGACCCTGAGAGCTTACCTTTTGCTGTTAAATTGCGAAATAGCGCGCGTTTATGTTGTCGAGACGAGGTAAGGGAGCCGTGATTTTGTCTTGTTGGATGGCCAGTCTATCTATATTGGACTTTCGTGTACCTTCTACTTAATGTGAATAGCACCAATTGCCGAACGCTTTCATCAAATTCAATCATCATTAAATACCCTATTTATTAAACTGATAATCGTGTTTGCGTGGGTAATCAGGCAATTAAAGAGCCTTGTTTTATTTGTCTTAGCTTCTAAGCTCTGTTGAAAAGATAAACAGCATCAAGTTTAGGCAGCTAATACGTTTAAAAAAAGCAAAACCTAACGATTGCAGTTTAATAAGCTGAAAAGGACTGAGTTATGCAGTAGGGTGTTTTATTGATGAAACGCGTTGCGTTAAAAATAGGCGATGGTTATTTAATAGATAGGAGAATACGTAAATGTCATATGTAGATGGTTTTGTCGCTGCGGTACCTGATGTAAACAAAGATACGTTTATTGAGCATGCAAAGATAATGGCCCGTGTTTTAAAAGACAATGGGGCTTTGCAAGTGGTTGATACGTGGGGAGACGAGATACCTGAGGGTGAAATTACCTCATTTCCATTCGCGGTGAAAAAAAAGGAGGGCGAAACCGTCGCATTTTCTTGGATAATCTGGCCATCTAAGGCCATCCGTGATGAAGGTTGGCAGGCTTCTATGCAAGACCCTCGAATGGATCCAGAAACCAATCCAATGCCTTTCGATGGTAAACGGTTAATCTACGGTGGTTTTACTATCGTTTCTGAAATTTAACCGACCGGTATAGCGTAATCCTGAATAACGTTATTGAGCATTTAGTGATAGAGCTTTTTGAAAAGCGCACTCTCACTGTGTGTGTCATTGCTATTGATATAGCCTAGGTTGAAGCGGCAAGAGGGAGTCTAGGAGCAAATATCACGGCTTATCAATACCGCTTGTAACAATATAGCCTTTTATTTACTCAACTTTTGCCGCTTTACGCTGTTTTTTCATCTGAAGTTTTGGATTGTCTGTATGTCACGATAAGATAGTCGGCTGTTTACTCTATCCAAACTAAAAGGATAACCTTACTTTGAATATTTTGTTAAAGGCTGGTTTGCTGATCATCACCGGATTGGTAAACGCTGTTTATGCCACTGCATCCCCAGCAAATTTAAACCCTGAGATGTCAACCCAGATTATCGCCAATACAAGGTTACAAACTAGCGATACATTTGATGACTTTTTATCTCAGGTATTGACATTACACAACATAAATCAGCATGAGAGCTTAGGTCTTGCAATAAATAAATATCGCGCAAAAGAGACGTTAAACGAAGGCCAATTACATCAGCTTCAGCGTTTATTGGGTTTGTATACGCGTATTAAACACGGTCAGGACGCAATTGAAACGTTGGCTCAATTGGTTGCCATTCCAACGTTTAGAGTTGAGGGGGTAGCGCAGCACGACAATCCGCAGTTTTATCTTATGGCGGATGCCATTGCCGCTATTGCCAAAAAGTTTAACTTGGCTTTTCGCAATATCGACAACCGCGTATTTGAAGTTTCGCTGAAGGGGAGTTCTGATGAAGTGGTTGGTATTCATGCTCATGCTGATGTTGTGCCTGTGACCCCTTCATTGTGGGTCCTTGAAGACGGTACTCAACTCGATCCTTTTAAGTTAACCTTAATCGGCGACCGCATGTATGGTCGGGGCGCAGAAGACGATAAAAATGGCATTGTTGTAACCATGTATGCCATGAAAGTGATCCAAGAAGAAAATATTCCTTTGTTGCGTCACTTTCACTTATTGATCGATACCACCGAAGAAACCTCTTCAGACGCGATACCTTATTATTTTGCCCGCAATCCTACCCCCAACTATAACTTAGCATTAGACGGCGGTTATCCAGTGGTTATTGCAGAAAAAGGCTCTGGTGGCGTGATGGCAACATTCCCAGTTAGAGCGGGACAAGCGAACAGTAAAGCCAGTGCTGAGATTGTGGCAATTACGGGGGGACTTGCCATGAATCAAATTCCTGGAGCCAGTGTTGCTCAAATCAATAGCGCTGATGCTGCTAGCTTAATGACGCAATTACACAAGCTTGCAAGTCAATTTATACAAGCCAATGGCGGTAATTTTACGATTACCGCATCTAAGGCTTCTTATGGTGTTGAGTTAACAGTAAAAGGTATCTCTGCCCATTCCTCTGAACCCGAATCCGGGGTTAATCCAGTTTCAAGAATGTTAGCGTTCATCGCATTTGCACAGCAGCAAACCCCTATGTTTAGCTCGAACCATATTACCGACGCAGCCAGTTACGTGGCAGCCAATTGGGGCATAAGTTATCTAGGGCAGAACCTGGGGATAGGTTTTGCTGATGACTTTATGGGCCCCTTAACCCATTCAGTAACTTTAATAAACCTCAATGAAACGAGTTTGCAAGTGGGCGTGAACTTACGCGTGCCAGTGGGCCGAGAAGTCGACGACATCAAGCAGGATATCCTTGCGAAGCTGGCATTGTGGAAACAAAAGTCGGGTATCAATGTTGAACTCAGTGCCGGCATCCGTGCACCCATGTACCGTAATCCCGAAGGGTATTGGGTCAATGCGTTGTTGGATGTGGCTACTGAGAATTTAGCGATGCCACGCGTTTTTGGTTCATCAAATGGCGGCACGTCAGTGCATAATTTGCCCAATGGCGTACAGTTTGGCTTGGCAATGCCGAATGAAAAATACACCGGCCATAATGCCAACGAATTTAAACGGGTTGAACAGTTTCTACTGGACTTACAAATTATTACTGAAATGATTGCCCGGGTGGGACAAATTCCTCAGCTTTAAAGGATATTGAAACAATTAAAAGCTCGTTGTTATACGAGCTTTTAAGTTTTTGCACTGATCAAGCATCAAGAACAGGTGGCAAGTCATGAGAAAATCAGCCGTTTTATGTCGCCAGCAAAAAGAAGAGAAAGCCCTAGCTATGTTAAGGTCGTCATCCCGATTTGCTCTGACACAAGACCATGCGGGTTTTAAGCGTGAGAAGGGCATCTCATCAGTTATTTCAGCGTTTGTGTTATAAGTCATTAGTCTTAAAACTAGAATTGTGTGCCCCATATGCTTCTATGCCCATAAACCTAAATATGCTTCTGAGGCTTAAGTTAAAAAGAGTGTTTTATTTTAATGACGGGCTCGGGCCTCAATCTTTTGTATTACGCATAGTTTTCATTACCGCTTCAATGCCTTCTTTTCTTAATATGGGTTCGAACTGACTTTGTAAACTAGACAACATACTGATGCCTTCTGCTACCACATCATACACACGCCATTGTTCGGTTTTTGTATCTTTTCTCACCACAAAAGCCAAGTTAATACTATTGCTACCCTGATTGATATTAAGGCGTACGGTGGTTTGTTTTTGATTGTTAAATTCTCGGGCTGGCTCAAATTCAACCGCTTGGTCTTGGTAATAATGAAGGGCATTGGCGAAAACAGAGGCAGAGTAGGTCTTAAAAACTTCAGTATATTGGTTAATTTTATCGAGAGGATACTGACGATAGTATTTGCCTAAAATTTTAAGCGCAGCAAAGCGATAGTCTAGATAAGGGATAAGTTCTTGCTCAACCACTTGATTGATAAGCAAGGGGTCTTGCTTAATTTGCTCGCGCTCACTTGTTAAACGTGAAAAAGTATTGCGGGCCACTTGTTCTACCATGGAGTAGGGGTTGCTTGAATCGACTTCAGCGGCCAAGCCCCATGCCGAATTAAATAGCAAAAAAATACTGATTAAGGTGATGATTATTCTATACATGTTGATTTCTCTTTTTTAAGTGAACATAGGTTCACTGCCTCTTGATAATATAAGCACTTTACCGCTTTATATTTACTGACAACTTACTGGTCCTGTGTTTAGCAAAATAGGCTTTTTTAGGTCAATTGAGTGTCTTTAGAGCGTGTTAAAGGTTGTTTAAATACGCGTCGATCTCTTCATCTTGCTGCTGTTCTTCTGCACTTTTTTCAATTTTTCCGTCCTTTACCTTAAACTCTAGATTTTGAAAGTAAGCATTTTTAACAAAGCTATAGGGATCGGCTGAGGCATGTAATTGTTGTTCTTGCTGAATCACTGATCCGCGGGCATCAAGGGCTTTTATGCTCATACGGAAAATAGAAAAGTAAATATTAAGAGCGTCTAAGGGGCCATAAAAATTATCAACATAATCACCCACGCCGCTTCTAACATCACTTGGGCCTAAAGCGGGTAGCATAAGGTATGGACCAGTTTCTAGACCCCAACTCCCCAATACTTCGCCAAACGCTTCCTCTTTACGTTCGAGTCCTATTTCGCTGGCCACATCGATCACACCTAATAAACCCACTGTGGAATTCAAGACAAAGCGGCCCAGACTACTGACACTATCAGCAACCTTGCCTTGTAATAAGTTGTTGATTGAATTGCTAGGCTCTTCTAGGTTTTCTGCCATATTCAACAGACCAGTTCGTGCTGCTTGCGGCATGTATTCGACATAGGCAACGGCACTCGGACGCAAAATGAAGGCGTCTAGCACCTCATAGTTGAAATCCCAAATTGAACGATTAACTGTTTCCAGTGGATCTGAGTATTGAATACTTTCCTGATCAATAGCCTTGTTGGAGGCACAGCCGGTTAACATCAGTAGGCTCAGGTGCATCATTAAAAAGAGACTTTTTTTCATTAGGTTACCTTTTGGGGTTTAGACTTAAGTGACCATTGGGGGCACGGTGGCAAAACGTTACACCAGCTAATCTTTCTTAAAACTTACTGGAAATAGGTTTTACGAGCCGGTTGTTTTGAGCACTTTTAGAAGCACCATCGCTAAACACTGGCTGTGGGCTAAAATGCGTTTATGAGAAAGTATATAAACAGAGGGATAAGAAATATTTATCGGTAAGTTTTTGGTAAGTTGCCTCCTTCCATACTGAGTTGAGACATTTTTACCGGCGCAGATACTTATCATGATTTTACCAATATCAAACGCAAAAGAGCGATTCAAGCACGCTCTATTCACCATAAGCCTTGTGTCGGCTACATGGTATTCGACAAGTACGATAGCGCAGACGCCAAAACATTCGATAGTTCAAGGTTCACAATGGGGGGTTGGTGTTGGGATAGTCAGCAATCAAAAAGCCTATAAAGATATTGCTCGAGACACCCTAATAATCCCCATTATAACCTACGAAAATCCTTACATCAGGTGGTTTGGAACCAATCTTGATATTAAGTTGCCAAGCTACGATATGAGTCATTCACAGCAGATTGATTTTAGTTTAAGTGCTGATTATGACTTGGGCAGTGGCTATGATAATAGTGAAGCCCGTGACACGCCGATTTTAAATGACATGGACGAGCGCAAGGGTGTGTTTGCCTTGGGGGCAAAAATGCATTGGGTTAACCCTTGGGTCGATGTTAGCGCCCAGTGGATGTTTGATGTGTCCGGTGATAGGGAAGGTAATCGGGCAAAATTAGGGTTTGAAAAGAAATGGATGTTTGGAAACCACGTTATGTTATCCCCGCGGCTAATGCTAACATGGCAAGATGACCATTTTGTTGATTACCATTATGGCGTTCGTGCTCATGAAGTCCGCAGTGATCGTCCTGCATATAGGGGTGAATCGAGCCTCAATATTGAATATGGTTTAAGAAGTGCCTATATGTTTGATAAGCAAAACGCAATGATGTTGAATGTTGGAGTAAGTCAGCTGGGCAGTGCAATCAAAGATAGCCCGCTGGTAGATAGCTCCACTGAAAACACCCTCTTTTTTATCTATATGCATACTTTCTGATGAACCGTATTTTACTTGTTGAAGACCATGAACGTTTGGCTGCCCTGATCAGCAAGCAGTTAAGTACTGCTGGCATAGCGGTTGATGTATTTGAAAAAATTGACACCGCGTGGTCTGCGTTTCAGCAAATAGACTATCAAGCCATGGTACTCGACCGTGGTTTACCTGATGGAGAAGGGCTGTCATTGTTGAAACGAATTCGTGTGGCCGGAAATACCATCCCTTGTCTTATCCTTACTGCTCGCGATGCCTTGCATGACCGCGTAGAAGGCCTCGATACTGGGGCTGACGACTACTTAACCAAGCCTTTTGCTATGGATGAATTAGTCGCACGTGTTAGAGCCTTACTGCGCAGGCCCGCCGAGAGTATAGTGTTGGCACCGACGTTCAAAGATATCACTATCAAACCAGATATCAGTATGATGTATTGTGGCGCTGAAAGTATTAGTTTGGCGCCTGCAGAGTTACAAATTATGATGTTGTTGGTGCGTAAAGAGGGCAATGTAGTAAGGCGCAGTGCCCTAGAAGGCGCAGGGTGGGGCTTAAGTGAAGCCGTTACCCCAAACGCGTTAGATGTTGCATTACATCGACTTCGGCGCAAATTAAAAGCCATTGATTCACGTTTGGAATTAGTAAACATGAGAAATTCAGGTTATGCGCTTCGTTAAATCAAGCTGGTCAAATAGTCTTAGTTTTAAAGTATTGCTGGCTTACGTAGTGGGCACAGTGCTTACCATTGTATTAGTGAGTGCGTTAACTTTCGGATTTGTTTTTTATAAAAGCGACTGGCTTGCCAGTAAAGATGTTATTAATTTTACGCATAAAATGGCCGATGCTCTGTTATTTGACCTAGATGGACAGCCTATCGGTTTTGGCAAGCATGATGACGAGCTCAATTGGATTTTTGATAGTCTACACCGTGAAGCTGCCTATCGAGTATTAAGCGAAGATGGACGCGTTATGTTAGGTTCAGCCGCAACACTCGGCATTGTGGATACTGTGTTGGTAGCAGCAAAAGACCAATTTCAAAAGGTTGAACGTGAAGGTTTGGCTTATTATAGTGCAGCCAGCACCTACCAGTATCAAGGCCAAAGCTGGATTATCCAGTTTGCGGTCAGTCAACGCTTTTATAATTTAATGCACAAAGGCTTTGCTTTACCCTTTATGGTGTTTGGCGTTGTATTATTCAGTTTAGTCATGCTGTTTGTTTTTGGGGGATGTGCCTACATCACCCTAAGATGTACTTTAAACCCCTTAAGAGATATTTCTGAGTCTGCAGCTAAAATTTCGCCTCGCTCATTAAACGAAAGACTATCAGCGGCAAACATACCAACTGAAATTGTACCTTTGGTGGATAGCTTTAACCGGGTTCTTGCTCGGCTGGAAAATGGCTATCGCATTCAACGTGAGTTTTTGGCTACTGCAGCCCACGAACTTAAAACGCCCCTTGCCTTAATTCGTGCCCAGATTGAAATGCAGGATAAAACGCCAGACAGGCTGATGTTGTTAAATGACATTGCGCACATGTCTCGTCAAGTACAACAATTATTACTACTGGCTGAAGTCAGCGAAGAGCAAAACTTCAAACTAGATAGAGTAGATGTGGTAAAAACAGCCAATGAAGTTCTTATCTACTTGCTGCCAATGGCCAAGGCGGCGGATGTACAAGTGAGAATAAAACCTGAAACGATTGTGATTTGGGAAGCGGACAATGCCGCCTTGTTTATCTTAATAAAAAACTTGTTGGAAAACGCCATTCAACATGCACCAATCGCCAGTGAAATACGCATTGATATTGATGCTACGCAACTAAGTTTACGGGATTGGGGCCCAGGAGTAGAGCAAGATAAGTTAGCAGTAATGTTCGAACGGTTTTGGCGTGGCCCCCATCGACGAGACCACGGTGCAGGCCTAGGTTTAGCCATTTGTAGTGAAATTGCTCAGACTCACGGTTGGCAATTAAGTGCGCACAACCGTATACCTGGTTTATGTTTTACCTTAGTTAATACAAATTTATCAATTTCACGCCCTATTCAATCTTAAAGAAGCGCGGTGGGGACGTCATTGATATCAGTGGGCTATTTTGGCTTTATCTTCATCGATTTAAAATTCATCCCCCCATCTACTATTGATTAGCTTAGTGTGAGTTTTATTCTGCGTCGGCTTGGTTCTCAGGTTTAGCCTTATCAAACTCAGGTAATGCCATTAGTCTATCAATTTTTTCTTTTACTCTTGGGGCCTTACTTAAATCAGCACCAAAACGCTTAGCGTTAACCAACTGAGGGGCGATAGCAATGTCTGCCAAGGTGAGAGTATCCCCATAAAAATATTGTCCCTGCGGAACATCCTTCAACATTTTTTCAAGACTTATAAAACCCAACTCAATCCAATGCACAACCCAACTATTAACTTGTTCCTGACTAAACCCCTGGTATCTTAGTTTTTGTAGCACTCGTAAATTTTGAATCGGGTGGGTGTCTGTTGCAATTATGTTTGCCATGGCGCGCACTTTTGCTCTTGCTAATGGTGCTTGGGGTAATAAGGCAGGGTTTGGGTACATCTCATCTAAATATTCTATGATGGCCATGGACTGAGTAAGAATATTGTCGCCGTCAATCAGTGCAGGTACCAGTTCTTGAGGGTTAATACCTTTGTACAAATCCGAGTGTTGCTCCCCACCATTTCTTACTAAATGAACGGCTGCTTGCTGATAATCAATACCCTTAATATTTAAGGCAATACGCACCCTAAACGAAGCGCTAGAGCGCCAATAACTATATAACGTCATCTGTTAACCCCGCCATCATCCAATTTAAAACCCCATTTCCGCTAACACGCTAAAGGATTGGTGTGACGTACTTTATCGATCGCCAGACGAATATCAATAAACGCGGCGTCATTTGGCGAAGGCCGCTTGGAAAGAACATGTGACAGTAAAAGTTGGGCAAAAACGACTCGTTTATTGCTTTATAAAGCTGTTTAATCGCTTGGATAATATCGCTTGTTGCACTAATGCGGGTGTGCGAGGATTTGGTATTGTTAATGTTTCATTAACAATAATTACAAATAATTAATGAGTGTTATAGGCAGACTGAAGTTAGCACTTGTTAATGAGCAAGTTCTGAAGGCCACTAAAAGCAAGGCAGTTAACGGCTGACCATTTGGTTGCTAAGTATCGCTTGATCGCTGCTTAGCGGGGCAGAGGAAATAAGCACAAGATACAAGCATTGCTTAGATATTTGTATTTGCAGCTCAACAACTTGCATAAAAAATAATATGTCAATAAATGCAAGTTATTTAGTCATTTTGTGCCATGTAAGATTTTTATACATGCTATTACCATCATAGTTGTGAATTTTAAGTTAATAAGCGCAACATGTAATTAACAAGGGTCTACTCATGAAAACAACACATAAACCATTTTTACGCAACCGTTGCTGTGCAAGTGTTCTTCTCGCACTTGGCATTGCCAGCACGATGCCTTTATCTGTGGCTTCTGCACAGGAACAAGCTGATACGAACAAGAGTGACAAGGAAGAAGCTGTAGAATTAATTGTTGTATCTGCATCACGGCTTAAATCTCGTCCTGGGTACGAAGCGCCTACCCCTACCACGGTACTCGATTCTTCTTTTGTAAATGATGTGGGTGTAGTGAATGTGGCTGATGCTTTAAACCGCTTACCATCAATGGGCGCTGCAACTTCACCACGCAGTTCTGCTAATGATGTGGGCTCTGGTGTACAAGGTGCTAATTTTCTTAATTTACGTGGTATTGGCAGTAACCGCACATTAGTATTACTTGATGGACGTCGGGTGGTAAGTGCTGCAGTGACCGGCCAAGTTGATATTAATATGTTGCCCAGTACCTTGTTAAAACGCACGGAAATCGTTTCGGGTGGTGCATCGGCTGCGTGGGGTTCAGACGCTGTGGCAGGTGTAGTTAACTTAGTTTTAGATAAAGAATTCACCGGCGTTAAGGGGTCAGTGCAAGCGGGCCGCTCAGGCTACGATGATGCTGATGAATTTAAAGCAAATTTAGCCGCTGGTTTTGATTTTGCTGATGGAAAAGGGCACGTTATCGGTAGCCTTAATTACACCCAAGCAGATGGTGTTGACCGCGCTGACTCGCGGGATTGGTTTAAAAGTACAAAACTGGTTAATAACCCCGCTTATGCAGAGGGCAATGGTGAGCCTCAGCGTTTAGTGGTCGATAACGTCGGTAATTTTATTGGTTCTGACGCTGGCCATACCTTTTTGAGTGCCGGCCCTTTAGCTGGAATTACGTTTTCACCTGAGGGTGCTTTATTACCTTTTAACTTTGGCACGCGTTATCCAGGGGGGCCACTGGGCAGCAGTATCACCGGAGATGGTCAGTTAAATGACTTTTCGGCCCGCACGCAAATATTGGCAGAATACCAACAGATCACTGGGTTTTTACATGCCACCTACGATGTGACAGATGATTTAACAGTTTACGGAGAGTTTATGAATGGCTCAACGGAAGGAGAATCACTGTCAGTGCCGTATTATCGTTTTGCTGGTGCCCTAACGATTTCAAGAGATAATCCATTCTTACCCGCAGACTTAGCTAACCAGATGGACAGTTTTGGTATGACCTCTCTGCCTATGGGGCGCTCAAACGTAGATTTTGGCCGCGCTAATCCATACAACGAACGAGACATGACACGCTATTTAATTGGCGCGGATTATGAAATAAATGACAAGTGGTCGATGGCGGCTTATTACGAGCGTGGCAGTATTGACGTCGTTAATGAAACCAGAAGTGATGCCAATACCGCAAAATATGCGCTGGCAACGGATGCTGTATCAGATGGTAATGGTAATGTGGTGTGTCGTTCAAGCCTTACCGACCCTAGCAATGGCTGTGTAGCCGCTAATATTTTTGGTTTAGGCGCTCCGAGTCAAGCAGCTATTGATTATGTTGT
Organism: Flavobacterium sp. W21_SRS_FM6; assembly: GCF_052119645.1. Lineage (NCBI taxonomy): Bacteria > Pseudomonadati > Bacteroidota > Flavobacteriia > Flavobacteriales > Flavobacteriaceae > Flavobacterium > Flavobacterium sp. W21_SRS_FM6. The sequence goes on from NZ_JBGQOM010000005.1 coordinate 108,592, forward strand.
TGGCACTGCCCGTCAAGATCTAGAGCTGACCCAAGACGTACTTTCAATCACGTTTAGTGGTGATATCACTGAACTTGATGCAGGTGCTGTGTCTACCTCTTTTGGTTACGAATATCGCAAAGAGCAATTTAGTGGTAAGGCCGATCCTATTTCGCAAGTCAGCGGTTGGTGGGTGGGTAACTACAAAGATGCAGAAGGCGAATATGACGTTAATGAAGTCTTTGCTGAAGTATTAGTGCCTATCTTTTTTGATTCAGCGTTAGGCAATTCATTAGATTTTAATGCTGCAGTGAGGTTAACTGATTACAGTACCAGCGGTAAAGTCACTACTTGGAAAGGCGGTTTAACTTATGATATTGGTGCGGGCGTGTCTTTACGAGGTACCCAATCTCGCGATATCAGAGCGCCAAATTTAAACGAATACTACAGTGGTGGACAAACTAACAGTTTGTATTTTAACGACCCCTTCGTCGAAAATCCCCTCGGTGAAGGTGTGGCTAACTACTTGGTCACGCGCACTATTCGCGGCAATCCAGATTTATCACCCGAAGAAGCAGATACCACCACTTTTGGTATTGTGTATGAGCCTGAATTTATTGAAAACCTGTCTTTGTCCTTAGATTACTTTCATATTAACGTGGACGGCGCTATTGATACCGTGCTTGACCAGGACATCGTTGATCGCTGTTATAAAAGCGAGACTTCCTTTTGTAGTTTGATTCAACGTGATTCTGCAACAGGGCTGATGACAAATATCTTTAACTCTCCAGTTAACTTAACCGAAGAAGTGTTGACTGCTTACGACTTTGAAGTCACCTACCAGTTCGAGTTGGCCGGCGGCAATGTGGATATTCGGTCATTTTGGACCCATACCACTGAACATTACACTAAAGATCGAGGCATAAAAGATGAACTCTTAGGTGAATTTGCCGGTGGTAATGGTGCGGTAAATGGTGGCCCGCAAAAATGGGCGAGTTTAACCTCAATCCGGTATACCGATTATGTTAATACTGTTTCTTTGCGTCATCGTTATATTGGTGAGGGCGTAATTGATGCAAGTTGGCAGTCTGGTGTTGATGTTGATAACAATAAAATTGATGCTGTCAGTTATATTGACTTAACTGCCAGTCGTCGCATTGATGTAGACGATGTGAGCTTTGAAGTGTTTGCCAGCATTGATAACGTGTTTGACAAAGAGCCTCCTCGCGTTGGATTTGATGGCGGTACTGCACTAGATGACCTTGGCGTATCGAACACACGTCATGATTTGATTGGTCGGTATTTTCGCCTAGGTGTGAGATTCGACTACTAAGTCTAGATAACGTTACAGCGGGCTAAGTCGAAGTGAGCACTTCACTTAGCCCTTTTAAAATGGCGAATAAAATTCAGTCAAAGGGAATAAGTCAATGATAAACAAAAAGACACTTGCTTTAACGACGGTTAGTTTACTTTGTTTAGGGTGCAGTGCTGTAGCCAATACCGAGCAAAACCTCGCGCAAACTCACGTTGATAAAGCCTATGCGCTAGCGGGCGATACTTTTATGCGCACAACTGCCGAGTTGCAATGCAGTACCGATAATCGGGCAATGGCATTTTTCAAAGACAAAACAGTTCCACCTGCCACCAAGATATTTGACAATCTTTATTATGTTGGCGTAACCCCTGTTGGCGCTTATGCCCTGCAAACCAGTGATGGAATTATTTTAATCGATGCACTAAATAATACCCAAGAAGCTCAAGAGGTTATTGAATCAGGCATGCTGTCTGTGGGTTTAGAGCCCGCTGATATCAAAACTATTATAGTGACTCATGGCCATGGGGATCATTATGGTGGTGCTAAATATTTAGCCGAAAAATATCAGGCCTCGGTCATGATGAGTGAGCTCGATTGGGATATGGCAATTAATCCTGCGCCCAGACCCGCCCGTCCTGGAATGCCAGCACCAAATTGGTCAACTGCGCCAGATAAAGATCTTGTTGCCACTGATGGTCAGGAAGTCACCTTAGGAGACACAACGGTTAAAATCGTATTCACTCCCGGTCATACCCCTGGGACACTCTCTTTGATTTTTCCAGTGACAGAAAATGGAGCAAGGCACACTGCGGCGCTATGGGGAGGGACAGGGATCCCAAAAGATAAGGGATTAGCACAGGCCTACGTTAATTCGGCAAATAAATTCGCTAAATTGGCAAAGGACATGAACGTTGATGTGGCCTTGAGCAATCACGCTTTTGTCGATGACTCCCTCAGGCGTATGGCTGAATTACGTGCCAATCCAGATAAGGCTAATCCTTTTATTATTGGTCAGCAAATGGTGCAAGATTACACTCAGGTTATTGCTGAATGCGCTTCAGCGGCAGTAGCTAGAATGCCAACGGAGTAACAATCGTGCGGCCATCTGAAATGGGCATCTGAGTAAACCAAACACCGACATAAAAATGCCTATCAGTTGAGAGGCATTTTTGTTGAAGCTGGATTCACTACACGGAATTGATTAGGATATTTTTGCAGGCAACAAAGTGCCTGTTACTTCTCCAAACCCAATTCGTTTGGCGCCTTGTTTGGCGCAATGGCCGCGCATAATAACGGTATCTCCATCTTCTAGAAAGCTGCGCGTCTCACCATTTTTCAGGGTAACAGCTTGCTTACCCCCTTGGCTTAACTCAAGTAATGAACCCGCTTCACTGGCATTGGGGCCAGATTGAGTGCCACTACCGAGTAAATCACCTGGGCGCATATTACAGCCATTTACCGTATGGTGAGCAAGCATCTGAGCCACTGACCAGTAAGAATGTTTAAAGTTAGTGGTGGCCAAACATTCAGCTTCTTCATTATTTTTTCGCATTTTTGCTGTACTGATGGCAACTTCTAATACGATGTCTAAACCGCCACGTTGACGGTTTTTATCTGATTCTAAATAAGGCATGGGCTGAGGATGATCTTCGGCTCTGGTCCACGGTGTACTAAAAGCTGCTAAGGCCTCAAAAGTAATTACCCAAGGCGAGACCGTTGAGGCGAAGTTTTTTGACAAAAAGGGTCCTAATGGTTGATATTCCCACGCTTGAATATCACGAGCCGACCAATCATTAAATAGGCATAAGCCAAAAACATGTTGGTCAGCATCATCAATAGCAATTCTGTCTCCTAAAGCGTTGCCACGACCAACAAAAATCCCTAATTCTAACTCATAGTCAATTTTTTGGGCGGGGCCAAATTGTGGTTCACTAGCCGTTGGTGGGCGAGTTTGTCCACAGGGACGGTGGAATTGTTGGCCCGACACTGCAATCGACGAACTGCGGCCATGATAACCAATGGGCACCCATTGATAATTAGGTAGTAAGGGATTGTCGGGGCGAAACTGTTTACCCACATTTGTCGCATGATAAATCGAGCTATAAAAATCAGTGTAGTCACCAATTTGAGCCGGCAGCGCGTATTCAACTTCTGTCATCGACACCAACGTGCTTTCGATTTCACCTCGTAAGGATGAGCCTACTCGTAAGGCTCTTGATAAATCCAAGCGTAAACTGCTCCAATATTCATAACCCAGCGCCATAAGCTCATTCAGCTGAGGTGAGAGACACGTCTTAAGGGCTTGTTCGGTTTTACCCACAAATAAACCTTTAGTCGCGAGTACTGAAAGGTCTATAACCTGATCGCCTATGGCCGTGCCAACGCGAAATGCCTCCTGTGACCCATGACGACGAAACACCGCAAAGGGTAAGTTTTGTATCGGAAAGTCAGTACCTTCTTCATTGGCCGAGCCGAGCCAGCTTTGCAGCGCTGGGTCATGGGTTTCGTTTAATTGCATAGATTGAGTATCCTTTAACTAGAATGAGTGAATTCTTTTTCGTGCAGCCATGCCGCATGTTTTGGGGCTTTTTTCGTTTTGCTCCATTCTTCTAACATGGCAGGGGCAACCTCATGCAAGGTTTGCATTTCTTCATCTGTGCAGCTGTTAGCCACCAATTCAATACGATGACCGTTAGGATCCCTAAAATAAATAGACTGAAAAATACCGTGATTGGTAGGGCCAAGTACATCAAGCCCTTGTGCTTCTAATCTTTTCTTAGCGTCGAGTAATTCATCAAAATTGTCGACTTCCATGGCAAAATGCTGAACCCAATCAGGCGTGTTGCCGTCTCTTCCCATTCTGGGGCTATTGGGTAGTTCAAAGAAGGCCAATACATTGCCCATACCAGCATCTAAAAATACATGCATATACGGATCAGGCGCTCTAGTAGACGGTACGCGGTCTTCGGCAATGGCAAGTACAAAGCCCATGCCCAATACATTTTGATAAAAGTCAACGGTTTCTTTGGCATCGTTGCAGCGATACGCCACATGATGGATGCGTTTAATTTTCATAGATGTGCTCCTTTTACACCGCAATTCGATCATCTGTTGTTAGTACACCACGACGAATTTGGTCTCGTTCAATTGATTCAAACAGAGCTTTGAAATTCCCTTCGCCAAAGCCTTCATCACCCTTGCGTTGAATAAACTCAAAAAAGATGGGGCCGATAGCGTTTTCAGAAAAAATTTGTAGCAACAAACGTGGGGAGCTGCCATCCGTTGTGCCGTCTAGCAAGATGCCACGACGTTTTAATTCCATCACATCTTGGCCATGACCAGGTAGTCGGTCTGCAAGCATTTCATAATAGGTTTCGGGTGGCGCAGTCATAAATTGAGTGCCGCAGGCTTTTAGCTTGTCCCAGCAGGCTAATAAATCGTCGCAAATAAAGGCAATGTGCTGAATTCCTTCACCATTGTATTTCATCAAAAATTCTTCAATCTGCCCGTTACTGCCAGACTCTTCGTTGAGTGGAATGCGAATTTTACCATCAGGAGCCGTCATGGCCTTTGAGGTTAAACCGGTATATTCGCCTTTGATGTCAAAGTAACGAATTTCTCTAAAGTTAAACAATTTTTCGTAGTAGTCAGCCCAAAATTTCATGCGGCCTTTGTATACATTATGAGTGAGATGGTCGATTAATTTAAAGCCGCAGCCCTCAGGGTTACGCTCCACGCCGGGTATAAATTCAAAGTCGATGTCATAAATCGATAAGCCTTCTTGGTAACGGTCAATCAAATAGATTATGGCACCGCCAATACCGCGAATTGCGGGCAATTTAAGTTCCATCGGCCCACATGGGATCTCAATGGGCTGGGCACCTAAATCAAGTGCACGTTTGTAGGCAGCGCGGGCACAGCGCACTCTAAATGCCATACCACATGCCGACGGACCGTGTTCATCCGCGTAATATGCAGCCGGCGATTTTGCAGCATAATTAATGATGATATTGATTTCTCCCTGGCGCCATAAATCAACATCTTTAGAGCGGTGGCTGGCAACATGGATAAACCCCATGGTGATAAATACGGGCTCTAAGACGCCTTTCTCTTTCGCAGCAAATTCGATAAATTCAAAGCCATCGAGTCCCATGGGGTTGTCAAATAAATCTGTCATCGCTAATCCTCTTATTGGTTGTTCGTAAATAGCAGTTATTTGCCTGATTTATATTGGCTACTTTACTCCCTGTTAAAGGCTATTTTCTGTTTATATTTGCTTGATAATGGGTGTTTCGTGGCATAATCTGTTAATAATTTATTATTAGTAGATGGGATCCACCCTATGAAGTTATCTCGAACTGAGTGTGAAATATTGCAGTTATTACAACGAGATGGACGCATGTCTAATGTGGAAATAGCAAACCGGGTGGGCCTGTCAGAATCACCCTGTTTAAGGCGGATTAAGGCATTAGAGAGTGCAGGGGTCATTGACCACTATTCAGCGAATCTGAATCAACGATTAATTGGCCTACAGGTAACCTCTTTTGTGTTAGTTTCCCTTGAGAAACATGATGAATCTAAGCGCATCACGTTCTTAAAAGAGGTTGAAGAGCAAGAATATATAATCGAATGCCATGCCACTACGGGCAGTTACGATTATTTAATGAAGGTGGTGGCGACCAGCATGGATCATTTTTCTGATCTGTGTATGAATAAAATATTAAAATTTGCTGGTGTCATGAATATTGAATCCCAGTTTAGCCTCAAAGTGATTAAAGCCAGCAGTGCTCTGCCAGTAAAAAGCGCTTAATGAAAAATAACATTGCTGTTGCTCATGCCCCAGAAAATTCAACCGGTTTTGCTAATGCCAAAACGCGCTTTCTGGACGACTCATCAATCAGTGTCTCATTCGCATATTGGCTAACAAGCGCGTTAATTTGCTTTAACTGAGGCATCACAAGCTCTTTGTCTTTTGCTGATAAATTAAACTGATTGAGGACCTTAATTAAGCTAATCGACACGTTATTTAAACTAGCATTTTGACGGGGCGTCGGGTTGTCGTGCGCAGTTGCCAACCCCAGTTTTTGACTCACCTGTTGCACTACATCGCCTTCGTATTCGAACACTGACACCTTGGTTTTGCCAAACAAATCTTGGCAATCTGCAACAAAACCTTGGTAATTTAGATGTTGTGCAAACCACTCAATCTCTAACATTTTCGCAAAAGATAAATCTTTGCCATAACAAGGGTTTCCCTCGACTTGTGGGTTTCGAATACATTGCTTGTAATAGCTTTCAATAAAGCCTAATGGTTCACGAAACCACACCCAAATTTTAATATCGAATAATTGATTAAGCTCAGTCAGGATGGTGTGTGCCGACGCGGGTAAATCCCACCAATAATTATAAATGCCCTCCGAAGACAAAATGATGGTGTGGGTGTCGGGTTTTATTTGGGAAATAATGTTTTTAAAGTTGGCCAAAAAGTGTGGTAGGTGGTTGGAGGCGAGGTTTTTTTCAAACCACTGATGTGCTGGAGCGTGTGGGTTGGGTATTCGGTCCAGATTATGCGGATATAAAATCCCTTTTCCTCGCAATTTCCGCTGTTTTTTACTTAGGTAGGTTTGCAGGCTAGTGGTGCCTGTCTTTGGCGTGCCAGCGTGAATAATAAGTGTGTGTTTTTCAATATTGAGTCCAGTTAATGACCCTCTAAAACTGACAAGTAAATCAGCCAATTCTGTCAACATTTCAATAGAGGTGTGTTTCATTTTCTAATCTGCAAACCTTTATATAACGGTAAAGTCGTGAAGGGTAACACACAGTATTAGCCTGCGGTGCTGAACTTGATAACTCGTATTTGTAAAATAGCTAAAAACGAGCAGCTGGGCCTTTGAGAACATCAATAATAGTCTTCCCCAGCCAATACCAGCGTAAACTAAAGTGACTAGCCCCAACGCTGGCTATGTGCAGTTAAGGTGGGGAGAAGTGCTGAATGATGTCAGCGCACCACGTTTAGCGGAAGTACAATACCTACTATTAGTTCGGGCTATGGCTCTGCAAGCCTGTTCACTAAACAACCCTCAATTAATGAAAGCGCGTTTTCCTGTTTTTTAAACCCCTATATTACAAGCTTATTAAAGGCACTTATTAGCGGCTTACCCGGGCCCTGTACTGTCAATATGATTTTAAACGTGCATAAAAATAGAGCTGTCATTTTATGCATGCTATTTAGTCGTTTTCTGCTATATAAGACTTTTAAACATACTATTAACATCTTCGTCACGTCATCGGTTTTACTTTCCATTTATTTGCGTTCCTTGGCTCAAGCTCAACAATTAGCTTGGTGTTCACGCATGCGAAGTTTGCCGATCAAACTAACGGATAGTCATAAATGAATCACAGTCCCGCTACCTTACTAAATGATAGTGCCATGAGCCGTCTGCAACTCATGGCCGTTATTATTTGTATTGCACTCAATGCTTTAGATGGATTCGATGTACTGGCCATCAGTTTTGCTTCTCCTGGGATCGCTGCTGAGTGGGGCATTAATCGTGCTGAACTTGGGGTAGTGCTAGCCATGGAAATGTTTGGTATGGCGACCGGCTCAGTCATTTTAGGTCATGCAGCTGACCGCTTTGGCCGTAAACCGACTATTCAATTTTGTCTTGTCTTAATGACTTCGGGTATGTTTCTAGCTGCCTTAGTGGACACTATAAATCACTTGTTGTTAGTGCGTTTTCTAACAGGTCTTGGTATTGGGGGTATGTTGGCCTCGACGAATGCCATGGTTGCAGAATTTGCCAATCAAAAATACCGGCATTTGTGTGTCATCATCATGGCAACTGGTTACCCCATTGGCGCCATTATTGGTGGTTCAGTGGTATCAGTCCTACTTGAAACGCATAGTTGGCGTTCAATATTTATCTTCGGGGGCAGTGTTACTGGTGTGTTTATGTTTATAGTCGCTTGGTGCTTACCAGAATCGGTTGAGTACTTGTCTAATAAACAACCGCCACACGCCTTAAAACGAATAAATATTATTTTGCAAAAAATGGGTCATGCCAGTATTGAGCAGCTGCCCAGCAAAGTGCATCAAATTAAACAGTCTAGTTTTAAAGTGTTGGCCTCAAAAGAGTTTCGAGCACTGATCCTGTTGTTAATGCTGGCTTATTTTGCACAGATCATGACTTTCTATTTTATTCTCAAGTGGATCCCCAAATTTGTAGTCGACATGGGATTCGAACCTGCCAATGCGGGTCAAGTACTCGTGTGGGCAAACGTAGGCGGTGCTATTGGCGCAATTTTGCTAGGCTTAATGGCCAGCCGCATCAAGCTGCGTCGACTGCTAATTGTCGTGTTGGCCTTATCTTTTGTCATGGTCTCAATATTTGGTATGGGCTATTCCTCCTTGAGCAGTTTGGCCATTGTTTCAGCCGCAACCGGCTTTTTCACCAATGCTGGTGTAGTGGGTTTATATGCCTTAATGGCGCAAAGTTTCCCCTCAGATGTTCGAGCCAGCGGCACGGGCGTGGTGATTGGTTTTGGTCGCGGCGGCGCAGCCTTAAGCCCCATCATAGCTGGCTATTTGTTTACTGCGGGAGTTGGTTTGCAAGGTGTAGCCATGGTAATGGGAGCAGGTGCCTTAGTTTCGGCAGTGGCCATCATTTTGATTGGATTCAGACAGAAAAAACACGGCTCAAGCCCAAAGTTGGTAGTAACACAGAATCTCAGTTAGGTGGCAACACCTTAGAATAAGTAAAAAGGTAAGACAATGACAAATTTTAAGAGAATGAATCCACTTACAGGTGAGTTAGCCAGCGAAGCCTTAGCGATGCAAGTCACAGATATGGCAGTGATTGCACAAAACGCCCAACAAGGTTTTAAGCAGTGGTCACTTGTCGGTCCAAATGGACGCCGGGCTATATTGAATAAAGCAGCTAGCGCACTTGAAGCTCGTCAAGATGCTTTTGTTGCCGCGATGATGAGCGAAACTGGCTCGACAGCCGGCTGGGCTATGTTTAATTTAGGCTTGGCTGCCTCAATGTTGCGCGAGGCAGCCTCTTTGACGACCCAGATCAGCGGGGAGATTATTCCCTCAGATAAACCAGGCTGTTTGGCCATGGCCCAGCGAGTCCCGGTTGGCGTTATTTTGGGTATAGCACCTTGGAATGCGCCAATTATTCTTGGCGTGCGGGCAATTTCAACGGCATTGGCTTGTGGTAATGCCGTGATATTGAAAGCCTCTGAGATTTGCCCGCATACCCATTCGTTAATCATTGAAGCCTTAGCAGACGCTGGATTTCCGGAAGGTACAGTTAATATTGTCACCAATGCCCCAGAAGATGCGGGTGATGTGGTAGGGGCCCTTATTGATCATCCAGCCGTTAAGCGTATCAACTTCACCGGCTCTACGGCCGTAGGACGCATTATAGCTCGCCGAGCCGCTGAAAATCTTAAACCTTGTTTGCTGGAACTAGGTGGCAAAGCACCCATGCTGATATTAGCCGACGCTGATCTTGATGAAGCAGTAAAAGCAGCCGCTTTTGGCGCGTTCATGAATCAAGGACAAATTTGTATGTCTACCGAGCGCTTAATTGTAGTGGATGCCGTGGCAGACGACTTCGCACAACGCTTCAAACAGAAAGTGCACACGATGCCCACCGGCGACCCTCGTGAAGGCAATACCCCATTAGGTGCGGTTGTTGATGAAAAAACCGTGCTAAAGGTCAATAGCTTAATCGAAGATGCGGTATCTAAAGGAGCAACTATCTTAGTAGGCGGTACAAGTCGCTCTGTGCTGATGCAAGCCACCGTGATTGATGGCGTGACTAAAGATATGGCGATATACAGCGAAGAAAGTTTTGGACCTGTGGTGGCGATCATTCGAGCCAGCGATGAACAGCAAGCCATCGATATTGCCAATGATTCTATTTATGGCTTAAGCGCCGCGGTGTTTACTCAAGATGTAGCACGAGGAATGACCATTGCCACAAAAATCAATAGCGGTATTTGTCATATCAATGGGCCAACGGTTCACGATGAAGCACAGATGCCCTTTGGTGGGGTTGGTGCCTCAGGGTACGGCCGCTTTGGTGGTAAAGCCGGTATCGACCAATTCAGTGAACTGCGCTGGATCACGGTAGAGACTCAAGCGGGTCATTATCCCATCTAAGGTTAACGTAAACCTTGCACCGCAACTTAATTAAAACACATTCAATTGATATAAAGGAAAGTCCAATGAGCACTGAAAGAACCGAACAAGAAACCGTGGCGTTTGTGGTAGAAAATAACATCGCTTGGGTGAAATTTAATCGCCCTGAAAAACGTAATTGCATGAGTCCAAAGCTGAATCGCCAAATGCAGCGAGTACTCGACGAGTTGGAGTTTCGCGCTGATGTTGGCGTCGTCGTACTAACAGGAGAAGGCACGTCGTGGTCTGCAGGGATGGATTTAAAAGAGTACTTTCGTGAAAACGAAGGCAAGGGTTTAGGCGCAACCCGCCAAGCCCAGCGTGAAGCTTACGGTTGGTGGCGCAGCTTGCGTTGGTATCAAAAACCCACTATTGCCATGGTAAACGGTTGGTGTTTTGGTGGCGGTTATGGTCCATTGTTTGGGTGTGACTTAGCATTTGCAGCGGAAGATGCCACCTTTGGTCTAAGTGAAATCAACTGGGGCATACTACCTGGTGGTGGTGCCAGTAAAGTGGTGGCTGATTTAATGCCTCTGCGTAAGGCAATGTATCATGCCATGATGGGTGAGAATATTGACGGTAAAACGGCAGTTGAGTGGGGTTTGGTCAACGAAGCCTTGCCAAGTGAACAACTAAAAGCGCGAGTTGAAGCGGTATGTAAGGTATTACTTGCAAAAAACCCAGTGGCATTGAAAGCGACCAAAGACGCCATTCGTCGTGTAAAAGAGATGACTTATGACAATGCCGAAGATTATCTAATTAGAGCGCAAGAGGCAGCAAACAGTTACGACAATGAAGGGCGTAAAGAGGGGATTAAACAATTTATTGATGATAAAACCTATAAGCCTGGTTTAGGCGCATATGATAAGAGTAAGCAAGGCGCTTAAGGGAGACGACAAACCATGGACTTTCTGACTTTTCAGGCATCGTTTCGCCCCGACAGTTTAGCGGTACAAGACCTTACTTTTGAGCGTCACTGGAGCTACAGCGAATACAACTTGTTGGTCGGCAAGTTCGCGGCGTACTTGTTACAACGAGGGATAAAGCGCGGTGACAGAGTGGCATGTGTAAGTAAAAATCGGGCAGAAGTCATTGCCCTGCATTTTGCCTGTGCAAGATGTAAAGCGATTTTTGTTCCTTTAAATTGGCGTTTATCCCTGTTTGAAATTGAAGGTTTGCTGGCCGATTGTGAACCGGCTCTTGTATTTGGTGATGAGAAAGCCGCAGAAATAGGCATTGCTTTTGAGCCTATTCAAAATCTTATTAGCGATACCCAACATTTGCCTGTGGATAGCGCATTAGAATGTGATAACGATGCAGCTTGTTTGATTTTGTACAGCTCTGGCACCACAGGGCAACCTAAGGGGGCGATTCACACTGAAGGCACCTTGATGGAAACCATTCTGAATTCGACGATGTTGTATCAAGTTGACCAGCACAGTGCGTTTTTAAATGAGTCGCCTATGTTCCATATTATTGGCTTAATTTCTTCGGTACGACCTGTATTGTATAACGGCGGTAAGTTGGTTATTTCAGACGGATTTATTCCAGAACGTACTTTAGAGCGCATGTCTGATCCAGCTCTAAGCATCAGCCATTATTTTTGTATACCACAAATGGCCAATGCACTTCGACAAGTAACGGGTTTTGATCCCGCCAAGTTAAAAAACCTAAAAGCCTTATTAACCGGTGGGGCGCCTCATCCTGAAGTCCAAATTAGACGGTGGCTCAATGATGGTATTCCTATTGTTGACGGTTACGGTATGAGTGAGGCAGGCACCCTGTTAGGTATGCCCCATCAACTCAACTTAATTGATCACAGCGCCGGTAGTGTCGGAACGAATACCCCAAGAGTCTCCATTCGTTTGCATGATGCACTCGGTAAACCCGTTGAACCGGGTGAGGCAGGGGAGGTGCAGCTGAAAGGGCCTAATCTGTTTATTGGTTATTGGGGTAAAGAGGCGTTATACGCCAATAGTTTTACCGATGATGGCTGGTTCGAAACAGGTGATATTGCGGTGCAAAATGCGCAAGGTTATTACCGTATCGTAGACAGAAAAAAAGACATGTTTATTTCAGGGGGCGAAAATGTGTTTCCTGCTGAAGTAGAAGCTATTGTGTTAAAGCACCCCCAAGTATTTGAATGCGCGATGATCGGCGTACCCGACGAAAAATGGGGTGAGGTAGGGCATTTGTATGTTGTATGCCAAAAGGACATCAAGACCCTTGATAGCGATGGTTTGTTGCATTATTTGTCGGCCCATTTAGCCAAATATAAAATACCTAAAGCGGTGATTGTGCTGGAAACCTTACCCCGTAATGGCGCCGGTAAAGTCATTAAACACGCGCTGAACGCTCACGCGGCTAAGGTGTAATAAGGTGTGGCACTTGCCACACTCATTGCTATAAACGACGAATGACAGAATGAAACAGCGAGGACAATGCACCTCGCTTTTTTATTGCGTTTTCATCTCATGCTTTAGTTATTATTTCATATACATGAGTATGAGTGCTCTGATAGTAAGCATTGAGGTATTTCGCTATAACTTCGCCTATTAGCTGCTTGTCGTCTTACCTTGTAATACCAGCAAAATTATAACAAAAGAGAATAAAATGCATGTTGCTAAGCCCAATCATTTGACGCCCCAAGCTGGTTTTACCTTGATCGAATTGATCATGGTTATTGTGTTACTGGGCGTATTAGCGGCAACCGCGGCTCCTCGCTTCATTAATGTCAGTAGTGAGGCCAATACTGCCGTTTTGAAGGCCATGGGTGGGGCTATACGTTCAGCCGCTTCGATGGTGTATGCCAAATCACTGATCCAAGGTGTTAGTGGCTCAGTGTTGGCTAATATTGACTTAAATGGCGACGGTTCGCCCGATATTGAAACAAGATATGGCTACCCCAGTGGCTCGCGAGATATAGGGATTTCAAAAGCGATGGAAGACAGTTTAGCGACAGACTGGATGTGGTCTACTGATTACGCACGTACAAAATTTTATCTTACTAATGCGTCTTTCGTGCATACCTCAGGTCTTTATATTAACCAAGTCCCCATCGTCGCCACTAATTGTTATTTAATTTATCACCACGCGGTCAATGCCCAGACACCTGCGACGCTTGAATATGTCACCAGTGGATGCTGAAACATGCTCCTGTTGAGTTGTAAGGTTATCAAACCACGTCATACTTCTTAGCTTTGTCAGCAAGGCCTAAGGCATTATTCAATATCAGGGATCGCTCTATCACCAGCTTGAATTTTCAATAAGTAGCCATACACCAGCGGCAGGACATGGTGAAAGAAATACTCGCCAGTGCGCTTCTTGTGAAGGTATACGTCCCTTAGTTGGCTCGCTTCAATGACGCGCAGTGTTTTAAGCCATGCATAAGCCAACAAACCATAACCCATCACTTGCATCACGTCAGGGGCAACGTTGGCGGCGTATTCTATATCATCTAATTTAGCGCGGGTCAGTAAACTGTTAACCATGACTTTTATCTCGCCATGTAGCAAGGTCATCAGCTCTTTTTCCGCCCGACTATCGTCATGCAGAGCAAGCTCTTGTTCAATGATTTTCAGTAACACGGTGATGCCTTGGCCTTGATCGGCAATGATTTTTCGTAACACCAAATCGTTGGCTTGAATTTCGTTTGTACCTTCATAAATCATCGCAATTCGGCTGTCTCTCAGTGTTTGACCTATGGGATATTCATTAACATAGCCATAACCACCAAACACCTGCAAAGCTGAACTTGCGAGTCTAAAGCCATGCTCGGTGGCAAAGGCTTTAATGATAGGCGTTAATACCGCTAATAATTGGCCAATGCGCTCTTTTTCGGCACCTTGGGTCGCAATAGTTTGCTCATCAATTAAGTGAGCAATCCAGAAGGCGACGATGCGCGATCCTTCACTAAACGCTTTGAGCTCATTGAGTTTGTGTTTTATTGCAGGATGGTGTTTGATTGCCACGGCTTTTGGGTCCTTATCTGCTGCAAAAGCATGGCGACTTTGCAGGCGCTCATTCGCGTAGTCAATCGCTTGTTGAGTGGCTGACTCCATATGGCCAATGCCATGCAGGCCAACCTGTAATCTGGCGGCATTCATCATAATAAACATATGGGATAAACCGCGATTGAGTTCGCCAACTAAATACGCTTTAGCGCCGTCAAAGGATACTGAACAAGTGGCACTGCCTTTGATACCGAGCTTGTGTTCAATACCGGTAATGTCGAGGTTATTCTTATCTCCTAAAGTGCCATCTTCATTCAGCACAAATTTGGACACTAAAAATAACGACAAGCCCCGCGTCCCAGGTAAACTGTCAGGGGTTCGGGCCAACACTAAATGCAAGGTGTTTTCAGTAAGGTCGTGGTCGGCCCCAGATATAAAAATTTTGTTGCCTGTCACTAAATAACTGCCATCAGTTTGCTCAACAGCCTTGCTTTTGATAAGCCCCACATCACTGCCTGCTTGGGGTTCAGTAATGTCCATGCTTACCAGCCATTCACCGCTGACTATTTTGGGTAAGTAACGTTTTTTAATGGTTTCAGAGCCATGTGCATGTAAACATTCATAAGCGCCATGAGTGATCCCTGGATACATAAACCAAGCATGATTGGCCCCAGCCATCATTTCCATTAAGGCCGTATTTAATAGCAAAGGGAGGCCTTGCCCACCGTAGTGCTCATCGCAGGCCAAAGCTGGCCAACCGCCATCGATGAAGGCTTGGTAAGCGGCAGGAAAACCATCAGGGGTAAGTACTCGGCCGTTTTCTAGCCGACATCCTTGATTGTCGCCAGAAGCATTAATCGGTGCCAATTCACCTTCAACAAAGCGCCCGGCTTCAATTATAATTTGTTCGATTAATGCCTTATCAAGATCTTGCCATAATTCGGCACCTTGCCAAGAGGTTGTAGCGTCTAACCAGGTATTTATTACAAATAAAGTGTCTTCAACAGGGGCTTTGTACTGCCACATAGGGCTCTCCAATAGGTAAATAAATGGATGCCGTGCACAGGAATTGGCTGTTGCTCAAATCAAAAAGGGGTGCATATCAGAGATATACCACCTTACCAGCAATAAGGCTCGACGATAACTCAGATGTTAACGACTTGTAATAGCTGACGGAATGGCAGATAACGACGAAATGATTGGCATAAATTGCCATGCTGATTTTTATGCAAGTAAAAATGGGGAAGCAACAAAAAACCGGTAGTGGCAAACATCAATAATAAGCGAAAGAGGCTGGGCTAGAGCTCAACCTTCCTTGCTTACGCATCGTTTAGAGCGGGAAAAAATTTATCAATTTTTAAGCAAATTTCGCTGCACAATCGATAATCCGTTGTCGCAGCCAGCGGTGCATAGGATCGTTTTCAAGGGTAGGGTGCCACATCATATTTTCTTTTAACTTTGGAGTTTCAAAGGGTAATTTAACTATTTTGACGGCTTCGCGCTGGACATGCATTTCTGCAAAATGGCGTGGCAAAATGGCAATCCGCTCTGTGTTAAGCAAGGTGTAGATCATGGTGGAAAAATCGTTAGTGATCACTTCTACCCGTCGATTAGTTTCCATTGTATGAATGAGCCATTGCTCAATACTCAAGTGGCTGGCGCGAGCAAATCCCACTGATATGTGGCCAAGAGAGTTAAACTCTTCCATGGTCAGCTCTTTGTCTACCCGTTTATTGTTAATGTCTGCAATACACACTAGCTCATCGCTCACCAGCGGGGTGTTGGGGTAGGCATCTAACATGACTGCTTCTGGCGCCATCATAATATCAGCACCGCCTTTGGCCAACACATTCACTTCATGGGCAAAGGGCGATAAAAATTCAAAGGTCACGCCCGGTGCAGATTGAGCCACATCGGCCAATACATGCCTTAATAACACCTGAATAATGTAGTCAGAGGCAATAATTTTAAAATGCCGTTCACTTTGTTCAGGATTATTGGCTTTTCTACCAATGATAGAGCCCCTCACGGTTGCAAGCACGCCAGCTACAGGGCCCTGTAGCTCGAGGGCAAACGGGGTAGGCTGCATTTTTTTACCAATCTGAACTAATAAGTCATCTTCGAAAAAAGCGCGCAATCTCGACAAAATACCACTGGTGGCAGATTGCGATAAATGCAGTCGTTCTGAGCTTCGCGTGATGTTTTGCTCTTCAAGTAAAATGTCTAAGGCGACTAATAGGTTGAGGTCGAGTTGTTCAAATCTCATTGTGTGCTCTCGCAAAAAGGGGCTTTAGTGCTGCATTGAGTTAATAGCATAAAGCGCATACTTAGGTATCTGTTTTTCTGATGGTTGTTATCTAAACATTCAATTTTTTGGATTGCAAATTTTAAATTAACATTGAACATCAAATTAATTGATTAAATTTTAACAAAATAAGCCGGATCCTAAGTATGAAATTAGCTTCGCTAAAAACAGAACATCCAGATGGCAAACTAGTGGTGGTTGCAAAAGATCACGGCAGCTTTGTTGACGTGACTGATATTGCTCCAACCATGCAATTCGCACTCGACAATTGGGCAAGCTGCAGCGAAGCCTTAAAGGCGAAGTATAAAAGCCTGAATGATGGTCTTGAACCTAACAGTTCGACTTTTACTAGTCAGTCGACTTATGCCCCTTTACCTCGCTCGTGGCAGTGGTTAGATGGTTCGCTTTTTCTTAATCACGGCCATTTGATGCAACAGGCTTTTCATCTTGATCCTATCGCTGATGCAGACAAATATCCGCTGGTTTATCAAGGTGCCGGTGACAGTTTTCTGGGCGCTAAAGATGACATAGTCGTGGCTGACCTAAAACACGGCATTGACTTTGAAGGTGAATTTGGCGTGATTGTGGATGCCATTCCTATGGGCAGCTCTGCCGAGTATGCGCTATCTAAAATTCGTTTGGTGGTGTTGCTCAATGACATCAGCTATCGCGCCTTAGGCCCCCGAGAAATGAAAACTGGCTTTGGTTTTGTCCAAGCAAAAGGGGCAACGGCTTTTGCTCCCATCGCCTTAACCCCAGATGAGTTAGGTGAATCTTGGCAAAATGGTCGAGTATGTTTGCCTTTACAAGTCAAAAGAAATGGGCAAGTTTTTGGTGAGCCGCTGGGGCAAGAAATGCATTTTGGCTTTCATGAATTAATTGCTCATGTTGCGCAAACTCGCCCAATTAAAGCGGGTACCGTATTTGGCTCGGGTACAGTATCAAATGCCGATCCTGCCAAGGGCCAAGCCTGTATTTCAGAATTACGTGCTAAAGAAATGATCCAACATGGCGCGCCACAAACACCGTTTATGCAACAAGACGAAGTGGTAAGTTTTAATGCTATTGATGCAAGTGGTAACAGTGTATTTGGTGTAATAGAACAGCGCGTGACCCTCAGTCCTGCTAGTGAGAGTATTTAATGTTTAATCCAAGAAATTTTACCATTGTCGACCTATCCGTCACCTTAGATAATAACCCTTATACCGATCCACCTCCTTTGTTACCTAAAATCGATTATATGGATCACCAACAGGGCTGGCCTGAAATGGGCGCCATGTTTCCAGGTTTAACCAAAGCGCAAATGCCAGGTGATGAAGCCTGGGCGGCGGAACGTTTAGATATCACTACCCATAGCGGTACCCACATGGATGCGCCTTGGCATTATGCTTCTACCACTGATGGTGGCAAGCCGGCTTTTGGTATTGATGAATTGCCTCTTGAATGGTGTTTTCAGCCCGGCGTAAAACTGGATTTCAGGCATTTGGAAGACGGTTACATCGTTACCGCCCAGGACGTTGAAGATGAATTGGCCCGCATAGGTCATGACCTACAACCACTGGATATTGTGGTGGTGAATACCCGTGCAGGTGAGTTGTTTGGTCAGCCTGGCTACCTTGATGCGGGTGTTGGCATGGGCCGCGAAGCCACCATGTATTTATTAGAGCGTGGCGTAAAAGTAGTGGGCACTGATGCTTGGAGTTGGGACGCCCCCTTTAAATTTACCCGCGAGCGTTTTGCTGAGTCTGGAGATGCGTCAATCATCTGGGAGGGTCACAAAGCCGGTCGTGATATCGGTTACGGACAAATGGAAAAACTCAGCAATTTAGAGAGTTTGCCTTCCACTGGATTCTTGGTTAATTGTTTCCCTTACAAAATTAAACACGCGTCAGCGGGCTTTTGCAGAGCCGTTGCATTAATTGAAAAATAACAAAGCTATACAAATTAGCCTGTGTTTTAAGGCTAACAAGTAAAAAAGGATAAAAAGATGTTTAAGTACTTTCCAACCAACTATGTGTGGAATCTATCAGTTAATCTAGCCATAGAAATGGGCTCTCGTATCGGTGAGATTGAAGAGATGTGTGGCCCCTTGCAAGATGCCGCTAAATCACCAGATAAAGAAGGTGTGCAAGCCTTTAGAGACACCTGGGCCAAGATGTCCGACAAACTTTGCGGTTTAGCAGAAGAAGATTTAGCAAAAGGGCGCACCTTATCAGCAGGCTATAAATATAATCGTGCTGCTACCTATCTTATTACCTGTGAGCGTCTTCAGGCCCATGGCGCCCCTGGCAGAACAGAGCTGTATAAGCGGTCCTTAGAGTTATTTGAAAAATCCATCGAGCTTAGTAAAGAAAACTGTGTACGCGTTGAAATTCCCTATGAAGGCAAACACCTATCTGCCCTGTATGTCAGAGCCGAAGGAGTAGAAGGGCCAGCGCCCATCTTGATCCAAATTAACGGCCTTGATTCCTCCAAAGAAATGAAATACCGCGTGGGTTTACCAGGTTGGTTAGCTGAGCGTGGGGTTTCATCACTAGTTTTAGATCAGCCTGGTACCGGTGAAGCCTTAAAATTACAAGGTTTGCATGCACGGTATGACACAGAACATTGGGCCAGTGTGGTGGTTGACTGGCTAGAAAAACATGATGAAGTAGACAGCAAACGCATAGGTATGGAAGGCGTGTCTTTAGGTGGTTACTACTGTCCACGTGCCGTCGCGAATGAGCCTAGATTGGCCTTAGGTTGTGTGTGGGGTGCTAACCATGATTGGCGTGATGTCCAAAAACGCCGCTTAGAAAAAGAAGGTGACTTCCCTGTTCCGCATTATTGGGCGCACGTGCAATGGGTATGGGGCGCTAAAGACATGGACGACTTTATGAAGATTGCTGAAAACGTGCACCTTGATGGCCAAATAGAAAAAATTAAAGTGCCGTTTTTGGTGACGCATGGCTTAAAAGATTCGCAAATCCCTCTTAAATGGGCCGAGCGCACTTATGATCAGCTAGTTAATAGCCCTAAACGTGAACTTAAAATATTTACCGAACGTGAAGGTGGCGTGCAGCATTCAAGCTTTGATAACAGTTCGAACGCTGGTACTTACATCGCTGATTGGGTTGCAGAAACCTTTAACGAATTAAAACAAAAGTAGGATCTCCAGCATGAATATTATCGGACCAGACAAACTTATTTTTGGCGTTGACGATGTCGCAGCGTGCAAGCAATTTGCCCTTGATTACGGCTTGGTTCCCAAAGATGAGCAAAATTATGTCTCTTTAGATGGCACTGGCATTGAAATCTTGCATAAAGACGATGCGTCATTACCCGCCCCTTTACCCAGTGGCTCTATGTTGCGTAAAACGATTTACGGTGTGGCTGACCAAGCAGCCCTAGACGCCATTGCAGCTGAGTTATCTAAAGACAGAGAAGTACAGACTTTAGCCGATGGCAGCATTGAAGCCCTTGATGACTTAGGTTTTGTATTGGGTTTTCAAGTCACTATCCGTCAAACCCTTGATTTACCTGCCGAGGCCATTAATGCACCAGGTGCGGCTCCTCAGCGAGGTGTGAATCTCACAGGTGTAAGTAAAGACTTTACGGCGAAACCACGCAGTTTGTCGCACGTTGTGTATTTTGTGCCTGATATTGAAAAAGCCGAAGCTTTTTATTCAGAGCGTTTAGGCTTTGTGACAACCGATCGCTTTACGGGTACAGGGCCCTTCATGCGTCCCGCGGGCACCCTTGATCACCATACTTTGTTCTTTTTAAAAACCCCGCCCTTTATGCAAGGTGTTGAGCATTTTACCTTCCATATGAGCGGTCCTACCGAAGTCTCACAAGCTGGGTATGCCTTGGTTGAAAAAGGCTATCAAAGTTTCTGGGGACCGGGTCGTCATATCTTTGGCTCGAATTGGTTTTGGTATTTCAAAAGCCCCTTTGGCTGCAATATTGAATATGATGCAGACATGGACTTACACGATGATAGCTGGGAAGCGCGTGAAGCCTTGCCGGGTGCGGATAATTCGCAAGTGTTTTTATTACAATCTCGCGAAAAATGGGCGCCAGGCGGACCTCCTGGAAAGCCGTAAATCTTCATGGGTAAGTTATGGTTAGGCAGTGTCAGTGACATTGCCGATGGGCAAGCAAAAGGTTTCGATCCCAATCATTCGGGCAGTGATACCTTTTTTATCGTGCGCCAAGGCAACGAACTGTTTGCCTATGTGGATATTTGCCCGCACTACAACGACACCTCATTACCGTGGAAGCGGCATCACTATCTCGATAGTGCCAGTGATTATATTGTGTGTGCAGCGCACGGTGCTTTGTTTGAAATAAACAATGGCGATTGTGTACAAGGCCCGTGCAAGGGGCAAAAGCTGAGTAAGATCCCATTAGAGGTTTCATCCCAACAAGAAATTTGGATAAGCCTAACAACAATTAAGGAGTTCAATTTATGAACCCAAGCGTAAGTAAAGTATTGGTTATCGGTGGCGGCTTTTCCGGTATGTCAGTGTGCATAGAATTACGAAAATACGGCATCGAAGTTGATTTGGTTGAAATTGATCCAAATTGGCGCGCAGAAGGCGCTGGAATCAGCATTGGTGGCGCGACTTTACGCGCCTTCAAAACCCTCGGTATTCTGGATGAGTACTTAAAAATTGGTAGTGCTCATAGTGGCTTAGATGTTCATGCTCCTCATGGCGTGCATCTAGCCCATATTCCCACCCCGCTGATTGGTGATCCTGATATCCCCAGCTCCGGCGCTATTATGCGTCCGGCGCTTGCCAAGATATTGGCAGAAAAAACCAAAGCCTCTGGCGCTAATGTTCGTCTTGGTATTACCTTTACTGAGATTAAGCAGGGGATAGACGGTGCCGAAGTGACCTTTAGCGACGGCACAATGTACACCTATGATCTGGTTATTGGTGCAGATGGGCTGTACTCACAAGTGCGCAAAACGCAGTTTCCAGAAGCGGCCGAGCCTAAATATGTTGGTCAAGGCGTATGGCGCGCGGTATTGCCTCGCTTGCCTGAAGTCAACAATACCATGATGTGGGTAGGACAACATATTAAAGCCGGATTAAACCCCATGTCGAAAGACCAAATGTATATGTTTGTGACCCAAGACAATGCACCAGGAACGTGGATAAAAGGCGAAGAAGCCTTAGTAAAACTAAAAGACATTATGCAAGCATTCCCTGCTCCAATGTTGCAGCAAGTGGCAGGCATGTTGGATGAGCATTCTTATATTAACTATCGCCCCCTTGAAAACTTATTAGTCCCCACACCATGGTACAAGGGCAGGGTAGTGTTGATAGGTGATACCGTACACGGTACGACACCACATTTGGCTTCTGGCGCCTGTATTGGTATTGAAGACGCTATTGTTTTGGCTGAAGAATTAGCGCATAAACCTTCACTGAATGAAGCGCTAGAAACCTTCCAAAACCGCCGCTGGGAGCGTTGTAGGATGGTCGTCGAAAACTCTGGTCGTTTAGCCCAAATCGAAATAGAAGGGGGCGACAAACAAGAGCATATGGGCATTATGCGCGACAGTATGATGGCTTTGGCTCAGCCGATATAAGAGTGGTTTAGTGTTAAAAAAGCTTATGTTGCCTAGCAACAACATAAGCTTTTTATACAATGTACTAAGGTTTTAGTTCAGTCAATGACTGGCCATTGTGTTGATATGGCTTGGCTTCAATCAGAATAAAAATAATTCGGCAGGTTTGGGTAAGGCTAGGGTTACGCCACAAATGTATGGTGCCTTGCTGCACAATAACATCGCCAGTTTTGAGTAATTTGGCAGCGCCACAATCGAGTTCTAATTCTATTTGTCCGTCAATGATAATGCCGTAATCGATACTGTTGGTGCGATGCATCGGAGACGCTTGACCGGGCAAAATATCGCAGACGCGGATCACCGAACCGCCCTGTAAAGTCAGCCCTGCATCGCGCAACATACCATCGCTTTTATCGTTTAAGTTAGCAGGCACCTCTTCGGTGGTCCATAGGGTTAACATTGCGGCATCACCAGAGGGAATGAGTGTTACTTCATGCTGTTGATCATCAATAAAAACCGCTTCACCATAAGCATTGTGGCCCGTCACGACTCTGCGTGTTTTGTTATTCATTGTTGCCTCTATTTCACCAAGAAAATACTGAACTCTACTAAGGGGACGGGCAAAAGTAACATCTTTTAATCTGATGCTTACT
Organism: Flavobacterium sp. W21_SRS_FM6; assembly: GCF_052119645.1. Classification (NCBI taxonomy): domain Bacteria; kingdom Pseudomonadati; phylum Bacteroidota; class Flavobacteriia; order Flavobacteriales; family Flavobacteriaceae; genus Flavobacterium; species Flavobacterium sp. W21_SRS_FM6. The sequence goes on from NZ_JBGQOM010000005.1 coordinate 131,547, forward strand.
ATTGAAAAATTCGTCGCAGTTGGTGACTTTTTGTTCTGTCGTTTTGTTATGTTGTCGTCAAAAATGGGTATCAAATTTCGTCTGAGAGCGTGTTGTTCAGGATTAAAAATTTATGAAAAAAGCATTCATTACTGGCGCTGGTGGTTTTATTGGCAATCACTTAGTTGAATTATTATTATCATCAACCAACTGGCATTTGACCCTATTCGATACTTATTTAGCGAATAGTCGGTATAAGAAAAATTCCCGAATCACTTTAATTACAGCAGATTTATGCCAATCTGATGTACTAGCTCAAGCGCTGATTAAACCTTACGATTATGTATTCCATATGGCGGCTTTACCTGGTGGAAGTGCTGAACAAAATCCACAACTCTCTCGCAAAATTAATCTAGACGCCAGTCTGTATCTATTTGATTTACTCGCTCAGCATGGGCATTGTCCACGGCTTGTGTACAGCAGCACGATCGCTGTATTAGGTGCGCCGATGCCTGAGCAGGTAGATGATCTCTCGCCAATTGTACCCGCAATGATTTATGGCACACACAAAGCAATGATTGAGCTGGCGTTAGCGGACTATCATCGACGTGGTAAATTAGATGTAGTGAGTATTAGATTGCCGGGCATTTTAGCCAGACCTATGAGCAGCAACGGATTAAAATCGGCATTTTTAAGTCATGCCTTTCATTTATTATCCGCAGGAAAACACTTCACATCGCCCGTCTCCCCACAGGCAACAATGTGGTTAATGTCGGTGCAACAATGTGCACACAACCTGTTGAGGGCGGCGCAACTGGATAGCCACTTAATGCCGGTAAATCGAGTAGTGACCTTGCCAGCTTTACGTGTTTTGATGCTGGATTTTTTGCACGAAATTGTCAGTCAAACTCAACAACATCAGTCACTGTTAAGTTGGCAGCCGGATGCTCAACTTGAAGCTTTATTTGGCCAGCAACCACCTTTAACAACCACTGCGGCCGATAAAGCAGGCTTTAAACACGATGGTGCATTGCAAACATTAGTCGCGAGGGCTCTTAGTATATGCACTTAAATATTTTGTTTATAAATCCGGCTCGTAGGCGTTAGCCCGTTTTACATTACTATTTAGTTTGTTTAATAAATTTACCAGTACTGCCAATTCATATTCAGACACTTCATTTAGTAATAATTTTTCTCGTTCTAGAGCGACGACGAATACTCGGTCGTGTAGGTTTGCTCCTTGGTGAGTGAGTCGAACAAGTGAAGAACGTCCATCTTGCTGATCTTTTACAAAGCTAACATATCCTGAGGCCTGTAGTTGCTTTAAAGCGCGGCTTACCGCAGCTTTATCCAGTCCAATGACCTGACAGATCCGATTGGCTGAGATATCAGATTCTACTTTTAACATGGCTAATACACGCCATTCGATAACACCAATATTAAAATATTTTCGATAACAGTTCGAAGCACCCGCTGAAAGCTTATTAGATAAAGAGGTTACTAAAGCGGGTATGTATTGTTCTAAATCTAATTGCTTTTTAGCTGAATCGTCTTTATTAGGTCGCATCTTTTATCCTGACATTGATTGAGTTTAAAAGCTTACTTGCTGTTGTAGCACATGCAAATACTTTTACCTGATATGGCAAAACCTGAACTACTTAAACTGAACTCTGGTTTAGCCGCGGCTCTCAATAACGCTCTTTTTACGCCTAGCGGCGTTGGGTTTTCTCGCAATACCAAGCTATTGCATACGACACCCCGCCTTGCAACCCACAACAGTTTTGTCTCCGAGTGAATATCACCTCGGGGGGGGGACCGTTAATCTTTCGTATGCAATTGAAATGATAACAACACATCTTATTCAGAGTTCAGATGACTTAAAAGCGCGCAAACGTTAGTTTGAGATGTTTTAAGTTAACAAATTATCAACAAACTAGTTGATATATCAACTAGTTTGGCGCAATATACACCTATGGCCTTATGCTTAGGTGGAGTAAAAAGTGATGTTAAACCTGCAAATTCGCAGTAAAACCCCAGAAACAGCCAATATTGTAAGTTTTGAATTAGAACGTTCCGATCAGGGGGAGTTACCACCGTTTTCTGCAGGTGCGCATATTGATGTACAAATAGCGCCGAAAATTGTGCGTCAGTACTCCTTATTACCGCACCCTGATAAAGAACATATTTATAAAATAGCAGTATTAAAAGAGGCGCAATCTAGAGGCGGTTCACAGTTCCTGCATGAGTCTACTCAGGTTGGTGACACACTGACTATCTCAGCGCCAAGAAACCTATTTCCGTTGAATTTAGACAGCCAAAAAGTCCTACTATTTGCCGGTGGTATCGGTATCACGCCCTTATTAAGTATGGCCTATGAGTTAGACCGAGCGGGTATCGACTTTGAGTTGCACTACCATGTCAAGCAGCAAAGTCACATTGCATTTTATCAAGCCTTAAAAGACAGCACTTTTGCAAGCAAGGTGTTTTTCCATTGTGGTTTAAGCCCTACAGAAAAAGAGCAAGTGGTTCAACAAGCGTTGAGTACAGCGACTAACAAGCGCGCATTATATACCTGCGGGCCTAATGGATTTATGGACTATATTTTTGCGACTGCACGTGCTTTGGGATGGCTTGAACAACATATGCATAAAGAGGTGTTCAGTGCAAAACCGCTAGATGACGATAGAAATGACGGTTCGTTTGAGCTTTTCCTAACGCGTTCTAATTTGCAGTTGCATGTGCCAGCAGACAAAAGTGCATTAGAAGTGATTGAAGATGCCGGCGTTGAGATTGACGTGTCCTGCGAACAAGGTATCTGCGGCAGTTGTTTAACAGCTGTGAGCTGTGGCCAAGTTGATCATCGAGACCAATTTTTAAGCGAGGCAGAAAAAGCCTTGCACAATCGTTTTACCCCTTGTTGCTCTCGTGCTTTGAGCCCCTCGTTAACAATAGATCTATAAATACCTGAACCGGAGTCATAATTATGTCTACAAGTCATGTAAGCCCCCAATCTGAACCTGTGTCAAAGGCTTCTGAATTTCCTCTAGATACGTGGTATGTCGCTGCTCAAAGTAAAGAGTTAAGCGATAAACCGCTGGCGCGTACACTGTTGAATCAACCAGTCGTACTTTTTCGTACCGCAGATGGCAAGGTCAACGCCTTAGTTGACCGCTGTTGTCATCGTCAACTTCCCTTGTCTTGTGGCACCATAGAAGCGAAGGGATTGCGCTGCGGATATCATGGCTTACTCTTCGACGGTATTGGTAAATGTATTGAGATCCCAGGACAAGAAAAGATCCCCAGAAAAGCGCAAGTTGGTGCTTTTCATGTGGTTGAGCAAGACGAGCTGGTATGGATATGGTTTGGTGCTGACACCAACAAAGAGCCACTGACGTCACCACCACGTTATCCTTATCATTCTGAACCTGGTTTTGTGTTTGATGGTGACGTTTATCACTATAATGCTCCTTACCAATTGGTGCATGACAATCTACTTGACTTAAGTCATTTAGGTTATGTGCATTTACACACTATAGGCGGAGACGCCAACACTCATATGAATGCACAAATGGATGTGACCACTGAAGGGGATAGTGTAAAGGTAGTCAGATACATGCGTAATTCAACACCACCACCAACCTACTCTGCAGCGTATCCATTTAAAGATAAAATCGATCGTTGGCAACAAATTGAATTTTTTGTTTCGCACCTAAGAATTTGGACGGGTGCGGTAGATGTGAATACCGATGCGGTAGATGATCCTAATAGAGGCGGCTTTCATATGCGCGGACTGCATTGCGTTACTCCAGAAACCTCTGAAAGCTGCCATTATTTTTGGACCATGGCCACAAATCCAAGCACAAATATTGAAGAAACCAAAGCTAAAGTAGTAGATCAAACTCGTTTTACCTTTGATGAGGATAAGATAGTGATTGAAGCTCAGTTTAAAAATATGCAGAAATTTGATGATCAAAGCATGATTGATATTCATGTGGACACGGGCGCAAATCAGGCCAGAAGGATCATTAAAAGATTGTGTGAGGGCGAGACTCTTTAATAAATTGCTTAGTTTGGTAGATAAAAGAGCAACTGAGCCTCAACGAGCGGAGCTTACTATATAGGCATGTTGAGGCGCAGGTAAATGTATAAGTCATATGCTAAACCTCTCAACATTGTTTGTTACGATGTGCTTTTACCTTAGCTTTTAACGTTTTCCAACGAGTAGTGGTCTTTTTTGCATCTTGAGCCCCATTCGCCCGTTTATTTACGTCAAATAAATAAGGACTAAAAAATTGTGCAGTTAAGCCTGAGAGGAGCATTGCATCGATTTTTTCACGGGGGTATTGGCTTTCTATTTTATCAACATCTTTCATCGTAAAATCCTTCCTTATGGTGATTTTGTAATTTTATTACAACATATGGTAAGGGCTTTTTCAGAGAATTCAATGCCTGCTAAGATAGCTAAAATTGTTAAATTACTAACAATTTAGCTATTTTCAGGCGCATTCTGTTACTGTGTTGTTACATGTTCATGTTTTAAATGACGTTTGCTATTTTGTAATTTAATTACAGTATGTGCACCAAGCCTTAGCAGGGAGTGACTCACATATCATACAGCCCAAGGTTCTTTCGATTTCATTAACAAAAGTTATTTCAAAAAAATTGAAAATAATGATTGAACTGCCAATTATTGTCAGCCAACGCTAGATAAAACGCTATTCAGCAAGGGGTTTATGGCAATAAGCCCAGGAATACTCGGTTTACATCAAGAAAAAAATAACGACTCAAGTGGTTTGTTACTCTCCGTTACTTTTGTCACATCAGGTTTTATTGTTCTGCTTTGTCCATCACTTAATCATTGATTGCTGCTTTAGTGCAATTTGTGTTGGGCAAGCGTATAACAACACGTTTTTTCGTTTGGTACGCTCTGTGCTTTGCCTAGGTACAGAAAATGGGCTCGTCGCTACAGCAAGGGCCAAATAAACGCCGGCGAAAGGAAAGATAATGGAACTCATCTACGTAGACGATAGCTTACCCGGTATTAGTCGCAGATTAAAAAACAAGCATTGGCAGTATATTGATCCCATGGGTAAGGTGATTAAAGACAACACCCTTATTAGTCGTTTGAATGGTCTAGCGTTTCCACCTGCCTACAAGAACGTGTGGTTTTGCCCTGAAGAAAACGGCCATATTCTTGCCACCGGTTACGACAGTAAAGATCGTAAGCAGTATCGTTATCATCCTATATTTACAGAGCAGCAGGATGCAAAAAAATACCAAGCTTGCAGTGTGTTTGGGCGCAAATTACCTTTGCTCCGAGCTCGCTTAGATGAAGCCCTGCAAGGCGATAGACTCGACTACGAACGCACCTTGGCGGCAGTGGTACGGTTAATGGATTTAGGCGCAGTGAGGGTAGGGAATGAGCGTAATGTAAAGCGTAATAAAAGTTATGGCGCCACTACACTTAGGGCCCGACATGCAAAGCTGACAGGCAAAACCATTCGCTTAAAATATCGTGCTAAGTCAGGCAAAGAGCGTGAGGTCAATATCAGCGATAGGGTGCTGAGCGCGGTGATAAAAGAGCTACAAGATTTACCGGGGCAACACTTGTTTCAATATATTGAAGACGGCTCCCGCTGCAATGTCAGCTCGACAGACATCAATAACTACATTCAAACAATAATGGGCGATGAATTCAGCGCTAAACATTTCAGAACATGGCGTGGCAGTGTCATTGCTTTTAAACAACTTTACAACGCCAAAGGTGCTTTACGCTTAAACAGTATGTTAGATGAGGTTTCAACGGTATTGGGTAACACACCGACTATTGCGCGAAATTCGTATATTCATCCCGACATTATTGCTTTATGCAAAGAAGCTGAAAACGATCAAGAACATTGGCGTAAACACTTTATATTACCCCGTAAAACCAAATATTTAAGCCGGTATGAGCGGGGGTTATTAGCCTTTTTATGCTAATTGGTCGTTGCGTTTTTACACGGTAACGCTTAGTTATTACACATTGAACTGTGATTAGGGTAATTTTGAACGTGAGCCAAAACGTCTTACTCTGTTTTTATCACAGCCTTATCAGGGGAAAATGTAGGATGTGCTATGTAGGCATCGCACATGGGATTATTTTAATGCAAGTAGAGTGTGGTCACGAGTAAAAAAGATAAGCAGTTAAGGGCAAACAAGGGGGAAAGTTCGTTATTTCCCTCTCTGCTATGAAGATTTGACTGCCGCTGTACTGCCGCGCACGATTAAGTCCGTGGGCAAAAAATAAGGCCGCAATACACTTTCTGGCTCATATTTACCGTCTATTAGATTACACAGCAACTTCATCGCACTAGAGCCTAATTCTTTGGCTGGTTGACGAATAGTGGTTAAGGGGGGCTCACAGTATTTAGCAAATTCAATATCATCAAAGCCCACTACGGAAATATCTTCAGGTATCCTTAAACCCTCGGCTTTTAAGCCTTGGATTATACCGATAGCCATTTTGTCACTCATGCTAAAAATAGCAGTAGGGCGGGGCTGCATGTTGATAAATTCTTTGGCAGCATTAAGACCACTTGTTACTGAAAAGTCACCCTTAATAATGAGCTTGTCAGACAGTGGAATGCCCGCTTTTTGTAGTGCGTTTTGATAACCCAGTTTACGGTGAACAGTGGCATGGATAAAATCTAAACCGGTTAAGCAGCCAATATGACGATGACCTAAGGATACTAAGTAGTCAACTAGCTTTTCGGCAGCTTTAACATCGTCTACTGTCACTACCGGTGAGGGATTGTTTTCCACATAATCACAAAGAGTCACAATATTATCGATGCGTGTTCCATTTTTTTTATCTAAACGTTTTTGTACTTTAAAATCTATGATGCCCTCAACAAGGCGGGTTTCTAACATTCCGTAACATTTGCTTTCTTCATCTTTAGATTCCAGCGCATCAACCAACAAAACGGTATAACCCTTAATGCGCGCTATTTCCTGAATGCCTTGAATAACATCGAGAAGAAACGGGTTGCCCAATGGCGCCAATACCAAGATCGAGTAGGAGCGGGATTGGGTAAAGTTACGGGCTAATAAATTCGGTTTGTAATTAAGTTGCTCGATGGCCTTCATGACTTTGTCAGTGTTCTTTTTAGACACTTTTTCGGGGGCACTGAAATACCGTGATACCGTTGCTACCGACACGCCAGCGAGTGACGCCACCTCTTTTATATTGGCCATAATTTACTTCATATTAATCGTTCTACCTTTGCATTATACCCATTACCGAAGCGTAATGTAAATTTGTAATCGATTACAAATTTGATGTATCGGTTTTGTGGATAGCTTATATTTAAAATTAACATGGCTTTTGTATTTTCCGTTTATGACCTTTTCAGACTTGCTTTTTAAGTGATTAATATATTGATATTATTAGTTTTTACTTGGCTTGGTAATGGTTTTAATTTGTTAATTAGGTGTAACTAAAGTGTGTTCATTGTAATAAATAGTTTGAAATCAAAAATGTAATCAATTACATTTTGTTTCGTTGCTAATCGAGAACAGACGAGAACATGCAACGCTACTCGGATTTGAAGTCACGGTACGATGCTGACTTGGGGAATCGATAAAAATGATTGTCAGCTGTTGATTGGTTCGAAGTGAAAACTTCAGGGTTGAGCCAATGAAACAACTGATTATTTTGTGAAAGAATAACTATTGGAAAGGTTTATGAATCACCCTAAAAAAACACTATTAAGCACCCTTATCGCAAGCGCTTGTGCCTCTTTTATGGCTGCTACTCCATCGGCTTACGCGCAAGAAACACAATCTGAAACACCTAAAAATTTAGAAGTGATTGTCGTTTCATCAACTCGTACAGGTACCGATTTAGCAAGTACGTCTGCAGCGGTTACGGCCTTGTCTGCCAAAGCCTTGGCTGATTCAGGCATTACTGATCCAACCAATTTACAAGACCAAGCGCCGAATATTTCAATAGATCGGGCAGGTTCAAGTGGTTTGCAAATTACTATTCGTGGTGTGTCGAGTACAGACAACACGGAAAAAGGTGATCCTTCCGCAGCGTTTTTACAAGACGGCGTTTACATCGCCAGACCTCAAGCACAAGAAGTGTCGTTTTTTGATTTAGACCAAGTCGAAATACTACGAGGTCCACAAGGCACCTTGTATGGTCGAAACGCCACAGCCGGTTTGATTAACGTCATCTCTGCTAAACCTACTATTGATGAAATGTACGGCTCTTTTGATGCCACCCTGGGTGATTATGGCCGCCGCCAAGCGACCGCCATGTTAAATGTGCCTATTTCCGATAAAGCTGCTATTCGCGCTGCAATCAATGTAGACAGACGAGATACCTATTTAAATAAACACCTCGAATCTTCCTATGACATTGATCCCGGTAAAGATAATATGTCAGCCCGTCTTAGCGGCTTCTTTGAACTAAGTGATGATGTATCGCTACTCGTTAGAGGTGATTATTCTTCGATTGAGGGCAGTGCGCGCAGTGATGTTAAACTTTCAAACTTTTACGATGTGCTCAATACCTTTCCGCCAGAAAGTGGCAAAGGCGTAAATCCAACTTATATCGCAGACCAAAAAAGTTCTGATGAGTTACGAACGGTGGGTTGGCAGGATACGATGCAACGTACCAACGATAATTCAACATGGGGCGCCATGGCTGAGTTAAATTGGACAATCAATAGCCAGCTTACTATGACCTATCTTGGCTCATACCGTGAGTTTACGCGCAGAGAGGATAACGTAACAGGCTACTTAGGCAGTGTAGTATTGCCTTTTGGTATCATCGATATCAGTAATCCACAATTGTTTCATGGTGACTACGAGCAAAGTTCAAATGAACTTCGTTTTACCTATGTGACTGATTCCATGAACTTGCAAGGTGGTATTTATTCGTTTTCAGAAGAATCAGCGGTTAAGTTTTTAATTTATCAAGGTGAAGAAGGCCAAGACGGGTATATATTTGGTTTTCCTCAAGACCCAACCAAATCGGATTCTGTTGCCATATTTGGCCAAGGCAGCTTTGATTTAAGTGACAAACTTAGTTTAACTGCGGGCGCTCGCTACACCCAAGACGAAAAGTCTCGAGTCGGTGCAGTAGTCAATCACGTGACGCTTGAAGAAGAATTAAATTTTACCTATGACCCAGTGACCAATCCTATTCCAGATTCGCTAAACAATGCCGAAGTTGACTACAATGAACTCACCTGGAAATTAGGCCTAGACTACGATGTTAGCGACGATATTTTACTATACGGCTTGATATCTACTGGCTACAAAGCAGGTGGCTTTAATGATGGTTGCACTGAAGGTATGCAAGATTGTAATAGTCCCTTACCCGAGGAAGCACTTTATTATGATCCAGAAACCTTAACCGCCTACGAACTGGGCCTAAAATTAGACTTGGACAACGGCTTACGAACCTTTATCAACGTGTTTCACTATGATTACCAAGACTTACAGTTAAGTAATGTGTCTGAAATCTGTGGTGGGTCTTGTCAAGTCACTAGTAACGCCGGTAAAGCAGAGGTGGACGGCATTGAACTGGAGTCGCGTTATTACATTACCGCTTACGACAAACTCAATGTGGCCTTAACGTGGCTAAATGCTGAATATACCGATTACCAGCTTAACGACACGATTAATCTAAAGGGCGAAAAATTAAACCGTTCACCGGAATATACCGCCATCGTCAGTTATCAACATATTTTTGAAATGGAAAATGGCGCGGACATCGAGTTTGATATTTCAAGTCGCTGGAGTGATGAATATTCCATTTTATCTACCAGTTCTGTTTCGCAATTTGTGCAACCTTCATTCCATAAAACCGATGTAGCCTTGACTTACCGTGCGCCAGAGCGTGATTGGTATGTACAAGCCTATGTGAAAAACATCGAAGACGAGCTAACCGTATCAAACGCTTCTTTTGGCCCCGCTTTTCCGGGTTTAGCTGATGGTACGCTTACCTTCTCTGACCCGCGCACTGCAGGGGTTCGTTTCGGCTTAGAGTTCTAAGTAAAGTAGTTAAAAATTGCTCGCCTATGTCAGGCGAGCTTTTTGCGTTAATGATGAATCAATCGTCGTAACACAAGCTAGTGTCTATAAAATTTATTCAGGGTGAGTAACTCAATATGATAAGAAAAATAAAAGCCAATAAACCCAAATCAATTGCTTTTCGAGCAATATGGCTCTCGTTGTTTGTGGCAAGTTCCATGTCCGTGTTACCTGCCTTGGCGACTACCACACCGAAGTTAGGACAGGCCTCATTAGATGAAGTGATTCAAGCCTTGAGTTTGGAAGAAAAAGTCAAACTGGTTCGCGGTACCGGCATGAACATGGGCGACAGCGGCCCAACAGTAGGTCAAACTAAAGATAAGGTGCCAGGTGCAGCAGGTACCACTTACGCTATTCCGCGTTTAGGCATTCCCTCTATTGTACTGGCTGATGGCCCAGCGGGATTGCGTATTGCACCTACTCGTGATGATGACAAAGATCATACCTATTATGCTACCGCGTTTCCTATCGCTAATTTATTAAGTTCAAGCTGGGATCTGTCTCTAGTTGAACAAGTGGGGCAGGCTATTGGTGCAGAATCAAAAGAGTATGGGGTAGATGTGCTGTTGGCCCCTGCGCTGAATATTCATCGCTTTGCTTTAGGCGGTCGAAACTTTGAGTATTATTCAGAAGATCCTTTACTCAGCGGTAAAATGGCGGCTGCCATGGTGCGCGGCGTCCAATCACAAGGGGTGGGCACATCGCTTAAGCATTTTGTAGCCAATAACCATGAGTGGAACCGCAACACTATTGACGTACAACTTGATGAGCGTGCACTGCGTGAAATTTATTTACGGGGTTTTGAAATCGCGGTCAAAGAAAGTCAACCGTGGACAGTCATGTCCTCGTACAACAAAGTTAACGGTGAATACACCTCTGAGAGCGCCTATTTACTGACTGAGGTCTTGCGTGACCAATGGGGCTTTAATGGCGTGGTGATGACTGACTGGTTTGGCGGCAAAGATGCAGCCCAGCAAATGGCAGCGGGCAACGACTTGCTCATGCCGGGCATGGACTATCAAGAAGGGATGATCATCGGTGCCATTAAAAGCGGTAAATTGGATGAAGCAAAACTGGATCGCAATGTAAAAAACATCTTGCAACTGGTGCAGGCTAGCCCCGCATTTAGCCAATATGCCTACAGCAACAAGCCTGATTTAATCAAACACGGCCAACTGTCTAAAACAGTTGCTGAAGAAGGCATGGTGCTATTAAAAAATAATGCTCAAACCTTGCCATTACAGGATAAACAGTCATTGGCCTTGTTTGGTAATCATTCGTTTGATGTGCTCATCGGTGGCACTGGCAGTGGTGATGTTAATGAAGCTTATGTGGTTACGTTAGAAGACGGCCTAAAAGAAGCGGGAATTGAGTTTGAAACCGGACTCGCTTCGGCCTACAAAGCCCATATAAAAACAGAAGACGCTAAACGTCCTGTGTCGAATAACCCTCTCGCAGCCTTTATGCCAAAACTAGCCCTAGTGGAATTCGGCTTAAAACAGGAATTGTTGCACGCATCGGCACAAAAATATTCTGCTGCCTTGGTTACCATTGGTCGTAGTTCAGGTGAGTTTGTTGATCGCCAGCAAAGTGATTTTTATTTAACCGAGCAAGAGCGCGCCATGCTCGACATGGTATCCAGTGCATTTCGTCAACAGGGCAAGCCTGTGGTGGTGATTTTGAATGTAGGTGGCGTAATTGAAATGGCCAGTTGGCAAGACAAAGCCGATGCGATTTTACTGGCCTACCAACCCGGTCAAGAAGCGGGCAATGCCATTGTTGATCTGTTACTGGGCCACACCAATCCATCAGGAAAATTGCCCGATACTTGGCCACTCGATTTACCTGACTATCCCGCCGCGAAAGAGTTTCCCGGTACCGTGCTTGACCCTGAGGCAAAGCCAGAAGGCATGATGCAAACCGTGCCAGCTAAGGTGACTTATGACGACGGCATCATGCTTGGTTATCGCTATTTCAATACCCAAAACGCTGAGGTGGCTTATCCCTTTGGTTTTGGTTTGTCGTATACCGACTTTACGTATTCTGCCATTTCATTAAGTAGTCAGGTATTTAGCGATAAAATTGTGGCGCAAATCACGGTTAAAAATAGCGGTAAGGTGGCAGGTAAAGAAGTGGTGCAAATCTACGTTTCAGCGCCACAAACTAACTTAGTCAAACCTGAAAGTGAACTCCGCGCGTTTGCTAAAACCACACTGTTACAACCAGGTGAATCCGAAGTACTTAGCTTTGAACTCAGTGCACGAGATCTGAGCTCATTCGATCAAGAGCATAATATGTGGCTGGCACAAAGCGGTGAATACGTGCTTAAAGCAGGTACGTCTTCACGGGAGATTCTGCAAAGCGCCCGCTTTAGTCTACCAAAAGACCTCGCTATCAAACCGTAAACCGCTTGGTTTTTTAAAGCAGTAGTAATAAAACAAATGCAGATTGGTTGCTATGCCAATCTGCATTTATCATTTTACAGATAGGCCACTAGTTACTAATGGCGCTTGTCTAGGAGAACCACTATGCAAAAAATTCGTTCGACTCGTTTCATCATCGTACTTTGCTTGAGCCTCGGTTTATTGGCTTGTGAGGCCAAAGAAGCCAGCGTTGACCCACTCCTTGTGAACACTGAAGCCGGTTTAGTAAAAGGGACATTACTGCACGGTGCGGCTCAGTCAGTAAGAGGCTATTTAGGTATTCCATACGCCCAAGCGCCGGTGGGCGAGCTACGTTGGCAGCCTCCGCAAAAGGTTACACCGTGGCAAGGCATCAAAGATGCCAATCATTTCAGTAATGACTGCATGCAAATTCCTTTTCCAGGTGATGCAGCGCCACTGGGTGAACCGGTCAGTGAAGACTGCTTGTATTTAAATATTTGGGCGCCAAACACCGATGAACAAGACAAATTGCCCGTAATGGTATGGCTGCACGGTGGTGGTTTTGTTAATGGCGGGGCATCACCCTCAGTGTATAACGGACAAGCTTTTGCAGAATCTGGTGTGGTCTTTGTCAGTTTGAATTATCGCCTTGGACGATTTGGTTTTTTTGCCCATCCTGCACTTAGTGCAGAAAACCCTGATGGACCCACAGGTAATTATGGTTTTATGGATCAAATTGCCGCTCTTGAGTGGGTAAAAAATAATATCGCTAGTTTTGGTGGCGATGCCAACAACGTGACTTTGTTTGGTGAATCGGCAGGTGGACGTTCGGTTAATGCGATGATGCTGTCGCCCAAGGCGAAAGGATTGTTTCATAAAGCCATTGTGCAGTCCGGCGGCGGTCGCAGTGAGTCGAATGGTTCAGTGGTGTATTTGGACAAAGAGGGTAAAGGGGCTAAACCTTCTGCCGAGCAAATTGGTGTGGCCTTTGCCACGAGTGTTGGAATAGACAGTGAAGGTCAACAAGCCATGGCTGAGCTGCGTGCTTTACCGGTGGAAAAAGTCCTAAGTGGTTTAAATATGGCCTCGATGAATGTGCCCACTTATAGCGGGCCGATGATCGACGGTAAGGTGGTGCTTGAAGATGACGAAAGTGGTTTTACAGCCGGTCATCAAATGAAAATTCCCTACTTTGTTGGCAGTAACGACTTCGAATGGGGTTTTTTGAAAGACTACAATCCTCATGGCGCCCAGATGATTGCTAAAGGCGCGTTGGCGCAAGCCTCTGATCCAAATGCTTTTTTAGCGGCGTACCAGCCCTTTGTTCCTGAGCAAAACGGACAGGTTAATATGGCCTTTTTAGGCTCTATGATTTTTGGGGATCGCAGTTTTGTGGAGCCTGCGCGCTTTTTAGCACGCCAAACCAGTAAAGTGGGTCAAGCCACGTGGTTTTATCGCTTCACCTACGTACCGACTAGTTTAGAAGGTAAGGTTGACGGTGCGTATCACGCCAGTGAAATACCCTTTGTTTTTGCAAGCGGCACCGCACGTTATGCCGATGATTGGAGTGAAGCAGATAAACAGGTATCCTTAGTCATGCATGATGCGTGGGTTAATTTTGCGAAGGTGGGTGACCCATCGTTGGCAAATGCCCCCCCATGGCCTGCATATACTCAGGGCACTGAAAACGTGATTGAATTTAATGTTACAGGAGCGGTGTTGAAACACGACTCACTCGAAAAACGCCTTGACCAAATTACGGCCCTAGTAAAATAGCTAGCAGCGTAAATCGTTACCTGTAGTAAAGCCTGTTTATTATGTTGATTAACTACATTATAAGCAGGCCAATAAGCTGATGACCGGCAGATTTTATAAGGACTCTCCATGCGCATGTATATCGTCAACTCCCTTTACGCTCTTGTTTTATTGATCAGCTCTAGTGGCTTAGCCGCAGAGCAAGCGCCCTATAAAAATATTCAAGTAGATAATGATCTGCGTCAGTACCGATTATTTGTACCTGCTTCGTATACAGATAACACGCCCTTGCCTTTGGTGTTGAATTTTCATGGCACCAGCAATACGCCTGACAGGCAAGAAGCATTGTCGGATTTTGAAAAGCTAGCCGAAAAAGAGCGGTTTATTGTGGTAACGCCACTTGCACTATTTACTCGTACAGCAGGTGGCCCTATTACGTGGAATGCAAACAAAAAACCGGGCCCTGATGATGTCAACTTTATCACTTTGCTTCTACATCAATTACAACAAGACTGGGCCATAGATAATAAACGTATTTATGCCACTGGTTTTTCTGGTGGGGCGAGAATGAGCAGTCGATTAGGCTGTGATTTAGCCGATAGAATCGCCGCCATTGCGCCTGTTGCAGGGCTGCGTTTTCCAACAGATTGTCAGCCCTATCGCTCTGTACCGATTATGACCTTCCATGGTGAAAAAGACGGCATCAATCATTTTATTCTTCGTGAAGATTCACCGGTGTATTGGACGATGGGCGTCGAAGACGCTTTAGCTGGCTGGATCAAGCATAATCAGTGCAACGCACCCGTGCAAACAGCGCTATCATCGTCTTTAACAGAGTTTGCCTATCAAGGATGTAGTCACCACGCAGATATTGTTTTTTATCGCTCCACTGAAGCGGGTCATACGTGGCCAGGCAGCCCGATGGCCGAACAAATGTTGCGCTTTGGATTAGGCAAAACCGAGGAAAGCTTAGCTGCGACAGACCTAATTTGGCAGTTTTTTAAAGCGCATCCCTTACCGTAGAACGGTAGTTAAATATGCAAACTAGCGGTAATAAAAAAAGCTGATGAGGTTAAGCTCATCAGCTTTTTTTTAGCGCCCAAATAGTCTTAAGTGGCGCTCAGGTGAATGAAGAATTTAGTGACTCACTAAACCTTTTGCCCCTTTTAATCTGCTTGCTGCAATTGCAGCGCCAATAAGTGACAGCCCTGCAATCAACATTAACACTGCTTCTAAGCTACCCATCTTATTTTGCAAGGCTGCGACAGCGATAGGCGCGGCAAACTGTCCAAAAAAGAAAACGCCAGTCCACAGACCGGTGCCACGGCCACGAACGTTGTCAGGCAACAAACTTAAAATCCATGTCAACATGGTGGGTAACAACATACCACAACCAAAACACGCTACGAACAAAGAAGCAGATGTGACTAGAAGCGAGATAGACAGGCTTGCACCGACATAGCCCAAGGTGGCCAGTAGCAAGCCAATGCAAACGAGTTTGGGTCCAGATGCTCCTTTGAGCTTACTAAAGGTTACTGAGCCTAAGGCGACCCCAATATTGGCTGCTGCACCAATACCACCGATAACAGCAGGTGACACGTCGCCGACTAATTGTAATATCACGCCTAGCTTCACAATAATGGTATAAAAAATTAAACCGACAAATAAGGTAGTAAATAACAACGGCAATACGGTTTTAATCGGAAATTTAGCTGAATGACTGACAGCAGTACGCAGATGTTTCACCGGTTCAAATAATACGATGGCGCACAATAAAGCGATAGGTAGGGCCAGTAAGTAAAGTAAGAATGGGCCGCGAGAACCCAGTACTTCACCTAATAAACCACCAACAGCAATTAATATAATCGCACTTAAACTGACGCTGGCGATTTGAATAGCAACCCAACGTTCACGGGCTTTACCTTGGAAATAGTCTCCAATTAATGCGGTCGCTACTGTCATGATCACGGCTTCAGCTATACCTAACACCACGCGGGTCATGATGATGTGTGGTAATTCAGTTAAAAAGAAGGGGACCAAACCAATTACTGCATAAATAATCAACGACATTATCAGCAGCGATTTTCTTCCAGTTTTGTCTGACAGTAAACCAGCAATGGGAGAAAAAAGGGCAACACAAAGTGCAGGGATGGTCATGGCAATTGGTACTAAAAATTCTACGCCCTCTACACTAGCAAATTCTTGTGTGAGTAATGGAAGCACAGGTACCAAAGAAATAATCGCCATAGCTGGCATCACAGCGGCAAGGGTCAAGATGACCCCATGTCTTGTTTGCGCTGTTTGGCTGGTGTTTGGAGGTGTGGTGTTCATTTGTTGTTATCCAATTATTATTTAATAGGTGGCAATACCATTAAACAGGTAAGTCAAAAACATGTGAAAATTATGTGATGAATTTGTGCATAATGAAAATGGATTAAACTGATTTAATGTATCTAGGAAATCGATTGTTAGCGACTTACTAATCTGTCTTTGTATGGACTGCACAACGAATCATTTAGACAGTAAAAGATGATTGCTTACCTCAAACCGAATAATACTATAGTCAACTATTGCAGGGAGTTGCAGCGTTCCTGACTTAAGTGCATGGTTTAGGTTACACCCACTATATTTCCTAGCTTACACCACTTGTTTGTATATGCCTAAGGTTACTAAGGTATTGGGTTTTCGGGAGTCGACTTGGGTATTTTTCTCCTTTTACTTCAATAGCTTGTGAACATGATTGATGCCGAGTTGTTGTCTAATATCTTGTAAGTCACAGTAGAGCTTACGATAGCGATACACATCGCCTGATTCGAACAAAATGCCACATTGACTAAGGGAGTATGGTATCTGCTAAATGGATAGTTAATATCAATATATTCGATTTTATCAATTCATACATTTCCATTATGTTAAATAAATGAAATTAAATCGTTATGAATAAGTTGGCTTTGCTACTAAATTTTAACATGCAGACTATTTCATAGTATTGAACATTACATACACGAGTTTGGCACAGCAATAATTATTGGGGACTTCACATGAAACTAAAAAAGCTATCTTTATATTTTCCGCTTCTGGCACTTTCAGCACTATCACTTCAAGCGGCAGCGCAAGAGACCGCTAACCAAGAAGCAGAGGCTGATGAAAGCATTAGCATTGAAACAATTATGGTCACCGCCCAGCGTAAGTTTGAATCGATGCAGGATGCGGCTGTACCCATGTTAGCAGTAAATCAGGAATCTCTGACTCGTCAGGGTCTTGAGTCAGGTCAAGACCTCGGAAGGCTTTCACCTTCCTTAGGTATAAGTGCTGGCGGTGGTCCACTCACAAGTATCTTTATCCGTGGAGTAGGAGCCTTGACAGTTAATCCATTAACTGACGCCGCCGTTGCCCAGAACGTTGATGGGGTTTATCTTGGGCGTTCTAGTGGTGCAGCGGGTCAAGCTCTTTACGACTTAGAGCGGGTTGAGGTCCTGAAGGGGCCTCAAGGAACGCTTTATGGTCGCAACGCGACAGGTGGAGTTGTGAACTATATCCCAGTGAAGCCGCAGCTAGGCGAAACTTCAGGTTACGCTCAAGTTGAGTTGGGTAACTATTCAAGAGTAGGTTTTCAAGGCGCATACAATGCGCCAATTGGCGACGAAGCTGCGCTGAGACTATCGGTTAATTCGTTGCAACGGGATGGTTACTCTGACGATGGAACTAATGATGCAGATTCTTTTTCTGTTAGAGCTCAAGTTTTATTTGAACCTACTGAAGACTTTAGTATTCGCTTTGCCGCAGATTACTCTGAAAATTCAGCGATTGGCGCAGGGGGCGATCTGATAGGAACGTTCAGCAATGACGCAGGTAACCTACAAGAGTTTTTCCCTTCCGGCATCGATGCTTTTACAGGACCTACTGATGATGAAGCTAACGCCATCCGAACTAGCGTACTGCACACGCCATCGTTTGCACCCTACCGACCTCTAGATATTGATGATTTAGGCCAAGATATTTCCTTTACGGGCTTTATGGCTGAAGTAAATTACACCATAGAATCCGGTACTCTTACTGTGATCCCTTCATACAGAGAATCAGAGCAAGACTATACTTTTGTAGGCCCGGGTTTTGCCCCTGCTAAAACCAGTGAGCAAAACGAGCAGACAAGCATAGAAGCGCGCTTTACGAGCGATTTAGAAGGTTCTTTAAATGGTATTCTGGGCATATTCTATTTCGATGAAGAAATTCAAACTAGTGGTGTATTTGCGCAAAACTATGCATCACCAATCCAGAACTATGAAAATGGTGGCGACTCTTGGGCAGTATTTGGTCAGGCTACATATGATGTATCGGACACCTTTCGTATAAACTTGGGATTGCGGTACACAGAGGACAGTAAATACGCTGAGGGTATCAGTGATACATTTGTTACCTTTTGTGGTGGTGCGCCGTTTAGTGGTAACTTCCTCACGCCTCCTGCTAGCTTTGGCAACGGCTGTGCGTCTGGCGCTATGCCAGCACACCCTATCATCTCAGATCGGGATGAATTCATAGCGTACTTTGTAAATGAAGGACTAATTGCACCAGACTCAGTTGCGACAGTACCTGGCATGGGACCTCCTCCATTCTATAACTTGACAATTCCGGGTGGTATCACTCCTCAAATAGGCACAATAGTTAATGTAGGTGAGGGGTTCATACAGTCGAACTTAGATTACAATGAAACGACTTACCGAATTGGTCTAGAGTATGATGTGGCCGAAGACAGTTTGCTGTATGCGACTTTCGAAACGGGTTATCGTGCAGGTGGTGTAGATTTATCTCTCGCAGCACCTACCTATGACTCAGAGTATATCGATGCATTTACCATCGGTTCGAAAAATCGTTTTTTTGACAACACACTTCAGCTTAATTTAGAAGCTTTCCACTGGAAGTATGATGGCCAACAAGTCACTTACTTCACGACTTTAGAAGGTGCCTCGTCATTCCCAATTGCTAACGGTGACGCCACCATTCAAGGGTTAGATGTGGATGTGATTTGGAGAGTAGGTCGTGACACCACAATAAGCGGTAATGCTCAATTCCTAGATTCTACTTATGATTCATTAACGCTTGTATCTGATCCCGGACGGGGTCGTTTTGGGTGCGCATCAACAGGTGTAACTGGTGACCTCGAAAGCTACGATTGTTCAGGGAAAAGTCTACTCTACTCACCTGATTTCGGAGCAAATTTAGCGATAAACCATAACATTCAGATTGATGGATATAATCTTTCCTTGACTGCACAAGCATCACATCGTTCAGAGCAAGCCACGAATTTTATGTTCGTAGATTCAACGAACTCTGATTCTTATGTAACGTTGGACTTTGATGCTACGCTCGCTTCTGGTACTGACACTTTTGATTGGACTTTATCCTTGTTCGTCCGTAATGCAACTGATGAGGTATATGTTGCTAACTCAAATGTTAATAACCGAGGATTAACTTACGTTGTCCACAATCCACCGCGTACATTTGGACTTCGTTTCAGAACAGAGTTTTTTTAGAAAAAGGCACAATAGCGTTAACGTAGACGGTTATACGCTTCTTGTTAATCGGTTCGCCCATTACCGTGGCGAGCCGATGAATTCGTTTAAAGAAGCCCATGATTAACTATTTGGGCTTTTATTTGAATTGTGAATCTAAATGAAAAATTGAAGTCTTAATAAGCAGTATGTAGCGCTATTTTGAAATCAATGCTTTTTTGAAATTAATGCTTTTTTGTCACAATAAAATATACCAAAAGTAAAATAGGAATAACTGTATGAAATTGCCAAAAATAATCGCCAGTGTATTGTTTAGCTTGAGTTTAGTCAGCTATACAGTGACTGCTAGTAGCAAAAATGAATGGATCACCTTAGGTACAATGGCCGGCCCTATTCCGAATGCTACGCACTCTCAACCTTCAAATGCCTTGTTGGTTAATGGTAAAACGTATTTAGTCGATGCCGGTGACGGCACCGCAGGCCAGCTAGCTAAAGCGGGTTCGAATATTAAAAATGTTGATGCAATTTTTTTAAGCCACCTTCATTTTGACCACACTGGCGGCCTACCTGCTATTTTAAGTTTACGCTGGCAAACTGAAACTAAAAGTGAATTAACTATTTACGGGCCTCCGGGCACAAAACAAACCGTAGATGGAATATTTGCTTTTATGACCTATGGAGCATTAGGTCACTATGGTGTGCCAGGACAAGCGACTGCACCACCAAATAGAAACATCAAAGTGGTAGAAGTGGTTGATGGTTCAGTCCTTGATTTTGATGGATTTAAACTCAGTGTTATCCGCAATACTCATTACAGCTGGCCAAAAGACAGTGAGGAGTACAATAAATTTCAAGCCCTATCATTTAAGTTCGAATTGCCTAACTTTAGCGTTGTATATACCGGTGATACTGGGCCCAGTGAAGCGGTTGAATTGCTCTCACAGAACGTTGATTTATTGATCAGTGAAATGATGGACGTTGAACATACCGTAAATTTGGTAAAACGCATGAATCCGATGATGCCACCGAAAGCCCTTGGTCATATGAAGCAACATTTATCTAAACATCATTTAGTACCGGCTGATGTGGGTCAGCTTGCAGCCAAAGCGCAAGTCAAAAAATTAGTGGTGACTCACATGGCACCAGGTTTAGTGACGCCTGAAGAATTTGCTAAATACACTGGCGAAGTGGCTGAGTTTTACAAAGGTGATATTACCATTGCTAATGATCTTGATCGTTTTACCTTAGAAAAATAAGGGCGATGATGAGCGCTTGTCTCATCAATATTAGCCAGTAAAATGCAAGGGACGAGTTGATTACTCGTCCCTTTTTTATGGCTTATCACCTCAGGGTAATTGTTACTGCCCCATGGCATTTTCATAACTTGCTAAAGCCGCAAAGTAACAGCCGCAAGAAATATGCTCTAAACCTTCCCGTGACAGTATTTGAATGTGGCCGCGGCGATAACGGATCAAGCCTTGTTTTTGTAAACTTCCGGCCGCGATGGTGACCGCACTGCGACGTACACCCAGCATGGTAGCCAAAAATGTGTGGGTGAGCATAAACGTGTCGGCGTGAGCGCGGTCATGGGTCATTAATAGCCAACGTGCCAAACGCTGTAGTACTTCATGAAAACAGTTGCAAGCGCCGGTTTGCGCTAGTTGCAACAAGGTCACATACAGATAACTGTGAATGGTGTGTTGCAAGGCCCCATTGTCTGATAAATATTGACAAAACGACGAGGCTTCTAGCTTTAAGGCACTACCAGAGCCTTGAACAAGGCATTGCATTGGTGCTGTTGATTTTCCCAGCGCGAGGGTTGCTCCTATCATCCCTTCATTGCCTATTAAACCCATTTCGATAGCGGGTTCGTCCAAAATAGGTACTAACAAAGAAACAAATCCACCTAAGGGAAAATATACAAACGCTATTGTTTCATCTGCTTGACACAGTACCTCTCCAAACTCTAGTTGAACCAAGGTGCTGTGATGGTAAAACCACTGCTGCTGCTGAGCTGACAGCCCGTCTAGCAAGTGATTAGAAATAGGGAGGGATGAAGTTGGTGCCATGAGGCTCTCCAGCGATAAAAGTGCACAGCCAAATAACTGCGCTCGTATTTAATTGCCGTTTAGCATGGAGGGATGAGCATGACGCGTCTGTGCGATCTCACACTGAACGGGGTTTAATTGTGGCTCCTTTTTACCCAGTAGTAGTAATGAGCCTTAGCGAACAGAAGCGCAGAGAGATAGCAGGCAACATTATTTTCGTTGTTCGCATCCATATAGTGCTAAGGCCTTGGTTAATATTCTTGCGTGACCTTTTTAGGCTGTGTTTAAGCTAAGCTTTAAAGCAGGCGCGACTTACTCTATCAATAACTTCATGCCATTCATAAGGCGGTTGTTCTATCCAAATCTCATCGCAGTTCATTCGATCCGCTTGGCTAAGCGCTTGGTAAAGTTGACTGGCGTATTTTTCTCGCTGCGTACTCAATTTGATTGATTGAATACTTGCGTTATTGAGTTGAACAAGGGGAAGCTCACTCATATGAATAATTGCCAATGTGGGCCCATTGCACTCACGTTTTAAGATATTTGCTTCAATTGCTTGGCGCGTGAACAAGCTTGCAGGGGTATTAGGCTGGTAGTGCGCTGGCATATTGCCCGCAACAGCCACGTCATGGCTACTGGGCAGAACGACGTTTTCACCCATTATCGCTGCGAGTTGCTCAGCATAGTAAGGCCCAGCGCGTAAGATCCTTACAGGCCGTACAGTTAAATCGACAATCGTTGACTCTAAGCCTAAATGGCAATTGCCACCATCAAGTACCGCATCGATACGGCCGTTTAATCCATCCATGACCTGCTGGGCACAGGTTGGACTGATCTTTTTATGCAAATTAGCCGAAGGCGCCACTACCGGTCCGCAAACCGTCAGTAATTGACGTAAGCGCGTTTTATCCGGCATACGGATTGCGATGGTATCGCGCCCACCCGTAATTAGGGCACTGACCCCCGGCGCTTTGTTGAAAATCATCGTTAAAGGGCCGGGCCAGCAATGCTCGGCTAACAATTTTGCGCTGGCCGGCACATCGATGACCCAATCAGCCAATTGAGAAAACTGGCCAATATGCAAAATTAATGGATGATCACTGGGACGGTTTTTGGCGGCAAACACGCCTTTAATGGCGTTGTCATCATGGGCGCTGGCGGCCAATCCGTACACTGTTTCTGTGGGGATAGCCACTAACTTACCGGCAGATAACAGCGTTGCGGCCTGCTTTAGATCAGCATCACTTTCAAGGGATAATAATAAGGTGTCTTTCGTCATTTAGGGATTACAGTAAGGGCAGTTAACCGGTTCAGCAAAAGGCGTGTCGACAGCAAAAGATTGTTGATGCTGGCAACTTTGGCAGATTGCAATTCGTTTGGCAATAGAATGGGTGGGCATATGGCATACACCACAAGGAAGGCCGTCCACGAGGTGATCAGGCCAAAAGCCCGGTCGTTTACAATTAGGGCAATAACATTGTAAACGCGCAAACAAATTTTCAGTCGCTTGGGCGATTCTGTTCATACGCTCAGGGCAGTGCATGGCACGTAAATCATATTCAACAACAACTGCTTCAGAGCATCTATCTTGGCATTCTTGAAATGCAGCTTGGATATTATCTTTGCCATGCACACCTTTAAATAAGGTATCGGCTGGCCGTGATTGAGGATACAGTATTAACGCCTGTCCCTTGGGAATATCTTCAATAAACTCGGATAGTTTGTCAGATGATTCAAGTACACGTTGCTGATGAAACGACGGCCCGTGGGCAATACCGGTTACTTGCCAGTTGTTGTCTATATCAACACAGGTGAGTAATTCCTGATTCCAAGGTAGTAAGCCGCCATAAGGCCCTGCATCAAAGGAGCCTTCGCTACCTAGGCCAATGGATAAACCGCTTAATTCACAGGCCAATCGCGCCT
This sequence comes from Flavobacterium sp. W21_SRS_FM6, assembly GCF_052119645.1. Lineage (NCBI taxonomy): Bacteria > Pseudomonadati > Bacteroidota > Flavobacteriia > Flavobacteriales > Flavobacteriaceae > Flavobacterium > Flavobacterium sp. W21_SRS_FM6. The sequence continues at coordinate 155,229 of NZ_JBGQOM010000005.1, forward strand.
TATATTCCGCGCAGCCAGAGGCCGTTAGGGTGCGTGGGGTTTCTCCACTAAAAGTGCCAAGTTGATCGGTATCAAAAGCATCGCTTGTGTGCAGTTGCCAGTTTAATTTGTTTTGCAAAATAGGGGCAATAACGCGTCCTTTGTCGTGTCGAGTAAGCAGCGCAACCGCGCGAGGCACAGAGGAATGTGGCATTAAATATAGCTCCCATATTTTTCGATTCCAAACAGACATATGTGATCATACATAGTGCCACACTCCTTGCAGCAAGCGGGCTATTTTGCCACGTTGTGGTTGCCATGCAAAAAGATACAGCCATTGATTATCAATCAATTGGCGCACGCTTTCATGGCGATCAACAAGGGTTTGAATCGCCTCTTGTGGCGCATCGATGACAACACTAAGGCGCAAGGGTTGGTGCATCCATTGCTGGCCATTATGCAGGGATTGCATGGGTAAACCGACCCTGAGATCACCGCCATTTCCCTCAAAAACACCCAAGTGACCCGCTACCACGTTATGCAAGGTTTTATCGCCAGAGCCGTATAGATGGTTATCAGTCACCGAGGCGTAATACTGAAAGTTAATCCAGTGGGTCACGATCATCGGTGCTGTCAAGATCAACTCTAAGGTGCGAAAACCCGTGTCAGTGTGCCAATCGTAATCATGTAAAAAACTTCGACCTTGCAAGTTGCAGTGTCTGGTATGTTGGCGCTTAGCCACAATAAAACTGGCGTTATTGGCTAAACCCCATTCGGGTCGTAGTTCAGCCCAATCACGGCTGCGCTGCTCTGGTTGAGCATTAATGCTAAAACAGCGAGCGCGTTCGATACGCGTTTGCTGTGACGCATGTTTCAACCATTGCTGGTATTCGTTTGGCAGAACATCGCCATAACTGCATAAGGTAATGTCATCAGTGGTGGTATTGTGCAAAGCGGCAATAAATTGCGTTGTATCTGCAAGGGGCAAACCTTGCTGAGCTAAACCTGCACGTACTTCAGTATCATTTAATATACTGGCTAATACTCGTACATTTACTTCGCCAGTTTGTCCACAGCAGGCGCCACAGTCTAACGCCGCCTGCATATGGTTGTTACAACTTTGACTGCCGTGACCAACCAACAAAACGAAAGGCGCGATGTGTGTGGTCAGACCCATGGCGGTTAACACAGAGTGGGCGAGACTAACTTTATCAGCCGTGGTGAGTGGCACTCCTTGTTTGTACAGTTGCCACTGCGTGTCATTAACACTGTCGTTTATTGGATGGCTTGCCTTACCTGCAAACCAGGTGTTTTTGATCATTTTAAGACCGTACAACCACCCACTGGCCTCAACAGCATTAAACATGGACACGGATGATGATGAAAAGGTATCCCACGACTGCGCTACGCCACGACTAAAACCCTTATTTGCTTTGGCTTGTCTGACTTCAATACTGGGGGTGAGTAAACCAGGCATTTGAGGTCGTTGATAGTTGTTTGCGTTTGGAGAAAAAGACAATGGTAAACCAAAAAAGCCAGCAAAACCGAGAGTTTGAATATCAGGATGCTGAGCTTCAAGGGCCCGCCGATAGACCTCTGAACGCACATCGATACAAAATGCTGCTTGCATCACAGGGCTTAAAATTTGCCTTTGCTTTTCATCGTCTCGCTGTCGCAAGTTTGCAAATAAGCTGTGCTGATAGGCTATTTCTGCCGCCCGTTGCCAAATCCAAAGGATTTCTTGTTGTGATTTTACATGGTCTACCAGCAAAGGAAGAACAACAAATTGCTGATGCCAGCGCTGAATTAAGGCTCGGTGTTGCGCCGCTTCTTGTTGGGTAATATAGCGATACAACACCCGTTCCCAGGCCATTCTGATAGCGAGTAATTGCCATAATTGATTGTGTTCAAGTGCAACATCGGATTTTAGCCATTGCTGATGGGCGGCCCAAGATGCCCAGCCGTTAATATCGAGCAACATGGCATGGGCAAAATCGGTTTGATAGCCTGCCGTAATCTCGAGTTCGTCTAAGGTCATGGCTAAAATTTGCTGTGGGTCGTGAGGTAACTCAGCAAAGATTTTACTGAGCTTTGGGGCAGCCATAACAATACTAATACCCTTGTCGTGGATCACTTGTTGCCACCAATACTCATATAAACCTTGCTGTGGCCCGTCGCCTTGTTCCATTAATAAGGCATAGCTGGCGACGGTTTGCGAAATCTGGTGAATAATTTCATCATGCCAGCTGATCTGGCGCTGTGGATTGCGCTGTAAATCAAGTATTCGACTAAAAGCTAAAAACTCGTGTTTGTCATTCTCAGCCTTTAAATAGGCTAAGGCATCGTCCTGCTCAATGTTCAGATTCGATTCTGCAATAGCTTGAGCGAGTTGGGCAGGTTTAATTTGCTGTTGCCACTGAGCCAAAAAGTATGATCTTGGCATAATGCAGGTAGCACCGGCTAGCACATTCAGATTAGCGCTCACCTCGCTAATAGGCTGATGGTGCATGAGCCACCAAGGATTGACCGCGATCCAATTGTCTAAAGGCCAACTTGGTGCAATTTTTTGACAGCCTAATTGCAAACGCGCAATTTGCGCGCTACTCAATACTGATGTTTGGTGGGCGACATGGCTCATCTAGATCTCTCCTGTGAATAAAGGGTAGTGCTAACAACATGTTTTTTGGGGAGCTGTGTAGGCCAAATAGCCAAAGTAAGACGAGTTGACCATTCATCTAAATAAAAGCCTGCATATAACCAGCGGTAAACACGCTGGCTAAGAGGGCGTTTTGCTGCCAATTTAAGTAACCAGTACACACTGCCCATGATGATAAACAACAACGAAACCCAAACCAGTTGCCCCATGCTTAAATCGACGGGCGCAGCGCTGATAAAGTGATTGATACCCATTTGTTGTACCACATAAAAAACGACAAAAACGCTCGCACTCAGCGGAATACTTAAGTACCAATAAGCCGTATTGAATAGGTGACTAAACAGTAGCGAGAACATAATAATGTACAGCACACTCATGGCCGGATGGATGGGAAGTATGCTGTGCCAGAGGGCTACAGAAGCTGTTCCAAGTAGTAAACTTGCTGCTATTTGTTTGAAGCTAGGGGTGTTTGGGCCGTTTATTTGGCGAAGCAAATATTTGTCGACTTCTGAGCTAGAGGCCAAAAAGGCGTAAGCTTTGTAAAGCGAATGGGCCAAAAGATGCAAGATGGCTAGTTCGTAATACCCCAGCGCACATTCAAGCAGCATAAAGCCCATTTGCGCGCTGGTCGACCATGCCAGCTTTACTTTAATGCTTATTCGGGTTTGTACCACAAGCGCAGCAATAACCACGCTCAGTCCAGCCCAAATGAGCAGGGTCCAAATCGCCACTGGCGATAAGCTAATTAGCGGCGCAAATACGATAACTAAAAACCCGCCCAAATTCACAATGCCAGCGTGCAGTAAGGCTGAAACGGGCGTAGGGGATTCGACTACTTGGATTAACCACCCGTGGATGGGTAACTGCGCACATTTAATCATGGCAGTAATCACTACCAGTACGCTAGCGAAAACCAGTGGGCGGGGAAGGGCGTCTAATTGGGCGATATTCGCCGTCCACTGGCTGATCCACGGACTTTGCCAATGGGCATATAACAATAAAAAAGCAATCAATAAGCTCAACTCGGCGATACGCGCAAAGATAAATTTTTTATGGGCAGCCAATGCGGCGCGCGGGCGCTCAGGAAACATCATCAGTAAACGGTGAAAACAAAAACTGATGGCTACCCAAGCGCTAATAAACACCGTCATATGATTACTGCTCAGTACCGCCCATACACTGAGTAAGCACAAGGCAAACCACTGTTGAAAATAATCAATTCGCGGCTGGCCTTCAAGATAGGTGCGAGCATAACGGGTTAAAACCAAAGCCAAAAACGACACGAGTGGGATTAACAGCGTCGTTAAAATTGAAGGGTTAAACCATAAGAAAGGATGCTGCTGGCTGTAGAGGCTTATTACAGCAAAGCTCATTGACAAAAGCAAAGCCAAGCCATACAACCACGTCATATTGCGCCATCGGCCTAGTATTTTAAAGTTAAAGCACGCGAGGGCAAAACAGCAACCTACTGCCAGTAAAAGTGCGGATAGGAGAATTTGCATACCGTTTGTTTCCATTTTTATAGATGGCGCTAGTATGCAAAGGCAATAACATTCCGTAAAATAGATAAATATTAATTAAACGTTCTGTTTTAAGGAATTATGAATCGATTAAACTACCATCATTTATACTACTTCTGGCATGTAGCAAAAAGTGGCAACTTAACCCAATCAGCCCAAGAATTGCATACGTCTCAGTCTGCTTTATCATCACAAATCAAACAATTAGAACATACGATGGATGTGAATTTATTTGAGCGAAAAGGGCGTAAATTGATTCTCACGCAACAGGGGCAGCAAGCCCTTATTTTAGCCGACGATATTTTCAGCAAAGGTGAAGAACTCGCGTCGTTACTCAAGGGAAATTCGCAATCTGCCACACAACCACTGCGTATTGGTGTGATGTCGGTCATGTCGAGAAACTTTATTGAAGCTTTTATTTCCCCTTTATTGCAACGTCAGGATGTGCAATTTACCTTGGTATCTAAAGGCATTACCAATCTGTTAAATGAATTATCAAATCACAAATTAGATGTGGTGTTATCTAACGTCAATGTGGCAGTAGACGCAGGTAATTTATGGCAAGTCCAACTCTTAGGTCGTCAGCCCTTATCCATCGTTGGCCCACCTGATTTATTACCTAAGAGTGAATTTCCTCAAGGTTATAAGGATTTTCGTTGGGTTGTACCGGGTAAACAAAGTGAAATTCGCGCTAGTTTCGATGCATTTTGCAGCCATTTTCAATTTGAACCCAACATACAAACCCAAGTAGACGACATGGCAATGTTGCGACTACTGGCCCGTGATAGTGGCTCACTAGCGGTCTTACCTAAAGTGGTTGTAAAAGATGAATTAAGCGCAGGCTCATTGATTGAATATTTAAGTTTACCCAAGGCCTTTGAACATTTTTATGCCATTACGGTGAAACGCAGTAAGCGTCCGCCCATTCTTGATGAACTGTTGGCAAAGTCTATCTTTCGTTAGAGTAGTGCGAATAAGGGACTAAGAGTGACAGCTTTGTTACACACTAGTGAGATACGTTTTATTCCGCGCATCCACCTTGCCTGTAGCCAAGCGTATCCTCATGTATAACCGTCACACCCAAAGTGGCTTTGGTTAAGGTAACAAGCTGCGACAGGTGCCAGTTCTCTGTTGCCAGGACCTTAGCTTTCAACGCCCTAGCTGCAGATGTGTCATGCGTCGCAGGTGAATGTATTTTCCATCAACTATTACTCAATGCCTGCAGATATTCTTTTGCGACCCTGAGATCGTTGTGCCGCATTGATCTAGGTGCTTCGCTGCAATACATTCCTTGGCTTCACCTAAGATACGAGCAAATTGTTTCTAACAACTCTGCGACTTGTTGCTCATTGCCGCTAGGTAATTGCAGGCCAAATAAGCCCAATAATCAGTCAGGGAAATCGACTGTGGCCGCCAAGCAAAAGTCAAATTGTGCAAACACCTTGAGCGTAAAGCGTGCGATAGCGCACCGACTATTGCGTGCACACCGCTTATAACTGCTGAGTTAGCCGACGAGCTATCGTCATACAGAGCGTTATAACGATGAAAAAATATCTGAATTTAGCCATTTTTGCGGTGTGTATCTCACTACCTGTATCAGCCAACACTGCAAAAAATGTTACCACTACCACCCACAGCAATACCGCACAAATGATGGATCATCAAGCGATGATGCACCCGCAAGGTCACATGGCCATGCAAACTAAAATGCAAGAGATGTCTGCGCTGATGCAGCAAATTGTGCATGAAGACAGCCAAGAAAAACGTGAGGTGTTAATGGCTGAGCATATGCAAAAAATGCAGGAACACATAAACATGATGAATACCTCTGAGCAGCAAGGAAGCATGCCCGACAAGATAAAAAATGAGCAAATGGTGCCGATGGGCCAGCGCATGGAACTGATGGAGGGCCGCATGAACATGATGCGCGATTTGATGAATCAAATGATGGAACACAGTGCACAGCGGGAATTACGACCTAAGCAGGCACACAGAGTCGTGGATTGATTTGAGCGTAACATCACAAGTTACAAGACCACTCTTGAGCGATTGCTGACTCGTTTTGTGATGCTGCTCAACTACATACACCCAACCCTCTTTTTTGATGCTGCAGGATTTAGCTTTGTATGCAGTGCCCATGGGTACCAGGATTAGCGACACGCTGAGGGTACCTATTACTTTACTGAGTTGATACTAATGTTAACAATACCTCGTTCTATCCTTAGCGCTGCCCTTGTTGCTATGTTGCCCTTCGCTGTGGCTGTGCCAGCCCATGCTGCACCAATGACCAATCGTGATTGGTGGCCGGATAAACTGAATCTACAAGCGCTTCGTCAAAATGCTGCTGAGTCTAATCCGATGGGGCGCGATTACGATTATGCTGCCCAGTTTGCCTCACTCGATCTGAAAGCGGTTAAAAAAGACATAGAAACGCTATTGACTCAATCGCAAGCATGGTGGCCTGCAGATTATGGTCACTATGGTCCATTTTTTATTCGAATGGCTTGGCACAGCGCAGGAACTTATCGTGTGGCTGACGGCAGGGGCGGAGCCGGAGGCGGACAGCAGCGATTCGAACCTCTAAATAGCTGGCCTGATAATGTCAGTTTAGATAAAGCACGCCGATTGTTGTGGCCCATTAAAAAGAAATATGGCAGTAAGCTTTCATGGGCAGATTTGATTGTATTGACAGGCAATGTCTCGCTTGAATCGATGGGCTTTACAACTATCGGTTTTGCCGGCGGGCGTAAAGATGATTGGGAGCCTGACTATGTATATTGGGGGCCAGAGTCAAAATTTTTAGGCGATGCGCGCTATACCGGCGATAGAAAACTAGAAAATCCATTAGCCGCGGTGCAAATGGGTTTAATTTATGTCAATCCCGAAGGGCCTAATGGTAATCCTGATCCATTGGCGGCGGCCATCGATATTCGAGAAACCTTTGCCCGAATGGCAATGAACGATGAAGAAACCGTAGCACTGATTGCTGGTGGCCATACCTTTGGTAAATCTCACGGCGCCCACGACCCCGCTAACTGTTTAGGCCCAGAGCCTGCCGCTGCTGGCGTCGAAGAACAGGGTTTAGGTTGGAAAAACACCTGCGGCAAAGGCAACGCCGAAGACACTATTACAAGTGGTTTAGAAGGGGCATGGTCTGGTAGCCCAACGGCTTGGACACAACTCTATTTAATTAATCTGTTTACCTTTGACTGGGAAAAAACCAAAAGTCCTGCTGGGGCTATTCAATGGATACCTGTTGATAATCAAGCAGCAAACCAGGTGCGCGATGCCCATCTTGTGGACGTAAGCCATGCGCCGATCATGTTTACGACTGACATCGCCCTTAAAGAAGATCCCATTTACCGGCCTATTGCGCAACGTTTTAAAGACCATCCACAAGAGTTTGAGCTGGCATTTGCAAAAGCATGGTTTAAGTTAACGCATCGGGATATGGGCCCGAAAGCCCGGTATGTTGGAGCTGACATCCCCAAAGATGACTTGTTGTGGCAAGATCCCATTCCAGTTCGTCATCATGGATTAATCAGTCAACAGGATATCACTAAGTTGAAAGCCGAGATCCTCACATCAGGTTTAACTCTTTCTCAATTGGTGGGTACTGCATGGGCGTCGGCGGCTTCATTTCGGGGCACTGACATGCGTGGAGGTGCCAATGGTGCGCGTTTACGACTAGAGCCGCAAAAAAACTGGGAGGTCAATCAGCCCCTCGAACTGGCTAAGGTAATGGGCGTTTTAACCGGCATTCAGCAAAACTTTAATAAAGCCCAATCTGGTGATAAACAGGTTTCCTTAGCAGATTTAATCGTGTTAGGCGGGGCAGCTGCTATTGAACAAGCGGCAGAAAAAGCCGGACAAGATATCACCGTAGCCTTTACTCCTGGTCGTATGGATGCCAATCAAACACAAACCGATATGGAGTCGTTTGCTCAGCTTAAGCTTAATGCTGATGGCTTTCGCAATTACTTTAGTGCCGACAATCTCCAGTCTCCGGCTGAGTCCTTGATTGAACGCGCGACCTTATTGGGCCTAACGGTGCCTGAAATGACGGTATTAGTAGGGGGAATGCGCGCCTTAAATGTGCATACCGGTAAGGCCCAACATGGGGTATTTACTGATAAGCCAGGTGTCTTAACCAATGACTATTTTGTTAATTTATTGGATATGTCAACTATCTGGTCTAAATCTGCAAAAGAAGAGGGGGTGTACGAAGGGCGAGACCGTCAAAGTAATAAGTTGAAATGGACCGCTACCCCGGTTGATCTGATCTTTGGCTCGAATTCTGAATTGCGCGCTGTAGCCGAAGTGTACGCAGCAGATGATGGGCAGAAAAAGTTCCGTGATGATTTTGTGCTGGCTTGGGTAAAAGTCATGAACCTAGACCGCTTTTCTCCATCGTTTTAACACTACAGCGGCATTGATTGATTCAAATCAATGCCGCTTTGTGCTTATTCATTAGAGTATCAAAATGAACACTATCCAATTTGTCCGAATTTATCACGCTGCCCTCGCAGTCCTGGCTATCTTAGCCTATTTAAGCGCTGAGCTGGGCATAGTGCATGTATGGCTCGGTTATAGTGTTGCTTTAGTCATAATACTGCGCTTGATGTGGGTGCTCAGTGGTAATCCAAATGTTGGCTTAATGCGGTTTTATCCGTCTTTTGAAGGCTTAAAATTAGCGAATGCCTTTACTCATCCAGCTATTACTAAGGTATTCATGTTAGGGATCGCCGTGAGCTTATTGGCCACTACTGCGACAGGTATTGCCATGGACAAGGGCAAGGCGATAGGTTTGACTCAGGTGTCTGTTGTTTCAGTGGCCTACGCCGATGACAGTCAAAAGGCAAACAAACACCAACAAAAAAATGAAGAAGGACTAAAAGACAGTCATGAGTTTTTTGCAAATTTACTGGTGTTTTTTGTCGGGTTGCATGTGTGCTATTTACTGGTATTTAAACGTCCATTGGCTAAGTTCATGGTATTTATGCCTAAAAAATCAGATAAAAATGCCTAATGTTGGAAAAGTACACAACAGTCAATTTTACTAACACCTAAATGATTGCAAGAGCCTAGGTGAAATCATAATCCCAAATGAGAAACCAATATGCTGTCTATTTTTACTGAGTTAGCTGATTGGTTTACCTATACGCTGCTGGGCTTAAGCGCAAATGATAAATTAAGTGATGCGCTGCACTTTTTTATCGAAGATACCAGCAAGATATTTTTTCTATTAGTGGTAATGATTTATTTAATCGCCCTGGTTCGTGCATCCTTAAATATTGAAAAAGTGCGAGACTATTTGGCAAGCAAAAATCGATTTGTAGGCTATTTTTTTGGCGCTATTTTTGGGGCGATCACACCGTTTTGCTCGTGTTCGAGTATTCCGGTTTTTCTGGGCTTTACCTCGGCAGGTATTCCTGTGGGGATCACCATGGCGTTTTTGCTAAGCTCGCCACTTATTAATGAAGTGGCAGTATTGTTGCTGCTGAGTTTAGTGGGCTGGAAACTTACCCTTATTTATATTCTAGTAGGCATGGCCGTCGGTATAGTGGGCGGCATATTGCTTGATTTGATCCATGCTGAAAAAATGTTACAGCCGTTTGCGCTCAAGGCCTATCACTCGGCAAACCCCGTTACCCGTATTGATAAACGTTGTACTGCAACCCTTACTTTTCGGCAGCGCCATGATTTTGCCAAACAAGAATTGTTAGATATTGTACGCCGTGTTTGGGTGTGGATATTTGTTGGCGTGGGCATAGGCGCAGGACTGCACGGGTTTGTACCCGTGGCTTGGGTAGAGTCAACACTTGGCGATGGGCAATGGTGGTCAGTACCTTTAGCAGTACTGCTTGGTATTCCTTTGTATTCCAATGCTACGGGAGTCATTCCGATAATGGAAACGCTCATTAATAAAGGCTTACCCCTTGGTACAACGCTTGCGTTTTGTATGAGCACAGTGGCCGCGAGCTTTCCAGAGTTTATTTTACTTAAACAAGTGATGACCTGGCGTTTGCTGGCCATCATTTTTACGCTCTTACTGGCCTCGTTTACCCTAATAGGCTGGGTTTTGAATGCAATTAGCTAAGACATTTGCGGGGATAAAACAATGAAAGAAATGATGGTGTTAGGAAGTGGTTGCAGCAAATGCACTAAAACCGCAGCGCTTATTCAAGCTATTGCTAAGCAAAACAGCATAGTGGTAAAGGTTGTCAAAGAAACCCGCCCAGAGATTATTTTGCAATTTGGGGTGATGCGCACCCCTGCGGTTGTAATAGACAATAAAGTAGTACACGCAGGCTCTATTCCACCTCAGATATTGGTAGAAAGTTGGTTAAAAAACACAAAATAATGACAACGCTAGCATTATCCAAGATTGAAAAGAGCGCAGAGCAAGCAACAAAGACAGCACCTCAGAGGAATTAGGTGAACAGCATGAGGTGAATTAGTGTGATTACCAAGGAAACCTTACGGTAAAAGTACCAAGCGATTTTGAGGTAATCACACGAGCAGTATTTCACGCTTTTGGGCAAGTCTTGTTCATTTTAAGAGGCATCGTTGATAAGTCAGGCCTCATTCACTGTAGTTGTCCAGCGGCCTTTTTCGTCTAAAATTGGCTCTTCATCTTTCCGAAAGTAAGGACCAGAAGGCCACTTATCGAATCAAGCCAGAACAGTGTCGCTAAGTCTGCACAGCTTACCACTTTTCGAAGAGCAGACGATTGGGTGAACACTTTGAACATCTTTACTCAACGAACCAATGACGCGTGCGGTTGGCAAACCATACCAGGGACAGCATAACGGGAACTTCCACCAACACACCCACAACAGTTGCCAGTGCAGCGCCCGAATGCAGACCAAATAATGAAATCGCCACGGCAACGGCCAGCTCAAAAAAATTAGAGGTGCCAATCATGCAGGCAGGTGCTGCAATGTTGTGTGGCAACTTCATCTGCTTTGCCATGAAATAAGCGATGGCAAAGATTCCATAGGTTTGAATCAACAGTGGAATGGCAATTAGCACAATCGCCTGTGGTTTCGCCAATATCGTCTCTGACTGAAAGCCAAACAGTAAAACCACGGTTGCCAGTAAGCCGATGATTGACCAAGGCTTCATCGTTGCTACAAACTGATTTAGCCCTGAATGATCATCTGCTTTATCCAGTTTTTTACGGGTTAATACACCCGCAACGAGGGGAATAAGCACATACAATACCACTGACAGGAATAAGGTATCCCACGGCACGGTAATATCAGTTACACCCAATAACATTCCGGTAATCGGCGCAAAGGCGAAGATCATGATAATGTCGTTGATAGATACCTGCACCAGTGTGTAGTTTGCATCCCCTTTAGTGAGCTGACTCCAGACAAACACCATAGCAGTACAAGGCGCAACGCCGAGTAATATCATGCCTGCGATGTATTCAGTTGCCGTTTGTGGATCAACCCAGTCGGCAAACACACCTTTAAAGAACAACCAGCCCAGAAACGCCATTGTGAATGGCTTAATTAACCAATTAATTACCAGAGTAAGGGCAAGGCCTTTGGGTTTCTTACCCACATCTTTTAGCGACGAAAAATCGATCTGTACCATCATAGGGTAAATCATTAACCAGATAAGCACCGCCATGACTAAATTAACATGCGCGTATTCAATACTGGCTATCACAGCAAACACATCTGGCGCAACACTGCCAAGAAAGATACCGACCACAATAGCAATACCCACCCATACCGATAAATAGCGTTCAAATGTACCCATACATCCTCCTTAAATTGAACGCTGATTCACGCGCTGGCTTAACTGCTCAGCCGATTCAACACGCTCAGAATATCTGTCTACGAAATAGTCTTTATTGTGTCTGAGCAATAATGTGAACTTCATCAGCTCTTCCATTACATCAACAATGCGATTGTAATAGGAGGAGGGCTTCATCTTGTCGTTTTCGTCAAACTCAAGAAACGCTTTCGCTACGCTGGACTGATTTGGGATAGTAACCATACGCATCCAACGACCAAGAACACGTAACTGATTAACCACATTAAACGACTGTGAACCGCCACATACCTGCATTACAGCGAGTGTTTTCCCTTGCGTGGGACGCACGGAACCTATACTCAGAGGCACCCAGTCAATCTGACTTTTAAAAATACTGGTCATTGAGCCATGACGCTCAGGTGAACACCACACTTGCCCCTCTGACCACATCATAAGTTCTCTGAGTTCTTTCACCTTGGGGTGATTTTCATCTTCTGTGTCATTTTGTGGCAGTCCTTCGGGATTAAATATTTTTACTTCTGCGCCCATTCGCGTAAGCAGTCGGGCACACTCTTCAATCACTAAGCGACTGAATGAGCGTTTACGCAAAGAGCCGTAAAGCAATAGAATACGCGGTGCGTGGTCACTTGGTGTGCTCTGGCACTTATCAAACGTTGGAATATCAAACTGCGTTTCATCGATATTCGGTAAGGTGATGACCTGGCTCATTACCTACTGTGCTCCTAATTTAGCTAATTCGGTTTTATATTCGGCTGGAGCAAGATTTTTCTCAGCAATTCGAACTAACTTGTTAATCCGTTCAGTAATTTCGGCTATACACGCTCGGAAGCCTTGCGCTTTTTCTTCTTCAGTCCCTTCGATTTTAGACGGGTCGGCCAGCCCCCAATGGACCTTGACAGAATTACCAAACCATATAGGACAGGCTTCTCCGGCAGCAGAGTCACAAACAGTCACAACCACGTCAGGTTTGAAATCCTCAAACTCATCCCATGACTGACTTTGCAGGCCGTCAACAGAAATCTTGGCCTCTTTCAGATAATGGATAGAAAGTGGATGAACCTCACCCGAAGGCTGACTTCCGGCACTTTTTGCAATAATACGATCGCCAGCAACATGGTTTGTTATGGCTTCCGATAAAATGCTTCTACAACGGTTATGGGTGCAGATATAAAGAATTTTCATGTATGTTCCTAGTCATTAGCAGGATAAAACGTGTTGTTTGGATGTGCTCAGTTTTAATAAAGCCTCGGAGAAATAGTCATTGTTATTGTCAGCCGTGTGGCTGATAACCTCTTTAGCCCAATCAGGTAGCTGCTTGTGAAGCTGGTAATACACCCATTTTCCGCGACGCTCGTCCTGCAAAATATTGCATTTACGTAGCTCAGCTAAATGGCGGGATACTTTCGGCTGGTCAAGTTCAAGCGCAGCCATCAGGTCACACACGCAAGCTTCTTCGAGTTGATTGATAATCAGAACAGATTTTAATCTGGTGTCATCAGACATACATTTGAAAAATTGTAGTGGACTCATATTTCACTAGCTTCAAAAAATACATGTGAAATATAATATATGTGAAATTTCACATGTCAATACTAATACCAATCCGTCTAAATGTGTGATCTAATATATCTATCATATAATCACGTTATAATCCCTTTGAATCATCATACTGAACAGCAATTAAAAGCACTTTCTAACAAGGTTAAAGATCATCGAATGCGCATGCGTTTATTGGCTGTATCGCATTTTAAGGCGGGTAAAAATAAAGCTGAGGTCGCCAGAACGTTGAACGTTAGCCGAAGGATGGTTAATGAGTGGGTTGCCAACTACTTGAAAGGTGGGGTTAGCGCCCTTGAAAGTAAAAAACCACCGGGAAGACCCTCTCTATTGTCTTCGCAGCAAAAAGACGAGCTGCTCGATTACATCGAGAAACAGAGTCAGTCTGCAAGTGGTGGACGTCTAAACGGTGAAATGCTACAAACCTACATTCAGCAAGTGTTTTCGATTAACTATCATCAAAACTCGATTTATAAATTACTCAAATCATTAAACATCACTTGGACGACAAGTCGCTCAAAACATCCACAGCAATCTGAAGAAGCGCAAGAAGACTTTAAAAAAACTTCAGATTGAAGCGATCAAGTTGATCCCCGGACATATTGCGCTAGATAAGGTCGATTTTTGGTTTCAGGATGAAGCGAGAATAGGCCAGCAAAATACCACCACACGTCTGTGGTCAATGAAAGGTCGTCGACCTAGAGCCGTTAAGCAACAGCAATTTGATTATGCATACTTGTTTGGTGCAGTGTGCCCAGCCACAGTGGAAACAGAGGCATTGATAGCCCCTTATGTTGATAAGGGCATAATGACACGCCACCTCGAACAAATCTCAGCGAATACAGAAGCCGGTAGACATGCGGTAGTGATCATGGATGGGGCTGGATGGCATCAAGCTTCATTGGTCGAGGGGCTTAAAAATGTCAATATCATCAAATTACCGCCGTATTCACCTGAACTAAACCCAATCGAACAAGTATGGAGTTGGCTTCGCCAGCACCATTTAGCTAATCGTTGTTTCAGCGGCTATGAGGACATTGTGGATGCCTGCACTATTGCTTGGAATGATTTTGTTAGCGACGTAAAGCGCGTGACAAAACTGTGTTCTCGAGATTGGCTCGAAGTGGGAAAAACTTAATGCGGATTGGTATAAAACAACACGATCACGTGCTGTTGTCTTTTGTTGTTGACCTTGTAATCAGCAGGGCAGTGCTGTTCATCTTCTGGCTAAGCCATATGTTGCGTACTAAATTGGGACTAATATTCAGCTCATCCTTAGCGTTCATTTTGTTAGCCACTGTTTGTGGACCGAGGAGGGGATTGGCGAGTATGCAATTCACTACCGTATTTTTAATGCTGGTATCGATACAATTTTTGTGTTTTAACTCAGGCCTTGCTTGCCGTTTCAAGGCTTCTGCACCAACTGGCTTGACGAGTTTTAAATGGCGGTAAATGTATCAAGCGAGTCACCACTTAAACGCCATGCTTCAGATGCGTTGCCCCGATTTTCAACCAAGGCCAGTACCTCCAATTTCTTTTGGATGGCTAAGTCTTCTATAGCAAGATTACTTGGCTCGTTAACTCCTGAAACACTGAGTTCGCGGCAAGAGAGTGAGCAGTGAAGCTTTTTTACGGGGTTTTCTTCTCTCAAAATTTTGCTTGGCGATTGAGTGTTTCAGCGGTGATTCAATCAAGTAAAACTTATTACCGTAGCTAAAGTGTGGTCATTACGTATTTTTCGGTGGTCTTTATTCACACAGATGTCATTAAGGATGCTGTGTGTTGCCATTGACGTAACTCCGTTACTTGATGTTTTGATATCACCTGAATGTGAGACTGCCAGAATTGTCGAATAAACCCGTGCGGTAGATAGGCCTTGGCACTTGCTATGTCGTTGATATTGTTGAGTCTCAGTTCAGGTGCAAGGCCGGTTTGAAAGGTATCGAAGGCGCGTTCCATTCAGCCTTTGCCCTGAGGAGAGTTGGCTAAGATAATCTCAATACCCACTCATCACAGGCCTTTTACAATTGCGAGAAGTCACAACGTTTCGGGTCATCAAAGGTTGTACCTCGCTCGACATACAAGCTTTTTAATACGGCGTACTTTTCAACGACTGAACTTGATGATTAAACCTTTCATGAGTTTGATTAACTGGCTCGTTACCTGAATTACCGTGACCAATACACTGTAGCCTTTGGCTTCGGTAACGCTGCAAATAACGTTCAACAGTACGTGTAGATTAAGTGAATAGCTTAGCGGCATTGACTATCGTAATTTTAAGCTCGGCCACTTTCATACTGACAGCAATGGTTAATTGACCTTTGGACTTTCACACAATCATCCTTAGCGTTTTACAAATGCACAACCAAAACACACTTAATGATAACCGTCGATTTCTAATGATAATTAGCGATTACGACAGAATCGCTTGGTAATTAAGATACGACAAAGTCGCTTGGTGTTAACAGAATTAGGTGAATTAGTTCTAACTCAACCGAACGAATTAAACCTGGCAGTCGTGTAGGAGCGAAAACAGGGCCCTTACCTTCGTTACGCTTATGACAGAGAAACTGACAAACATGACATTCATTAATGGTCTGATACAGATAGATTTAGTTATTATTGGTATATAAATCAGTGATTTTAGAGATTATGATTTTTGTCATTAGGTTCTTTATCCAATCAAATTTGATTGGATAAAGAAATGCATTCTTGCGATATTATTTATTTCAAGCTCGAGCTTTATCAGACTAATAGACGCCTTTTCACAATCAAAACTAGACCTAAAAGCAACAGGGATAAAGTTGCAGGTGCCGGTACAGCGTTGATATCGGTATCAAATGTTATCGGAGTTTGCGACATTCCGACGGTCGAAGCTGTAATATTCTCAAACGCAATACCAGTTACGAACGCGTTTATATCATTCGGATCCAACGCCAGATTTGGATCAATTCCTGTTAACGAAAACGATGTAAGTCCAAAAAAGCCATTATCACCGAAATTAAACATCTCTCCAGAAGCCAATGCATAATCATAGTCAGTACCACCAGAAGAGAACAAAAGCCTATAACCGTCTGCGTCAGCCACAGCAGCGAAAGTCGGCGCGGTCACACTGTCGAATTCAGCTCCGGTAACCGTGTATGTATAACCGGTCGAAATAATCGGATCGAAAAATATTGTTTCGCCTACGGTAATGTCAGCGGCTGGTAAATCGAAGTTAAAAGCGCCGGTTTCTGGATCGGTTGAACCCGGCAGTAGCGGCAGAGCTTCTATTGAACCCGGTGCTGGCGGCGTTGCATTACCAAATAAAGTTTGAGTGGTGTAGGTTACGACCTCATTTGGGGCAAGGTTGAATACATTGCGAAGGGCAAGAGTGACATCGTAAGCGCTATCGATGAACCCATCGCCATTCGTATCACCGTCAATTTGGTCATCAAGTGCTTCACCTTGAGCAATAATTCCTCGAAGTCCAGAGTACGAAGAAATCTCAAATCGATTTGTTTCAGGCGTTATGCCGCCGATACCAGTAATACCGACAAAATTTTGTGATGTTGCACTACCCGAACCAACGCCGTCCGTTTCAAATAAAATTTCATTACCACTTTGAACTATCCGTCCACCGCCATCTTGAATAGTTCCATCGAAATCCAGATCGCCATCCAAATACCTGACCACATCGAAACTAATTTGTTCGGCTGCTGTATTCGTGATGGTATAAACCTGATTGAGGATTGTTCCAAGCGCAACTCCGCTGGAATCTTGCGACAGCGAGACCGACTGATTGAGTTCAAATTGAAGTGCATTGACCATAAAGGTCGATTGCATGCTAGAACTGGTTGTCGTTCCAATTACCAGATTAGTCCCAATATTGTCCGGGCCGGCAATAGAGCCAGTGGTGAGGTATGTCCTGTCACCGCCAAAACCGACAGCAATCGCACTTTCATAAGTTGTACCGGCCGACTCATCGATGCCAACAGGGTCGTAGAACGCATCAGATGTATCGATGCCACTGATGGAAGAACCAAAAGAGCCATACCCATCGACACCTACTTCGAGCGTACCATCGCCTGTTCCACTGGTTAAAATGGTCGCAGACGCAGGGGCAACCCCCAAGAATAATAGGGCAGTCGCCCAAACACAAAATAGAAACCTTTTCATAGTTACCTTCCAATAGTTGTTTATGATTAACATAGCTTTTGTTGAACCAATTGAAACAAGCAATTTTTGCGCCACTCAAAGTTTAATAGTAAATTCAGAGGCTTAACTTTAGTCACTACTGATTTGTGTAAGAAATATTGACAGGTGGTCTCATAAATTTTGACTTAATTTTTTTGTTCAATTTATAAAGTTTATGAAATTGGTTAAATAGAAACTGGATATTGTTATGACTTAACAATTTGATCTTGCATCAGATATCAAGCATTGGGCGCATCATTGAAAACATTGACAGCCGCCTAAACTCTTTAATGATTACCAGTCAAAATGAATACATCAAAAAGTATAATATGTCTTATTAATATCAGATAAGAAGAATGTGGCGTCTTTACAAAGCAATATAATACACATCTTTCTTAACGACGATGATAGATAATAATATGGCGGTTTAATTAATCTAAATACGGACGATGTCTTAGCCTTTACATGCTGCCCCGAGACCATTCAGAATTTAAACAAGTAATAATGATAACCCTGTAGGGTATTATAACTGTGTTTATAAGCTTTGTGCCGGTTTAAGCCGGCGGTGAGCGAACTGACATTTGGTTGGATGCTAAACCTTTAGTCTGTATTATGGGAAAAGCGAATTGAGGGTCAGCTGATCGGGCAGCCCAGATACAGGGATCGATAGCGAGGCCTGATATTTGCGAATAGCGTCAGCCATTGCATCGGTATATTTATTTGTTTCGGATCCAGCGTCAAATCCAGCAGCAGCCAATGCAGCGTGGAGTCGAGGAAGCAATGTCTGATAAAAATATATAGCTTGGCTACCAGCGCGCAGCCTTACAACTTGGCTCTCTTTAGAGAGCCTATCCTCATAGAGGACTTGGGCTAAACTAACCAGCGCAACGTTGAAGACTTGCTTGGGGGATACTTCGCAATATTTGGCGAGCTTCGCCAACAACAATTCAACGCTTTGCCAGCCCGTCAGATCATAGGTGTCTTTGTTGAAATGATTGAAGGCGGTAATGTAGCCATCAACCCAGCCAGCGAATACTCGTAAATTGTCCCCATTCTCTTTTCGTGCAGTTAGAAAGTCAGCACAACTTGCCCTTCCGGCGCCGTCGATTGCGTATTTTCCATCGCGATCAGCTGCTGTTGCAGGGGTGCTCATGGCGGCAAAAACACAGCAAATAAATGTTGTTCGCATTGATAAGGTTATAAAAGCTAAAATTCTTCGTGCCACGCTCTTCTCTCCATAGATAGGCTTTCAGTCATAAAATCATATCGTGTTGTAATCAGAAATAACACATTATTAATAATAAACTTCCATAAATATTCATTTATCTGGGAGAAACTTTAGGTTACCTCTTAAATATTAGATTTAATTAGACCTGCGGGGTCACCCATAAGTCAGCCGGTGTCAATACTGCGAAACAATCCGGAGCGCTCTTTAGCAAACATTCATGTTTGTGCACTCTGAAGCGTTTTCCGGTTTTCATTCGCTAATATGTTTTTCTATTGGTTTTGCTGGATAATTTATCCGCAACAGTCACCCATCTGGCTCTAGTCCTTGGCCTGTTAAGGCCAATTTCCCACGCACCTTGTGCGCCACAAAAACGTCAGTTCCCCATGTTATCCAATGCGATAAACGCACAGAGGTTGTGGCTAGGCTTTTGCCTTCCAGACCCAACTTGGCTTAACATGAGGGCGAACAAAATAAGTCCGGTATCACTCTCCATTCAGAGAAACACTGGTTTGTTATCCAACCCCGCAAACTGGCTGAATGACACCGGGAAACTAGCTAAAAGCGCGTTCGATATCGAAGACCTGTTTGTTCTTTAACATGTGAAATACCGCCCTGGCGATTTTGTGAGCCACAGCCCTAATGGCCACAATGCCATTGAGTTTTTGCTTCTTACGCTCGTAAAAACGTTTGGCTTTGGCATCGAACCGCACAAGGTAATGAGCTGCTTCTGAGAAGGCCCATGACAAATATTTATTACCTGCTTTACGGTTACCAGTCCCTTTCTTCTTGCCGTTACTTTCACGCACACTGTTGACACAACGACAATAAGAGGCGTAATTACCAGCAGCTTCAAATCGCTTGATGTCACCTGTTTCTAACATGATAGTTAAACCCAAAATCGGACCAATACCGGTTACGCTAGTCAACAGTTTGAATTCATCTTTAAGCTCCACCGCTTCCAGTGTTTGTTGCTCTATGATGGCAATCTGTTTGTCTAAGGTCTTGAGTATCATGAGATTGCTATGGGCTGAATGATACAAAAAACTGCCTATCTCGAAAGGTAATTTAAAGTCTTTTTTACGGATATCGACACAACTAACCCGATATCCTAACGAACGCCAGATTTGATTTTGAATGCTTATCACATGGCTGGAAGCATGTTTCACTAATTGCCGACGACGACGTAATAAATCTCTCACTTGTCGATATTCAGGAGGGTAAATATGACCTGTAGGTAAAATCCCTAAGCGCATTAAATGCCCCAGGTGAAAGGCGTCCTGATGGTCACCACTGTATTTTAATCCTTCGTATTGTTTAACTGCTGCTGTGTTGACCAACTTCACTTGATAGCCCTGTTCAATTAAGCCATCAACCAGCCAATACCAATTGAATGTTGATTCAATTGCCACCGCTTTTATCTGCTCTTTGTAAGGCGCGAGCAGCGCAAGTGTGGCGTTCAAATTGTTGTCGATACGCTTATCCACAACCTTATTATCCTCTTCATCGATGACAACCACGACGTGATTGTTTGAATGTAAGTCAATGCCGCAGTAAAGTGACATAACAGCCTCCCGTTTGTGATGGTTTGAGCACCTTTCAGCATAGCTGAACACAAGCTCGGAGGCTGACTTGAGGATTTTCAGAGCCCCTGAAAGGTTGGATTTCATGGCCCACATGCCGTTGTTGTTTTTTAAACTGATAGCACCTGTATCGACCGTAATGCCTTTGCCAGCCAGTGCAATAGGGGCATCGGTGCGGTTACCGCCTGAATATTCCACCACGATTAAACGAAGATCATTAATTGAACCTTTACTTACACCTGTTAACGCGCCCATATTAAGCTTTTGAATGGCAGCTACATCCAGTACGCGAATTTTCACATTGTCGATGCCGTTGAATTTTTGCTTGATAACCTCGACAAAAGCTTGTGGGTATAGGCTTTTTCCGGGTTCAGTCGCAAAGTCTCTGGCCATGTGAACGCCTTCTGCTAGGTATTTAAGATCACTGTTATAGTGATCAATTGCTGCAGTGGCATGCGGGGTAATAAGCTCAATCGTCGAGCTGCGGTCTTCTTTTTTGCTTTTATATTTATCAAAACGGTAATGTCGCATATGGTAGCCATGGACTAGGTGAGCACTGGGGTATCAAGTGCGGTCGCTAACTTATCAACCTGTATCGACAGTGCAAGATCGTTTGATGTATATGCCACACTACTGGCTATTTTTCCGCCCAAGTCTTGTAACTCAGGAGCACTTAATCCATCGTCGTCTTTGCTCTCTACAACCAGTAACGATTTGGTATCGCCGACCAGTTGAAGCGATTAACCAGTGCCTTTTTCGGCATCGAATTTATTTAAGCTAAGTAAGGCCGTGAGCTGACCATTAGATATTTGGTCGACTTTAGCTGCGGCGCCTTCTACGTTATTCGCATCGTTTACAAAAATGACATGCGCCGCTGGGGTTGTTGCGGGTTTGGTTGCTAAAGGTAAACCTTACATTTGCGTGATAAAAGCCAGAAAAGCCAAGAGAACTCAGGGTTAATAGGCCTAAACTCAAGCCATATATAGTGTTGTTTGTGAATATTTTCATCCAGTAATATCCGCAGTCAAGGCGGTGAACCGTGTGCTAAACAGATATTTAAAAGGGAGTGTAAAAGAGGCAAATAATAATAAAAATTCTGTTTAAACTGTTTGATTCATTGGTTTTTTCGAATATTGGGCGCAGGCAAAAGATGGCGGGTTAATCCAGATGTACGGTTATCAGCTTGGTTGTTTTTTGTAGGCTATTTCATCACCATAAGCAGCCCAAAAAGGGGGATCAATAAACCTGCATTTTTAAACAATATGATGCAACCTTCGTGTTGTGTAATTGTCTTATCCTCGATTTTTAAACTATTCATCCAATTTCTATTATTTTTTGTACACATACACGTTTTATTCGATTTGAAATGTGATGAATGAATAATGAGAGAAGGCGTACACATGCAATTAACCGAACAACAAGGCTTCAATGAGGCATTAATTAAACTATCCGTTTTACTCTATCAGGTGGATGGTAAGGTCAGTTTGAGCGAACAAGACTACCTTGATCACGTCATCGATGAGCTGGATTGGGGAAGTACAATTTCCAAGTCGGCGTTTCTGACTGATGCAATATTTCGTGCCCGTGAAGCGGTTGATAACGATGATTGCCAGGGCTTTATTCGCAAGCTCAGTGACGACTTAAATCAAAATGCAAACAAAACCCTAGAAGTGGCAATGACACTGACCGGAATAGATGGGGAGCGCAGCGAACGAGAGGTCGAATTATTGGCTTTTTTGACTAATCGTGTCTTGGCTAAGTCGCTAATGGCACAGGTTGAAGAATTTGATTCTGCAACGCCGATATCCTGATCCTGGCATTGTATTTTTTTGGCTAAATTCAGCCAGACTTTTCCGGCTCTAACCTTAGCGATCCAAATCAGTAAACGGGAAGACAATCATGTGATCTAGCTGTAAGCGAATACCAAAATTTTCGCCCACCTGATGATCATGGTGACTGGGTGTTAAACATAATAAGCGCTGGGGATAATGGGTGTTACTCTCGATAAGCTCGAGGGTATAGAGTATGTGTGAGCCTCGGAATACCCGCTTGATAATGCGGGCCTTGAAGGGGCTCGCATCGTGGTGCTCAATGTCATCAGGACGCACTAATAATGAAAAATACTCTTGGTTTTTAAGATCAGCAGTGTCAGAAAAATGTGCTTTTGATGCGTCGAAATCGCCAATGACGGTATGTAAACTTGCATCATCACGCTTTGCTGCTGGTAAAAACACACTCTCACCAATAAATTTGGCCACAAAGGCGGTAGCTGGTCGATGATACAAATCATAGGCGCTGCCCCATTGCTGCAGTTTACCGCCTTCAAGTACGGCAATTTTGTCGGCCATGGCAAACGCTTCTTGTTGATCATGGGTGACCACAATGGCGGTGATATTCACCTGTTTTAATAGCTGCCTAACCGTCATTGCCAGTTGTTCTCTTAGTTCAACGTCCAGACTTGAAAAAGGCTCATCTAATAAAATAATGGCCGGTTGCGGCGCGATAGCCCTAGCCAAGGCAACCCGTTGTTGTTGACCACCGGACAGTTGGTGAGGAAATTTATCGGCAAAGGCTGCGAGTTCTACTAAGGCCAAACATTCTTTAATACGCGCACGTTTGTCAAGCTTGTTCATGGCGGCTAAACCAAAGCCAATGTTGTCTGCCACTGACATATGTGGAAAGAGGGCGTAATCTTGAAACACCATGCCAATTTGGCGCTCAGTAGCCGGTGTATTGTGTTTGGCTGAACCAACACATTGGCCGGAAATAATAATTTCTCCACCACGGGGTTGGTGAAAACCTGCGATGGCTCGAAGTAGTGTGGTTTTGCCGCAACCTGATGGACCTAGTAAACAGCCAATTTCCCCTTGTTCAAGGGAAAAACTTACTTGTTCTAACACTGCCTTATTCGCGGTGTAACTAACAGAAACATCATTGAGCGATATCACTAAGACCCCTTATTTACGTTATCGAGTGCTTTTGTCAGCCATAAAATAGGCAATAGGCCAACTAGCACAATGGTTAAGGCAGGCAGAGCCGCATCCACTAGCCGTTCATCTGACGCCAGTTCGTAGGTGCGCACCGCCAAG
The DNA here is from genome assembly GCF_052119645.1 of Flavobacterium sp. W21_SRS_FM6. Lineage (NCBI taxonomy): Bacteria > Pseudomonadati > Bacteroidota > Flavobacteriia > Flavobacteriales > Flavobacteriaceae > Flavobacterium > Flavobacterium sp. W21_SRS_FM6. Next base: position 178,808 of record NZ_JBGQOM010000005.1, read on the forward strand.
GTATTAAAATTAAAGGGACGCAGTATAAGAGTGGCGGGTAATTCTTTTAGTACATCTACAAACACCAATAATAAAGCACTTAATAAACTGGCTCTAAGTAGAGGGGAGTGGATGGTAACTAAGGTCTTTAATCGACTCGCACCCAATGTCGCAGCGGCATCATCAATTGTGGGGGTAATTCTGCCAAAACCTGCTTCAGTATTTTGTAAAGCAATACTTAAAAATCGCACGCAGTAAGCGAACATGACAGCAAATAAGCTACCTGAAAATATCAGCCCAACGTATTCACCGCTAATTAAGTGACTGAGTTGATTTACCTGACGATCGGCAAAGCCAAACACCACTAATACACCAACCGCGACCACCATGCCCGGCAGGGCATAACCCAAACTGAGAAGGCGAATTTGCCAATAACTGAAGCGGTTGTTGGCCCAGCGCTGCTGATAGCTAAACAGCAGAGCAATACAAACCACCAGTATTGCCACACCAACACCAAGGGAAAACGTTGAGGTGACTAAAGTGAGGTAATCAGCACTCAATAGCGTGTCGAGCTGGCTCATGGCCCATACCACTAATTGCAATACCGGTATAAAAAAACCAAACAACACCGGTAAAAAACAAATAAGGCTCACGGTGATATTTTGCGCGCCTCTGAGCTTTATCCGATCATGACGGCTGTCAATGACAGTGGATGCTTGATAATACTTAATACGCCTGCGGCTATGCTGCTCAAGCACCAGTACCACCAATACAAATAAACACAGAATCCCTGCCAATTGAATGGCTAATAATTGATTACCCATGGCATACCACGAACGAAAAATACCCGTAGTAAACGTATTGATACCAAAATAAGCCACCGTTCCGTAGTCAGCGAGGGTTTCCATCATGGCCAGCGCGACACCGGTAAAAAGGGCAGGGCGAGCAAGAGGTAATACGATGCGATAAAAGTGCTGACTTGCTGATAGTCCTGCCAAGGCAGATACTTCTTTAAAACGAGGAGATTGTTCACTAAAGGCAGTGCGCGCCAAAATATACACATAAGGATAGAGCACTAAAGACATGAGCAGGATGGCTCCGCCAAGGCTGCGAATTTCTGGAAACCAATAATCACCAAATTGCCAGTCAAAAGCCTCTCTTAACGTTGACTGCAAAGGGCCTGATACATCCAATATGCCAGTATAGGTATACGCGATAATATAGGCGGGAATAGCAAGGGGTAAAAGCAATAACCAGCGCATGACTTGGCGTAAACTAAACTCATATTGCGTCATGCACCACGCCGTGGCGGTACCGAGCAGTAAACTGCCACAACCTACGCCGAGGGTGAGTACAATACTATTGAATACATAATCAGACAGTACGGTGTTTATTAAATGCTGCCACGCGGCGCTATCGGGCCATAACAGGCTGGCGATAATAATGACTAGAGGGCTACACAAAAAGGCGCACAATATCAATAATACTGTGCGCCCTGTTAATGCTTGTAGTGTTCTAAGCAACGGTTATTTCCAACCAGCGCGATCCATCAGGCGTAAGGCATCAGCATTACCTTCTCCTACTGCGTCAAGTGACACAGATTGGGCTTTAAACTCACCAAAACCTTGCATCAACTCGCTCCACGGCACGTCTTTATGTACAGGGTATTCGTGATTTTCTTGGGCATACCATTGCTGACTACTTGGCAATAACATATAGGCCAAAAGTTGTTTAGCAGCCTCTGCGTTAGGAGCATGTTTAGCGACTGCTGCGCCAGAAATATTCACGTGGGTACCAAAACTGTTTTGATCTGTCCACAACACCTTAACTTTGCTAGCTTGCTCTCGCTCACTTGCATCGTCTGAGCTTAACATTCCCGCGAGATAATAGGTGTTAGCCACTGCGATTGAACATTGCCCTGCGGCCACTGCTTTTATTTGATCGCGATCTCCGCCTTTGGGCGATCTTGCCATGTTGGCCACCAGTCCTTTGGCCCATTTTTCTACAGCTTCTTCGCCAAGCTCAATTGTCAACGCTGCAATCATTGATTGGTTGTAGATATTACCTGAGGAACGAATACAAACTTGCCCTTTATATTTGGGTTTGGCTAAGTCGAGTATGCTGCTTAAACCATTGACATCAGCTTTGTCAGGTGCATACATGATAGGGCGGGCACGAAGGGTCAAACCAAACCAATGGTGGTCCGTATCACGCAGATTTTGCGGCACAATGTTATCGATGTCAGCAGACACAACTGCCTGAGTCAGACCCGCGTTTTTCGCTCTTACTAAACGGCCCGCGTCAGTGGTAATGAGGATATCAACTGGACTAAATTGCCCCTCATTTTGCATACGTGTAATCAAGGCATCCGCTGAGCCAGTAACCAAATTGACTTTTACGCCTGTTTCATTAGAAAACTTATCTAATAAGGGTTTGATTAATGCTTCTTTACGGGCAGAGTAGACGTTGACTTCCCCAGCCTGGACTGGCGTAACGATACTTATCAATGTGGTGGTGATAATACTAAAAGCAACGAACAGCTTCACATGAACTCCAAATTATTGACCAAAGAGTAATTGATAATAATTCTCATTAAGTTCAAAGGCAACCCTTAGTGAGTCTTGTTTGTAAAAATATGTAACCTTGCCCTCCTTAGTTAACAAAACTCAATTATTTCAAAGGGCTTAGCGAAATCAAAACAGGTGATACGCCCTATAGCAAGTACCTTAAAAAACATCAAAAAAGAGTTTGCTGGCTTTTTTGTGTTTCCATAGTGATAAATATTTTACAGAAGCACTAAGGCTTTAGTTACAATCGTGCCCCGTCTTTTGGGTTTCTGTTACTGTTGGTCATTATGCAGCTTATTAAAATTGATAAATCTCGTTACCGTCGCCATTTAAACATCGTTATTGTAAGTTGTATTGCCGCTTTGTTACTCGGCAGTTTAGTTATTTCACAAAGCCTTATTGCTCTATTTCCTGATGAAAGTGGGAGACATTTCCATTGGAACGCACTCGGCGTATTGTGTTCGAGTATCGCCATTGCTTGGCTGTTGAATACCTACCGATCACATGATTTTATGACCGAAGTGGTTTATGTATGGGAGCTTAAAAAAGCACTGAACAAAATAACCAGAAAACTCTCTAAGCTCAAAGTGGCTGCTGAAACAGGTAATAAAGATGCCTTAATCGCGATGCAATACAGCTATGCTGGCTCCCGTTTGTTATGGCAACTGGACGACAATACGATCATCATGGATGACTTAGCCATTGCCCAAGTTGAGCTGGATAACCTAGCGGCTAAATACCACCTTAGTCTCAATGCCGATGATTACCGTGAGGCGATGTTAAAACAATTTTGATTCGAGCAAGCAGCGCGAAGCCGCCTAAAAAAAATTCCGTCAATAATCGAGCGAGAAGCTGATTGTTGTAACCAACATTAATAGGACATCACCATGACCAGACGTTTACTCCTGCTATTTAAATGCTGCGCACCACTAAGTTTTGTATTATTTTTTTGTAACCAAGCGATAGCAGGCGCAGCCATGACCAATAGTGAATCCATCGTTATTAGTACTCAGTTGGGCGAAGTAGAAGGCAAACGTGCAGGCAATGTTGCGACATTTTACGGCCTGCCTTACGCTAAAAACCCTTTTACTGAAGCTCGTCGCTTTCAAGCGCCTCAGGCAATTGAAGCATGGAGTGAGCGTTATGACGCGAGAACAATGACGCAGCCTGTTCCACAACCGAGCCGAGGTAAAACGACCACCCTAGTTGGTGCCCCCGGTGATTTGACGGTCAATATATGGACACCTGCATCAGCCATTAATACCCAACAAGCGCTACCTGTCATGGTATGGCTACCAGGTGGCGCCTTTATTCGTGAGGATGCCGCTGAACAAGCCTATGATGGCTCGCACTTCGCACGGCACAACGTCGTGATAGTGACCGTTAATTACCGAGTGGGTGTTGATGGGTTTATGCATATTAAAGGGGCACCAGACAATCGAGGCATCTTGGATCAAATCCTCGCTTTGCAGTGGGTACAAGACAATATTCAAGACTATGGCGGTGATCCTGCTAATGTGACCTTATTTGGTCAATCTGCCGGTGCGGGCAGTGTGGCTATTTTACTCGGCACTAAACAAGCCAATGGCCTATTTCATAAAGCGATTATGCAAAGTCCGCCCATGCAAGCGATGACTCAGTCGCAAGCCGCTAGAGTCAGTCACGTTTTTGCAAGTAAACTCAAGGTACCAGCTACTATTGAGGGCTTATCTAGCGTCAAATTCGACGCGCTCGTGGCAGGTGTGGTTGACATGGGTAATAGCATTACCGATAGAAGCGAGTGGGGCATGTTGTCGTGGGGTTGTACTGCATTTTTACCGGTAATTGATAAAGCGCTCATACTGAACTCACCGATGGTTAATTTAGCCGATAACGCCAATCCATCTATGCCCATTATTGTTGGTAGCACTGACCAAGAGTCGAGACTATATCTAGTGCCTGGCGGTGAAATAGATCGAATTAGGGAAGATCAGGTTTCGCTATTTTTGAGGGATTTACAACTAGGTAACGAGGCCGCTAAGGTGTATCAGAAAACTGATGATGCCTCGCACGGGGATATTTATGCTGATATTCAGTCTGACTATACCTTTAGAGTGCCAGCGCTACGCATTGCTGAACTGTTATCAAACAAGGGCAACCCAGTGTGGAAATACAATTTTTCTTGGCAATCTCCTGCCTACGATGGCCGTCTCGGCGCAGGGCATTTTGTTGATGTACCTTTTACTTTTGGCACGATACACAGCGAAGAGGCGGCTAATTTTGTCGGCCAGCAGCCTCCTGAAACGCTAAGTACGCTTATGCAAACGCAATGGCTTCTGTTTGCCAAAACGTCCCAGCCACAGTGGGGCCGTTATAATCAAACAGAGCGTCTAACATTGAGGTTTGATACGCCATCAAAGGAGCTGAAAGATCCAAACAAAGCCGTAAGGACACTGTGGCAAGACTACCCTTTTTAATCCACTAAACTGAGCGACAACTAGGGCCGTTGACCTTGATTTATTGACCCGGCTAACGGCTTTATTATTGGCTGATTTTTCCTAAGTTTTTTAAAATTGTGGGTCTTAACATGGCAATATTAACAGGCTTAGTTAAGTAGTCGTCCATGCCCGCTTTTATACATTTGTCTTTATCACCTACCATGGCATTGGCCGTTAAGGCGATAATAGGAATGTTTCTAACCTTGTTAAAACGCTGATGATGTCGAATGATGTGTGTGGCTTCGAAACCGTCTAATTTCGGCATTTGGCAGTCCATAAGAATAAATGAAAAATTAAATTCAGCTTGCCGCGCCAAATATTCCAATGCTTGTTCGCCATCCCCCGCTATGACGCTCTTTATTCCTAGTTTAGATAGTTGAGATTCAATCACCACTTGGTTTATCTCGTTATCTTCGGCCACTAAGGCTATGCAATTTTCACACAACGTTGATTCAGTCGCAGTAGGACTAGTTTCTTCATCGATATCGCTGGTTTGTGCAATTGGTGTGCTCAAACCCAGTGGTACTGAAAAAGTAAATCGTGAGCCCTTGCCTAGTTCACTCTCTACTGTGATGGTGCCATTCATTAATTCGATTAAATTACGGCTAATAGACAAACCTAAACCGGTACCTTGAGATTTTCTGGTGGCACTTGAATCCACTTGTGAAAAAGGCATAAACAGCAAAATTTGTTGGTCTTTAGCAATGCCAATACCGGTATCAACTACCGTGCACACCAGCGTGGCGGTATCATCTTCATGAGTACTTAACTGCACATCAACATTTACACTACCTTTTTGAGTAAATTTCAGGGCATTTCCGAGTAAGTTATATAATATTTGCTTGAGTCTTAGGGGGTCACCAATGAGTTTTATGGGTTTGTCTTCATTGGTTTTATAATGAAAGGCGATCTGCTTTTCTGCCGCGCGCCGAGCAAAATCAGTGATCAGGTTTTCAGTAAGATCATTAAAATTAAAAACATCATGGGTGATGATGATTTTGTCTGCTTCAATCTTAGAAAAGTCTAAAATGTCTGAAATGATACTGAGTAAATGCTCTGAACTGCTCTTAATTAAGCGCAAGTAATGCTGTTTTTCGTGAGGCTCTAATCCGCTAATTCGAGTATCTTCAAGTAACAAGGTCACTAGGCCTAAAATTCCTGAAATGGGGGTGCGAATTTCATGGCTCATGTTGGCTAAAAATACGCTTTTTTGTTTGTCGGCAGCTTTGGCTTTTTCAGCCATCACTTGTGCCAATTTCGCACTTTCTTGAGCCGCTTCATACGTTGAGGTTAACTCGTTTTTAGTATTTTCAGCGTCAGTGTCATCAATATTGATCCCCGTGGCTTTGATGGGACTGTTATTTTCATCGTAAATAAAATCCGCTAAACCCAGTATGTAACGAGTTTCACCGGCTTCAGTGACAATTCTAAATTTATGCTCAAAGTAAGTATGGGTGCTTATTGCCTTAGATAAAGCGGCTTGTGCTTTCTCCACATCTTCAGGGTGAATACTATCAATCCAATCTTGCGTTTTACCGCGGAAATTTTTACGGCTTATACCGTAGATTTCAAACAAGCGATCATCCCAAATTAGGGTGTCGGAGAGTAGGTCTAGCTCCCATACGCCTATTTTAGCCGCCTTAAGAGCTAAAATAACCCGTTGCTCGAGGCGCTGACGAGCGATATCGTCTTCTTTTTGTTTGGTTAAATCTTTAAATGTTCCATAGTTTCTGACTACCCGACCGTTCATTTTTTCGGAAAAGCCGGTCGCATTAACAATAAGTTGTTTGCCCTGGCTGGTGATAAAGTTTAAATCTTTCGAGTAGGGTTGGCCGGTTTTTTCTAAGTTTTGTAAGGCGTCTTTTAAAGTTTGGATGCAGTCTGGTTGGTAATAGTTAATGCCATCCTCGAGCTTTGGCCGATAGCTACTGGGATCGGTTTCATGCACGCGATGCACCACGTCAGACCAATACAAATAATGGGTATCTAAATCAATTTCCCAATAACCGGTATCGGTTACGGTCTCTAGCGCTTCCAATGCGCGTTTTATGCGTCTAGGTTCAGAAACATCTTCTCCCATAAAATAGATGTCAGTTGAATCTTCATCGGGTACCAGTTGCCACTGGCACCACAAAAAACTGCCGTCGGCTTTTCGCCAACGATGGGTTTGATTTGAGGTAGATAGGTCGTGACCAGAATCGAGAAGCGCTTGAACATTTGCTTGATCATCAACATGAAAATATTGCACGAGAGCTTGCCCCAATAATTCGTTTTTATTCAGCCCTACTACCTGCAGAGTAAAAGCGTTGCAATGCTTAATTTTAAAAGCAGGGTCACATTGAATAAACAAATACGCTAGGTTGTCAAAAAAACGGATGGGGCTGGTCATTATGTATTACCTTAAAAATGCAAAATTAAAGGCGTAAAAACGTCAACACGACCTTCACTTTTAGTCGGTTTATGGCGAATCAAAATGATCGCTTTAGATCAAGTGTAGCTAAAAACCCAAAATTAGTTTTTATATCTAAAAACAAAGGTTTATTTATCCCCTTAACCTAGCAGCTCTAAAAATAAAGCAATTAGAGCGCTAGATGTCAAACCTCCTATCGCTAAGCGCTGATGCTCAAGGATAGCGGACATCACTTAATGAACGGTTAGCCAAGGGCATAGCGTCTGATACAAGCTCAATAACGCTTACGCCTGAACCTTCAGTTTGGCTCAGATTCTGACAGGGTTAATGTCGTGATACTGCTAAGTGCGCTGTCGTACCGACTTCGTCTCTCCCTATCTTTACTCTCTAAGCTTGTGATTTGTAGCGAAAGGTGGGGTAATCATCTAACTGATATTCATACCTGCCTACGTTAAACATTACCCCATCTTTAGTTAATGAAAGGGCTATTATGTCATACCCGTTGGATTCTTTATTCGGCTCTGTTTTTTCCACCCCACCTTGGAATAGCGTACTTCCGGTTCGAGAAGAACTGTTTGGCTTAGAGCGGCTTGAGCAGCACGCAACTAGCTTAGCCGCTGCGCAAACGGTGGCAAAATCAACTCCCCGCGTGGTGCCATTACAAGCTCGACTAAAGCAAAATGCTGCAGTGTTACTTGGGGCCTATCAAGCCAGCGCAAAAGAACTTGAGGCTGGTCACAGTGTGGTGCCTGCCGCGGAATGGTTATTGGATAATTATCATTTGGTCGAGCAACAAATCCGTGATGTGAAAGAAGATTTACCGCCCCGTTATTATCGTCAGCTGCCTAAATTAGCTACCGGCCCATTTGCTGGATACCCACGAGTATTTGGTCTGGCTTGGGCTTTTGTAGCCCATACAGATAGCCGCTTTGATGCAGATAATTTGTGTCGATTTATAAAGGCGTATCAAAAAGTACAGCCACTCACTATTGGTGAGCTTTGGGCAATAGCGATTACCCTGCGAATAGTCTTGATTGAAAACTTACGTCGTTTGGCTGATCAATTTACCGTGGGCCGACTTGCCAGAGCTGATGCCAATCAACTGACGGATAGATTACTCGTATCGGGTTGTGCACATTCAGTATTAGCCGCCGACATTGCTAGCCGTTCAGCAGAGCCCTTAGCAGAGGCCTTTGCGGCGCAGTTAGCTAAACGTTTGCGTGACCAAGATCCTAAAACCACACCTGCTTTAGAATGGTTAGAGCAACGCTTAAATGCGCAAGGTTTGTCGGTAGAAGACGTTGTGCAGCATTCACAACAGCGTCAAGGCGCGTCAAATGTCAGTATTCGCAATGTGATAACGAGCATGCGTTTAATCTCTGATATTGATTGGAGTGTGTTATTTGAGCGGGTCAGTCTAGTCGATCAACATTTACGTAAGGCCAGTGACTTTGCAGCCATGGACTTTGCCACTCGCAATTTGTACCGCAGTGCTATTGAGCAGCTAGCGCGTGGCTCTCTGTATTCTGAACTGGATATTGCCGAGCTGGCGGTGCAAACCGCCCATGAAGCAACAAAACTGACTGACGTTGAAACGGAAAAGCGTCGGTATGGCGACCCCGGCTATCACTTGATTGATCAGGGTCGCCGCAGTTTTGAGCATTCCCTAAAATTCAAAGCCAATTTTGCTCTGTGGTTTAGCCGCTTGCATATCCAAATTGGTCTGGGAGGGTATATTGCTACTATTTTATTGACTGCGTTGGGCTTTGTGGCCCTGTGTTTATATGCCTTTGGTTTTGAACAACTCTCTTGGCCTTGGCTTGTGCTATTAACATTATTTGGATTTTTACCCGCCACTGATGTATCTACCGCTATCGTGAATCGGTCGGTAACGTGGCGTTTGGGCGCTCGTGTATTAGCCGGATTAGAACTTAAAAATGGCGTACCGACATCCTTACGTACCTTGGTTGTGGTACCGACTTTATTGTCTAATGAACAAGACTTAAATGAGCAAGTTGAACAGCTCGAAGTGCATTACTTAGGCGGGATAGAAGGGGATATCAGCTTTGCTCTGTTAGTTGATGGCCTTGATGCTAAACAAGAGAAGCTCGACAGCGATGAACCTTTGTTAATCAATATTGCGCAAAAAATAGAGATTCTGAATCAGCGTTATGGAGTAGGGCCTGCGGGTAAACGTTTTTTACTGTTGTATCGTCGACGACTTTTTAATAGTAAAGAAAACTGTTGGATGGGCTGGGAGCGAAAACGCGGTAAGTTGCATGAGCTTAATCGCTTACTTAGAGGCGCTAAGGACACCAGTTTTAGTCCGCTTTCAGGCTTTGTGTTTGAGGTACCACCAAAGGTGCGTTACGTCATTACCTTAGATGCCGATACTCGCTTACCCCGTGATACTGCGCAACATCTTGTCAGTAAAATGGGTCATCCACTTAATCGTCCTTGTTTTAATTCCCTCACTCAGCGGGTTGAAGCAGGCTATGGGATTATTCAACCAAGGGTAACGCCCTCATTACCTATTGGTGCGGAAGGTTCATTTTATCAACGGGTGTTTTCAAGTCCTGGAGGCATGGATCCTTATGCGGCCGCTACCTCTGATGTGTATCAGGATTTATTCGGTGAGGGCTCTTATACTGGTAAAGGTATTTATGACGTTGATGCCTTCGAAGCCTCATTGGCAGGGCGAGTGAAAGAAAATACCTTGTTGAGTCATGACTTATTTGAAGGGGTATTTGCGCGAGCAGGATTGGTTTCTGACGTCGAGGTAGTGGAAGAGTTTCCTGCCCGTTACGATGTGTTGGCTAAGCGGCAGCATCGATGGATCCGCGGTGATTGGCAATTGCTGCCGTGGATCCTAGGGCGGTTTTCTGGTGCACAGGCTGTGTCGTGGATAGGCCGCTGGAAAATGATAGATAACGTGAGACGCTCATTGGTTGGGCCATTTACGTATTTGGGTTTGATATTGTCGTGGTTTTTGCCGATGCCACTGGCTTTGATAGCCAGCGCATTTCTCATTACTTGTATGATTATTCCCGCATTTATGCCTTGTGTTTTTTCTCTGTGTCCACCCAAGATCAGTGTAAATTTACAGAATCATTTGCGCATGTGGCTACGGGATATCCGGCTGGCGAGTGGGCAAGTATTTTTTAATCTGGCTTTTTTAGCGGATCACAGTTGGCGTACTTTGGACGCAATAAGCCGTACCTTGGTACGGTTGTTTGTCTCTCGTCGCCAACTATTAGAATGGACTAGTACCGCACAGTCGAATGGCCATCCACGCCTAAGTCTGCGCGGATTTTATCATACCATGTGGGCAGGTACGTTATTTAGCCAACTCACATGCTTACTGGTTTTGAGTGTAGTGCCAATGGTTTGGCCAGTGGTATTGCCCTTTGCACTGCTGTGGTTAGCGGCACCACTTTTAGCTTTTTACAGCAGTCGCACTCGGCGCAGAGCCAGTAAAACGGAACTTGCATACTACGCAAGTGAGTTACGCATAACAGCAAGGCGCACATGGCGCTACTTCGAAACCTTTGTCACCATTGAAGATAATATGCTTCCTCCTGATAATTTTCAGGAAGAACCAAAGCCGGTGATTGCTCATCGAACATCCCCCACCAATATCGGTTTGTACCTACTCTCAAGTGTCGCAGCTCGTGATTTTTCGTGGGTGGGATTACTTGAAATTGTCGAGCGCATGGAAGCCACGTTTACAACGCTAAAAGCCTTGCCTCGCTACAAAGGGCATTTTTATAACTGGTACTCCACTGATACTTTACAAACATTAATGCCTGCTTATGTCTCATCGGTAGACAGCGGAAATTTAGCGGGCCATCTGACTGCGTTTGCCAATGCCTGTGATGAATGGCGGGCGCAACCAATACCCAATAATCTTGATGCAGGCGTGCAGGATAATCTGTTTTTACTGCGTGAGGCGATGGTTAAACACACCATGAACAACTTGGCTAATACGCAATTGCTTAATAGCGTAGTGAATGACATTAGCAGCCACGTAGCAAGCTCTCAAAGTGCGGATGTGTATGCGCCTATCGTGATTAGACTGACAGAAAAAGCGGTTAAATTAGTCCAAGAACAGGGACCCGCTCAGCAAGATGACGATGCTCAAGATGTTTGTTTTTGGCTTGGCGCAATCGGCCGTTTATTACGAGAGCAACAACGCGACCAACAAGCGAGTGTGATTGATAATAGTGGCGAGAGTTTACTTGATCATCGACTCAGTCATTTGGCGAAAACAGCAAGAGAGATGGCCAATGCCATGGATTTCGCTTTTTTACTCGACCCCGAACGCAAGTTAATGTCTATCGGTTACGCTGTTGCCGAAAATAGTCTTGATCAGAGTTGTTATGATCTATTGGCGTCTGAAGCACGCTTAGCCAGCTTGTTTGCCATTGCTAAGGGTGATGCAATGACCAAACATTGGTTTAGATTAGGACGCACGGCTACTCCCTTAGGTGCGGGCTCAGCATTGATTTCTTGGTCAGGCTCGATGTTTGAGTATCTAATGCCTTCCTTAGTGATGCGCGCACCGCTGGGCAGCTTATTAGAACAAACAAACCGCTTGGTGGTTGAGCGTCAGCAACGTTATGGACAGCAACTGGGTATTCCTTGGGGGATATCTGAATCAGCTTACAATGCCCGTGATATTGAGTTTACTTATCAATATTCGAACTTTGGCGTACCCGGTTTGGGCTTAAAGCGGGGGTTGTCTGACAACCAGGTTATTGCCCCTTACGCCACGGGTTTAGCCACCATGATAGAGCCTGTAGCGGCCTTACAAAACTTCCGACGCTTGCACAAAATGGGCGCCTGTGGACGTTATGGCTTTTACGAAGCACTTGATTTTACACCGTCACGGGTTCCGCTTAAATCAAACCTTGTGATTGTGCGCAGCTTTATGGCCCATCATCAGGGCATGACCATTGTGGCGATTCTTAACTGTTTACAACAGGGGATTATGCGTGCACGGTTTCATCGAGAGCCCAGTATTCAAGCGTGTGAGTTGTTGTTACAAGAAAGGATGCCCAGAAATGTGGCTATTGGTCACCCTCGAGCCGAAGAAGTAAAAAGTTCAGCCGTGGTCAACACAGCTGAATCTGACACTTTGCGCCGCGTAGACCCGCTGAGTACTCAAGCGCCGCTTACCCATTTATTGTCAAATGGGCGCTATGCCTTAATGTTAACTAATGCGGGGGCGGGGTACAGTCGCTGGCGCGAATTTGCAATTACTCGCTGGAATGAAGACAGTACCTGTGACAGTGCTGGCTCGTACGTATTATTACGGGATATGGACAGCGGTAAACAATGGGCAGCTACCGCTCAACCCTTGGGCGCTCAGGGAGAATTTGCTGCGGTATTATTTGCAGAAGACCACGCTGAATTTTGCATGCATCACGGTAAGCTCAGCACCAAAATGGAGGTGGTGGTGTCTGCTGAAGATGATGGCGAAGTAAGGCGTATATCGGTGACCAACTCTGGGCATTTTAGCCATCAAGTAGCGTTTACCTCCTTTGCTGAATTGGTGCTAGCCAAACCTGCTAACGACAATGCCCACCCGGCCTTTGCTAAAATGTTTGTGCAAACAGAATTTGTGCCTGAGTTTGGTGCATTAGTGGCCACCAGACGTAAGCGCTCTGCTGATGACAGTGATATATGGTGTGCGCATTTTGCCATTGTGGAGGGAGACATTATCGCCGACCCTCAATACGAAACCAGTCGCAGTGCTTTTCTTGGTCGAGGTAATACTATTGCTGATGCAGCAGCGATAAAATGCGCCCTTGCATCAAGTAAAAGTACCTTGTCAAATACCGTTGGTTGCGTACTTGACCCTATATTTTCTTTACGTTATCAACTCAAGATACCACCCGGTCAGGTAGTGCGCGTAGCGTTTTGGACGGTTGTTGCGTCTTCTCGGGCTGAACTTATGGCAATGATCGACCGCCACAATGATATCAGTGCCTATGAGAGAGCAAAAACCTTGGCTTGGACCCAAGCGCAGGTACAACTTCGTCATTTAGGTATAAAAGACGCAGAGGTCAGTGATTTTCAAGCGCTAGCTGCCCCTATTATTTATGCTGATCCGCGCTTTCGATCGTCATCACACACCATCACGCAAGGTATGGCTTGCCAGTCAACCCTGTGGCCTCACGCCATATCCGGTGATTTACCTATTGTGTTAATCCGTATTGATGACATTGAAGATATGGCTCAGGTGAAACAACTGCTGCGGGCGCATGAATATTGGTGCATGAAAGGGCTAGCGATTGATCTCGTTATTATTAATGAACATCCTTCTAGTTACATTCAAGACTTGCAAGTTGCATTAGATACGGCTGTGCGCAGGAGCCAATCGCGCCCGCGTTTCAACAGTGACATTGTAAAAGGCCAGCTTACGTGTGCGGTATATGTATTACGTGCAGATTTAATTTCCAATGCAGTGCGCAAATTGCTCAATGCAGTTGCTCGGGTAGTATTGGTGGCAAGGCACGGGGCAATTAACAAACAAATACGTTTGCGTGCCCAAATCGAGGCCGGGCAGGTAAAGACCGCGACGTGGATAAAACCCCATGGTGTGGCTAAACCAAAGGTTGACCTTACCTTGCCAGCCTTAAAGCGAGCTGAACTAGAATTTTTTAATGGCATCGGAGGATTTGCGAAAAACGGCACTGAGTATGTGATGTATTTAGATAAAGGCAAACATACTCCAGCCCCTTGGATCAACGTTGTGGCCAATCCTCACTTTGGTTTTCATGTTTCAGCCGAGGGAAGTGGTTATACCTGGTCAGAAAACAGTCGAGAAAATCAATTGAGTGCTTGGTCTAATGATGCAGTGTCTGATCCTATCGGTGAAATAATCTATGTGTGTGACGAAGACAGTGGTGATATTTTTACTGCTACCGCACAACCCATTCAAGATGGAGGCCATTACACCGCTTCTCATGGCTTTGGATACAGCTGTTTTGAGCATGACGTTGACGGCTTGAGCTTATCCTTATTGCAATACGTGCCCGTAGCAGATTCGATTAAGATTTCTCGTCTGACAATCCATAACGATTCGGGTCGCAGTCGCAGACTGTCCATCAGCGCTTATACTGAGTGGGTACTAGGCACCACGCGCAATCATACCAGTGCGTTTATTTGCACTGAACTTGACCCAAATACCAACGCTATTTTATTGCGAAATCGCTGGGGTATGGCGTTTCCTGAGCGGGTTGCCTTTGCCGATATGGCTGGCCGGCAAACTCGCTGGACCACCGATAGAACCGAGTTTTTAGGTCGAAACGGCCATAAAAGTGCACCCAAAGCACTCGTGGAGCACAGTCCACTTTCTGGTTTAGTGGGGGCTGGGCATGACCCCTGTACTGTGCTCCAAAATGTTATTGAATTGGCTGAAGGTGAAAGCATTGAATGCGTTGTTTTCATTGGCCAAAGTGACAATCAGCAACAAGCGTCTGAACTGATTTCTCAATACCGCAAGGCTGACTTAAATACGGTTTTTGCTGAGGTTGTGACTCACTGGCAAAACCTATTACAAAAAGTCCAAGTCAAAACGCCCCAACGCGCAATGGATATTATGTTGAATGGCTGGTTACTTTATCAAACCTTAGCCTGTCGAGTGTGGGCACGTTCATCCTTTTACCAAGCCAGTGGCGCCTTTGGTTTTCGCGATCAATTGCAAGATGGGATGGCTCTGACATTTAGTCGCCCCGACATGACCCGAGCGCATATTCTTCACGCCGCCTCGCGGCAGTTTGTAGAAGGTGATGTGCAGCACTGGTGGCTACCACATTCAGGGCAGGGCGTTAGAACTCATATTTCTGATGATAGGGCCTGGTTGGCGTTCGCTACAGCCATGTACATAAAAACCTCGGCCGACATGACTATCCTCACTGAAGACGTCACGTTTTTGGAAGGGCCACTGTTAAAATCCGAGCAACACGATGCCTTTTTTAAACCACAGTTAGCAGATGAGTCTGCCAGCTTGTTTGAACATTGTGCAAGAGCCTTAGATCAGAGTTTGCTGCTAACGGGTGAACATGGCTTGCCACTAATGGGGACGGGTGACTGGAACGACGGCATGAACTTAGTCGGCGCTAAAGGTAAGGGAGAAAGCGTTTGGCTAGCTTGGTTACTGATCCGCACCATTGATTTATTTGCTCCTTTTGCTTTGCAGCAAGGCACCGAAAAAGACAGTCTTCGGGCTACACGCTGGCAAGAGCATGCCAAACGCATTCGTGTCAGTATTGATGAACACGCTTGGGATGGACAATGGTATCGCCGGGCGACCTTTGATGATGGCACGTGGTTAGGTTCGAGAGAAAATGAAGAATGCAGAATTGATTCTATCGCGCAATCTTGGGCAGTATTAGCTCAGGGCTCAGAATCGGAGCGGCTTGTGCTGGCCATGTCTCAGGTTGAAGAACAGTTGATCCGCCATGATGAAGGGCTGGCGTTATTATTTACTCCAGCGTTTGATAAAACTGATCTAAACCCCGGTTATATCAAAGGCTATCCACCCGGTTTGCGAGAAAACGGTGGTCAATACAGTCATGCTGCTATGTGGTTGATTTTCGCCTTTAGTCAACAAGGCGAAGGCGAAAAAGCCACAGCACTTTTTTCTATGCTTAACCCTATTAATCATGCGCTAAACCCAATACAAGCTGAACAATATAAAGTCGAACCCTATGTGGTCGCGGCTGATATTTATTCACGCAAGCCCTATCGCGGCAGAGGAGGTTGGACGTGGTACACCGGTGCCGCAGCGTGGATGTATCGTGCAGGGATTGAGGGTATTTTAGGGCTGCGCCGAGAAGGAAAAATGCTGATTATTCAGCCTTGTATTCCTGCCGATTGGCCCGCTTACAATGCGAGTGTAGAGCTGGAAAACGCACACTTTGAGATATACGTTAATAACCGGCCTCCTTTGGCTAAGCGCAATATTCAGGGCCGGTTAGACGGCGTTTTGCTCGACGGTGTAGAACCTTATTTGCGCCTTGAGTTTGAAGCTGGGACGCATCGTTTAAGCATCAATGCGGTTGAAGTAAAGGCGTAAGTGGAGTGTGCTCCAGCGCACAGAAAAGTAAATCCAGCTATCCAATACTTTGACTACACCTGATTGGATTCACTATGTAACTGTTTATAGAATGCTTTTTACCTTTGGTGAGGCTCGTTCTGCAAAACATCTACGCGTAAGAGGACAGCAGCACCATGATAATTAAGCCTATAAAGGTATTATTAGTATTACATGAACCCTTGCTAGCAAAACGTATTCGCTATGCACTCGCTGATGAGCGGCTGATTAATTTCACTGTTGTGTGGGTGCAGCAATTGGCTGATGGTGCACAGCGGATGAATAACGCACAGATAGATGTCGTGCTGCTTGACTTGTCTTTATCCAATGGGCAAAGCGCCGAATTTGTTGAACACCTGTTGTACCTCAATCCTAGTGCTCTGATCATTTTGTTATGCACCAGTACTGATAGTGTTTATGCCCATGAGGCCATGGCGCAAGGTGCCTGTGATTGTGTCGATAAAAAAGGCTTAGACAAAAACTGGCTTAGGCGCGTAATTGGCTATAATTTGATGCTTGATAAAGCAGATAAAATACACAATATTAACGTGGCAAAACTAAGGGCGATTGGTAGCGCCGCTTCACATGGTATTATGGTTTCTGACGTGTGTGGCAATATCACTTATACCAATCAAGCCTATCAACAACTTACCGGATTCAGTGCCGATACCTTGCACCATCAGCATTGGGCTAGTGCTATTCATGCTGACGACCGTTCACGATTGAGACATGAATGGCGAAATGCCTTACAACGACAGCATGTTTTTCACTCCGAGTTACGGCTGACGTGTCAAGATAAGTCTAGTTGCAGAGTCACCATGACCGGCGCGTTTATAAAAGATGCCAGAGGGTTTTATGGCCATGTGCGAACTTTTGAGAGGCTTGAAGACTTGTCAAGCGATGTGCCTTTACAACTGCCTTTATTGACCACAAATCAGACTCGTTTGCCCTTATCCGCAGCACAATTGACGTTAGATGATATGAATAATGCTGTGTTGTGTACGGATATCAATGGCAATGTGGCGTATTTGAATCATGCAGCAGAGCGACTTACGGGTTGGAAGAGTAACGATGCGCTTGGCTGCGTATTAGCTCAAATATTACACATTAAAGCATTAGACAATACTAAGCCTCCCCTTAAAAAACGAAAACTTGAGCAGGTCAGTGACAGTCTGCTTATTCGTAAAGACGGTGGAGAAACCTTAATTGAGGAATCTGTTTCGCCCCTACACAATGAGTATGGGCAAGTGGTTGGCGATGTATTTGTTTTTCAGGATGTGAGTAAGTCGCGGGTGAAGAGTATCAAAATGACTCATTTGGCCCAACATGACTCGCTAACCGGCTTGCCTAATCGAATCTTATTAAATGAACGGTTAACTCAATCGATAAAATTAGCTAAAAGGCATAATAAGTTATTGGCTTTGTTGTATATCGATATTGATTCATTTAAACAAGTTAATGATCAAAATGGCCATGAAATGGGCGACAAATTACTGTGCTCAATCGCCAAGCGCATGAGTGATACGGTCAGAAATAGTGATACGGTGTGTCGCCAAGGCGGGGATGAATTTGTCTTATTGCTGTCGGAAATTGAACATGCCAACGATGCAGCAAACTTATCCAGTAAGTTACTCGCCAGTATTAGTCAGCCTCATCTGATTGATGGTAAAGAAATACTGGTCAGCTTAAGTATAGGGATTGCCATTTTCCCTCACGATGGGACAGTCAACAAAACATTGATCGATAATGCAGATAATGCGATGTTTCATGCTAAAGCCAATGGCCGCAATGCTTATCAGTTTTTTAAAGAATCGATGCATGCTGCTACAAGGCACCGAATGAATACAGAAGAGAGAATTAAGCGGGCGTTGAAAGGGCAGGAGTTTGTGCTGCACTATCAAGCGCAATTTGATCTTATCAGTCGTAAAGTAACTGGTGCTGAAGCCCTGATCCGGTGGCAAGATCCTGAACTAGGTTTGCTTTATCCTGCTGAATTTATACCGGTGGCTGAACAATCACAGTTGATTTGTGCCATCGGTGATTGGGTAAGATCGCAAGTGTGTCGGCAGCAAACAGTATGGCAAGAGAGGGGGCTTGCAATTGTTCCTGTGATGATTAATACCGCTGCAATCGAATTTTCTGAACCGCATTTTATCCATAATATTACGTCGCTTTTACAAACCACTGGGCTGACTCCGCATTACCTAGGCTTAGAGGTCATACAGCAAGATATAACGCTTGAAGCGTATCCTGTGATCAAAGAACTTAAAGCCTTAGGGCTAAGTTTAGCCTTAGATGATTTTGGTTTGGGCACTAGTCACTTGAGTTTGTTACAAAATTTGGCCTTTGACACGATAAAAATAGCGCCACAGTTGTTGCCAGTGTCCGGGGCAGAAAACGACGAGGTAAAAATTGCCAGAGCGACAATTGGTTTAGCAGAAAACCTTGGCCAATATATGGTGGCTAAAGGCGTTGAAAATCAACAACAACTTAATTTTCTACAACAGCATCGTTGTTATGCGGCACAAGGTTTTCTGTTGGCTCGTCCCACTGCGGCCGAGACGTTTGCGCAATTACTCAGTAACACCAGCGTTCAACAGAAAACCGCTATCAAAAATGAGCAATGAAATAGATACGGTATTGCTTGGCTTTACGAGTAATAGAGCTCAGACTGAATTTTCCTGTTCTTATGTCTGTTAGCGAACATATCAAGTTGTTAGATTTCGTTACGCTAAACCTTACGTTGCCACAAGGGAGAAAACTGCCGTGATGGCATGTTACTGTTATGAATAAAGTCGATAATCGCAGGATCCTATACGATTGCCAGGACTTAGCGACACACGCTAGCTCAAATCTCATTAATCCACATTGGCCAAAAGTGCTTGTCACAGGGGCAATGAAAAATAGCCCGCAGGCGAACCTTCCTTCTTCTGAACACCACAAGAACCAATTGCTTCCCCAAGCCTTAGCGCCTTCGTTTAAGCGCCAAGGAGCACACTTGGCGTTAAAGTGTATCGATATCTGCAGACGAATATTAGGCAGTAAACAAGTAGTGAAACATGATTAAACCTACCGACAATAAACTATTACGAGCCTTATCAGAACAAAGTAAAAGCCGCTTAATACCTCAGCTAAAGTTAGTTGAGTTGCCTTTGGGTAAAGTTATTTATGAATCGGGGCAAACCCTTGTTAGTGTTTATTTTCCAACTGACAGTATCGTATCGCTGCTGAATGTGATGGAGGATGGTGCATCTGCAGAAATATCGGTGGTGGGCAACGAGGGCGTCGTTGGAATTGCAGTGTTTATGGGCGGAGAAAGCACACCTAACCGTGCGATTGTGCAAAGTGCAGGCTCGGCTTATCGTTTAGCCGCATCGGTGCTGCGCAACGAATTTAACAACGAGCCTACTCTTCGTATGTCTTTACTACGCTACACGCAGGCGCTCATCGCGCAAATGGCGCAAACTGCCGTGTGTAATCGCCACCACTCTATTGACCAACAGTTGTGTCGCTGGTTATTGTTATCTCTTGACCGCTTACCTAGCAATAAGCTAACCATGACCCAAGAATTAATTGCCAACATGCTCGGCGTGAGAAGGGAAGGAGTCACTGAAGCCGCTGGTAAGTTACAAAAACTCAAAGTTATTCACTACAAACGAGGCCATATTGCCGTTATCAATCGGCAAAAATTGGAAGAGCTGTGCTGTGAATGTTATGCGGTGGTAAAATGCGAAACCGATCGTCTCGAGGCACATTTAGCACAGCATAAGTGAGGGTAAGGGATAAGGTATTTTGTACTTTTCTCGAGCTTTTTTTAACTTGTTGATGGCTCAATCAAACTTTACGGCAACAATGAAGCGTCGCTAGGGCTTAATTGTTCACCGTTTTGCGCAGGCGATACTAAAACTAGTTCAATAATTCACTTTTTACTGTGGCATATTCTTGTTGTTTTATTTCACCACGCGCATAACGTTCGTTGAGAATGTCTAATGCACTTTTTTGTGCCAGGCCATACTTACGATGAATTCGATAGCTATAACCCCAATTGCCAAAACTGGATATAAACAAAAACCAAAAACCAATCCAAAAAAGCCATCCCCATACTGAATGATCCATACTATTCTCCTCGGTTATGTGCGACGTACTGGTGTCTAAGGCGGACACTTTATGCTGCTATATTGGCGCTCGTTATACGTATTGTCTGTACGCTACAACACAGAGAGAAAGATCAAACATGTACAGGTTATGTTGGGAGTTCTTGCTGTGAATAAGCAAGGTAAAAACGGTACCAACAACCGCGATTTGTTCGCCAGCGAACAGACTTTATTAGGACAAAAGTTGAGGATAGACGAGCTAAATATTGTTCACATGTATCGTAAGCAGGAGTGAGCAAGCATACCTTTTAAAGGAAATTGATATGGGCAATACCAGCTACCAGCAAGCCACTAATGCACAGGTTGATGCCGCGGAACACTTGCACCGTGTTTTGGTATCATTATGTCGAGAATTAGCCGCAACAGATGACAACACCTTAGGGCCATTGACTGATAATATCGATGACCTAAAAGCTCATGCAGCAATTTTATGTGAGTGGCTCAAAAGACAAGATGCGAGTTTTGACAATTTGCTGATAGATGGCTTGATGATGTATCAAGAGGAGGCTTAAGAAACCAGCAGCTCAGTAGATTTAACTCACGGCATCAACACTGCTCTAACGGGGTTTCACTAAGGCTTCAAACCCTGTAATAACATCAAACAATTCTTCATCAATGCTGTTTTGTCGCATACGGTGAAATGTTGCATGGAGGTTTGCCAAGAGTGCTTGGATGTTTTTGTCGGCTCGCTGCATAGCCGCAAGACGGCTAGCATTTTCACTTGCTAATGATTCGGCCGCTGCGCGAAAAAGTGAAACAAATAGGTATTCGCGGATCAGTGCTTGTAAAGTTGTTCGTGGGTCACCGAGCAATTCAGGTAAGTTTTTTGTTGGCCAAGCGTGGGCCCGCAATTTGTTTAGCCAGTGTGTGTCTAAGGGTAACAGTTGCTGACAAACGGGCTGGTATATTTCACTTTCACTTGGGCTGTTATAGAAAAGGTGCAACTCGCTGGCATTATCCAAGGTTTGTGGTGTTGCTGTATGCAGCAAAATTTGTCCAACCAAGGGTGTAATGGCATTGACTGATAATGGCACATTAAAAGGAGCCATTAGGGGCAAAGCCGATTCGCCAAGGCGCGCATGCACCCGACTGCCCACCGCCCAAAGCTGCACCTTGCCGGGTAATGAAGGCAGTGCCGCAAGGGCAAAACGAGCAATGGCGTCATTGAATTGTCCTACCAACCCCTGATCTGAACCAAACACGACTACATGGCAAACAGTGGCATGATTTTGTCGAGGATTGGGCTGTTGCTGTGGAAGGGGATCAAAGAAGGGAAGTCCGGGATGGGCTAAACCGATGCTCAAACCCAACTCTACCGTTCGGTAATAATCGGCTAAGGCGTGAACGGATTGTTCGTACTGTCCGATATTGGCCCCCGCCAAGGTTTTCATGGTGCGCACTACGGCGTGTAAATCACCTGCACTGCTTATTTTGCGGCGCACACTTTCTAGGGTATCGCTCACGCTAAATCTGCCTTAGCATTGTTTTCAGCCTCTGTCATAAAGGGCGTAATAGCGCCCCGAGCCAAAGCAATGATGGCATCGCGGTCGTCATCTTGTAATGTATCAGGACTGACAAAACGGGCGCTTATTTGTGCTGAAATATTCACTGCCGCCTGAATAACGGCCTGTTGCGCTGCGGTCATCTTATCTATGCTCACATCGTCAAACAGTTTAGCGCTTAATGCCTGTAAAATAGCGATTTGCGCAGGAACAGATACGGGCGCCGATTCGGACTGTTTAAGACAGGCACGGATCCGCTGCCCATGGGTAATTGTACTGCGGGTATCTTCGTCTAAACGTGCACCAAAGCGTGCAAAGGTTTCGAGCTCTTCAAATTGAGCGTAGGCTAGTTTAAGGTCACCGGCGACCGCTCGGTAAGCTGCCCGCTGTGCTTTTCCGCCCACTCGTGACACCGATTTACCTACATCAACTGCAGGCAGTATACCCAGCTCGAAAAGGGACGGTGATAGATAAATTTGTCCGTCAGTAATGGAAATTAGATTGGTGGGAATATAGGCAGAAATATTCTGCGCCTCGGTTTCAATAATAGGCAGGGCAGTAAGCGAGCCACTGCCACGCGCCTCATTTAAATGGGTAGCCCGTTCAAGCAGGCGCGAATGAATATAAAAAATGTCACCGGGAAAGGCTTCGCGTCCAGGTGGGCGGCGTAAGAGTAAGGATAATTCTCGATAGGCGCGAGCATGGTGAGTTAGATCATCATAGACGATGAGTACATCACGGCCGGCTTCCATAAAATACTCAGCAATGCTGGTGGCTGCGTAAGGCGCGATATACGTAAGGCCAGGAGGATTATTGCCTTCGGTAACGATGACAACGGTGTAATCCATTGCGCCCTTTTCTTGTAATGTAGCTACCACATTCGCTACCGCAGAGGCCCGCTGACCAATGGCACAATAGACACACAATACGTTTTGCCCACGCTGGTTGAGAATGGTATCAATGGCAATGGCTGTTTTACCGGTTTGCCTGTCACCTAAAATTAATTCTCGTTGACCACGGCCAATGGGTATCAAGGCATCAATCACCTTTAAACCTGTTTGCAAGGGGACGGTAACCGGTGCCCGATCCATGATGGCAGCGGCAGGGCGCTCGATGGGCAAACGATGACTACTATGTAATGAGCCTTTATTATCAAGTGTTCGACCAAGTGGATCGATAACCCGACCCAACAAACTGTCGCCCACCACCACGTCCATGACTCGGCCTGAGCGCTCAACCTCATCCCCCGCTTGCAACAGCCAACTTTCACCCAACAGTACTACGCCAATTTCATCTTCATCCACATTAAAGGCAATACCAAATACACCACCAGGAAAAATGAGTAATTCTTCAAAACCTACATTAGGCAGCCCTGATACCATGGCAATACCGGTAGATACCGAGGTAATTGTGCCAATTTCGCGAGGACTAAATGGGGGGTGAAAATGTTGTCTCCCTAGAGCTAAATCACTAAATACCTCAGAAAAAATGTCTTGTAACGCGAGGTCTACCATGTCTAATTTTCCTTGGCTGACAGGGTGATGTCAGTGCTTGCTTGAGACTCAGCTTTGTTCTGGTTTTTGGTTTTAGTTTGCGCAGTATCTTTTGGCTTTTGCTGAGCGCTGATGAGATGAGTCATGTTTTGTTCCATTTCGTGTAAATAACTATCAATTGACCAAGCCAGTTTTTCGCCATTAGCTAATAAGACAAGACCACTGACAAGTTGTGGAGAGGTTTCAAAACATAATGCAATATCTGCATGAAATGCTTCATTGAGGCTTTTTTGAATAATACATTGCTGATCTTGAGGCAGTGCAAAAGCACTGCGTACGATAGCGGGCTTGCTTGTGGTAAGAGATTTATCTGCGCCGCTTAATGCGTGAGCGAGTTTAGTTTTAGCACCATCTGTTAGGGCACTTAATTGGGTGCAGAAGATTTTAACAATGGCTTGTTCAAGCTCAGCACTGGCTAATTCAGATAAGGTTTTCCGTGTTATCGCAAATACCTCTTCTTTAGTTTGCTGACGCAAGGTGAGTGACAATGTCTGTGCCTCGTTTTGCAGTGCTGCCATGCGTTTGTTTGTTAAGTCATCGGCTGCTTGACCGGCTTCTTTGAGCAGGCGCTCTTGCTCAGTTTTTAGCGCTTCACTCATTTCATTTTGTCGTTTAGCTCGTTCTTGTTGAAATTGGGCATTTTTTTGCTCAAATTCAGTACGTTCTTGCTTTGCCAATGTCTGTTGGCTTTGGGCATCTGCGAGCTTTTTTGCAATTAAGGTTTCTCGGGCGTCAATCGCATTGAGGATAGGTTGGTACAAAAAGCGTTTCATTAACCACACTAACAACAAAAAATTAAGGGCTTGTGCGCCAACAGTGAACCAGTCAATTAGCATGGTTTAATGTCCTGCCCCAAGCGCAATGGCGAAGTTCCAAAATGGATTGGCAAAGATCAAAATCATGGAGACCACAAAACAATAAATCGCGGTAGATTCGATCATGGCTAAGCCGACAAACAGGGTGCGGGTAATCGTTGCTGAGGCATCAGGTTGCTGGGCCAAGGCGCTTAAGGCCGTGGCAACAGCTTTACCTTCGCCCAGAGAGGGGCCGATAACACCTATGGCTATGGTGAGTCCGGCGGTGATGATCGAAACCATCGCGATTAGGGTCATGCTATCCATTTATTGTCCTTAAGTCTTGGGTTGATTGAATGATGTTTTGCCTTGAAGCGTTGGGTTTTTAACTTGGGTTGCTGCAGCGATATATACCGCCGCCAAAATACTAAAAATATAAGCCTGAACCATTCCTGTAAGTAGGCCGAGTAGGGTCATCACGATAGGAAAGATAAAAGGGGTAATGGTGAGCAAAATGGCCAGAATCATGCCACCACTCATCATGTTGCCAAATAAACGCACCGCCAGCGCAAGAGTGCGGGATATTTCGCTGATAATGTTAAAAGGCAACATTATCATGGTGGGTTGCATATAAGATTTGAGGTAAGCGCCTAAGCCTTTCTCAGCTATGCCATAAAGCGGCGCTGCCACGAAGACACACAGCGCAAGTGCTATGGTAGTGGATAAGGAGCCTGTGGGGGGCTCATATGCTGGAAAAATGGTGAGTAATGCCGCTGTGGCAACAAATAAAAAGAGAGTTCCCAGAAAACCTAGGTATTTTTTGCTGTTTTGTAGTCCTACCTCTTCGATTTGTGTTCCGATTGAGGTCACGATTATTTCTAATAAGTTTTGCCAGCGTGATCGTTGATGGTTTACAGACAGGTTGCGGGTAATAAGTGCTGAACTCACCAACAGAATGAGCATTATTACCCAAGTAAATACGATAGTGCCATTGAGCGTAAGCCACCCAAATTGCCAAAATATCATCTGATCAGGACTAAGGCGCATGTCTGACCTCCCGATTTTTTAAAGGGGGATGTGTTGATGATGAAGTGCCTAGCCAATGGAGTAAAACAAAGCGCATGATGATAAAACCGAGCATAGCAACAGCGATGCGCGGCCACTGATTTTGTCCAATCCAGTAGAGCAGCCCAATGACCAACGTGCTGCGCAGTAAAAAGCTAATCATGAGCCACAGCCCAGTGAAACTAGACTGTAAACCTTGCTTAATAGTGAGCCTGACGGTGAATAACAAACCCGCAAAAAAGAATAGGCTAAGTAGGCCTCCTGCCACAAAAACCAAACTCAGAGTGAGCAGGGTGTTCATAGAAGTGGCCTTTGGTTTCTATTAATTTTGCGGGTTGTTATCATTGCTGTCCTCCTGTTGTTCATGCATGGCTTTATCTTCTTTTGCTACCCAGTGCCAGGCGTTAAAACACCCTATCGTTAAACCGGCAGCAAGCAGGGCAAGCGTCCAAGAGTGTTGGCCTATTTGTTGATTATCTATCCATACACCAAGAGCTGCGCCAAGGAGAGTGGGGACGGTTACCGACCAACCAATCAGCCCCATCATGCCTAAGCCAAACCAGACATTTGTTGACTTGTTATCCTGAGCCTGCAGTTTACGGATTACTTTTTTCCTAAACTGGTGAGCAAAGTCTTGCTTGTTATTATTTTCTCGGTTTGCTTTGTTATCTTGAGCATTCATTGTTGGTCGAAGCTTGAGAAGCGTCGTAAAAAGCCACTTTCTAACTTAGCCATGACCGAGCGCATGCTTTGCTCTTCTTCATTCACGCTCTGATATTCTTGCTCAACCAACTCATGTAGTTGCCTAAGATCAGAGCTTATAAGGGCACGACGCACTGAAATAAAAACCTCAGAACCAGTTTTGATTAATATCCCTTCATCGATAGCGACCCATTTTTCGCCATCGGTGGCGCTATGGTAGATCAAAATACTCGGAACCAACGTTGCGACACAATCTAAGCGATGAGGTAGTAGCCCAAAAGAACCCTTGCTGGTTTCAGCAACAATCCTTAACACCTGACTTTGCGCTAACAGGATCTTAAAAGGCAGTAGTATTTTAAGCTGCATGGTGGCCGGCACCCTCTGTTGTTTTACCGTGCTCTTTGGGACTTTTATTTGTGCCAGAATTAGGCTGTTTTTGGGATGCGGCCTTTGCCATGGCTTCATCCACTTTGCCTATCATGTAAAAAGCACTTTCGGGTAAATTTTTAAACTCATCGTTAAGAATTCGCTCGCAGCCGCCTAGCGCATCTTCAAGGCTAACAAGCTGCCCTTTGATTCCGGTAAATTTTTCGGTGGTGAAAAAGGGTTGACTTAAAAATCGGTCGAGTCTGCGCGCACGGGCAACCAAATTACGGTCTTCGGTAGAGAGTTGTTCAAGTCCAAGCATGGCGATAATGTCTTTAAGTTCAGCATACTGGGCGAGGGTACGACGCACTTGTTGAGCTAACTGATAGTGACGTTCACCCACTATTCCTGGCGTGGCCATTTTAGAGCTAGATTGCAAGGGATCAATCGCCGGAAATAAGCCTTCACTGGCACGTTTACGGGATAAGACTATCGAGGCGGATAGATGAGAAAAGGTATGCACCGCTGCAGGATCAGTAAAATCATCTGCAGGCACATAGACCGCTTGAATTGAGGTAATCGCACCACTATCGGTATTAGCAATGCGCTCTTCGAGTTGCGAAAGTTCGGTGCCCATAGTGGGTTGATAACCCAAGCGTGAAGGCATTTGCCCCATGAGACCAGACACTTCCATACCTGCTTGAATAAACCGAAATATATTGTCAACCAGCAGCAAGACGTCACGATGTTCATCGTCTCTAAAATATTCAGCCATAGTCAGCGCGGCGTGTCCTACACGAAATCGAGCACCAGGCGGCTCGTTCATTTGCCCAAACATCATCACCATATTTGGCAGTACACCGGCAGCTTTCATTTCACGGTATAACTCTTCACCTTCACGGCAGCGCTCACCAATACCACAAAAAATACTGACGCCCTGTTGATGGCCAATCATGTTGTGGATCATTTCGGTCAGTAATACGGTTTTACCCACGCCAGCACCACCAAATAAGCCCGCTTTACCGCCGCGTTCAAGTGGCATTAAAATATCGATGACCTTGATACCAGTGACAAAAATTTCAGACTGAGTTGAGCGCCGAGCCAGGGGCGGCGGAGCACGATGAACTGAGCGCCATGCGATGTCCTGTAGAGGTTCTTGCTGGTCGATAGTATTCCCAAAAACATCAAACATGCGTGATAAAATGGCTTTGCCCACGGGAGCTTTTAAGGGGCCTTGCGTATCTTCTACCAACATACCTCGGGCCAAACCTTGGGTGGGGGTTAGGGCAATACCGCGCACCACATGAGCGTTTTGCTGAGCCAATACTTCAATCGTAATGCCTTGGTTTGCACCCGCGTGCAATAGGGTATGAATGGCCGGAAGATGTTTATCAAAACGCACGTCTACCACACTTCCACGAATTGAAATCACCACACCTTGATTCATTTCATTGTTTGGTGAAATGTCTTCATGTTGTTCTGATTGCGTTGATAAAAGTTTGTTTTTTGATTTGGCTAAAGGCGTCATATCGTTCCATCCCCCAAAGAGCTTATTACTATTTTTTCGACGAGCTTTGTGTAAACCCACGTTTTACCCATAAATCATGACGAGTAGAGACGATAAAGTCGGTACGCCATCGCACATAGGAAAGTAAAAGGTGATACCCATTGAGCTAAAAACAGAATAAATACGCGAGGTATAAAATAGGCAGTTGGTGCGCTTGAGCTAAAAAAGGTCTAAACCGTAATGTAGAATATCGATAGGCGAAGAAACTGGTAGATTGATGTGCTGTGAAGCGTATGCAAGTTGGCTGAAGTAAACTGGCAGAAATTTAGGTGTAAATCAGGAATTTTAGCAAACTATGCGAGGGCTGAACGCCTTTAGAATTGGTACAACCGAGTGGACTCGAACCACCGACCCCTACCATGTCAAGGTAGTGCTCTAACCAACTGAGCTACGGTTGTATTTTGCAGATGCTTGTTGGTCTGTTCCCCTCTAAGCGGCGCGTATAATAACGATGCACTTTAGTCTCTGCAAGTTCTTTTTACACTAAAGTAGATTAGTTGCTGGACAATTAAACGATTTACTAATTTTCGCGCGTTAATAAGGGATGACGAACGCGATTTGAGTTTGCGTTAACTCATTTTCCTGGTTTGAGATGACACGAGCGGTACAGTGTTTGCCAATATTCAATATGTTTTTTCATTGCTACTTGATAGTGGCCGAAGTGTTGATGGTGTTGTAGTGCAATATAGTGAGTGAATGACTTGGATAGGTGTGGATTTTGTATCAGTCGGTCAAGGACAGGATTAAGCTGATAGTGGTAATAGTTGACCTGACTTGCTACTACTTGAATTTTTTCTATAAAGAATAACTGAAACACGTTATTTAAGTAGGAGATTTTTTGTTTATTGTGTGACGATTCGGTGGTGCACATCTCTCCAACTGCCTGTTGTTCGAGCCACTTGGTGGTATTTTCAATATTGTTGGCAAGTAAGGTTTGACTGCGCCACAATTTAGCCAACAATGAAAGTTGAGCGAACTTTTTAAGATGGCTTTCTAATTCAGCTGAGCTGAGATCAGTGCTTTCAATACTTTGTTCAAAAAAAGTCAAAGCCGCGATGGTGTCACTTAAACCATCATTTTCATCTCCCTCAATAAAACCATTATTGGCACTCATTCCTTGTTTTATTTCTGAGCTGGTCTGCAGCATGTCAGTCCAAGCATGTCTGACACTTTGTTGTTTGCGGTTTAACCAGATATTCAGTTTTGCTTTTAAGTCTGTATCTCGTGTTTCTAAAATGCAGGCTTCCAGAGCTTTAGTAACTGTTTTCTCGTAGATAAATCGTGTAGAAGGCAGTTGTACTTTACCCAGAGTGGTGTTGCGCACCGCTATGACACTGGAAAGCTGACAATGTTTTAATTCGTAAAACTCAGTGAGTTTTATAGAGGTGTTTTGGGTCTGTTGACGCAGCTCTGTTAAGGCAGGATATGGCGGTAAAAGGACGTCATTGAAGTTGGCTTCAGTTTGTTCAAGTACTGAGGCCATTCGCTGCTGATAGCTTTGTATATTATTAGCTAATTGATGCTGTGAATTGCAGGCTACCAATATACTGGCTGATAACCATAAAAGAATGTATTTAATGTGTGATTGGTGTGTCGCTTTAATATAATTGCTCGTCATCTGCACTCACGGCTAGTTCTAATTTCTTAGACAGGTCATTTATATGCATATTGAGGTGAATTGGACTAAAGCAATTTGCGCAATCTTCAAAATAGTCTTGATCTCCTTCACAAAAATCAAGATCTAGATGCACCGGGTGGCCACAGTGAGGGCAACTAATAATGGTGTGTTTCATATTCATGTTATTTACCTCTGCTTATGCTTTTTCATTAGAAGCGATGCTTCGACCTCCGTCTATGGTTAAGATTTGGCCGGTGACATAACTTGCATTGACCAAATACTCGATCCCTTTAGCAATGTCGATCATTGACCCTAATTTTTGCAGGGGGATCTGTTTGAGTATTTTTTCTTTTTCCTCATCCAGTAAGGAGGATTCTGGCCACAAAATTGCGCCAGGGGCAATACCATTGACTCTTACCTTTGGGGCCAGCTCTTGCGCTAAGGATTGGGTCATAGTGATTAAAGCCGATTTAGCCATGCAATAAAGAGTATGGCTTCTTAGTGGATGACTTGCATGGATATCGACCATGTTTATTATTGCCCCATTATTTTGCTGTAAACTGGGTGTGCAGTATTGCGCTAAAAACAAAGGGGCTTGCATATTACTGCCCACTAGATTTAGCCAATCATTTTCAGTGATTGAACCGATGGGGGTGGGATAAAAGGCTGAAGCATTATTAACTAGCGCATCTAATTTACCGTAGGCATTTATTGCCTGAACAGCCACCGCTTCGGTGTCAGCAATAGTGGATAACGAGCCTTGTACGACTTTGACTGAATTGGCTCTCCCTGCGTTTAACTCTTCACTTAGGGCGAGGGCTTGTTCTTTAGAATGATTGAAATGTAAGACGATATTCCAACCTAATTGGTGGAAATATTGGACGGTAGTGGCGCCGATTCGTTTTGCACCACCGGTAACTAACATCACTTTAGGACTCATTAATTTGGCTATATTTGGTTAATATAACGCTAGGATAACGTGACATCCTTTTAAGAATAAAGTCATTTTATTGTTCCATATTTTTTAAGATAGCTTGGGCTGACTGAATATAGTGCTCACCAAAAATTAGCGCATGGTTGAGCACGTGGTAAAGCTGATACACAGGTTTACGATATTCGTAACCCGGATCCAAAGGCCATGTTGCTTGGTAACCCTCATAAAAAGCGGTGGGTAAGCGCGCAAATAGTTCACTCATGGCAATATCGGTTTCACGATCACCGTAGTACAAAGCGGGATCAAAAAGGGTGGGAAGACCTTTATGAAATCCACTGTTACCTGACCAAAAATCACCGTGTAACATACTGGCAACAGGCACATGTCCGGCAAGTAATTTGAAAACTGCGGCGACTATCTTATCGATATTAGCCAAGTTTTTGCCTTTTTCTGCCAATAACTGCAGCATAAAACCGATGCGTTGCTCAGCAAAAAACTGACACCACTTTTTATTCCACTTATTGGGCTGCGGGCTTAAACCGATATAATTATCTTCTTGCCAACCGTACATATTTTGCGTGTGCGTTTGGTGTTGTTGTGCGAGTAGTTGACCGAATTGGAACCAGTTTTCTGTAGTACCTTCGCTTAGGGTCAAAAACTCTAAGACCAGAAAGGCTTTATCAGCAACAACACCTGAGCAAATTATTTTGGGTAGCCTAAATAGCTGGGCTTTGGAAAGATGCGTTAAACCATCTATTTCAGATTCAAAATGGGGCAAATAGGATTTTTGATTCGTTTTCACAAAGTATCGAGATCTACCATCTGTGATTTTGAATGCCTTGTGTGAATGACCAGAGCTGATTTCTCTGATGTCGTCACAAATAAAATCTTTGTTGATACTTTTAGATATTTCTTCGCTAATAAAATGCCACATAATTTGCTCCAGCAATAAGCGTTTTGCCTAATTATGGTCGAGCTTTCATTTTTGTATGTTCGATTACGCTATTTCAAGGTAGTTCATTAGATTAAGGAGTAATTAGGCCTCTCTGATAGCTCTGCTCGGTTATGATCTTGTTTAATCGCAAAAATGTCGAAAACGTTGAATCAACTAATACTTTATTGGCAAGCCAGGTTGGCACTTTGCCAGAAGCATTACCTGAACCTTGATACGTTATTCTGACTAGCTCTTGGGATAATTGCGTCACAGTCCACAAGCCGCGAATATGAGTCATACGCACAGTGTTATTTTGTTCAGGGTACAGCTGACCTGCATCTGTTACTTCTATGAAAATAGAGTCCGCATTAACCTTGGTCACTGATTGAATAACCATATCCCGGTTTTGTAATGGCCACGGCGCAGCAAAAGTACTTCTTACTATTTTAGTATTTGAAGTAGCTCCCGCTAGTACTTTTACCTCTAAGCAGTTGTCTATCCATTCAGGGGCGTTGGCTGTGTCATCTAACAATGCTAGTAAAGAAGCGCTTGACGCTTTGACTACCGTTGTTGCTTTCACTTCTTTTTCGGCTTGCTTCTCGCTGTTTTCGACCAATTGACGACTTGAAATCTGGGTTTGTCCAGAAGATTTTTCTATTTGCCACTCTTGACTATGGGCGCTCATAACGAGACTAAAATACAACAGCAAAATCGCTATCTTACTGCTAAACGTGATTGTGCGTTGCATCGGGTACTCTCTTATTTGTATAATCACATTTTGCTCTGATGGTAACAGAGCGTGTTATCTTAACACCCTAAAAGGGTGTTTTTTTATGAATAGCAATAAGAGTTGAGCTCTCGATGCTTTCCCATTTGCACGTGGCGCTTGGTAGGTGTCACCACTGCGTAAGGAATTTATATGCCCATAATTACACTTCCCGACGGTAGTAAACGTCAATTCGATAAGTCTGTATCTACTTTAGATGTTGCCCTTGATATTGGTCCAGGTCTAGCTAAAGCCACCGTTGCTGGCAAAGTAAATGGTAATTTAGTCGATGCCTGTGACTTGATAGAGCAAGATGCGACCTTGCAAATCATTACCGCTAAAGACCAAGAAGGGATCGAAATCATTCGACATTCTTGTGCTCACTTAATTGGCCATGCAATCAAGCAACTTTATCCAGATGTTAAAATGGCAATAGGTCCAGTTATCGATAACGGCTTTTATTATGATGTTGACTTAGAAACACCGTTAAATGAAGCGGATTTAATCAAGATCGAAAAACGCATGCTTGAATTGGCAAAGACAAATTACGACGTTGTTAAAAATGCCGTGAGTTGGCAGGAAGCACGCGATACCTTCGAGCAGCGCGGTGAGATGTATAAGATGCAAATCTTGGATGAAAATATACCAAAAGACAGC
Source organism: Flavobacterium sp. W21_SRS_FM6 (assembly GCF_052119645.1). NCBI lineage: Bacteria > Pseudomonadati > Bacteroidota > Flavobacteriia > Flavobacteriales > Flavobacteriaceae > Flavobacterium > Flavobacterium sp. W21_SRS_FM6. The sequence continues at coordinate 211,956 of NZ_JBGQOM010000005.1, forward strand.
TCACCCGCTTTGTATCATCATGAAGAATACACTGATATGTGTCGTGGTCCTCACGTGCCTAATATGCGTTTCTGCCAACACTTTAAATTGATGAAAGTAGCCGGTGCTTATTGGCGTGGAAATAGCGACAATAAAATGTTGCAACGAATTTATGGCACAGCGTGGGCAGATAAAAAACAACTAGCGGCATATTTACAACGTTTAGAAGAAGCTGAAAAGCGTGACCACAGAAAAATTGGTAAGGCTTTAGACTTATTCCATTGGCAAGAAGAAGCACCCGGTATGGTGTTTTGGCATAACGATGGTTGGACTATTTACACTCAGCTCGAAAAATTCGTGCGGGAGAAACTAGGTAACTACGATTACGACGAAGTTAAAGGTCCGTTAATGATGGATCGGTCGTTGTGGGAACGCTCAGGTCACTGGGAAAAATATGCTGATGCGATGTTTACCACCACATCAGAAAAACGTGAATACGCTATTAAACCCATGAACTGCCCAGGTCATGTGCAAATCTTTAACCAAGGTTTGAAGTCTTATCGTGATTTACCGTTGCGTATGGCTGAGTTTGGCTGTTGTCACCGTAACGAACCCTCTGGGGCCTTGCATGGTTTAATGCGAGTCCGTGGTTTTACCCAAGATGACGCACATATATTCTGTACCGAAGAACAAGTGTTGGCAGAAGTCGGCGGTTGTATTGATATGATCTACGATACGTACAAGACCTTTGGTTTTGAAGAAATCGAAGTGAAATTGTCTACTCGCCCAGAAAAGCGTGTCGGTAGCGAAGAAATGTGGGACAAAGCAGAGCTCGCTTTAGCTGACGCATTGAAGAGCAAAAACATTGAATTTAGCTATTTACCGGGCGAAGGTGCTTTTTATGGACCTAAAATAGAATTTACTTTGCATGATTGTTTAGATCGCGCTTGGCAATGTGGTACAGTACAGCTCGATTTTTCCATGCCAGGTCGTTTAGGGTCAACTTATGTGGCTGAAAATGGTGAAAGAAAAGTTCCAGTAATGATCCACAGAGCAATACTGGGTTCGATTGAACGTTTTATTGGTATTTTAACTGAAGAGTATGCGGGGCTGTTTCCTTTATGGTTGGCTCCTACTCAAGCAGTCGTAATGAATATTACCGACAATCAAGCTGAATATTGTCAAAATGTGGTAAAAAAACTGAAAGAAAGTGGATTTAGAGCAAAGTCTGACTTGAGAAATGAGAAGATTGGCTTTAAAATCCGCGAGCATACGCTCAAGCGTGTCCCGTATTTGTTAGTAGTTGGTGATAAAGAAATGGAAACCGGCGAAATTGCAGTGCGTTCACGCAAGGGTGATGACCTTGGAAAGATGTCTATAGAGGCATTTATACAGCACGCAGGTGCTGAGGTCGCAAACAAACAAATCCGATAAATTTCGTGGAGGAATGACATATTAAAGGCGCTAACATTAAGGCTAAAGATCCGAATAAAGCTCGGATTAACGATGAAATAACGGCAAAAGAAGTCCGTTTGGTTGGTAAAGATGGTGAGCAAATTGGCGTAGTGTCGATTCGTGAAGCGATTGAAACTGCTGAGCAATCAAGTTTAGACTTGGTTGAGATTAGCCCTAATGCAGAGCCGCCCGTATGCAAAGTAATGGATTACGGGAAATTCATCTTCGAAAAAAGTAAGTCTCTTAAAGAGCAAAAGAAAAAACAGAAGCAAATTCAGGTCAAGGAGATTAAATTTCGCCCTGGCACTGATGAAGGCGATTACCAGGTAAAACTGCGCAACCTGCGTCGCTTTCTAGAAGGGGGTGATAAGGCTAAAGTAACGATTCGTTTTCGCGGACGTGAAATGGCTCACCAAGAGATCGGCATTAATCAATTAACTCGAGTTAAAACCGACTTAGCTGATATTGCAAACTGCGAATCTTTCCCAAACAGGGTAGAGGGTCGTCAGATGATCATGGTGCTCGCCCCAATTAAGAAGTAGTTAAGGTCTACAAGTAATCAGGATTCTGCCCCCTGGCTCACCTTACTACATTGTAATCACAAGACTTATCGTTTCTGCAAAACTTTAAGTCATTAACAATGCGGAGTTTTAGCAATGCCTAAAATGAAATCAAACCGTGGAGCAGCCAAGCGTTTTAGAAAAACCGCTTCAGGCCGTTTCAAAAGCAAGCAGTCTCATTTGCGTCACATTTTGACAAAAAAGAGCTCTAAACGTAAACGTCACTTACGTGGCAAAAAATTAGTTCATACGTCGGATACAGCACTTATCCAACGCATGTTACCGTACGTTTAAGAGGAGACTGAACAATGGCAAGAGTAAAACGTGGTGTTGTAGCACGTGCCCGTCACAAAAAGGTACTGAAGCAAGCCAAAGGTTATTACGGAGCTCGTAGTCGAGTTTATCGTGTTGCTGTCCAAGCAGTAACTAAAGCAGGTCAATATGCATATCGCGACCGTCGTCAGAAAAAACGTCAATTCCGTCAATTGTGGATTGCACGTATTAACGCTGCCGCTCGTCAAAACGGTTTGTCTTATAGCCGATTCATCAATGGTTTGAAAAAAGCCTCTGTTGAAATCGATCGTAAGATTTTGGCCGATATCGCGGTTCATGACAAAAATGCATTTAGCGCATTAGTAAATGCTGCTAAAGGTGCATTAGCTTAATATTAAACATTAAGTTTAAGTTCTTTCGGAAAACGGCGAGCATGATGCTCGCCGTTTTTCGTTTTGGAACTGGAAAAAGTAAAAATTGCTGTTAGAGCGTTAATTTATCAAGACTTTTTATTTTTAGCGGTGGCGAGCTCACATCGTGATCGTGTAGAATTGCCGGTCATTTTTAAGTATCTAGATCAGATACGTATTATCTAATTCAAATTGGGGAAACTATGGATCTCAATGCCATAATTGCACAAGCCGAAGCACAGATTAATGAGGCACAAGATGCGGTGTCTTTGGATTTAGTACGTGTTGATTTTATGGGTAAAAAGGGGCTGTTAACTGAGCAGCTTAAAAGCCTTGGAAAATTAACTTCGGAAGAACGTCCTGCGGCTGGCCAGCGCATAAATGACGCGAAACATCTTATTCAGCAATTAATTCAAGCTCGAGGGGATTTACTTCGCAGCGCTGAGCTAGAAACGAAATTAGCCAGTGAGAAAATTGATGTGAGTTTACCCGGTCGTGGTTTAGGCATGGGTGGACTACATCCGGTTACCCGCACAATTAATCGCATTGAGAGTTTCTTTAATGAATTGGGTTTTCAAGTTAAAACCGGCCCTGAAATTGAAGATGGGTTTCATAACTTCGATGCTTTAAATATTCCGGCTAACCATCCAGCCCGCGCTGACCACGATACTTTTTATTTTAACCCAGATGTGATGTTAAGAACTCAAACCTCTGGCGTACAGATAAGAACAATGGAAACCGAAAAGCCGCCTTTACGCATTATTTCGCCAGGCCGTGTATACCGAAACGACTACGATCAAACACACACACCGATGTTTCATCAAGTAGAAGGGTTGATGGTTGATAAAAATGTCAGTTTTGCCGAACTAAAGGGCATCTTGCATGATTTTCTGAATAACTTTTTTGAAGCTGATTTACAGGTTCGTTTTCGTCCTTCTTATTTCCCTTTTACCGAGCCGTCAGCAGAAGTTGACGTGATGGGTAAAAATGGCAAATGGTTAGAAGTATTGGGCTGCGGTATGGTGCATCCCAATGTGCTTAGAGCAGTGAACATTGATCCTGAAATCTATACAGGTTTTGCTTTTGGTATGGGTGTAGAGCGCCTAACTATGTTGCGTTATGAGGTCAATGATCTACGTGCATTTTTTGAAAATGATTTACGTTTCCTTAAGCAATTTAATTAAGTCGAGTTGAGCATATGAAATTTAGTGAAAAGTGGTTAAGGGAATGGGTCAACCCAAATATTAGCAGTGAGCAGTTGTCAGACCAACTCAGTATGGCCGGTTTAGAAGTCGATGGTATGAATGCTGTCGCTGGTGAATTTAGTGGTGTAGTGGTTGGTGAGGTTGTTGAGTGTGGCCAACATCCTGATGCAGATAAACTGCGTGTGACTAAAATCAACGTTGGTGAAAACGAACTGATTGATATTGTTTGTGGTGCGCCTAATTGCCGTCAAGGCCTAAAAGTAGCTGTTGCCAGAGTAGGGGCAATTTTACCGGGTGATTTTAAAATCAAAAAAGCCAAATTACGTGGTCAGCCTTCAATGGGAATGTTGTGCAGTTTTTCTGAATTAGGTATTTCAGATGATCACAATGGCATTATTGAATTGCCCCTCGATGCGCCAATTGGCGTTGATATTCGCGATTATTTGCAATTAGACGATATTTCCATTGAAGTGGATTTAACACCCAACCGAGCAGATTGTCTTGGAATTAAGGGCTTAGCTCGTGAAGTTGGTGTACTTAATAGCTCAGAGGTATGTTCACCTTCAGTAGACGCTGCTACCGTCACTATTGAAGAGACTCGTAATATTGTCCTAGATGCGCCAGAAGCCTGTCCACGTTATCTAGGGCGTGTCATTAAAAATATTAACGTAGATGCAATTACTCCCTTATGGATGGTTGAAAAATTACGTCGTTCAGGTGTAAGAAGTATCGACCCGGTAGTTGACGTGACTAATTTTGTCTTACTAGAGTTAGGTCATCCTATGCACGCTTTTGACAATGATAAGCTGCAAGGTGATGTGGTTGTCAGGTACGCTGAGCAAGATGAGAAGCTTACCTTGTTAGACGAAAGTGAAGTGACATTAAAACCTGAAACCCTTGTTATTGCAGATGAAAAACAAGCTTTAGCTATGGCGGGCATTTTTGGCGGGCTGAACTCTGGGGTCACCGAAGCGACTCGAAACATCTTTTTAGAAAGTGCTTTTTTTGCACCTGACTTAATCCGTGGCAAGGCAAGACTGTATGGATTGCATACCGATGCCTCTCATCGTTACGAGCGTGGGATTGATCCACAATTGCAGCGCACTGCGATGGAAAGAGCGACCACTTTGTTACTTAATATAGTGGGCGGTCAGGCAGGACCTATTGTTGAAGCTGTGAGTGAAAAGAACGTCCCGCAAGAAAAGCAGGTCAGTTTACGCCAATCACGTTTAACAAAAGTATTAGGCCTGGAAATTGCTCAAACAAAGGTGACTGAGATTTTAAGCCGACTTGGTTTTGCGGTTACATTTAAAGATGCAACATGGACTGCAATCGTTCCTGCTTATCGTTTCGATATTAGTATTGAAGAAGACCTGATTGAAGAAATTGCTCGGGTATATGGCTACAACCAAATACCTAACATTGCACCAGTTGCCAGTTTACAGATGTCTAAACATCAGGAACAAGCGATTCAAATAAATCAGTTAAAACAAAGTTTAGTGGATAACGACTACCAAGAAGCGATTACCTATTCGTTTGTTGATCCCAAAATTCAAGGTTTATTGTTTCCTGAATTATCAGGCCTAACTTTGCCTCACCCCATTTCAGTGGAAATGTCTTGCATGCGCGTAAGTCTGTGGACGGGTTTGTTGCAGGCTGTGTCTTACAATCAAAAACGCCAACAAGGCAGAGTTAGACTGTTCGAAGCAGGCTTGCGTTTTATCCCTGACTCGTCTGAAAAAACCGGTGTCGTGCAACAAGCTGTAATTGGTGGTGTGGTAAGTGGGCTAGTTAGCGACGAACACTGGGATAAAACGACTCGGCCGGTGGATTTTTTCGACCTCAAAGCAGATGTTGAACGTTTACTGGCTGTTACCGGTCGCAAGGATTTCAGATTTGAAGCATGTAAACACAGTGCTTTGCATCCAGGGCAATCTGCTGCCATATTTAGTGGCGACTTATGCCTTGGGTACATGGGCGCTATTCATCCTCAATTTGAGAAAAAATTGGGTATTAATGGCCGAACTTTTGTTTTTGAATTAGAAATTGCTCAGCTAGGGTTAAAAAAGCTACCTCAAGCGAAAGAAATTTCAAAATTTCCAGCAAATCGACGTGACATTGCAATCGTAGTAGACGATGATAAAGTTATTGGCGAAATATTGACTTGTATTGAAAAATTTGGCGCAAATCAATTAGTTGGCCTAAACTTGTTCGATGTGTACAGAGGTAAGGGAATTGCTCCGGGCTTTAAGAGCTTAGCAATATCTTTAATATTACAAGATAAAACCAGAACACTTGAAGAACAAGAAATTCAAACATTTGTTGATGGTATTCTGACGGAATTGTCAGAGAAATTTGGGGCATCTTTGAGGGATTGACGATATGGCGTTAACCAAAGCCGAAATGGCTGAACACTTATTTGAAAAGTTGGGTATTAATAAACGAGATGCAAAAGATCTTGTAGAAACTTTTTTCGAAGAAGTGCGTGAAGCTTTAGAATCTGGAGAGCAAGTTAAATTATCAGGCTTTGGTAATTTCGATTTGCGCCAGAAAAATGAAAGACCTGGACGTAACCCAAAAACAGGGGAAGACATTCCGATTAAAGCACGTAGGGTAGTGACATTTAGACCAGGGCAAAAGCTCAAAAGTCGTGTGGAAAATACTAAACCAGTTGAATAATAAAATCTTGTAATAAAAAACCGGCTCATTATGGCCGGTTTTTTAATGCTCAAATGTTAATTTTACAACACTGAAACCAGTGATTTGGCTAAGCTGTCTACATTTTTTAAGCTGATGCCGGCGATATTGACTCGACTAGACTCAACAAAATAAACGCTGTGCTTATCACGCATCGCTCTTACTTGCTCTGGGGTAATACATAAATAAGAGAACATGCCTTTTTGACGATTAACAAAATCAAAATCACGTTTAGCACCATATTCTTTCAACTTGCTGACTAAAAGTGCTCTCAAATCCTGCATACGGTTACGCATCATATCCACTTCGCTGATCCACTCGGCACGCAATTCAGCAGTGTTTAATACGATATCAACTAAAGCACCACCGTACGAAGGGGGCATGGAGTATATTGCTCGTGCAATTGATTGGATCTGAGTTTGAATCGCGTTTCGTGTCGTACTATTTTGCGTGACCATCAACGCTAAACCCACTCGCTCGCGGTACAAACCAAAGTTTTTAGAACATGAAGCGGCAATAATAACTTCAGGAAGGTTGTTTACTAACAAGCGAGTACCGTAAGCATCATCTTCTAAGCTATCACCAAACCCTAAATAGGCCACGTCGATAAAAGGGATAAACCCGGTTTTCTGGGCTAATTTTAGAACCACCTGCCATTGCTCTTTGGTTAAATCAGCTCCCGTTGGGTTGTGGCAGCACCCGTGTAAAAGTACGACATCACCTGATTTTACATTTTCAAGAGATTCAACCATGGCATCAAAACGTATACTGGCTTGGTCTTTATCGAAATAAGGATAGGTTTCAATTTTTAAACCCGCATTACCGATCAATGGAATATGATTAGCCCATGTTGGATCGCTCACCCACACTGTCGTCTCTGCATTACAGCGCTTGATTAGCTCAGATAAAATACGCAGCGCTCCACAACCGCCAGGAGCTTGTACCGCAGCGACACGGTTTTCTAATACGGCTGGATTTGCTTTACCAAGCAACAATTCAGTTAAGCCGTCAATATAACCTTGTACGCCCTGTGCAGGTATATAAGTCTTAGATGTTTCGGTCTCGAGCAAAATCTTTTGTGCTTTAGCGATGGCGGTGACAATCGGGGTTTGGCCATTTTCATCTTTATAAACACCTACACCTAAATCAATCTTTAGGGGGTTGGGATCAGCCTTGAATGCAGCTGATAGGCCCAATATAGGATCGGCGGGAAGTTGTGGTAGTACTTCAAACATAGGGTTCCTCAAAAACTCAAGATGATAGGCAGGTTAGGGCGGTCATTATGCCATCGACATTAAAAATTTCGAGAGAAATAGTAACTAATTTATATCAAATTGGTAGTTTTGTTCAGAAATACACACAGCGCCGCTGTTGTAGGTATGCTCGCACCAGCTTACTTTCTGATTTGTATCAATTTTTAATACTGTCGAGGCGCGAGTCCCGTAATGATCGGCCTGAATAAATATCGATGAGAGTTTGCGCTCCCATTCCATCGGGATACCTGTCTTAGGTAACTCATTTTCATTGGCTTTGTTGGGGTCTCGTAATAGTTCAAATAGTTGCTTATCAATAATATGCTCTGGATCTTGGGTTGTATTCTCAAAGTAGGTTTTTAAGCGAGCGAGCCCCTTTACTAATTTAGGCCAAGGGCTGTTTAAACTGGCGTTTGATAAACCGTAAAAACCTTTTTTTAAGTGAGTAAGATGATTGAGATGGTTATTATAAACGTAAAGATTCTTCCAGTGTCCGAAGAGTAAGTTGTAGCCGTTGAAGTCTTGTCGTGATTGTTCCAAAGCTTGCTGATAATTAGTAGTAGGCTGTTGAAGATAGTGACTTACCAATTCGCCACGACTTTTGACATGTGGCTTGAGTGTCTGTGGTGCTCTAATATTGGTTAAGGCAGCCAAATAACCCGCTTTATTTACGCCCATCCATGTACCGCCAGCTTCCTGATCAATGCCTGATACTATATTACGAGATGGTCCCCAAACATGGGATGGGAGAGTGGGGCGATTAAAAAACTCATCCCTATTAGCCGCAATAATGAGCGGATAACGTGGATGCTGTTCAATCGCCACAAAAACGATACACATAAATGATCGCTGGCTATAACTCTTTTTGTTTGTCTACACGGCTAAATAACGATTCGCTGCTTTCTATGAAAGCGCTTGTTTCAACAGAGCCCGTAATATTGTATGCGGGTGGTAGCAGCGTTAAATCGTAATCAGGGCGGCTACTGAAGTCTTCTTCATTGAAAAAGCCAAAAAGGACTAAGGGAGCAAGTATTAAAGTGGACATAAATAAAGTAATGGCATTGCGCTTAGCTGTGGGTTGATGGAAGGCCACAAACAAGCTAAGCCAAATAAAAGCCATTATAATGAAGGCCACGATGAGCAATTCTACCCACGCAAACCAACTTCCCGGATTGACGTTAAACATGAAAAATGACTGCAACAAATTCAGCACAAAAAACACTAAGGTGACAATCAAAGTCAAATTTATTTGGTTTATTAAGTGACTCTCTTTTTTCACTACTTTAGCCAATACTGCAAAGGTCAAAGGCCATAAACTAATGACAGCCAGTTGGCCTAACTCACTGGGTAAGGCGGCAATTAATTTAAACTCGGCCACGGTGTTGATGTATTTAGAGAATAATAAATAGCCTAAACACGCGATACTTAAACTCATCGCTAGAGTGGCTTTGTTCAACCAACTTAAGTTTTCTTCCAACTCACTCAGTGGCATTGCCTTGGGTAATTGCGCCTTAGTATCAATGATTCTGAGGCGTGTTCGGCCAATCTTAATTATATCGTTAGGTTTAAGTGTTGATTGATTCACAAACTTATTATTGATTTTAATGCCATTGGTAGATTGGCAATCATTAACCATTAACAAGCCTGATTCTGGATCAACAGCAACCAGCATGTGACTGGGACAAACATAAGGATCATCAAGTCTTAGGTCATTGTTAAAATCCCGACCTACGCACACATAGTCTTGCTCAAATTTGTAATGCTTAAGGGGAATGTTTTTGCGTGATAAAAGCTCTAATACTATTGCCATTCTACAGCATCCATAAATTGTTTGATGAAACGTAACGCAGAGTCTTTGGCAACACCAGCTAAGGTAAAATGACTAATCAGTCCCTGTTCTTTATGATCCAAGGTTGCTCCAACAAACAAGACATCATAAAGCCCATCAAATTCTTTGTACGCTCTGATACATAATACTGTTTTACTCGTGACATTATGTTTGTTGGTCACTTTATTATTTTTACACTGGTAGTTTGTTACATCGGTTTTGGTCGCTGCATTACCTGCGCCCGCGCCGATAACACTGCTGTTATACAAGGAGTAAAAACGGTTTTCACCGAGCTTTTGGCCGTTTAGCCACTCAAATTCCAACTCAATCCCACCACTGCGTAAACCGCTATGTAAAAATATTTGCTCATCTAAACGGCAGCGGTTTTCAACGGATAAAAACAAAGCGTCTTCGTCGTTGGTATTAGAATCACCCCAGCACGATAAAAATTCTCCTACTTTAGCTGGAATAGTGGCTCGGCCTAATGGGGCCATTTGCCATGCTGCATTTTGTAATTTACTAAACAACTCGGTTTGGTTAGCCAAAAGCTGTTGCGCTATTGCAGTTTTAAATTCATCAATAGGTAGAGGTGCATCAGCGTGTTTGGCGGCAAGATGTTCAATTTTGCTCAGAGGGATCAAAAAACCTATTTGGTTCCCGGCCGTTGCTACATTTACGCCCATCACCTGACCATTTTCGTTCACTACTGGCCCCCCGCTCATGCCTGGGTTGATGGCGCCGGTAAAATGGATGCGTTGATAAAAGCTATTTTTCTTAATGCCATTAAAGGTGCCAGGCACCACAATCATACCTAAATCATGCGGATTACCCAGTGAATATATGGTGGTACCTTGATCGGGCAGCGTAGTCGCCAATGGTAAAATATCTTCTGTTTCTCCAAGTTCGGTTTTTCTAACAAGGGCCAAATCGTTAACAACATCAAAATTAATCAGTTCGAGAGGGCCGCTGTCACCGTTTATGGTTAGATATTCAATCCGATATTTATCAGGGTTATAAACGTACTCAGATACCACATGGTAATTAGTGACCATGTTGCCTTGAGCATCAATTTGAAAACCAGAGCCAATCGATGATTTGTTACCCGACTCTAATTCTATTATTCGAATTTGATAGAGAGCCGACTGATATTGACTAAATAGATTTTGGGCGGTTTGTTGACTGTGGGCAAATGCACTAAAAATAAACAATAAAATTAAAAAACGTCTCAATATCATCTTCCTGTAAATTAAATAACGTCAATTACCTACGACTTGCTTAGCAATAAGACGGGGCTGCGGCTCGACAAAATGTATTAGTTAAGCGAACATTGTCCTAGTTTAAATTGCACAAGCAAAGAATTAAATGGGCAAACCATTAAATATCCCTGTCCTAGCAGAAGAAATTCCTAGAATAGGCAATAAATTTAGTTGTTGGTTGGGCCAACGAGTCCTAAACGTAATGGGGTGGAGTTTTTCAGGGGAATTTCCTCGACATCCTAAAATGATCATTGCCGTTGCACCTCATACATCAAACTGGGATTTTGTTATTGGTATAGCCGTGGCGTTTTCATTGCGCTTGAAAATCACTTTTTTTGGAAAACACAATTTATTTGTTCCCCCCTTTGGTTATTTTATGCGGCGTTGGGGCGGGGTGCCCGTAGAGCGTTCAAAATCCCATGGCGTAGTCGAACAAATGGCTGATGCAATGCGCAAGGCTGATAAAATGGTTTTGTGTTTAGCGCCAGAGGGCACTCGAAGTCGTGTCGAGCGTTGGAAAACAGGATTTTTACACATTGCCTATAAAGCTCAAGTGCCTGTTTTTTTAGTGGCATTTGATTATAAGAAAAAACAGATTGAATTTGGTCCTTCGCTGATTATCGGTGATGATATTCAATATGAGCTAAATCGCATTTATACATATTTTAATGATGTTGAGGCCAAGTTTCCTGACAAAGTGGCCACCATCGTTGTACCTCAAATTGGAGATAAAGATTGAATAACAAAGGCTTCACCACTCGCCTGATCCACGCAGACCGTTTAATAAATCAACCTGAAAGTGGCGCTGTTCATCAAGCGACAAATAATTCAGTACTATTTGAATTTAAACGTGCTCAAGAGTTGGTTGATGTATTTCAAGGAAAACAAACTGGACATGTTTATTCTCGTTCATCATCGTCTTCAACAGTGGCACTACAAAATATTCTCAATAATTTAGAAGGTGGTGCAGGGGCGGTTACGTTTGCAACCGGCATGGCCGCTATTACCGCGACTATGCTGAGTCTTTTCAAAGCTGGCGATCATCTCATTCTAAGTCGGTTTTTATTTGGCAATACCCGTAGTTTAACCGAAACAATGGAAAGCTTAGGGATATCACTTAGTTTTGTAGATGTGACTGATTTAACAAAAGTTGAAAAGGTCCTACAAGTCAATACTAAAGCGGTGTTTCTAGAAACTATCGCTAACCCTGTTACGCAGGTTGCAGATTTGACTGCTATTGGACGGTGGTGCTCAGCGAATCAACTGTTGTTTATTATTGATACCACGATGACACCACCCAATTTATTTGATGCAAAATCAGTATTGGCTTCGCTGACTATCAGTTCTTTGACTAAGTATATCGCTGGACATGGCAATGTTTTAGGCGGTGCAGTCGTAGATTGTGGGACGTTTGATTGGTCAAAATTCGACAATATACTCGACATTTATCGAGGAGCCGCTGTGGCGCAATGGGGATTAACCCAAATTCGCAAAAGGGGCTTACGAGATATGGGCGGGACGCTTGCCCCTGACTCCGCTCATGCTATTTCGGTAGGTTTAGAAACGTTAGTACTCAGAACACAAAGAATTTGTGATAACGCTTTGCGTTTAGCAAGGTATTTACAGTCACATCCTAAAATAGCCAAGGTGTATTATCCTGGGTTAGCTGACCATCCCCAGCACGCTCGTGCTAAAGAGCTGTTTAAAGGCTTTGGTGGTATTCTGAGTTTAGATTTAGCCGATGGAATCGATCCGATTGCGTTTTTAGATCAATTAAAATTAGTTATCTGCGCAACTCACTTAGGCGATACCCGCACCTTAGCTTTACCGGTTGCATCTACCATTTATTTTGAGAGCAGTGCAGAGCAGAGAAAGCAAATGGGGGTTAACGACAACATGATCCGCATGTCTATTGGTATTGAAGACTTTGAGGATTTGGTCAGTGACTTTGACCAGGCCTTTAGTCATTTTTAAAAAAAAGGCCATTTGTGTTACGTTGGACGTTTTTGATGTAGTCTCATCAGACCTGCAAACGTCCACCTTACCTAAATGGCATATAAACCGCTGTAAAAATGAAGGGTAAAGCTCATCAGGCCCTAGGCGAGTTCTATTTCAATATCTGTCGTTGGATAGCAGCAGCAAGGTAGAATTTCATCGTCGTCAATGTAGGCGAGTGGAAAGTTAGGATACTCAACTTTTCCGCTTAATAATTTTGTACGACAAGCCCCACAGTAACCCTCTCGACAATGAAAGTGCACATCAATTTGGTGCACTTCAATACTTTCTAATAAGGTACGCTGGGGCTGATGCAGAACAGTTTTATGTTGCTTAATATTGACCTGCAAACTGTCCTTGTTGTTACTCATAATTAATTAAAGATCAAAATCACCAAAGTCGTCAGCATTAACTTCAGAGTCGATTTGACCCACTAAGTAAGAGCTAATTTCAGATTCTTGTGGAGCGACTTGCACGTTGTCTGAATTCAAATAATTGTTCATCCATGGTAAAGGGTTGCTCTTTATATCAAAAGGTTGGCCCAAACCAATGGCTGACATGCGATGATTGGCAATAAATTCAACATATTGGCACAAAATTTCTTTATTCAAACCAATCATTGAGCCTTGTTGGAACAAATAAGCAGCCCATTCTTTTTCTTGTTGCACAGCATTCAAAAAGATTTGGGTGGCTTCTTCCTTACACTCTTCAGCAATTTCGGCCATTTCTGGATCGTCTTTGCCTTTAGCCCACAAATTGATGATATGTTGGGTTGAAGTCAGATGTAGATTTTCATCACGAGCGATGAGACGAATAATTTTAGAATTACCTTCCATCAACTCACGCTCTGCGAAAGCAAAAGTACAAGCGAATGATACATAAAAACGAATAGCTTCTAAAGCGTTGACTGAGTTCATGCACAAATACAATTTTTTCTTCAGTTCACGCATAGAAATAATGTGAGTCACACCATTTATAGTGTGTGAGCCTTCGCCCAAGGTTTGCCATAATTGGGTCGCAAATATAAGGTCGTCATAATATTTTGAGATATCTGAGGCACGTTTTTTTATCTCTTGATTTTCAACGATATCGTTGAAAATACTGCTAGGATCGCCAAACAAATTTCTTAAAATATGCGTGTATGAGCGTGAATGTATGGTTTCAAAAAATGACCATGTTTCTACCCACGTTTCTAACTCAGGAATCGAAATAATCGGTAAAAAAGCAATATTAGGGCTTCGGCCTTGAATAGAATCAAGCAGGGTTTGATATTTTAAGTTTGAAATAAAAATGTGTTTTTCAGATTCACTTAACTTTTGAAAGTCAACTCGGTCTTTACTGACGTCAACTTCTTCAGGACGCCAAAAGAAACTAATCTGTTTCTCAATCAATTTTTCAAAAATTTGGTGTTTTTGTTGGTCGTAACGTGCCACATTGACAGGATTACCAAAAAACATTGGCTCAGTCAGAGGATTGTTATTAATTTGATTAAAGGTTGTATATTTCATAGTAGATTGATTCGGCCATCTCAGATTAAAACCAAGTCCACTCTGAAGAGGTCACTTCAGAGTGGTGCTGTTAGTTGTTAAATTTTACAAGCGCCACCTGCGCACTCATCATCTTCTTCAACAACCACTTCTTGAGCTACTGATCTATTGGCTGGTAAGGCTTGCTGTGATGCATCAGTTGCACCGTCACGGGTGTTGTGATAATACAAGGTCTTAATGCCCAATTTATAGGTAGTAAGTAGATCTTGAAGTAATAACTTCATAGGTACTTTACCGCCTTCATACTTGTTAGGATCATAACTGGTGTTAGCGGAAATAGTCTGGTCAATAAATTTCTGCATAATACCGGTTAGCTGCAAATATCCTTCGTTAGAGGGCAGATCCCATAACAATTCATATTGGTCTTTTAGGCGCTCGTATTCAGGTACAACTTGTTTTAATACGCCGTCTTTACTTGATTTAACACTGATATGGCCACGTGGTGGTTCAATACCATTTGTTGCATTAGATATTTGTGATGAGGTTTCAGACGGCATTAATGCCGACAAGGTACTGTTACGCAAACCATATTGTTTTATATCTGCGCGAAGGCCTTCCCAGTCACAATGCAATGGCTCACTACAAATTTTATCTAACTCTTTTTTGTAGGTATCGATTGGCATTAAACCTTGGTAATAAGTGGTTTCGTCAAACTTAGGACATGCCCCTTTTTCCTTCGCCAAATTACACGATGCCCGCATTAAATGGTATTGCATGGCTTCAAATGTTCTGTGAACTAAGCCATTTGCACTACCGTCAGAGTATTTCACGCCATTTTTAGCAAGATAATAAGCAAAGTTAATCACACCTATTCCGAGAGTTCGGCGACCCATAGTGGCGTTAAATGCGGCAGGTACCGGATAGTCTTGGTAGTCCAGTAAGCTATCTAAAGCTCTTACCGATAAATCTGCCATTTCGGCGAATTCGTCAAGGCTCTCAATTGCTCCTAAATTAAAGGCAGATAAGGTACAAAGCGCAATTTCACCGTTTTCATCATTAACGTGCTGTAAAGGTTTAGTGGGCAGAGCAATTTCTAAACACAAGTTGCTTTGACGCACAGGCGCTAATTTAGGGTTAAACGGACTGTGGGTATTACAGTGGTCAACGTTTTGTAAGTAAATACGACCCGTACTCGCACGTTCTTGCATAAACAAACTAAAAAGCTCAATCGCTTTGATTTGTTTTTTGCGGATGCTTGGGTCTTGTTCGTATTTTACATACAGTTTTTCAAATTCATCTTGATCAGCAAAAAATGCGTCGTACAGTCCAGGCACATCAGATGGGCTGAACAAGGTAATGTACTGATCTTTAATTAAGCGTGTGTACATCAGTTTGTTAAACTGAACACCATAATCGAGATGACGAACTCGGTTTTCTTCTACGCCGCGATTATTTTTAAGCACCAAAAGCGACTCAACTTCTAAGTGCCACAAAGGGTAAAACAATGTAGCAGCACCGCCTCTTACACCACCTTGTGAGCAACTCTTAACGGCAGTTTGAAAGTACTTATAAAAAGGAATACAACCTGTATGGTATGCTTCGCCTCCACGGATAGAGCTACCTAGGGCTCTAATACGACCAGCATTTACACCAATTCCGGCACGTTGGCTTACATATTTAACGATGGCACTCGCCGTTGCATTAATGGAATCTAAGCTGTCTCCAGCTTCAATTAAAACACATGAGCTAAATTGACGAGTGGGTGTTCTTACCCCAGACATAATCGGAGTAGGTAAGGAAATTTTAAATTTAGAGGTGGCATCATAAAAACGCTTGATGTAGTCCATCCGCGTTTCTTTTTCATAGTTAGCAAATAAACAGGCTGCCACTAAAATATAAAGGAACTGTGCGCTCTCATAGATCTCACCCGTCACACGGTTTTGTACTAAATATTTGCCTTCTAGCTGCTTCACGGCCGCGTAGCTAAAATCCATATCACGCCAATGATCGATATGTTTATCCATTTCGGCAAATTCAGCTTCACTGTAGTCTTTGAGTAAATGTTCATCATATTTACCTTTTGCGACCATGCTTTTAACTTGCTCAAATAAGGTGGGTGGTTCAAATTTTCCGTAGGCTTTTTTACGTAGATGGAAAATTGCCAAACGTGCGGCCATGTATTGATAATCTGGTGTTTCTGTCGAAATTAAATCAGCGGCTGAACGAATCAACGTTTCATGAATATCTGCGGTTTTAATGCCGTCATAAAACTGAATATGTGCTTTTATTTCGACTTGTGAAACCGAAACATTGTTCAAACCTTTTGCAGCCCACTCAAGTACTTGGTGGATTTTGTCTAAATCGATAAGTTCACGTTCGCCGTTTCGTTTAGTGACGTAGAGATCATTAGTCATGTTTTTGCCGTTTTTGTTTTAGTTTAGCGTGAAAATGGAGAGGATTTTGTGCATCCAAGCCCGTGATTTTTAGTGTTGTTGTTCGATCCGTTTTATTAACGACTATGCCAATATTGGCCGTTTTTTGTTCTAAGAGTATTTAACAACGGAACACAAGATAGTGAGGTTTTGACTCGAATGCAACCCAATATATAGTGTTCGAGCGCCCACATTTAGTGCATGTCAATTTAGGTTAGTATTGACTCACCTAAAAAAGCGTTTCTTAGAGCGACTAAGGCAATTGCAAGTAAAATTTTAAACTAATTTTAGGCTTAAAATATTTTAGATCTAAAAAATCTGGTTTTATGAATTAACGATATATAGTGTTTTAAGCAAGACGAAACCACTATATATCGTATTTTGATGATTGAACGCCTTTTAAACACTTACGAATTTAAGGCGTCTAATTCTTGCTCGAATCGAGATCTTTTTATTCACAAGTGCAGGCTATTTACAACAAGTCGGCCTTACTCAAACTGAAGAGTGCGTTGCTATTACCTGCTGGTCCTTTGTTCAAATCCTAAAGACTATTTTGGCAGTGTATAATGTAATTCACGTCCACATTTTGAGCAGATAAATAATACTCTCTGGTCATCGGATTAAGATGAAGTCCTGTTATGTGCTTTATTAAAAGAGGAGTGTTATCGATCCACTTCATCAATTCACTTGGCTTAATAAATTTATCATGCTGGTGAGTACCTTTAGGTACGAGACCAAGTAGATATTCCGCTGCGACGATTGCCATTAAATAGGACTTTATATTGCGATTAAGTGTTGAGAAAAACACATGACCACCTGGTTTCACTAATTTATAACACGCCGCGACGACCGAAGCGGGGTCGGGTACATGTTCTAACATTTCCATACATGTCACTACGTCAAATTGTGCAGCACGCTGTTCGGAGAATTCTTCGGCAGTTGTTTGCTGGTAGTCAACGTTAACGCCAGTTTCTAAACCATGTAGGCGGGCTATTTCAAGAGGCGCTTCACCCATATCGATGCCGCTTACATTAGCACCTTGTTTCGCCATACTTTCTGCAAGGATCCCCCCGCCACAGCCTACATCGACAACCGTTTTACCCGTTAAGCCCCCGGTGTGTTGCACAATGAAATCGGTGCGCAATGGGTTAATCTGATGCAAAGGTTTAAATTCCCCAGTTAAGTCCCACCAACGATTGGCAAGTTCAGAAAATTTTTGAATTTCAAGCGGGTCAACGTTTTGCTGATTAGTCATTTATATATCCTGTTTCAAACTGACACCATTATAGCCAGCTAGTGATTTCAGTATCCACTATAAAAAGCGCTACTAGCTAACTGACTGCGCACTATATGAGCGATCTCTGACTGTTTATTTTTCTCAGTCAATGCTAGAATCGCTCGGATGTTTAACGAAGTATTTTAGCTAACATGTTTATATCTTTTCAAAATCCTAGCTTAGTAGATATAACGCGAAAACTTCTCAATTAATACTCCAATAATAATGACTAGGGACAAGGCTGTATATGACTGATAACGCCCAAGAAATTCTTCCAGTAAATATCGAAGAAGAACTAAAAAACTCTTATCTTGATTATGCGATGAGCGTTATTGTAGGCAGGGCGCTGCCTGACGTGCGAGATGGTTTGAAACCGGTACATCGCCGCGTTTTATTTGCCATGAATGAGCTCAAAAATGATTTCAATAAACCTTACAAAAAATCTGCCCGTGTGGTGGGTGATGTTATAGGTAAATACCACCCACATGGTGACTCAGCGGTTTACGATACAATTGTTCGTATGGCGCAGCCGTTCTCTTTAAGGTACATGTTGGTTGATGGTCAAGGAAACTTCGGCTCGGTCGATGGTGACTCCGCGGCAGCAATGCGTTATACCGAAATCCGAATGGCCAAAATCGCCCATGAATTGCTGGCTGATCTAGACAAAGAAACGGTTAACTTTGTGCCCAACTATGACGGTCAGGAAATGATCCCTGAGGTCCTTCCTACTAGAGTGCCGAATCTGCTTGTCAATGGTTCGTCGGGTATAGCTGTAGGCATGGCCACCAATATTCCGCCTCACAACTTAACTGAAGTGGTCAATGGTTGTATCGCTCTTGTTGATAACCCTGAATTAACAATTGATGAGTTGATGACCTATATCCCAGGTCCAGATTTTCCAACCGCAGCTATTATCAGCGGTAGAAAAGGAATCGATGATGCCTACAGAACAGGGCGTGGCAAGATATACATGCGCGCTCGAGCGGAAATTGAAACCGAAGCCAATGGCAAAGAAACCATCATCGTTCATGAAATTCCGTATCAGGTTAATAAAGCACGTTTAATTGAAAAAATAGCCGAGCTTGTTAAAGAGAAAAAAATTGAAGGCATTTCTGCGTTACGTGACGAATCTGACAAAGATGGTATGCGTATAGTAGTTGAAGTACGTCGTAACGAGTCTGCTGAAGTATTACTTAACCATTTATACACACAAACACAAATGCAAACTGTGTTTGGTATCAATATGGTGGCATTAGACAAAACTCAGCCTAAAGTTATGAACCTGATGGACATTTTGAAGGCGTTTATTTTACATCGCCGAGAAGTGGTCACCAGACGAACGGTATACGAGCTTAAAAAAGCACGTGAACGGGCTCATATATTAGAAGGCTTGGCGATAGCCTTAGTCAATATTGATCCTATCATTGCGTTAATTAAAGCATCCAAGAGCCCTGCAGAGGCTAAAATAGGTTTAACCGCACAAGGTTGGTCTTTAGGTGATGTCGCTGAAATGCTTGAAAGAGCCGGCGATAATGCCGCGCGTCCTGATTGGCTAGAACCGCAATTCGGCATTCGTGAAGGTTTGTATTACCTAACTGAGCAACAAGCTCAAGCGATTTTGGATTTACGTTTAAATAAATTAACGGGTTTAGAACACGATAAGATTCTCGATGAATACAAAGAATTACTAAATATCATTGCTGAATTGTTGCACATTCTTGCGAGTCCTGAGCGTTTAATGGAAGTCATTCGTGAAGAATTAGAGAAAGTTCGTGACGAATATGGCGATGCTCGTCGTACCGAAATAACCTCTGCATCTCACGATATTGATATCGAAGATTTGATCGAGCAAGAAGAAGTGGTCGTCACCTTGTCTCGCGAAGGTTATGTTAAGTATCAAAAACTCAACGATTATGAATCTCAGCGTCGTGGCGGTCGTGGTAAATCAGCCACTAAGATGAAAGACGAAGATTTCATCGAGAAGTTATTAGTCGCCAATACCCATGATCATATATTGTGTTTCTCAACACGTGGCCGCTTGTATTGGTTGAAAGTCTATCAACTACCACTGGCTAGTCGAAACGCGCGTGGTCGTCCTATCATCAACATATTACCTTTGGAAGAAAACGAGCGCATCACTGCTATTTTACCAATCAAAGAGTTTGAAGAAGGTAAATATGTATTGATGGCAACTGCCAACGGAACGGTGAAGAAAACTCCATTAGTGGAATACTCCCGTCCTCGTTCGAACGGTATTATTGCGGTTAATTTAAATGACGGTGATGAACTTATTGGCGTCGATATTACTAATGGTACCAATGACATCATGTTGTTCTCTGACGCGGGTAAAGTTGTTAGATTTAATGAGAAACAACGTGACGCTGAAACCGGTGAAGTCAAACTCGATCCAGAAACTGGCGAAGAATTATTAGCCTTACGCCCAATGGGTAGAACCGCTACTGGTGTTCGTGGTATCAGATTGCAATATGGTCAGCGAGTTGTATCGTTGATCGTACCAAACGGTGAAGGTGCGATATTAACCGCAACAGAAAACGGTTTTGGTAAACGTACTCCGGTGCAAGATTACCCAGCTAAGAGTCGCGCGACCCAAGGTGTCGTTTCAATCAAAGTATCTGAGCGAAATGGTAAAGTAGTTGGCGCGGTTCAGGTTAACGAAAGCGACGAAATCATGTTGATCAGTGACCAAGGTACGTTAGTGAGAACACGCGTGAGTGAAGTGTCTACTGTTGGCCGTAATACTCAAGGTGTTCGCTTAATTCGTACCATTGAGGGTGAACATGTTGTCGGTTTACAACGTATTGATGAAATAGAAGAAGCTGAATTAGGCGACTTTGAAGATGTTGATAATGAAGTAGAGACCTCTGACGCTGACAGTATCGCGCCAGACACCGAAGAAGGAAGCGACGCTGAATAAGACAGCGTTAATTCTTCTATAAAAACACTGTCAAATCGAATATTAAACTTTAATAATCGAATTCCAGAGTAAAAACGAGTGGCTTGTGCCACTCGTTTTGTTTGTATTAGGGCTAAATAGGAAGCAAATGTCAGATATATTTAATTTTTGTGCAGGTCCCGCGATGTTGCCAACAGAGGTTATGCAACAGGCACAAGCTGAGTTCATTAATTGGCAGGGATTAGGTTGTTCAGTGATGGAAATTAGCCATCGTAGTAAAGAATTTATCGCGCTTGCAGAACAGTCAGAGCAGGATCTTCGGGACTTACTTAACGTGCCTAAAGATTATGCAGTGCTTTTTGCTCACGGTGGCGGTCGCGGTCAATTTTCAGCGGTACCACAAAACTTAGCACATGCAGATCAATCAGCAGCGTATTTAATCAATGGCTCATGGTCAGAAGGAGCTCACAAAGAAGGCAGTAAATATCTTAACGCCCAAGTTATAGGGCGCTCAGTGATTGAACAAGGTTTAGCCTTAGTGCCTGAAATTAACGCTGCGGAGATTGATCAGAGTCTTGCCTATTATCATTATTGTCCAAATGAAACCGTAGAAGGTATGGAGATCAACTGGTTGCCAGATAGCGGCAATGTACCATTAGTCGCTGATATGTCTTCGTGTATTTTATCAAAAGAAATTGACGTGTCTAAATTTGGTGTAATTTATGCCGGTGCGCAAAAGAATATTGGTCCCTCAGGCTTGTCTGTTGTGTTAGTTCGCAACGAATTATTGGACCAAGCGCGAAATACTACCCCGTCTTTCATGCATTACAAGACCATGGCTAATTTTCAGTCAATGTATAATACACCACCTACTTATGCGTGGTACTTAGCAGGACTGGTATTTAAATGGTTAAAAGCGAAAGGTGGAGTCGCAGCAATAGAAAAAATAAATAACCAAAAAGCCGCGCATTTGTATGACTGCATTGATGGCTCAGATTTTTTTCTAAATCATGTGCATGCAGATTATCGCTCAAGAATGAATGTAGTCTTCCATTTAGCCGACCCTACACTTGATGCTCTTTTTTTAAGTGAAGCAGAAAAAGCGGGTTTACGAGCTTTAAAAGGACATCGAATAGTGGGCGGTATGCGAGCGAGTATATATAACGCAATGCCACTAGAAGGGGTTAAGGTGTTAACAGAATTTATGCGCGAATTTGCTAGGAGTCATGGTTAATGGAACAATTGCTATTAGAGCCGATAAAACATGTATCAGGTACTGTAAATGTACCGGGTTCCAAGAGTCTATCGAACCGAGCTTTATTACTTGCTGCACTTGCCAAAGGCGAGACGCATTTAACGAATTTATTAGACAGTGAAGATATACACCACATGCTGACTGCCTTGACTGCATTAGGTATTCAATATCGCTTGTCGTCTGATAAGACAGAATGTTGGGTAACAGGCAATGAAGGCGTGTTTAACACAGGCCAAGAGCTAAGTTTATTTTTAGGCAATGCGGGTACAGCAATGCGTCCTTTATGTGCCGCACTTGCATGTAGTCACGGTCGGTTTGAATTAACTGGTGAACCCAGAATGGAAGAGCGCCCTATTGGTGCCCTTGTTGACTCATTAGAGCAAGCAGGAGCACAAATTACCTACTTAAAAAGTAAGGGCTATCCACCTCTAAGTATTCAAGGAATACCGCTAAAAGGCGGTGATATCAGTGTAGATGGCAGTGTTTCAAGTCAGTTTTTGACTGCCTTACTAATGGCTGCTCCTTTATTTACTGGTGACTCACGTATTCAAATCAAAGGGGAGTTGGTTTCTAAACCCTATATCGATATTACCCTTGATACTATGGCAAAGTTTGGTATTGAAGTCGAAAATGAAAACTATCAAGCATTTAAAGTTAAAGGTAATCAGCAATATCAATCGCCAGGCAAATTTTTAGTTGAAGGGGATGCCTCATCTGCGTCGTATTTTCTTGCGGCGGGCGCAATTAAAGGTGGTAAGGTCAAAGTGACTGGGGTTGGCAAAACCAGTATTCAAGGCGACGTGAGATTTGCTGATGTACTTGAAAAAATGGGCGCTCATATTTCATGGGGAGATGATTATATTGAAGTTGAAGGTGCACCTTTGCACGGTGTGGATTTAGACTTAAATCACATTCCAGATGCTGCGATGACTATCGCTACCACCGCATTATTCGCTACCGGTCCAACGACAATCCGAAATATTTATAATTGGCGGGTCAAAGAAACTGACCGCCTAGCTGCAATGAGTTGTGAATTACGAAAAGTGGGAGCGACAGTAGAAGAAGGACATGACTATATTTCTATAACGCCTCCGGTCAAACTGACTCATGCCGCAATTGATACCTATAACGATCATCGAGTAGCAATGTGTTTTTCCTTAGTTGCACTTAGTGATACTGCGGTGACTATTAATGATCCTGGCTGCACCGCGAAAACATTTCCAGACTACTTTAGCCGGTTTGCCACCATATGCAGTGATTAATTAACGTTCAAACACGGCTAATAATTTTTTCTGCAGCATTAGTGTCATTGCTTATAACTGGGCAATGCGTATAATTGCGCCCGATTTTCACCACTCAGGAGAGGGCATGTATTCTGAACCCATAATAACTGTGGATGGACCCAGTGGTGCTGGTAAAGGAACTATTAGTGTCTTACTAGCCAAAAAGCTTGGTTGGCATTTTTTAGATAGCGGCGCAATTTATCGGGTATTAGCCATTGCTTCTATTCATCATCAAATTCCAGCTGATGACGAAGCAGGCTTGTTACCTTTGGCAACCAGTCTTGATGTTAATTTTGAAACCTCGGAATTTGGCACCAGAATTATGTTAGAGGGAGAAGATGTCTCTGACGCAATTCGGACCGAGGAAGTGGGTGCTGTTGCATCTCAAATTGCATCATTACCAGCAGTAAGAGAAGCCTTGTTACGACGTCAGCGGGCATTTAAACAATCGCCAGGCCTTGTTGCCGATGGTAGAGACATGGGCACAGTGGTTTTCCCAAACGCCCAGGTAAAAATATTCTTAACTGCAAGCGCTGAAGAAAGGGCCTCTAGACGCTTTAATCAGTTGAAAGATGCTGGTCACGGTGTTAGCATATCGCGCCTTTTGGAAGACATCAAGGCTCGTGATGAACGAGACGCCAACAGAAGTGTTGCTCCTCTTGTGGCTGCCGATGACGCATTAATTATTGATTCTACGGACTTATCTGTAAATCAAGTAATTGAAAAGATTGAGGAATTTATTGATTTGAAGTTAACTGAAACTTCTGTTCATAAAACTCTGTAAACCGTAAATTTGCCGACGTCAGGATGACATTGGCTATGAATAACAACCCCGCGTTAACTGGATTGTAATGTGGCTGTCAATTAAAGAAACTATTGAAAACTATGATTGAAAATTTTGCTCAACTATTCGAAGAGAGTTTGAAAGAACTCGAAACCCGTCCTGGTTCTATCGTTAAAGGTACTATCGTCTCTATTGATAAAGACATCGTATTGGTAGACGCCGGTTTGAAATCTGAAAGTGCTATTCCTGTTGAGCAGTTCAGAAATGCAGACGGCAGTTTAGATATCGCTGTTGGTGATAAAATTGATGTTGCACTAGACGCTATTGAAGATGGCTTCGGTGAAACAATTCTATCTCGCGAAAAAGCTAAACGTCATGAAGCGTGGGTTGAATTAGAAGAAGCGTATACTCAAAAGAAAACCATCATAGGTATTATTAACGGTAAAGTTAAAGGTGGTTTTACAGTAGAAGTGAACACAGTGCGTGCATTCTTACCTGGTTCATTAGTAGATGTTCGTCCAGTACGTGATACTGCGCATCTAGAAGGCAAAGAATTAGAATTTAAAGTTATTAAACTTGATGCAAAACGTAACAACGTTGTTGTTTCTCGTCGTGCTGTAATCGAAGCAGAAAGCAGTGCAGAACGTGATTCATTACTTGCTAACCTTGAAGAAGGTCATGAAGTTAAAGGTATCGTTAAGAACCTTACTGACTACGGCGCATTCGTAGATTTAGGCGGTGTTGATGGTCTACTTCACATTACCGACATGGCTTGGAAACGTGTTAAACATCCAAGTGAAGTTGTAAATGTTGGTGATGAAATCAATGTTAAAGTATTGAAATTTGACAAAGATAAGTCTCGCGTATCTCTTGGTATGAAGCAAATGGGCAACGATCCGTGGCAAGAAATTGCTAACCGTTACCCTGAAGGTGCTAAATTAAGCGGTGCTGTCACTAACCTAACTGATTACGGCTGCTTCGTAGAAATCGAAGACGGTGTTGAAGGTTTAGTACACGTTTCTGAAATGGATTGGACCAACAAAAACATTCACCCATCTAAAGTGGTTAACTTAGGTGATGTGGTTGAAGTTATGGTTCTTGAAATTGATGAAGAGCGTCGTCGTATTTCTCTTGGTCTTAAGCAATGTATTCCTAACCCATGGGAAGAATTCGCTAAGGCTCAAAGCAAGGGCGATAAAGTTTCGGGCAAAATCAAATCTATCACTGACTTCGGTATATTCATCGGTCTTGATGGCGGCATAGATGGTTTGGTGCATTTGTCTGATATTTCTTGGAATAAAACAGGTGAAGAAGCTGTTCGTGACTACAAAAAAGGTGACGAAATCTCAGCTGTTGTATTACAAGTTGACCCTGAGCGCGAGCGTATCTCTTTAGGCGTTAAGCAAATCGAGGAAGACCCATTCAATCAATATTTGACTGACACCAAAAAAGGCACAATCGTTACTGGTACAGTAACTGCAGTTGATGCTAAAGGTGTATCTGTTAAATTGGCAGATGAAGTAGAAGGCTATATTCGTGCCGCTGACCTAGCACGCGAAAGAGTTGAAGATGCTTCTGAAGTAGTAAGCGTTGGTTCTGAAATCGAAGCTAAGTTTATGGGTGTTGATCGTAAGAACCGCATCGTAAACCTTTCTGTTAAAGCGAAAGATCAAGCTGATGAGAAAGATGCAATTGATAAAGTGAACCAGCAAGAAGAAGTGACTTTCACTAACGCTTTTGCTGACGCTTTCAAAGCAGCTAAAAACGACTAATATAAGTGTGAGTGCGTACAATTAGTTTTACATTAGTTGCTGCGCACTTTAATATCGGAAATAACAGTTTTTTTGATTAACGGAGAGGTTATATGACCAAATCAGAACTTATCGAAAGACTCGCCGATAAAGCACGTCATATTCCGGCCAAAGATGTTGAATTGGCTATAAAGGAAATACTCGAACAAATGGCACAAACCTTACAAAAAGGTGAGCGCATTGAAATACGTGGCTTTGGCAGTTTTTCTTTGCATTTCCGTGCTCCACGAGTTGGCCGTAATCCTAAAACAGGTGAGACTGTGAAGTTGGACGGTAAATACGTCCCTCATTTCAAACCAGGTAAAGAGTTACGCGAACGAGTAAATGAATTTTAGTAGTAACAGTTTTTATTGAATTCTTATTAAACGGCACTCCAATTTGGGTGCCGTTTTTGTTACAGTAGAAAACAATTCATTATTCTTTAAAGCATTATCGTTTAGCCGGTTATTAATCCCGCAGATTTAACAATGTTTTACTCAATTCTTATAGGTAACAATGAAAGTTAAAGGCTTATTAATACTTATTGCTATACTGATCCTGCTTGTTATAGCCAGTTTTATTGGCTCTTACAATGGTCATCTTGTATTACTTCACTATTTGATTGCTAAATCTGAGATCAAGTTATCCTATGTTTTAGCCGCATCATTTTTGTTAGGGGTATTTGTTTGCTTGTTGAGTATTTTGCCTTACATATTACGGTTGAAATGGAAAATGGCCTTAGTGAATCGTCAAAACAAGAAACTGCAACAAAGGAATACTGATTCCTAATGCTAGAACTGTTATTTTTGTTGTTACCTGTTGCCGCCGGGTATGGTTGGGTAATGGGCAGAAATAGTGTACGCCAAGCGCAGCGTAAACAATCCAGTATTTTATCCAAACACTATTACCGTGGTCTCAATTTTCTCTTATCTGACGAGCCAGACAAGGCCGTAGATACGCTAATCAAGATGATTGATTTGGATAGTGACACAGTTGAAACCCATATTGCCATGGGAAAATTTTTCAGACATCGCGGTGAATTAGATCGTGCTATTCGTGTTCATCAAAATCTTGTTAGCAAAGATGAAATATCCGCCAGTCAAAGAGAGTCAGCGTTAAAAGAATTAGGTAGAGACTATGTATTGGCAGGTTTTTTAGAGCGTGCTGAAAATGCTTTTTTACAATTACTCAACAGTGAAAAACATTTTGTCGAAGCACAAACTCAGCTGTTTAACATTTATCAAACCACCAAAGAATGGGGTAGGGCAATTGAGTTAGCCGAAAACATGATAAACGCCGGAGGCGACAGTGATGAGTTGTGCGCACGGGTTGCACATTTTTATTGTGAACAGGCTCTAATCGAATGGCGTAAAGACAATTTGAGTGCAGCGGAAGACTACTTAAAACAAGCCATTAAAGTTGATGAAAAAACCGTTAGACCTTGGTTAATGTTGGGCGAGTTAGCGATTCAAAAAGAGCAGTATGAATTAGCAATCGAACACCTATCGCAGGTACCCATGCGTGACATTACTTGGCTTTCTGAGGCAATCCCATTAATAGAGAAATGCAGTGAGAAACTGGGTGACGAACGCAAGCTGAGCGGCATTCTTGATTTGTATTGGGAGCAATGTGCTACAGCTTATTTGGCTAAAGTTAAGTTGGTCGCCAAGGATGAATCATCTGTTAAAGCTGCAGAATTGTTACTTGGCCAACTTAGAACGCATCCCACCATGAAAGGCTTCAAGACGCTGATGGGTTTGTATATCGAGCAACAAGAGGATGAAAATTCTACAAATAGTCTTCGACTGTTAAAAGAATTAGTTGAAGAACAAATCAAGTTAAGACCCAAATACCGTTGTCATAGCTGTGGTTTTTCTGGCAGTCAATTACACTGGTTATGCCCATCTTGTAAAAAGTGGGGAGTGGTAAAGCCCATTAAAGGTTTAGATGGTGAATAGTATGGTAGAACCGAAAATTGTCGTTGCATTAGATTTTGACGATGTTAAAAAGGCCTATAACTTTATCGACAAAGTTGAGCCAAGTTTGTGTAAATTGAAGGTTGGCAAGGAAATGTTTACGCATTTCGGACCTGATTTTGTCACATATTTAATCAAAAAAGACTTTAACGTATTCTTAGATCTTAAGTTCCATGATATCCCCAATACCGTCGCTAAAGCCTGTGTTGCCGCGGCCGATCTTGGTGTATGGATGGTGAATGTTCATGCTTCTGGCGGTCCTCTTATGCTGGAGCAGGCTGCAAAAGGCTTGGAGCAGTTTGGCAACGAAAGACCACTGTTGATTGCAGTAACAGTCTTAACCAGTATGGATCAAGCGCAGTTGAATGCGATCGGCATTACTGTTTCACCAACTCAGCAAGTGATGAATTTAGCAAAATTAACTAAATCGAGTGGCTTAGACGGAGTTGTATGCTCCGCCCAAGAAGCGAGCATGTTAAAACAAGAACTCGGTCAGGACTTTGTTTTAGTCACTCCAGGAATCAGACCAGCAGGGAGTGACAAAGGCGATCAAATGAGAATTATGACGCCAAGAGAAGCGGTGATAGCCGGTTCTGATTATTTGGTTGTTGGTCGTCCAATTACTCAAGCCCTCGATCCCTTAGCGACATTAATTGAGATCAATAATACCCTTGTGGATTAGTATGGTGTATCACCTCAATAGAAAACGAAAAGGCCGCTTACAAAGCGGCCTTCATTTTTAACTTTATGGATATCGGTTATACCTATTGTTATTACAGAGTCTCTAGCGCTGTTTTTGCATCCATGTATTCCAAGTTTAACGTTTTGCCTAAGGCATCGGTCACTGCTTTGTAGGTCACCTTTCCTTGATAAACATTCAAGCCATTAAGTAGATGCGGGTTGTCTAACATGGCTTGTTTGGGTCCTTTATTAGCCAAGGCCAAACCAAATGGCAATGTGGCATTGTTCAACGCCATTGTTGAGGTCCTAGCAACGCCACCAGGCATATTAGCAACACAATAATGAACTACGCCGTCAACGGTATAAACGGGTTCTTGGTGAGTCGTTGCTTTTGATGTTTCGAAACATCCACCTTGGTCAATGGCCACGTCTACAACGACAGATCCTTCTTTCATATTTTTAATATGTTCATGGCTTAAGAGTTTTGGCGCGGCAGCGCCAGGAATTAAAACGGCACCAATCACTAGGTCCGCTTTACTAGAGTAATACTCTATTGCGTCTACAGTAGAAAATACGGTTTTAAGACGACCATCAAAAATATCATCTAACTCTCGTAAACGGGGAAGTGATCGATCAAGAATCGTCACATCAGCACCGAGACCTAAAGCCATTTTAGCAGAATTAGTTCCTACCACTCCACCACCTATAATCAATACTTTGCCGGGGGCAACGCCAGGTACGCCACCGAGTAAAGTACCGCTACCGCCATGGGCTTTTTCTAAGTAGTGTGCACCCGCCTGGACAGCCATACGGCCGGCTACTTCACTCATAGGAGCAAGTAAAGGTAAGCCATTTTTGATATCGGTTACGGTCTCATAAGCGATGCACGTGGCACCTGATTCTACTAACAATTTAGTCTGTTTAGGGTCTGGCGCTAAGTGCAAATATGTATAAAGAGTCTGGCCTTTACGTAACATAAGGCATTCATTTTCCTGTGGCTCTTTTACTTTTACAATCATGTCTGCACTTGTAAAAATAGTTGGCGCGTCGGCAATTATCTTCGCTCCGGCGGCAATGTATTCTTCGTCAGTAAAGCCAATGGCGCTACCAGCATTAGTTTCTACCCAAACTTCATGAGAGAAGGTCACGAATTCTTTAACGGCGGCCGGGGTTAAGCCAACACGATATTCATGGTTTTTTATTTCTTTTGGTACACCAATTAACATAGTTTCGCCTTTTCAGTTGGATAGAGTTTGGGTTTAATTTTGCAGCGGCAGTATAGGCGAACTTTGTTAGAAATTTATCCTGTAATTAAATAGCAATAAGTATAATATATTGATAAATAGTGATTTTGCAGAATTTAATATGCTCATCAAAACGCCTAAACACCTAGATAGGATCGATAGAAACATCCTAATCGAATTACAAAAGAATGGAAAAATATCTAATACTGACTTAGCGACTAAAGTAGGGCTTAGTGCAAGTCCTTGTTTAGAAAGAGTAAAAAGGTTAGAGCAGCAAGGTTACATCAAGGGCTATCATGCCAGAGTCGACCCAACAAAACTGGGCGCGTCTATGCTGGTCTTTGTTGAAATAACCTTAGTAAAAACTTCAGTCGATATTTTCGAAGACTTTTCTGCTGCGGTGAGAACCCAAGAAGATATTCAAGAATGTCACCTAGTTTCAGGCAATTTTGATTTTTTGCTAAAGGCTCGAGTGGCTGATATGTCGAGTTATCGTAAATTATTAGGCGACACCCTGCTCAGATTACCCGGTGTGAGTGAATCTCGAACTTACGTGGTGATGGAAGAAATTAAAGAATCAATGCAGGTAAAAATTAGTCTCAAATAGCCATGATTTATTAAATTTGGTGAAATAACCAGCGAAAGCATTGGCTTAGCTAGGATTTTGAAGTTTGCACTGGTATCTTAGCTTTCTTAAATTTGTAGATGTACATATAAACGATAATTGGAACTATGGCGCGACTAACTGGTATTCAAAGGATAATGGAAGTAGGCATGATGCTGAGCTGTGCATTTGCCTTTTTCATTTTATTGGCCTTATCCTCATTTCATCCAGCCGATCCTGGTTGGAGCCAAGCCGGTTTGCAAAGTGATGTGCATAATTGGGTAGGTCCTATTGGCGCGTGGTTTGCCGACATATTATTTTTTACACTTGGCGCTTTCGCTTATGGTTTACCTTTTTGCGCGGCTTTCTTGGGATGGTTTTTATTTCAACAAACTAAAAGTATCTTAGAAATTGATTACCTTACTATTGGGCTAAGAATTATAGGTGTGTTGTTGTTGGTATTGGGTGCTACGGGTCTACTAAGCATGAATATTGACGATATATACAGTTATTCTGCTGGCGGTTTGGTGGGGGACGTCATGAGTACCGCCCTTGTTCCTTATTTTAGTGTGGTGGGTACCACTTTATTGTTGCTATGCTTTTTTTGTACAGGCTTTACCTTAGTCAGCGGTATTTCCTGGTTAAGCATCGTGGATAAGCTAGGTGCAATTACCATTGCGGCTGGCAAGCTGATTTATCGCACGCCCAGTAAAATCAAACAATCTACCGTACCTTTACTCAATTTTACTAGTAAAGAAGCAAACGAAGATGATTCTGCAGAAAAGTTTGTAGCGACAAAACCTGTTATTAGTTCACCCTTTACTAAGTCTAAAGTGGATGCTAAAAACGAGGTAAACACACGCAGTGAACCCAAGATTTTTATTCCTGACGATGTATTTGATGATCCACAAGAGTCTGAGCCCCATATTCAATCAGCGAACGAAATTCGCGCCAAGGTTAATGAGGCGCGCAAAACTAAAGTTGTCACTGCGCCTGTAAGCCAAACTGATGTTAGTGAAGAAACTACGGATGAAACAGATCTCTCACAACCTTTACCCTCTTTTGATTTATTGCAGCGCGCTGATAAGATTAAAAATCCTATTACTCCTGAAGAACTCGAAATTGTTTCACGCTTGTTGGAAGAGAAATTAGCGGATTTTAATATTGAGGCTAACGTGGTTGGAGTGTATCCAGGACCGGTTATTACCCGTTTTGAAATGGAATTAGCGCCCGGTGTGAAAGTCAGCAAAATATCCACTTTGTCTAAAGATTTAGCGCGCGCGATGTCTGCTATGTCGGTGCGCGTGGTGGAGGTGATACCAGGTAAATCTGTTATTGGTCTAGAATTGCCAAATAAAAATCGCGACATGGTTCGATTAAGCGAAGTGATAAGTTGTGATGTGTTTCAGTCAGCCGATTCTGCATTGACTATGGTATTAGGCGCAGATATTTCGGGTGAACCCGTTGTGGTTGATTTGGCTAAAATGCCTCATTTACTCGTGGCTGGTACAACTGGCTCGGGTAAGTCTGTGGGCGTCAATGTCATGATCCTTAGTTTGCTTTACAAATCAACGCCCGAAGATGTGCGTATGATCATGATTGACCCCAAAATGTTAGAACTTTCTGTTTATGAAGGGATTCCGCATTTATTGGCGGAAGTTGTCACTGATATGAAAGAAGCTGCGAATGCTCTGCGCTGGTGTGTAGGTGAAATGGAGCGGCGCTACAAGTTAATGTCAGCACTTGGAGTGCGTAACTTAAAGGGTTACAACCAAAAAGTGAAA
This sequence comes from Flavobacterium sp. W21_SRS_FM6, assembly GCF_052119645.1. Taxonomy (NCBI): domain Bacteria; kingdom Pseudomonadati; phylum Bacteroidota; class Flavobacteriia; order Flavobacteriales; family Flavobacteriaceae; genus Flavobacterium; species Flavobacterium sp. W21_SRS_FM6. The sequence goes on from NZ_JBGQOM010000005.1 coordinate 244,377, forward strand.
CAAGCAATTGCTGATGGTGAGCCTATTCGAGACCCTTTGTGGCGATTTGAAGAAAGTATGCTTACCGAAGCCCCATTTTTGGAAAAGCTCCCTGCTATTGTTGTAGTAGTGGATGAATTTGCCGACATGATGATGATAGTCGGTAAAAAAGTGGAAGAACTCATTGCTCGTATCGCACAGAAAGCGAGGGCGGCTGGTATTCATCTAATTCTTGCCACCCAACGTCCCTCGGTTGATGTTATTACTGGGCTTATAAAGGCTAATATTCCTACCCGTATCGCTTTTCAAGTATCATCAAAAATTGATTCAAGAACTATCCTCGATCAGCAAGGCGCTGAAGCTTTATTAGGTATGGGGGATATGCTGTATTTACCGCCCGGCACAGGTGTACCTACTCGAGTGCATGGTGCGTTTGTTGATGATCATGAAGTACATGCGGTGGTCGCTGACTGGAAAAAACGTGGAGCACCGCAATATATTGATGAAATACTCAATGGTGATGCAAACGCTGAAATATTATTACCCGGCGAACAAGCTGAAGGCGAAGATCAAGAGTTTGATGCATTTTATGACGAGGCAGTGGCCTTTGTGACTGAATCACGCCGAGCGTCAGTGTCTAGCGTGCAGCGAAAATTTAGAATTGGTTACAATAGAGCGGCGCGTTTAGTTGAACAAATGGAACAAAGTGGCGTCGTAACACCACCAGGTCACAATGGCAGTCGTGAAGTACTCGCGGCCGCACCACCACGAGATTAATAATACATGTTTAAATCTAGCAAAGTGATACGCATCGCAGTTTGTATGATCACAGTTATCAGCACGCAGGTTTTTGCTGGTTCAGTAGATGCTTCGCTACTATTGAAACAAAGGCTTACGCAATTACACACCTTTGAGGCACAATTTAATCAACGAGTGACTGATGCTCAAAACACCGTGTTACAAGAAGCGACAGGGCGCATTGCGCTGCAGTACCCAAATAAGCTTTATTGGCAGCTATATGCTCCCAATGAAAGTGAGTTAATTGCTGATGGTCAAACACTGTGGCAAATCGACCCTTTTATGGAGCAAGTAGTTGCTGTTAATCAAAATGCTGCCATTGATAATAATCCGCTAATTTTGCTGACCAATCCTAATGGCGCTGCTTGGGATGATTTTAACGTTAGTGAAGATAATAATGAATTTAGTATTACACCTAAGGAAGACCAAGCTACTGTGGTTGAATTGATTTTAACTTTTAATGAAGCCGCATTAGTCGCCATGAAAATTGTCGACGGTCAGCAGCAAATTAGTGCATTGACGTTTAACGACATAAAGCAAAATAACAAATTGAATGAGTCATTATTTATCTTCAAAAACAACAGTAACTTTGAACTAGACGACCAACGTACTCAATGAATAGCGAGTTTAACTTTAATCAGAGCGTAAACTCTTCTGCATTTTTACCTTTGGCCGCAAAGATGCGGCCAAACACTGTTGAAGAGTATTTTGGTCAACAACATATCATTGGCCCTAATACTCCTTTGCGTCATGCCTTATTACGTAAACAATGCCACTCGATGATCTTGTGGGGGCCGCCCGGTACAGGTAAAACAACCTTAGCGGAATTAGTTGCCTTACATTGTGATGCGCACATTGAACGTTTGTCAGCGGTCAGTGCTGGCGTTAAAGATATCCGTCAAGCCATCGATTCTGCTAAGCGTTATCAAGAACAAGGTCAACGTACGATATTATTTGTTGACGAAGTACACCGCTTTAATAAAAGCCAGCAAGATGCTTTTTTACCCTATATCGAAGATGGGACTGTCACGTTTATAGGTGCAACCACTGAAAATCCTTCATTTGAGTTAAACCGCGCTTTACTCTCTCGTGCACGGGTGTATGTATTAAAAAGCCTTTCAGAGGCGGAGTTAAATGCGGTACTAATCCGCGCTTTAAACGACAAAAAATGGGGCTTAGGTGAGTTTAATCTGCAAATTGAGCCAGCGGCTAAAAGCCTACTAATAGACTTAAGTGGTGGCGATGCTAGGCGGCTGCTTAATTACCTTGAGTTAAGTGCTGATTTTTTACCCGCAGATCTCGAGCACAAAGTACTTAATGTTGAGCTAGTTAAAAAGGCCGTCGGTGAAAAAGTCGCTCAGTATGATAAACAAGGTGATCAATTCTACGACCTGATTTCAGCCTTTCATAAATCGGTTCGCGGCTCTTCACCTGATGGCGCTTTATACTGGTATGCCCGCATGTTGGTTGCAGGTTGCGACCCTTTGTACATTGCAAGACGACTCCTAGCTATTGCTACCGAAGACATTGGCAATGCAGACCCTAGGGCGATGCAAGTGTGTTTAAATGCTTGGGATATATTTCAGCGTGTTGGCCCTGCAGAAGGAGAGCGGGCTATCGCTCAAGCGACCATTTATTGCGCCAGTGCTCCCAAAAGTAACGCCGTTTATGTTGCATTTAAACAAGCACTTAGAGATGCGAAGGAACAAGCGGACTACCCGGTACCTGAACATTTACGTAACGCGCCTACTAGTTTGATGAAAGACTTAGGGTATGGCGCAGAATATCGTTATGCCCATGATGAAGCCCATGCTTTCGCAGCTGGAGAAAGTTATTTTCCTGAACAGCTTAAACAAACCCAGTACTACCAGCCCAATGAAAGGGGGCTAGAAATCAAATTAAAAGCAAAATTAGCATTTCTAAATCAATTGAATAATCAGAGCCCAATTAAAAGGTATGAATAAATGCAAGGTGCAATGATATACCTTTACATTGCAGTAGGCGGTGCGAGCGGAGCTTGTATGCGCTATTTTCTATCACAATTGATCTTTCAATGGTTTGGCAAAGGCTTTCCCTTTGGTACACTAGTGGTCAATGTATTAGGTTCGTTCAGCTTGGGTTTGCTATATTCGTTAATCGAACACGGGCAAATGGAAGCTACTTTGTGGCGTGCTACTGTCGGTATTGGCTTTTTAGGCGCATTTACCACCTTCTCTACATTTTCTGTTGATACCTTGTATTTGCTTCAACAAGGCCTCTGGGTAAAGGGAATACTAAATATGTTCCTGAATATGCTGGGGTGTTTATTGGCAGCTTGGTTAGGTACTATTTTTGTTACTTTTTTTGTTAAAGGCTAATTAATACAATATGTTAGATGCAAAATATCTCCGCAGTGATATTGAACAAACCGCTGCAACACTTAAAAAACGGGGTTTCGACCTAGACGTTGCGACGTTTAATTCTTTAGAAGAAAAACGTAAAACCTTGCAAATGCGCACACAAGAATTACAAAACGAACGTAATGTGCGCTCCAAATTAATTGGTAAAGCGAAAGCCTCAGGTCAGGACATCGCCCCCTTGTTAGCTGAAGTAGGTCAACTTGGTGAAGAACTAGACAGTGCGAAAGCAGAACTGACCGCATTGTTAGATGAGATCCAGCAGCTTTCTTTAAGTGTGCCAAATTTACCTGACGAGTCAGTGCCTGTCGGCAAAGACGAGAGTGAAAATCAAGAAATTTTGCGCTGGGGAACACCGCGCACTTTTGATTTTGAGATTAAAGATCACGTTGATTTAGGAGCAAACCTAGCTAATGGTCTCGATTTTGAAACTGCAACCAAGATCACTGGGTCTCGGTTTGTGGTGATGCGAGGGCAAGTTGCTCGCCTAAATCGTGCAATTGCACAGTTTATGTTAGACCTACACACCTCTGAACACGGCTACCAAGAGATGTATGTTCCTTACTTAGTTAATGTAGAAAGTCTTCTAGGTACAGGCCAATTACCCAAGTTTGGTGAAGATTTATTTAATATTAAGCCAGCAACTGAAGAAGGGCAGGGTCTGTCCTTGATCCCGACGTCTGAAGTGCCCTTGACTAATATTGTGCGCGATGAAATCGTTGCAACCGATAAGCTTCCCTTAAAAATGACGGCACACACCCCTTGTTTTAGAAGTGAGGCAGGTTCGTATGGCCGTGATACACGAGGCCTAATTCGTCAACATCAATTTGATAAAGTCGAGATGGTCCAAATAGTGACACCTGAGACCTCATTTGATGCTTTGGAAGAGTTAACTTCTCACGCTGAAAATGTATTACAACGTCTTGAATTACCCTATCGAAAAGTATTATTGTGTACGGGAGATATGGGCTTTGGCGCGTGTAAAACCTATGACTTAGAAGTGTGGTTACCCGCGCAAAATACGTATCGTGAAATTTCATCATGTTCTAATATGTTAGACTTTCAAGCGCGTCGCATGCAGGCTCGCTATCGAAACCCTGAAACCAATAAACCTGAATTAGTACACACATTGAATGGCTCTGGTTTGGCGGTAGGGAGAACCCTAGTTGCTATTTTAGAAAACTATCAACAAGCTGACGGCAGTATTGTTATACCTAAAGTCTTACAGGCTTACATGGGGGGCCTTGAAGTGATCGGCGGCTAATATTAGCTAGAGTTTGAATTTTCAAAAAAACGACACGATTTAAGTGTCGTTTTTGTTTGTCTCATTCATTGTGTTTATCGTTTGTGCTGTGAGTGTGGTCATCTGACAAGTTATCGACTATGCAGGACGGACGTTCCCCTTAACGTGACGATAATGTCGTATAAAAACCAAACTCGCTACCCTTTGGCTCCATGTAAGAATAATCGACCTTTGTCGCTCAAACTTTTCATGTAACAACGATGCTACATCTCTGGAGTAATGATTTAATCGCTCTTAGATTGAACAAATCCTAACTTTGAAAGATAAAAAACGTCTCAGTCCTTAAAGGCATTTTGCTGGTTTTGGTAAACCTGCAATTTTAGTCGCTTGTTTGGCAGGACCTTTGGGGAACAATCGAAATAAATAGCGGCTATTTCCTTTCTCTGAGCCCAGTGTTTGAGCCATGGCTTTGACTAAAGCACGCATTGCAGGGCTTGTTTCAAATTCGAGATAAAAATTACGTACAAAGTTGACTACCTCCCAATGAGCTTCACTGAGCTCTATGTCTTCTTGCTTGGCTAACTCTGGCGCCAAGGCAGGTTGCCAATCAGCCACACGCAGCAAATACCCCGCTTTGTCGGTCTCGATCTGTTGGCCATTAAATTCTAAATAATAATCCATCTTATTTTGCACTCATATTCAATTTATGACCACGTGACTACTTTGTGGTATTGCAAACATAAAGCCAACCACTGCTCGTCATTTACTACTGTAATATTGGTAGTCTGCAGAGTTAGGCCGCGAGCAGCCAGATCTTTATGTGAGACATAGACGCTCAGTCCTCGAGCAATTGCGTGTTTTATAAGGCTGTGCAGATGCCCATAAACCCCTTCCTGCATCAATAGTATGCCGTCTTCATCGCCACAGATGTTGAGGCATTGTTGCAAATGTGACTCAGTGCTAGGGTTAGTGAAAATTTGATGTAATATCATTAAAAACGGATCACCTGTTTGTGGTTCTGCAATAAACCTGAAATCTCATCTTTGCTCAGGGCTTGTGCTTCCATCATCAGATCGTCAGGCGTAAGCCCGCGCTCAAGTAGACTATTAGCGCAGACATAGATATTTTCGATATCATAGAAGTGCAGGGCGGCAAAGCCTTTGGTAAAGTGTTTACGACCTATGGTGCTTGGACTTTGATTAGTTAAAAGCTGATACACTCCATCCTCAATAAAGAACACACTTACTTCTTGCCCAAAGTTCGACATGGCCATAACCAGCTCAAGGCTTTCTTGAGCGCTGTTTCCAGCATACGGACCGCAGCGATTAAGCACCGCTAATTGATTTGCAGATTCTGTCATAGAAATTTACGCTGTAATGTTCAAAATTGGATTAAGCGATCACTTGAATGAATAAGCTCTGATAGCTCACCTAATCCTACCGATTGAAAAGGTGCCTCAAGGGTAGTGTGATTCAAATCATTCTCCTTAGCATCTTTTATAGATAAGATGCCGCGTTTTGTGGCCGCGGTCACACAAACCAACAAGGGGCAGCCATGTTGTAGCGCTAACTCACACCAAGCTGCGTATAAGCGGTACTCATCACTGGGCGTTAATTGCAGACCATTAGCATTGTGCACACCCTCAGAGTAAAAAAAGACACCTTGTAAGGTATGCTCGGACTGAACAACTGTTTGCGCAAAGCGTAATGCAGAGTGAGCACTTTGCGACATTAAGGGGGCCGATGTGATTAATAAACTGATCGTTGCCATATATAGTCTGTTCCACTAAAAAAAACACCCCAGCAAGCTGAGGTGTTCTTCGGATAATTTACCCTAGTTTATTAGTCGTCGCTACCGAAAACGCCCAACAAATGTAGGATAGAAGTAAACAAGTTATAGATGTTTAAGTACATAGAGACAGTCGCTCTAATGTAGTTAGTTTCACCGCCATTAATAATACGGCTGGTATCAAACAGGATGAAACCAGACATGATAAATACGATGGCAGCGCTAACGGCCAAGCTTAACGCTGGAATCTGGAAAAAGATGTTTGCTAAAGAAGCCACTACCGCTACGATGAGTCCAACGATCAAAAAACCACCCATGAAGGAAAAGTCTTTCTTGGTTGTTAATACGTAACCAGACAAGCCAAAGAAAACCAATGCAGTTGCACCAAAGGCTTGCATAATTAATTCTGAGCCGCCTTGAAAACCAGCATAGTAATTCAAGGTATAACCCAAAGAGCCACCTAGTAAACCAGTAAAAGCAAAGACGAACAAAATGCCTGCTGAACTTTGCGAGGCTTTATTTAAAAAGAAAATCATCACCAAAGCTGCTAGGTTCATGCCTAAAGCCATACCTGGAGAGATATTCATTGCTGCGGTGATGCCAGCACAAATTGCGCTGAACGTTAGGGTCATTGCGAGCAACATGTAGGTATTACGCAATACCTTATTGGTTTGCAAAACCGACGCTTGACTGCCACTGGTATAAACTGAACGTTGTTCCATTTGAAACTCCAAGATTGAAATAAACTATACTTTACCATTAATAGTGTATTTGTATGGCTTTTGGTTCAAATTTTCAAGCATTAAAGACCTAATAAACTGTTACAAAGCGCAACACGCTGCAAAAATAGTCACCTTGGGCAAACATTAAGCAAACAAACCTTTTTATTAAATTAAGGCTTTACAAGGCAAAAAAACGTCATTAATATGCGCTCCACAGTTTGAGGAGCAGCTAAGGCAGCTAAACAAACTAAAAAAGTTTAAGGAGAGCTGGCAGAGCTTGGTTTAATGCACCTGACTTGAAATCAGACGTAGGGTCAAACCTACCGGGGGTTCGAATCCCTCGCTCTCCGCCAATTAACAATGAACCCGCACTTGTGCGGGTTTTTTGTTGGCTTTAAAAAATAGAGAATTTATTGCGATGGTGAGGCTCTCCGTCGTTCGACGACATGTCTAGAATATAAGTCATAGACTCGTTGTCCAACAGTGGGTAAAAATTTACCACTTTATTAAAATTAACGCTACTCTTCTGTTTCAATCAATTTTTTAAAAAATGTACAGGTTGCTGATCCAAATGAAGCTGATGAGTCGATCGTTTGGAAACGCTGAGTTGCAATCAACAATCTATGCCCTAACTGAGGGCGATGCCTTATTAAACGCAAAGTGTACAAAGTGCGTATTTTGGCAAACTGTTTCTATTGGGTTGTTCGAACTTACCACGTTTCGTAATGAATGAAAAAGCGTTAGTTTCAGCTAACTTCACTGCTTACTATGGCTTTACTACACTAAGAGAATTTATTACATCGCCTTACGTTTACAACGATTAACGCTAAAAATAGCCAAGCAAGCATGGGTGGTTCAGAGACTTCAACTAAATTGCTGCTTTGTATCGTAATGGTATCAAATTCCACCGTTTGCATCCTACGTTCAAGCGTCTCGGTATTTAAGGTATATATGGTTGCGAGGCCGCTACTTCCGTTGGTGAAAAAATAGGAGTTGTTTCTGTACTGCTCGATAAATTGATTTCCACTCATATCGGACCATCTTTGGTCGCTATAAATTGAATATATGCTATTACCAGTGGTTGAAGTGCTTAGTGCATCAAACATATTTTCGAATAAGCCATTAAAATTAATCATGGCGTCAGCAAATAGAGAAAAACTAGCATTATACGCGGCAGAACTGAGATCTTTGATTGTCCGTCTATCTGTATCTCTATTTTCGACTCCTGGACTGTTGTAAACGTAAACAGAGAGAATACCTATACTGTTGTCGTAAAGAAGGTTCCAAGTTAGGTTGTCGCCGACCTTATAAGAGGAGTTGGTAGATGCCGTAACCGTTGCTGACCAATGTTCTTTGATCAGTGTGGCATTTACGTTAAAAACGATGAAATTAAAAAGTGTTACAACAGCTAAAAATTTTCTAATGTTTAACTTTTTCATTATTATCCTTAATTTTTTATAAGAGAAAAACATGGTTAATTTGATTGAAAATCCACATTCCATGCCCAAATTTTTAAAGCTAACATCGTGCCAATATTGTTTTACATTGGCGAATCAATGAGTTAAAAACTTACCGTTTGTGGGGAGCGTAAAACTGTAAGATTTTATGACAGCCTAATGCACTGATTTAATTGATTAAAATATAAGCGCACAGGTTTTTTGATGCAGTAATCACCCTGTTGTGGGCTTAATCTAGAGTGAATATTTTCAAACATCGACAGAACAGTCCTAATACTCACAATTAAGTAAAACGTTCATGTTAGAGATAATTTGATTGAGCATTTTGACTCTATACGTGCAGCTAGGTTGCCTTAAGTTGCGGCGAGAACATCAATTCAATGATATAAAGTTTATTTCTCTGTCATCGAGCAATTGACTGATTTTAATGGGTTTTCCAGTATTATCTAATTCAACTAAGCCAATTCCTGAACCATTTACCAAGCGTTCACCTTTTGAACATTGGTCAGGTTTTAAAGGGCGAATACGCATATTTCGCCGTTTAGTAAATAGGTTTAATGGAGAGTAGGGCGCAAACAGCCAGCGATTCAATCTATCGAGCCAGTTTAATAAGCCCTCCGGAAAAGTATTTCTTAAGCCACTACTGGTAATTTGCCAAATGTCAGGACTGTTGCTTCGCCGTTTTAATGTTATTTTGTAGGCAAAAGAATAATGCACATCACCCGATAAAATTACAAAATGTTGTGGCGTTTTACGGTGGGTAAATACGTTTAATAAATAATTGGCACTGCCAGGGTGAGCCATCCAGTTTTCGGCATCTACGACTAAAGGCTTTCCTACACGGGTGAAAATGCTTTGAATTGCTTCAATAAGTTTCACGCCAAATATAGGTGCAGGAGAAACCAATATCACTGCTTTTTCATCAATTAACATTTGTTGTAACTGAGATAAGCTCTCCCAATCCATCAATCCCGAAGGTTTATTGTTGTTTGTTTCTGACCACCATCGTTGGGTACGAGTATCTAATACGATAAGTTTTGGGCTGGTTGGCCAGTCATAGTGCCAATGTTCGAATTTAAGTAGGCTTTTGATCAGTTCATCGTGTTTGTCACTGCCTAGTTGATCAATACCGTTTTGTATCCTTGACATAAATTCTGCATTAAAACTAGCCGGGGCATTACCCCAGCCTTGAAAGAGTAAATAAGCAAGTAATGCGTTGCCAATAATACGCCTTGAAAAAACATGCCCATAGGCTTTACTTTCCCAATCTGCAGTAAGATTCCAGTCATCAGTGATATCGTGATCATCAAACATCATGGCACAAGGCAAGTGTGCCATTACCCGACGAACTTTAGCCAATCCGGCGCTGAATTCTGCTATTAAGGCAACGTCTTGCTGATAGTGTTTTTGGCGTTTGCTGTTAATGTTGGGGGGCATGCTTACATCGGCTATTTTCCATAGCTCCGGTGACCAGCATAATAAATACATCGACACTACTTCAGCAAACGAAACGAGATGATTGTTAGCATGAACCGTGGTGAAAACTGGCTTTTCAGCTGATTTAAATAGAGGTATTCGTAGCTTCTGGCTTCCTTGATCATTTGGTAGTAATGCTACGCGTTGATTATACATAGGTTGTGTTGCATGCAAGGTTTCTGAATCATTGACCATCGCTTGATCAAATCTCTCGTTTTTAATGCCTAAGCGACTAATAACACTATGAATGGCGACTAACATGGGGGTCGCAACATCATCCGCGTATATTTGATCACCACTCATCATTAACAAACTTGGCCATTGCTCAATTGATTGATTGTCAGCTAAGTATTTATCCGCGATAACCAGACCATCACTTCCAGCATGATGTGGTTTGCGACATGAGCCATGCAAAATTTTATGCAAAGTAGAACGGATAACAAAGCCGGGTGTCAGCCTATTTGGGTAACACAGATCACTGACTAACTGCGTGAGTAGCAGGGCTTGCTGATTGTTAGACTGAGTAAAATACAGCTGATAGCCTATCCATTGATTAACCGGCAGAGCAGTTTGCAGTTTTACATGCAACAAATGGACATAAATACATTGCCCAAGCTTAATCATACTGTGTTGGTTTTTGCCTAGCTCAAAAAAGATATTCGAGCCGGTATCGGGTGTTAGCTCTAATTTAACCTTACATGGTTGTGTACTAACAAACCACATTGTGAGTTCAGTGGTACTCATTCTCTTTAAAATGGGGCCTGCCAGTATCTGTTGCTGCAAATTACTTTCCTCTGGTAGCACTGCGCTTGCATTTTACACTAATTTAACAATGCTTCAGCCCTAAAGTAAATGAGAGGAAAAGGGAGGATAGGTATTATTAATGACCAAGGTGGTTGATAGTTAGTCACCTTCATTCGTGCTTAGGCCCAAGCATTGTTTAAAACTGCAGCATAAGCCACCTAAGAACGACTTTAATTGATTTTTTGGTTGTTTAATGCGGTGTAGTTACCTTATGCTTAAGCCATCTTATTATAAAGTGCACCTATTGCTTATGTTGCCCTTAAAAAAGAAAAAAAGTATCGCTCGTCGAATTAGTCAAGTAACTCATGTGCCTGCTCACTGTCGATGCGGTGGTGAGCCGAGTAAACCTAAATTAGTGGTTAATTGTTCTAATCGTTGGCAGATACACTGTGAAATTGCGCACTGCTGTGCCAGAAACGAAGGGCAGGGGCTCAGTGATACTATTCTGGGGTGGAATAGATTGAGTCAGCATTTTTATCGTTAAACGTTTTGTAAGTTAAGATTTGTATTTATTATAAACTAGGACGTGATAGTAACTTCAAACTCTACAACTTGTTTCATACCTAAGGGTTGAATCTTTTTTGATATTCGCCGTTTGTCATGTAACTGAGGTAAAAGTTGATAAAGTTGTTATTAGTTGATGACCATGAGCTGGTCAGAACCGGTATTCGTAGAATACTCGAAGACGTTGCTGATTTCAGTGTAATTGGCGTGGCCATCAATGGTGAAGAAGCCGTTAAGTTCTGCCGTAAAAATGATCCCGATATTGTTTTAATGGACATGAGTATGCCAGGAATGGGAGGACTGGAAGCAACCAAACAAATCCTGCGTTTTTCTGAGCAAATTCGCATCATCGTACTATCGGTGCACAAAGAAAACCCCATTCCGGCTAAAGTGATGCAAATGGGCGCATTTGGCTACCTCACTAAAGACTCTGATCCTGAAGAAATGATCAGAGCTATTCGTAAAGTCTCGGTAGGGCAAAAGTATGTTTCTCCTGATATCGCTCAGCAAATAGCGTTAGGCCAGTTAAATTTAAAAGAGGGTAACCCTTTTGAACAATTGTCTGAACGAGAACTTGAGATAGCCTTAATGTTGACTAAGGGTGCTAAAGTTCCAGATATCGCTGTTTTTTTAAATATTAGTGCTAAAACGGTAAACACCCACCGATATCGTATGTTCGATAAACTCGCCGTCTCCAATGATGTTGAACTGACGCATCTAGCACTGAGAAACAAGTTAATTAATTCTGATCTGCTTTAAATAATGTCGAGTGCTGAATCTTTTAACTACAGTGATTTTCTTAAAAATCTGACTAATCAACCGGGTGTTTACCGGATGTATAATCAGAAGCAAGATGTCATTTATGTAGGCAAAGCAAAAAATCTTAAAAAGCGTGTCAGTAGCTATTTTAGAAAAAACCTAGACAGTATCAAAACGCGCTCGTTAGTAAGTCAAATTCACGATATGGATGTCACTGTGGTAAACAGTGAAGTAGAAGCATTCATTCTTGAAAACAATTACATTAAAAAATATAAACCTCGCTACAACGTATTATTGAGAGACGACAAGTCCTATCCTTTTATTTTTTTATCTGCCCATGAACATCCTCGTTTAAGTAATCACCGAGGGCCGCGTAAGTTAAAAGGTGAGTACTTCGGCCCTTACCCGAGTGCGTGGGCTGTGCGTGAAAGTTTACGAACCATGCAACGAATCTTTCCTATTCGTCAATGTGAAGACAGCTACTACCGTGCCCGCACTCGTCCGTGTTTGCAATACCAACTCAAACGCTGTGCAGGCCCCTGTGTCGAGGGCTTAGTGAGTGACGATGAATATTCAGAACAAGTCAATCTAGCGCGTTTGTTTTTAAAAGGTAAAAACAAACAGGTTATCGATTCACTCGTTAAAAAAATGGAAGGCGCTAGTGAAAATTTACAGTTTGAGTCTGCCGCTCGTTATCGTGACCAAATTAGCGCATTAAGTAAAATACAAGAACAGCAATGGGTGAGTGGCGATCAGCAAGAACTCGATGTATTCGGTTTTGCCTATCGAAATGGTATTGCCAGTATTTATGGCTTGTTTATTCGCGATAATAAATTGTTAGGCAGTAAGAGCTTTTATCCAAAGGTGCCAGCGCAATCGAGCGCTGAAGAAGTGTTTCAATCTTTTATTCTGCAATTTTACTTGGCAGGCAATAAACTCATCCCTAAACAAATTGTCATCCCACAAGAACTCGCCGAGCAAGAAGCCATTGAGGTATTACTTAGCCAAGAGGCGGGGCGCAAGATACAATTTTTTAAAGGTGCCAGAGAAGAAAAACGCCGTTATCTGCAGATGGCCAATAACAACGCTGAAAATGCCTTAATTGCTAAACAGACTCAGCAGAAGTCGGTTCATGCACGTTTTGTGGAGCTTGAGCAAATACTTGAATTTGAGCAGCCCATACAGCGAATGGAATGTTTTGATATTAGCCACACCTCAGGTCAACTAACGGTTGCCTCCTGTGTAGTATTTAATCGTGATGGTCCTTATAAAACCGATTACCGTCGATACAATATTGAAGGGATAACACCGGGTGATGATTATGCGGCAATGGCGCAAGCCTTAGCGCGGCGTTATCGTGACGTAAAAGACGAAACAAAAATCCCTGATATTCTATTTATCGATGGGGGCAAAGGACAATTAGCGCAGGCTGAGGATTATTTTGAAAATTGGACGCATGCCAAAACACCCTTATTGATAGGTGTGGCCAAAGGCACGAGTCGTAAAGCGGGATTAGAAACGCTTATATTGGCAGGTAGTCATCAAACTATCCCCATGGCCGGCGATTCCATTGCGCTACATCTTATTCAACATATTCGTGATGAAGCTCATCGCTTTGCTATTACTGGCCATCGAGAGCGCCGTCAAAAAGATAAAAACACCTCCAAGCTTGAATCCATTCCAGGAATAGGTGCAAAGAAAAGACAAAGTTTACTCAAATACATGGGGGGGCTTCAGGGTATACTACAAGCAAGTAAAGATGAACTTACAAAGGTTCCTGGCATTAGCGAAGATTTAGCTGAGACAATCTACGACCATCTACATCATTAATTGTGTGTTAAATTAAGCTTGTAGCGCTGGCTATATAGAGGTAGAAAGTGTCGTTGAATTTATAAAGTTAAAAAATTAGAGTGAATAATAACCCCATGTGGACCATTCCCAATATTATTACCGTTGTTCGAGTTTTATTAATCCCTGTTTTTGTCGTTGTGTATTTTTTAGATTGGAAATGGGCGCATCAAGCTGGTGCGTTTATATTTTGGTTTGCAGCGATCACTGATTGGTTTGATGGCTACCTTGCCCGAAAATTAGAACAAACAACGCCCTTTGGCGCATTTTTAGATCCAGTGGCGGATAAACTCATTGTTGCCACGGCATTACTCCTTATTACCCACACTTATGCAGATATTTGGATTACCATCCCGGCAATATTATTGTTGGCTCGAGAAGTCTATATTTCAGCATTACGTGAATGGATGGGCCAACAAGGTAAACATGAACTAGTAAAAGTGTCGTTTACGGGTAAAGCAAAAACCATGGCGCAAATGTTAGCGCTCATCGGCTTATTGTCCGAAATGCAATCTTTTATGGGTATTCCCATTTATTGGGTGACCTTGGGATATATTTTATTGTACATCGCCGCAATTTTATCACTGTGGTCGATGGTAATTTACACCCTTGCAGCATGGAAAGATTTAAAAAAGAATTAAGTATTTTTATAAAATACGGGTGTTATTGAACGAAAATAGTCCGTTTATGACAAAAAATAAGCAGTCAGTTAAAAATCGATATTTTTGTGGTTGACACATTAGACTTTGAATGTAGAATGCACGCCATTGATTGATGAGGAGCACACAAGCTTATCAACAAGGGCTTAAAAGCCACTGTTAATGAGAGTTCTGAATCGAGCAAAGCGGGAATAGCTCAGTGGTAGAGCACAACCTTGCCAAGGTTGGGGTCGCGAGTTCGAATCTCGTTTCCCGCTCCAAATTTGTAAAAGTAATAATAAAAGTTATTATTGCCAGAGGTTCATTAAGGTTGCTCAGCATTTTATCAATGCTTTAGTTTACATTAATATGATACTCCAAATTTGAAATAGTAAAATTTGGCGGAATGGCAGAATGGCTATGCAGCGGATTGCAAATCCGTGGATCTCGGTTCGACTCCGGGTTCCGCCTCCATAACGCTAAACAACACCAACTTGCTTAGAGCAAGTATCCCATGCCCGGGTGGTGAAATCGGTAGACACAAGGGATTTAAAATCCCTCGATCGTAAGGTCGTGCCAGTTCAAGTCTGGCTCCGGGCACCATTTCTTATATGTAGTAATGTACATAAGCCCCCAGAAAGTATTTAGTGTATCGCTACTATCAAATCATAAATTTAAGTTTAGTCATTTTTTCAATTATCATCTATACCCCTTCATGTCCAAAAACGCAGTAATATTGGGTGTTTAATACGTCCTACTTAACTCACTTGTAATCAGTTCCTCCAAATTAAATTCAGCTTTCAATATTTTACTATATACTCAATTTTAACTTCTCTAACGCATTGCAGAATATGAAAGGACAAGTCAAGGTAATTACAAAGGGGCAAATCATCGTCTCGCACGTTAAGGGGCAGTGGTCCTTGCAAACCGCTTTACGAAACGAAGAAGAGTTGCATCGTGCTGTACTCGCCCTTAAACCTGGCACTACACATGCTCATATGATTTTTTTTGATGAGTGGGAATTACACACGCCTGAGGCCACCCCTGTCATAGAAAGAACGTTTAAATGGTGCGCGGGTAATGGTATGACTCATGCCGCTGAAATCTTAGAGTATGATGCGTTAAAAGAGTTTATTTTGCAGCAAGCAATACATGAGAAGAAAGGACATGTGCAGATACAACGTTTTGATAATGAGGCCGATGCGCTATCGTGGTTAATTCGTGCAGGTTTCGCTTGCCAGTCAACTAGTTTACTTAAGCTTATTTAATCTTAGGAGTAAGCTTGATCCTAGACACGTCTAAATAAACATTAAAATTATTTTTGACGTTGCTGGATTCTTAAACGCCACGCTTTAATTACAGACCAACGCCAGATGTAATTCAGGCTAAAGTACCCTAACAAACCAAAAAATACAGAACAAATAGCACAGCCTAATAAAAATGCTGGGCCGATTGTTTCTACGCTTTCAAGTACCCATTGCCAACTTAATTGAAAAGAGAATTGTTGCTCTGGCGCACCTAACACCTTTACGCCTACCAAATATGCGCCATAGAAAATAGGGGGCATGGTAAACGGATTGGTCAACCACACAGTTGCAACAGCTAAGGGTAAATTTACTCTGAGGGGAATCGCCACCGCCGCTGCTAACCACATTTGAAAGGGTACAGGCCAAAAAGCAAAAAACAACCCAATGCCAAACGCTCCGGCCGCCGAGCGACGATTTAGATGCCATAAATTTGGATCATGCAACAAGGTCCCAAAAACCAATAAAACTTTATGTTGTTTCACGGTGTGTGGATTGGGCAAGAAGCGCTTAATAAACTTTTTCAGGATAATTCTCTATACTTACTTTCTGATGGAATTATTATTTCAACATACTATGGATAGTAAACTTTTTATTTTTATTTCAGCCAGTATAACATCGCTGTACTGGACTAATTTACCCAGTGTTTCTGTCACACTTAGTATGTTCTGTTTAGCAGCATGCGGTTTAGTGTTTAATAAAACTCGAACCTATGCTTTTGCTCTTATCGGCATTTCGTGGATGGCGAGTGTAGGCCATTGGCAATACTCTTTGCAACTCCCTTTGACACAAATCCGACAAGCTGTTTGGGTTGAAGGGCGGGTCTTGTCAATAAATCATCAAGTCGTGAACCCTAGATTTAATTTAAGTATTGACAAAATTGCAGAAAATTCACTTCTAATACCCCGTGTAGTGCGTCTTTCTTGGAACAATGCTCCTTGGCACATACAGCAGGGGCAGCATGTATATTTGTTGGTCAAACTAAAGCCTCCACATGGCTTAGCGAATGAAGCGGGCTTTAATTACCAGCAGTGGTTGTTCAGCGAAAACATAAGTGCAACTGGATATGTCAAAAACGATAGCGGCAATACATTATTGTTGGCCGAAACAAGTTTACGCCAGCGTGCCTTAAATCAACTCATTGCGCTAAACCTGAAACATGAGGCATGGATAGCAGCGTTAACTTTGGGTTATCGGGGACTGCTAGAAACAGATGATTGGAGCTTGGTGCAATCAACCGGTATTGCACACCTCATTGCCATTTCAGGTTTGCATTTAGCCCTTGTTGCAAGCATGAGTTATTTTATTCTGGCGTGGGGACTGGGCTTAATAGTCAGTCGCTTTTATCAACTTCACGGTATTAATCTTCACAAAGTGGCATTGGTCGGTACGGTCCTAACGACTTATGCGTATTCAGCGTTGGCAGGCTTTGGTTTACCTACCTTAAGAGCATGGCTTAGTTTGTTGTTATTAGCGTGTATTTTTTTGGGTAATCTTAATTTGAGCCTTCGTCGAGTAGTTTTGCTCAGTATATCCGGTTTTGTTTTTCTCTTCCCCTTAAGTCTGTTTGGTCTGAGTTTCTGGTTAAGTTTTTCAGCGGTGTTGATTATTCTCTTTATTTTTTGGTGTCGGCCTCATCAATCTCAGGG
Source organism: Flavobacterium sp. W21_SRS_FM6 (assembly GCF_052119645.1). Lineage (NCBI taxonomy): Bacteria > Pseudomonadati > Bacteroidota > Flavobacteriia > Flavobacteriales > Flavobacteriaceae > Flavobacterium > Flavobacterium sp. W21_SRS_FM6. Next base: position 261,742 of record NZ_JBGQOM010000005.1, read on the forward strand.
ATTTAATGTAGTTTCTAGTCTCAAGGTGATGATAAAAATTCAGTTGGCACTGAGTGTATTGATGTTACCGATTATCGCGTGGCAGTTTGCTTATATTTCGTGGCTTTCTCCGGTTATTAATTTACTGGCCGTACCTTTAGTAACCTTAGTCCTTGTTCCTTTATGTTTGCTGGCAATTATATTTTTAGCCCTATGGCCACCTTTTGCCCATGTTATTTTCAATTGGGTAGATGCATTGCTTAGCGTAGCGTTGCACTATTTACAGCAAACTCAGTCCTTGAGCTGGGCGGTTTGGTCGTTACCCGCAATACCAATGTCAGTTTGGCTGCTATTTTTAACCGCTATTGTCTGTTTTATGTTGCCCAATATCGGTAAAATTAAAGGGTTTTGTTTGGTGCTATTTCTGCCTATTTTGAGTTACGCTTTCACATCACACAACACCGATTGGCAAATCGACATACTCGATGTAGGGCATGGCTCAGCAGTAGTCATATCGAAACAGGGTAGGGCTGTTATGTATGACGTGGGCGCTGCTTATCCAAGCGGTTTTAACATGGCTGAGAGCGTTATATTACCTTTGTTGAAAGCGCGGGGGATCGCTCAATTAGACAAGGTAATTATTAGCCATTGGGATAATGACCACAGTGGCAGCTTACAAGTGTTAAAGAATAAGATAAGCGTAGCTCACATCCTTACTACCGATACCACTTGTCGCTTGGGTCAGGTTATGCAATGGCAAGGCTTGAGTTTCACTGTTTTGTGGCCAGACAATCCCACCTTACATAATGACAATAATAGTTCTTGTGTTATTCACTTAAGTGATGGGCAGCACAGCATTTTATTAGCCGGGGACATTGATGCAAGTATTGAGAAGCGTTTAGTTGAAAAATGGGGGGACAAGCTTAAAAGCGATATCTTGTTGGCGCCGCATCATGGCAGTAATACCTCTTCATCCGCGCCTTTTATTCATTATGTTTCACCGCAGTACGTGGTTTTTACTCAGGGATTTATGAATCGCTGGTCGTTTCCTCGGCCGGAGGTATTGCGCCGCTACAATGATTCATCGGCCACTTTGTTTAGCAGCTCTGAAGTAGGTCAAGTCAGCTTTATCGTTCCTTATAAACATAAGGAACCCATTGTTGTTCGCACATATCGGCAAGACATTTATCCATTTTGGTATGCTAACTTTCCAAAAGCGCTTACCGAGCCATAGTGCCAATGCACGCGATTCAAATAGTGTTTAATCTTAAAAAGCAATTTTGCTTTTGTATATCTCTTTAAGCTTGAGTAAAAAGTGCCATATTTAAAAGTATCATGCTCACTTGAGATAAAAGATCCCTTTGAAAGTTGGGGATTTTTCTTCAAACAGTTACACTATCGCGGTAATTTATAAATTTTAGAAAGCCCATACTGCATGACTCTTGAAACACCCATTGTCACAAAAGATCCAGAAAGGATCTTTTCTCGATTTAAACAATATTTGAAACCCTATAAATTAGCGTTTTTAGTGGCCATAATCGGCATGATTGGTTATTCGGCCATCGATGTGTACGTTATTTCGCGCCTTAAACCCGTTATTGATGACAGTCTTGGCAATGGCAATTACGAATATTTGCGTATCGCAGCGTATTTGATTGTACCCATTTTTATTCTACGGGGAATTTTCAACTTTCTTGGCACCTATACCGTGGCGTGGATCGGTAGCAATATCGTGAAAACCATGCGCCAAACTTTGTTTTCGCAATACATCCATTTGCCAGTGGAATACCATGACAAAAACAGCACCGGTAGTTTAATTTCAAAAGTGATTTACGACACGGAGCAGGTGTCGAATGCTGCAGGTAAAGCCCTATTAACCCTGGTGCAAGAAGGCGCACTGGTAATTGGTTTGCTCATTTCAATGTTTTATTACTCATGGCAGCTGTCGCTTATTTTTATTTTGATTGGTCCCGTGGTTGCGGTAGTTGTATCAGTCGTGAGCAAACGCTTTAGAGCCGTGAGTAAACGTATTCAACAAACCATGGGTTCACTCACTTCCTCAGTAGAACAAGCCTTGAAAGGGCATAAAGTGGTATTAATGTTTGGCGGACAAAACCTCGAAGACGAGCAGTTTAGTCAACGTAACAATCATAACCGCCAACAGAATATGAAGTTGGTCGTTGCCCGTATTTTAAGCGTGTCGTCTATTCAAGTTATCGCCTCTATTGCGCTCGCGTTTGTGCTGTATGTTGCCAGTTTCCCTCATTTGGTCGAGTCACTAACGCCCGGTATTTTTGTGAATGTGGTGGTGAATATGGTGATGTTGCTCAAGCCTTTGAAACAATTAACCACGGTTAATAGCGAGTTTCAAAGGGGGATGGCGGCTTGCTCGAGTATATTTGAAGTAATGGATCAAGAAGTGGAACGCGACCGAGGCACTCACAAGGTAGAGCGTTCTCAAGGTAGTATTGAATTTAAAGACGTGACCTTTGCCTATTCAGGCAAAACAATTCCGGCACTAAAACAGGTTTCTTTTGCGGTAAAGCCAGGTCAAACCTGTGCGTTAGTGGGACGCTCTGGCAGTGGAAAGTCCACCATAGCCAGTTTACTTACCCGTTTTTATAATCACCAGCAAGGAGAGATTTATTTAGACGGTATTAAACTAGCAGATATCCCGCTAAAAGATTTACGCCGTCAATTTGCCTTGGTGTCTCAGCACGTGGTGTTATTCAATGACACCATCGCCAACAATATTGCTTATGGCGCAACAGGGCCAGTGGATCGCGACAAAATTTTGGCCGCCGCCAAAACCGCTCACGTTATGGAGTTTTTAACTCAGCTACCCGATGGTTTAGAAACGGTCGTGGGGGAGAACGGTTTTATGCTATCTGGTGGTCAACGTCAGCGTATCGCGATCGCTCGAGCGTTGTTTATCGATGCGCCCGTATTGATTCTTGATGAAGCAACTTCAGCGCTTGATACTGAATCAGAACGATTAATTCAAGATGCGTTGTACAAACTACAACAAAATCGCACCAGCATCGTTGTGGCACATAGACTATCAACCATTGAAAATGCCGATCAGATTTTAGTCATCGAGAGTGGTGAAATTCTTGAGCAGGGCAATCATCTAGATTTATTAGCCCAACAAGGCATGTATGCACAATTACACAAGATGCAATTTGGTGACGAGTAACACCAGTGATGTTTAGTCTAACGCAATTTTGGTATGCACCGCGCTGGTATCATTGGCCAATTATTGTCTTATTGTTACCCTTGACCCTGCTCTTTGCCATACTCGCCAAATTAAGACGTTTGGCATTTCGGCTTGGCCTAAAAGTGTCCTCACGTGCTGAAGTACCCGTGATTATTGTGGGTAACATCAGTGTAGGTGGCAATGGTAAAACACCGATGGTGGTGTTTTTGGCGCAATTTTTGAGCGAACAAGGTTATCAGCCTGGGGTTCTTACCCGTGGTTATGGCGGTAAAAGTTCACAGTATCCCAAGGCCGTTACTGAGCACAGCATCGTGACACAAGTGGGAGACGAGCCCATGCTAATGCGCCAGCATATTAGTTGTCCTTTGGTCGTGGATCCCGTTCGCACTCGCGGTGCTCAATTCTTAGTTAAAGAATGTAAGTGTGATGTCATTATTTGTGATGACGGCTTGCAGCATTATGCGCTGAAACGAGATATTGAAATTGTCGTAATAGACGGTAAACGTCGCTTAGGTAATGGTTTATTATTACCTGCAGGGCCACTGCGCGAGGGAGCATGGCGCTTACAACAGGCAGACTTCGTCGTTATCAATGGTAAAACGCAAGCACCAAGTGAATACGCTATGAGCCTAGAAGCAGGGGACCTAATTAACGTAAAAGATCCTCGTCTCAGTCGTAAAGTAGCTAGCTTAGTCGGGCCCGTCACTGCATTGGCTGGCATTGGTCATCCTCAACGTTTCTTTGACCTGTTGGCAAGCTATCCCCTAGAAATACATAAGACCATAAGTTTTGTTGATCACCATCAATTTAGCGCGGATGATTTACCCAACGATGTGCTTATTATGACAGAAAAAGATGCGGTAAAATGTCGTGATTTTGCCCACCAAGATTGTTGGTATTTACCGGTAAAAGCACAATTATCTGCGGCTTTTTCCAGTGAGATATTGGCAAAATTACGTACAATTAAAGCTTCAAATTAACCCTAAATTAAAAAGAGAATATCATGGCTTTTGACAAAAAATTATTGGATGTATTAGCGTGTCCAGCTTGTAAAGGTAGTTTGGTCTACCAAGCCAACAATGCACAGCTTATCTGTAAATTTGATCGATTAATTTACCCTATTGTTGATAACATTCCGGTATTACTTGAGTCAGAGGCCAAGTCTGTCAGCAGTGAAGAACTTGAACAGTTATTGAAGTAGCACACATTTCTCAACCAAAAAAACTTTAAATTGAAAGTAGGACAAGCATGAACTTTAGCGTGATCATTCCAGCTCGATACGCATCTACCCGTTTTCCAGGTAAACCTCTGGTAGACATTAATGGCAAGCCTATGGTGCAACATGTCTACGAACGCGCTATTGAATCGGGTGCCAGTCGAGTGATTGTTGCTACCGATGATCTACGCATAGCTAAAGTTGTTAGTGATTTTGGCGGCCGGTATTGTATGACAGCTGCCCATCATGAATCGGGCACTGAGCGTCTGGCTGAAGTAATTGAAATGGAAGGCATGTTGTCGCATGAGGTTGTGGTTAACGTGCAAGGGGATGAGCCTTTTATTCCAGCGGTGAATATTCAGCAAGTCGCTGAAAACCTGCATCAACACCAACAAGCGGAAATGGCCACCTTGGCGGTTAAAATCACCGATGTTGAAGAAGCATTTAATCCCAATGTGGTGAAGGTGATCACCGATAAGCAGGGGTTCGCTTTATATTTTAGTCGTGCCACTATTCCTTATGACCGTTCCCGCTTTTTAGATGAGGACCTGATTGACGAAATCGGCGATTATTATCTGCGTCATATAGGCATCTATGCTTATCGGGCAGGGTTTATAAAACAATACGTCAGCATGTCTCCCTCTGGCTTAGAACAAATTGAATCCCTCGAACAGTTGCGAGTGCTATGGCACGGTGAGAAAATTCATGTGGATATTGCCCGCCAAACACCGCCCACTGGGATCGACACCCCAGAAGATTTAGTTCGCCTGTTGGCGTTACAAAAGGGCTAGTTTAAACGATGTCGGTTGAATCTATCAGTGAAGCCGACGCACGCAAGTTGGTCTTAATTAGTCAAGGTTTACATCGATCTAATCCCTTTGGTACGAGTCTTAAGGCTACGCTCGATGTCATTGCGCGACTCAGTTACGTGCAAATTGATACTATTTCAGTGGTCGAGCGTGCTCATCATCATTGTGTATGGAATCGACAAAATAATTACCATAAAACCCACCTAGACACATTAATGCAGCAAAAACAGGTTTTCGAATACTGGTCTCATGCTGCAGCTTATTTACCCATGTCTGACTATCGGTTTTCTTTGCCACGTAAACACGCTATTGCTTCAGGTGAAAAACACTGGCATGTAAAAGATAAAAAACTGAGCAAGATCATTTTGCAGCGGATTGAGCAAGACGGTCCACTTCAAGCAAAAGACTTTGAACGAGAGGACACAGCAAAAAACACCGGTTGGTGGGATTGGAAACCAGCAAAAAAAGCCTTAGAGCAGCTTTTTATGGAAGGCGAGTTGATGGTTTTAAAACGTCAAGGTTTTCAAAAGTTTTATGAGCTCACAGAACGAGTCGTGCCAACTGGTATTGATACCTCAATACCCACTGAAACCGAATTTTACGACTATTTGATCATGCGTTTTCTTGCGGCTCAAGGTTTAGGTTCCGCCGAAGATATAGCCTATTTACGCAAAGGCTTAAAAGCTAAAATTAGTCGACGGTGTGAGCAATTGCTAGAAGACAAGCAGTTACTTAAATTGGCCTGCCTAGGACAACAGTATTATGCCTTACCTCAAAGTCTACACCTGTTAAAACAGCGAATGGGGCGCAAACAAGTTCGGTTTTTATCTCCCTTTGACAATCTGTTGATCCAACGCAAACGCCTGAAACAACTGTTTGATTTTGATTATCAAATTGAATGTTATGTACCCGAACCCAAGCGTCAATATGGCTATTTTAGTTTGCCAATTTTGTGGGGAAGTGTATTTGTTGGACGCATGGACGCAAAAATTAATCGGGCATCAGGGGTCTTGTTCATACGCCATCTTCAGCTTGAAACCAAGGATATAGCAGGATTACTAACAGACCTGTTACCGTCGCTGCAGACTTTTTTGAGATTTAATCAAGGTACTAAAATATGCCTTGAAAAAATCTCAGTACCTGAACAGGTACAAAGCCCACTTGAAAATTTTCTGCGTCAACAAATCGAATCAATTCAAATTAGCTAAAATTCAAGAGCAACGCTTAAGCAAAGCGTTGCTCTAAATAACGAATTATCTCGCCACTGTCATACAACCACGTGTCTTGGTCATTTTCATTTATACGCAAACAAGGCACCTGTATTTTACCGCCTTGTTGGGCTAATTCTTCACGAAAGGGACTGCCTTTTTTAGCGCTGCGTTTTTCCATTGGTAAGTTAAGGCGATGCAAAGCGCGGCGAGTTTTTATACAAAAAGGACAGGCAAAAAATTGATATAACGCCATGTTTTTTAGCTGATTTTCTACTTGTTGTTGAACTTCTGGGCTACGTTTGAGTTTAGGGGGGCGAGTAATGATATCGATTAAAGCAATGATGGAGCCAAGGAGATTACGTACTACATTAATTAAAAATGACATGAAAGGACTACACGTTAGAAAATATGGCCGTCATTATAAAAGTAATGCCCACACAAAGTAAGTGCGGTTAAGCCCTATTAATTGAATAATTGCCCAAAGCCTCAAGATGAGGGAGAGACTGCCTGGGTTTTATAAAGGACGATATACAACATTGGGCCAATTGAGCCTAATAATAAGGTAAGTAATATCCATGGCCAAGGATTACGCTTAGCCAATTTTGCATCCTTAATTAACCAAATTAGCACGAGGACTAGAGCGATAATTAAATCTGCTAATACTTGCCAACCAGCTGAGTCGTTTAACAGTGGCGCTATAATTCCCCAATATCCCACTTCAAAAACGGCGTAAAAAGACAAGAGGACAAAAGGGATCAGGACTAACAATGCGATGCGTGATGGGGTGTTCATACCGGTTTCCTTAACTATGTTGATGTTACACACTGAGCTTATCTCTACGAAATAATTAATCAATTACCTCATAGGTTATTGAATTGATAACCCGCATTGCAGATACTTTGCCGCCCTTTACACTTAGGAGCGTTAAAATGCAGCAAAGCTTTATGCAATTATGCCGAGCGTGGCGCTTAAAGCGGAATCTATCACAACTCGATTTGGCACTTGCAGCCGATATTTCACAACGACATTTAAGTTACTTAGAGACCGGTCGGAGTCAACCCAGTCGAAACATGATAGAGCGTTTATCTGCGGTACTTGAGATACCTTTGCGGGCTCGAAATGACTTACTCAGTTCTGCCGGGTTTACCGGCCAGTATCAAGAGAGCCAATTGTGTGAACCTTATATGAAGCCAGTATTTAACGCACTGACACTTATGTTGAGTCACCATGACCCATTACCCGCAGTCGTGTTGGATCGACATTGGAATGTAGTTTTGCAAAATAGGGGGGCCGACTATTTATTTTCTTTAGTCTTTAGTGAACTCGATTATACAAATGAATTTCATTTAGATGGGAAATTTAATTTGGCCATATACTGCCTGCATGATAAAGGATTGCGAACTTATACCCAAAATTGGGCAGAAGTGAGCGCACATCTAGTACGGCGTATTAACGCAAGTATAAGTCAATATACTCAAGTAGAATTTAAACTAAAAATTAGTCAATTGATTGAGCGAATGCCTGTAAATATGAGCCATCCGTTAGCGCAAATTGACTTATTACCTGTATTGCCATTGCAATTAAGCTTGGGCGATATAGAACTACGATTATTTTCGCTTATTTCCACATTTGGTAGTGCCCAGGACATCACTGCCGATGAGTTAAAAATTGAGTCGTTTTATCCCAGTGATGAGAAATCCACTGCATTTTTTAAGCAGCTGAATAAAGGCCAGCAGAATAATAAAAACTAATCTACATAACTGCCGCCCTTTGTTAGCAGTGCTTTACTCTTATAATCTCGAAACTCGCTCTTTACACTGTGCGCGTGGCGAGAGCTGGGGGGATATTTGCGGCTTTTTGTGCTGGACCCCAAACAGCGATTTGTCCAACGAGCCACAGCACTAACATGCCAACAGGGATGTAGTACCAATCAAGCATTTGTAGGCTAAATACATCAACCAACACCATGTTTAAACCTACTGTGAGTAAAGCACCGACGATGACGCCCACACTGGTAATAATAAAGTTCTCAACCATAAAATAGCGAACAATAGCGCCACGTGAAGCCCCTAATGCACGGCGAGTACCAATTTGTTTTTTACGCTGATTTACACTAAAACTGGCTAAACCAACAATGCCCAGGGCAGTGACGATGGTGAGTATTATCATCACCGTAGTGAGTATTTTGATCATGGCAGTATGGCCACGGTAACTACGTTCACGGGTTTCTTGCAAACTGCGCATGCCTTTGATAATGCGTGATTTATTACTGCTGGCCAGCAACTCTTCTATTTGCGCCATAAGGGGGTCCCGTTGGCCTGGCTCGGTACGGATAAAATATCGCGCTGAACTATTATTTAAATATTCTGGAGACAGCATGACATTTTCTACCTTATTCCAGTCTGTCCAAGGGGCTTGTAATTGATCAATTACACCGGTGATGATCATTGGTTCAACGTCTTCAATAAACACGGTTTTACCTACAACTTGCGAGGGCGTTTGGTCAGGAAACAGCATGGCAGCTAAGGCTTTAGTGATAATCACTTTAGCAGGCCAACCCGCTTGCGATTCTTCTCGCCATTGCACATCACTGGCCTTAAAATTTTCGCCAGCAATCAGCGCGACATCTAGTGTATTTAGACCTTGTTCGTCCACCATATACACTGCTGTACCCGTGCCGTCATACTCAGCTCCCGCTTGCGTTTGTAAACCCATAGACCATCCACTACCACTAATAGGTACAGCATTAATTTGTATGGCATTGATTACGCCTGGTAAACGGCGCAACAGGTTTAAGTCTTCTTCAATGGTCACTTTGGCATTAAATTGACTGCCGAAACCTAAACTTGATAAATAAAAGCTATTGTTTTCATCGACGCCGCTAGGACGATCCATTTCTTTGCTGCGCTCAATGATAATAAACACAGAGTTGACGATAATCGTCATCGTTACCGCAATTTGAATGGCGATTAATAAGGCGCCCACTTTGTTTCGCAGCAGGGCCCTAAAAATGGGTCCTATCTCCCAATTCGTCGCCGTTTTTTTATGCTTAGTAGTCGTCATGGCGCTTCCTTATTGGCTTTTTAGTTGACTGGCGGGTGCAATATTACAAGCCCGCCAAGTTGGATATAGACCAGCTAATACGCTGGAGAAAATGGCCAAACTCAAAGCCAAAATCATCATGCTAGCGTCGAGGCTGGCGAGATTATCGACAAAATCGCCATACAAACTTTTCACGCCTTGCAGACCCAGAGCTGCCAATCCCAGGCCTACAACGCCCCCTAGTAAGCCAATACAGCCAGCTTCGATAATATGCTGCTTAAATAATTCAGATTTAGAGGCGCCAACCGCCCTGCGTAAGCCAATTTCAGCTGCTTTTCCGCTAAACTTAGCCAGTAGTAAACCGACAGTATTGAGTAAACAGACCAGTAAAAACATTAACGATAACCACATCATCAGTTTGGCATCTTGATCGACGACTTTTTGTGTTTCCATCCAGGTCATGACGTCAGATAGTCGATTGTTGAGTGGGCGAGGGAATCGACCTAAACTTTTTTGTTCTGCCACATAGTTATCTAAAAAAGCCAAATACTGTGTCTGTTCTGCCTGACTGGGTAATTCAACCCACATTTGAAAATTAATACATTCAGAGCGCAAAAACGCTTTAAACCCTTCACCCTCTGGGGTTTTCCAACAATTCACATTGCCCCAATTAGGTAACTCTAATTCTTCTTTCAAATAAAAGGGCATATACACCTCTTCAGGTGTATCAAAGGCACCATTACCGATATCGTAAAACTTAGGCACGGGTTGCCAATCATCCATTACGCCCAACACTCGAAAGGTGTTACCGGCCATCACAAAATTTCTACCTACCGAGTTTTCGCCACCAAATACTTTGTCGTTCGTGTTTTTACTCAGCACCACCACTAGATCCCGTTTGGTATCGGTTTGCTGATCCCAGCCACTCCCATAGATAAAAGGCACGTCAAACATGCTAAAAAAATCAGCGAACGTAAGTCTAATAGACGCTTCAAAAGGCTTTGCGTCTTGATCTTGAGGCTCGATAATACCGCCTGATTTGGCCATGGCCGCTTGTCGAAACGCTTTGTTAGCTGCCATTAAATTAGTGGCTTCTGTCCAGGTTAATTGATTGGGGGGAGGCGAAACATCATCACTATTGTCAGAGTACGCATCATTAGGATCCCAACTGTCTACTTGCACATAAAACAACTGCTTACTTTTTTGCGGTATTGGATCTGCTGACATTAAATAGTTAACGGTAATCGTGGTAATACTGGCGCCAATCCCAAGTGCGATGGCCATGACCATTAGGGCACTAAGAATGGGATTACGTTTGATACTTTTGAATGCCAACTTAAGGTAATAACTAAACATGATTTGCCCCTATGCCACACTGCAGGTTGCGGTGGATGCCGCGGGCATAGTTACTTCACTCACCATCCCATCCCGCACGAAAATATTGCGTTTGGCTTGCTGAGCAAGGCTGGGATCGTGGGTCACCATGATAATCGTTGTACCATTACGATTAATCTCTTTGAGTAAATCCATAACACTGGTGGCCATTTGGCTGTCAAGATTACCGGTTGGTTCATCGGCGAGTAAAAAGCGCGGTTCACCGGCAAGGGCACGGGCAATAGCAACACGCTGCTGTTGCCCGCCCGATAGTTGTGATGGCAAGTGCTTCATGCGCTGTGCAAGCCCCACCATGTCGAGACTTTGTTCAATGCGTTTTTTACGTTCAGCACTATTAAAACCGCGATAGCGCAGTGGCACGTCAACATTATCGAACAGGTTTAGATCAGGAATTAAATTAAAGCTTTGAAAGATAAAACCGATTTTTTCATTACGCAAACGACTGCGTTGTTTATCATTCAGATGGCTGACGTCTTGACCATCTAGCTCAAACTTGCCACCATCAAAGGTTTCTAATAAACCCGCAATGTTTAAAAAGGTGGTTTTGCCAGAGCCAGAGGGACCGGTAACGGCGACAAAGTCGCCTTCTTTGACATGTAAATTGAAGTCTTTTAAGGCATGCGTTTCCACTAGGGCTGTACGAAACACCTTTTTTACATCGATCATGTTTAGCATCTTTGGCTTCCTTTTTATTCTGTTTTTATTGTGTAATTAGCACGGTTTGTGCGCCATTAAATTGTTCGGTACCCGAAATAATGATGGTGTCACCTTTCGCTAAACCGCTGATAAGTTCAACGCTTGATAGGCTTCTGGCACCAGTGGCAATCGCTGTTTTTTCAGCCACTCCATCACGCACCACGTAGGCAATTCGGCCATTGCCACTTTCTAAAAACTGCCCACGTTGAACCATCAACACATTGCTTTTGTTTTCCATCAAAATACGGGTAGTTAAACGTTGGTTTTGCCTCAAACCTTGGGGTTGGCTCACGCTGCCATCTGCGTTGATGTCAGCAAAGCGAACACGTCCGGTCACTTGATTGTTTTCAATTTCTGGCGAGATCGTAACGAGTTTTGCGTAATGGGTTTCGCCATTGAGGCTGACTTCAGCGGCCATACCAATGGCTAAATCGTCAGCATAACTTTCAGGAATATCCACCTCTAGCTCAAATTCAGTGAGGTCGACTACGCTTAAAATAGATTGGTTTTTAGTGACTTGATTTTTTTGCTGAACCGCTAAATTACCTACGATGCCATTGACCGGAGAACGCATATACAGCTCATCCACTTTGCGTTTTAATTCATCCACCAATAACGTTTGACGCTCAACTAATAACTGACGAGTGCGGATTTCAAATTGCAAACTTTCAATATTTAGTTCGGCATCTTTGACTGCGTGTTGATAAACCAGTTGGGCGTTTTCTAGCTCGTCCTGGGCTTTTTCGAAGTCAATTTCGCTGATAGATTTTGATGAAAAGGCTTTGTCGGCTCGGCGTTTTTCTCTATCTGCGGCGGTTAAGGCGACCTTGGCTAAATCCACTGCCTTTTGGTAAATCAATGCTTCTTTGCTTGACTGAATACGTTCACGGTCAAGCTCCATTTGTAAGCGCTGTAAACCTGATTCTTCTTGTTTTAGTTCGTTGCTGAGTTCAGGGCTGTCGATGATCGCCAGTACCTGATTTTTTGTGACAGAATCACCGGCATCAACTTCAAAGGTAATCGTACCTTGTGCTGGGCTATATAAACGTGGACTCACCGCAGCCACTACTCGACCTTGCACTGATAAGTCACGCACAAAGTCACCTTGGGTGACGGTTGCAAAACGCAAACGATTGACCGAGGCGCTAATATCTGATTGCGACCAATTGCTTAGCCAAGGACTAAAGCTCAGTAAGAGAATAATCACTACGACGCTTACTAAGGCAATAATCCATAATAAAGGCTTTGTAGACTTGGGCTCTACAAGGGTATCTTGGGCGCTGGTATCAGCAATTTTCATTATTTTTCCTGGATGCGATGATTAAACAAGCAATGCGTAAGTCGAGGGCTGACGCAAAAAGGTTTAAAAACTCTACCAGATTTTTTTGTTAGGGTAGGTTTTTAAACCAAAAAAAGTCTTAAATGCACACAGATTTTGAGATTTTTTTGGTATGTCTTCATCGCCATAAATAAAAATGATGCTTGTCTATAATTGGCTTGTTCGTTAACGTCTTGTTTACATACCCTTAGTTCGTATTCTTATGTCCAGCAGCCAGCAAAAACATTTTTCTACCTGTACCTTATGTGAAGCAATGTGTGGTATCGAAGTTACTACTGAAGAACGGCAAATAGTGTCTATAGTCGGAGATAAAAAAAATCCATTTAGTGAAGGTCATGTGTGTCCCAAAGCGATGGCACTCAAAGATTTGTATGATGATCCTGAGCGCATCAAACTGCCTCTCGAAAAAACGGCGACGGGTTGGCAAACCATTAGCTGGGACGAGGCCTTTGACAAGGTGGCAAAAAAGCTGGTTGACATACAGCAACAATGTGGTGATAACGCGATTGGTCTTTACTTAGGCAATCCTAATGCGCATAACATGGGTTCAATTCTCTTCGGTCCGTACTTTTATCGTGCACTAAAAACACACAATCGCTATTCGGCGACTTCAGTTGACCAATTACCTCATCATATCGTTAGCCGTCAGTTGTTTGGTCATCAATCGCAAATTCCGATCCCCGATATTGACCACACGCAATATTTTCTGATCATTGGCGGCAACCCATTGGCATCAAATGGCAGTATCATGACCGTTCCTCATGTTAAACGCCGTTTAAAAGCCATACAAGCCAGAGAGGGTAAAGTGGTAGTTATTGACCCTAAAAAGTCTGAAACCGCAGACATCAGCAGCGAACATTACTTTATTAAACCCGGCACCGACGTGTTGCTGTTACTGGCTATGCTCAACACGGTTTTTGCTGAAGGCTTAGCTAAGCCAGGCAAGTTAAGTGAAATGGCAAGCGAACTGATGAACGTAGAAGCTTTTGTGAAAGATTATCCTAGCGCACGAGTCGCCCCTTTGATTGGAATGAGCGAACAGCAAATTACCCATATTGTGACTGAGTTTTGTGCTGCAAGCTCAGCGGTATGTTATGGGCGAATGGGCGCCAGTGTGCAAGCTTTTGGCACATTAACCCAATATCTCATCATGTTGTTTAATATGTTAAGCGGCAATTTAGATAAACCCGGTGGCATGATGTTTACCCAACCTGCGGCGGATACCTTACCCCATTCAGGCAGGGGCAGTATTGCCCAGTATCATTCGAGGGTGCGAAAATTACCTGCCTTTGCAGGCGAATATCCGGTCTCTACCTTGGCAGAAGAAATCACCACTGAAGGAGTAGGGCAAATTCGGGCAATGGTCATTGGGGCGGGTAATCCTGTGCTGACGACTCCTAACGGTCAGCAATTAGATGATGCCTTTGCTGGCTTGGATTTTATGGTGGCGGTTGATTTTTACCTGACTGAAACCTCGCGCCATGCTGATATCATTTTACCCCCCGTCACCGCCCTAGAGCGGGATCATTATGACGTGGTGTTTCATAATTTTGCGGTGCGTAATTCGACCAAATACTCGCCCGCTGTCTTTAGCCCTGAAAAAGACAGCCTGACAGATTGGCAGATTTACTTGTCGTTGGCACAACGAATCGATGCTTTACGTGGTTTACCCACCGATAAGTATCAAGATTTATGGGCGAAAGAGCCAAAAGGTGTGGTGAATGACTTACTCAAGACCAGTGAATATAGGCATGAAGGCCAGCGCTTAAGTATCGATTTATTACTACAAAATCCGCACGGAATTGATTTAGGCCCGCTCAGAAGTAACTTACCCGATGCGATTTTTCACTCGGATAAAAAGATTGACCTACGTTTTGATTATTTCATGGCTGATTTACCCCGTGTGGATCAGCAGTTTTTCAGCGAAAAAGCCAAGACAAAATACAATTTACTGCTGATTGGCCGCCGCCATCTAAAAACCAATAATTCGTGGTTACATAACAGTCCGCGCATGGTTAAAGGCACGAATAAAGGACTATCTCGTTGTACGGCTCAGTTGCATCCAGAAGATGCCCAGTACCACCAATTGAGCGAAGGGCAGATGATCACTGTCCGATCACGGGTAGGTGAGATTAGCTTGCCAGTTGAAATAACCGATAAAATTATGCCGGGTGTCATTTCTATTCCCCATGGTTGGGGTCACAATAAAGCGGGTTCTAAGTGGTCGGTAGCGCAAGAGCATGCAGGAGTGAATGTGAATGAGCTCACCGATGAGATGGTGTTAGATGAGTTATCAGGTAATGCGGTATTAAACGGCGTACCGGTATGCATAAGCGCCGCTTAGAAGGGCGTATAGACTTGTTAGATAATTTAGGAAGTACTGCGTGGGGCATCTATTTACTACTGTCATTTTAGGCCCTTTGTTACTTATACAAGGGCGCATCGTTCGGCGCAATACCCCTAGATTGGCCGAACCAGAAGGGGTACGCCAAGGTATGGAAGGGTCTGGGCCGCCTCTACGTTTGCTCATAATCGGAGATTCTGCAGCAGCAGGTGTGGGCGTTACTCATCAAAAAGATGCCTTATGTGGTCAGTTAGTGGCCTTACTTGCTCAACATTTTACTTTGAGTTGGGCGCTGCACGCCAAAACAGGGGCAACAACTGCGGATACCATCGAGCATGTTAACACTATGGGTAGTCAAACGTTTGATGTGGTATTAACCTCATTAGGGGTCAATGATGTGACATCAGGAAGTCAACGTTCAAAGTGGTTAGCTCAACAAAATGCGCTTTTTACCTTTTGCCAGCATACGTTCTCAAGTCAATTGTTAGTGATAACTGCTTTACCGCCTATGCATGCTTTACCTGCCTTACCTCAGCCACTAAGAGGATACTTAGGTAGAAGAGCAGCACAGTTTAATGCTCAGCTTAAGCAATTAACGCTAGGGGACAAGGGGAAACACTTTTTAGCCTTGAAAATGACTAACAAAAAAGACGCCATGGCTGCTGATGGTTTCCATCCAGGAGCAGATAGTTATCACCAGTGGGCAAGTCAAGCTGCTGCGGTTATCACCAAACATTTTTTGCCCAGCTAAGTTTTCAACCACGCTTTGAGGGCGGTTTTTTAGCCTTGTTATGGCTTAGAACAATAAATTTCGTATTTTGATTTTCTAAATGACTGAAAGCACGGTAAATTCACCTCACTAAGACTTTAATTACCATTACCTGTTTGTCATGATAAAAATTGCTACATTGGGGCCAGCTGGAACGTATTCAGATACAGCGACGCAGCGTTATGTCCGTAAACAATCTCAAGTGTGTGAAATTCATTATTTTGAATCAATAAAACTTGCGCTCAATGCAGTGGGGCATGGCTGCGATATTGGGGTATTGCCGGTAGAAAATTTTTCTGAGGGTTTTATCTCATTGGTGCTGGATCATTTACTTGATTCAGAGTTATCTGTGGTTAATGAAATCCGCCTGC
Source organism: Flavobacterium sp. W21_SRS_FM6 (assembly GCF_052119645.1). NCBI lineage: Bacteria > Pseudomonadati > Bacteroidota > Flavobacteriia > Flavobacteriales > Flavobacteriaceae > Flavobacterium > Flavobacterium sp. W21_SRS_FM6. The sequence goes on from NZ_JBGQOM010000005.1 coordinate 278,130, forward strand.
CTATTCAATTTTCACTGGTAAGCCGAGCCGCCCAGTTGCACGCCATTAAGCAACTCTATGTCCAGTTTGTGGCAAAAGGTCAATGTTCTGAATTTCTTGGCAGCCTAGGCCAAGTAGACATTGAAACCACCGAAAGTAATATGGAGTCTTTGCAATTTGCGGTTTTAGGTGGTGCTGATACCGCGGCCATAGTACCAAGCAGTGCTGTTAAAGAAGGGGATTTCCCCTTGGTGATCGCTGATGTGAATGACTATAAAAATAATGAAACGCGTTTTTTGGTGTTCACAAAAAATTCAGCAGTAGCACAAAAAATTGAAGATACCGAGTATAAAACCAGCATTATTGTGATGGATGAAAATGACCGTCCTGGTTTTCTAGGTGAAGTCCTGCTGTCTTTTTCTAATCGTAAGATCAACTTAACGTCTATTATGTCGCGTCCTACCAAACAAACCTTTGGTAAGTATCACTTTTTCATTGATTTTGATGGCCATGTGCAAGACGCCAATATCGCTCAAGCGCTGGCTGAAATAGCCGTTAATTGTAAGGTAAAATTGCTCGGCTCTTACCCTAAAATAGGCGACGCTGAAGCGCGCGCAAATGCAGCATGATCACGCGTCAATGTGGGTAATACTGGCGTTAACATCCTGCTTCATTCAAGCTAATTTGAAGGTTTAAAATCGCTCAAATCGTTTGATTAGCGTATGCGAGTGCGGTTATTGGTGTCGCGGCTGGCAACGATTAAATCGTTATTAAATGCTAGCTGCGGTGATTTTGTCATACGATCGTAAAGGACCACGTTAACCGTCGCAGCTAAATTCATACAACCAATTGTCGGCACGTACACCACATGATCACACTCATCTAGGATACTCTGTTCGATAGTGCCATCTTCAGGTCCAAACACATAAAGGGCATTTACAGGATGACTAAAATGGGGCAAAGGGATGGCGCCTTCCACTAATTCTACCGCTACCGTTTGCAGGCTCAGAGTTTTTGCCACTGCGATAATGTTCGTTACGTGAGTTGGGCTTATATCGAGATAACGTTTTTTGGTATCTGTCACATATTGGCTCGCGCGGTCGTAGCGAGTGCCTGTGTAATGAATACTGCTGACTTGGTAGCATCCCGACGCCCGCAAAATACTCCCCATATTCTCTGGACTTTTTGGATTAACTAGGCCGATGTGCGCTGAGGTTTTGATTGAGTTAGACAATGATTTGCCTTATTTCGGTTAATTCATCTTGGCTAAAATCGAGGTTCGATAAAGCGGCCGCGCAATCTTCGATTTGCCCGACTTTACTAGCACCAATCAGACAGCTTGTTACTGCGGGATTGCTCAGTACCCAAGCAATTGCCATTTGCGCTAAAGATTGCTCTCGGCGCGAAGCGATGACATTTAATTTTTGCACTTTAGCTACTTTTTCTTTCGTGATGTGGTCAGCGTTAAGGTAAATTTGCTCACTGCGTGCGGCCCGTGAATCTTGTGGGATCCCGCTTAAATATTTATCAGTCAGAAAACCTTGAGCTAAAGGAGAAAAAGCCACCGAGCCGACGCCTTTATCAAGCAACACCTCACATAAGCCATCTTCAATCCAGCGGTCAAACATATTGTAACGAGGCTGGTGCACCAACAAGGGCGTACCTAATTCTTTTAATATTGCGACGGCTCGTTTTGTTTGCTCTGCAGAATAGTTTGAAATACCCACATATAACGCGCGACCCGATCGTACAATATAATCTAAGGCTTGCATGGTTTCTTCTAGCGGTGTTTCTGGATCAAAACAGTGAGAGTAAAACACATCGAAATAATCAAGCCCTGTGCGCTGTAAACTTTGGTCACAACTGGCTACTAAATATTTGCGTGAGCCACCCACACCAAAAGGGCCTCCCCACATGTCGTAACCTGCTTTACTTGAAATTAGCAGCTCGTCTCGGTAGGGCTTCAAACTTTTGGCCATAACGTGGCCAAAGGTGCTCTCTGCTGAACCATAGGGAGGGCCATAATTGTTGGCTAAATCAAAATGATTGATGCCTAAGTCAAATGCACGATGCAACATGGTTTTGGCGTTTTGTGCGGAATCAACTGCACCGAAATTTTGCCACAGCCCAAGCGCCAATGCGGGAAGTTTCACACCACTTTTACCACAACGCCGGTAAGGCATGGTGGTGTAACGCGTATTATCAGCAACGTAAAGCGGATTGGGGTCGTGTTTAATCATGGTTTTGCCTAATGTAACTAAGTGGCGCTAGCCTAAACCAAAGTGCATCCTTGCACAATTTCATTGACCTGGTTTACGCTAGATTTTGACCCAACGACTCACCAATAGCTTACTGTTTTCAATCATGTGTGTGGTTTTTACTCTGAGCTTTAAAAGTAGTAAGTAGGCTAGGGGCACTAACACTAAACTGGTTAAAGTTGAAAACAATAAACCACCAATGATCGCTATGGCCATCGGCGAATAAGGCGGGCCGTCACCGCCTATACGAGTAGAGCCCATCGCCAAGGGAACCAAGCCTAACACAGTGGTGGCAACGGTCATTAAGATAGGTTTTACTCGGGTTAAGCAGGCTTCAATAATGGCTTGCTGCACTGCATAACCTAGGTTAATTAATTGGTTTATTCGGTCCACCAGCACAATGCCGTTGTTTACCACGATACCCATCAAAATAAGCATACCAATCATACTCATGATCGACATGGGCAAACCAGCAAAAAATAGCGCCCAAAATACGCCAGTCATTGAAAACAATAAGGAAGTAATGACCGCAGTAGGGAGTAACAAAGATTCAAACAGGGCTGCCATCACGATATAAATCATACACACCGCTAATAACATATTGGTTTGCATCGCGCTTTCGTTTTGGTTTTGGCGTCTAAATCCGCCATCGAAGGTCCAGCTATAACCCGTAGGCAACTGCATGTATTGCATCACCGCTTCAATTTTTTGCTGTGCCTGCTCCATGGTTAAACCGTCTTCGAGGTTAGCACCAATGGTGATGGATGTTTGGCGGTAACTTCGATTAATTTGAGCTAAGCGCGGTTTAATGCTCAAGCTTGCCACCATATCAAGATTCACGTTTTGATCGCCTTCTCGTTTAATAGTGAGATTTTTTAACGCATCAATAGAGCCTTGTAAATTTTCGTCAAACATTAAACGAATTGCGACTTCTCCGGTTTCACTGTTGCGAAAGGTGCGTAAGTTAGTGCCGCGTAAAGCAGTGGCAACCACATTGGCAATTTCTTCGCTACTCAAACCAAAGCGATATGCTTTTTGTCTGTCTACTTTAATTTGCAGTTCTTCTTTTTGACTAGCGTTATCGGTTTTGACTTCGGCTAAACCTTCAATATTGGCGATGGCAGGTAAAATTTGTTTGGCTATTTGGTTCAGTGTTTCAGCAGAGTCACCGAGTAAAGTCAGTTGTATACCCCCTCCGTTGCCCTGATCCCATTGGAAAGACGGTTTTGCACGGGCAAACTTGGGCATGCTTTCAGTGATCAATTTTTTCACTTCAAACTGCTTTACGGGTAAGTCATCAACCAAGGTTATACCGGAAACCGCAAAGCCAGCAGTGTAATAACTGTAAACTTGCTTGATGTGAAATTTTTCTTGGTTGGCATATAAATAGTTTTCCATTTTAGCCACGGTTTTCTCAACTTCTTCAAGGCTATAGCTACTTTGGATGTCGTAATTCATCCACACACGATTTTGGTCATTATCAGCATCTGCGTCATTGGTCACAGTGCCCATCGGAATAGCGGTACTGAGTAAGATAGCTATCGCGATGACACAGGTTAAACCTTGATGGGCGAGGGCCCAGCGCAGCACTTTCTCATAGCCTTGACTGAGTTTACTTGGGGCGTTGGCGTGACCATTGTTTAGGGGGCGCTTGTTCGATTTTATTTTGCTACTGAGTAAGGGGATCAAGGTCTGTGAAATAAGTAAAGAAGCAAATAACGAGATACAGATTGCAATGGCTACATGCTCAAGAAATACCGTCACATTGACCTTGGCTCCCACAATATTGGGCAAAAACACGATCGCGGTGGTTATGGTTCCCGCAATAACGGCAAGGCTGACCTTGGCTACGCCCGTTTTAGTTGCTTCAATGGGATCATCATTGTGTTGTCGTTCTTGATTAATACTTTCAGTCACTACCACGGCATTATCAACCAACATACCTACGGCTAGCATCAGGCCCATCATAGATAGTATATTGATGGAGTAGCCCATAAAATACATACAACCCAGGGTGATACAAATAGAGAACGGCACCGATAACACCACCAACAAGGTATTGGTAAGATTTCGTAAAAAGGCATATAAGACCACCAACGATAAGAGTGAACCCAATAGCCCTGCATTGAGCAAATCGGCTAAGGACGAGGTCACACTTTCTGCTTCGTTTTCCATAATATACAGGTGGATGCCATTGAAAGCGGGGTTCGCGTTGGCATCTTCTATAACGGCCATAACACGCTTTGCCACCTCAACCATGTTACTGTTTGATTCACGGTAAATATTAAAGCCCACCGCATAACTTTGATCTAAGTGCCTGCCTTCAGTGCGTTTGGGTGTTTCAAACTTTATCTCAGCGATATCCGCTAAACGCACATAAGGCTTGACAATGATATCGCGAATTTCATCCAAGCTCGTCATTTCACCCAGTGGATTAACCGTAATTTTTTGTTGAATATCCGCATCAATAAAATGCCCAGCGCTCATTGAAAAGTTAACCTTACGCAAGCTTTCTCGTAGGTCATTGGTATTGACTTGCAAGGCGGCCATTTGCTCCGTATTTAAGCGGATAGCGATTTGCTTTTTATTGACGCCATACAACTCTACTTTTGATACACCGGGTACCCGTTCAATGGGCATCTTTAAATTACGGTCAAGTAAATCATAGGCATTTGATAGGTCCCGTTCACTTGACACTCGTAAGGAAAAAATCGGCATATCGCTGGTATTAAATTGGTACACCAATATACGCTCAACGTCTTGGGGTAAGTCGTTGCGAATGGCGTCGATTTTCTCGCGGGCTTCAACGCCTTTGGCTTTGAGGTTTTCGTCCCAGGCAAACTCAAGTTGGATCTCTGCGCCATCCTCAGTAGAGCGAGAACGCAAGCGTTTAATGCCCGACATGGTGGCTAAGGACTCTTCTACGGGGCGGGTGATCATCTTTTCGATTTCTGCAGGTGTCGCGTCCTGATAGGGTATTTGTACCGCTATCTCAGGAATATCAATGCTGGGAAACTTTTCTAAGGGCAGCAGCTGACTTGATAACAAGCCAAAGGCCAACATAGAGAAGAAAAACATGCAAACCGTAACTGGCCGGCGAATAGCAAAAGCAGCGAGGGCTGCCCCTGCGCTTTCAAACTTATCCATGTACATTCTCCAAAGAGGTATTGGCTTGTATCTCATTTATAGCAAACTGTTTACGGTCAAATAAGCTATAAATCACCGGTATAAAGAACAACGTAAGAAGAGTGGCAAAAGACAAACCAAAAATAACAGTTATGGCCATCGGAGCGCGTATTTCTGCCCCTTCACCTAAACCAATCGCCATAGGTAATAAACCTAAAGAGGTGGTTAGCGTGGTCATTAATATGGGGCGTAACCGGCTTTGAGCTGAGGCCATAATGGCATTTGTTTTGTTGGCGCCTTCGCTGCGCATTTGATTGATACGGTCAATCAGTACGATGGCGTTGTTTACCACAATACCCGCCAACATAATCAAACCGATAAATACCACAACGCTGACATTGGTTGATGTGAGAAACAAACCGTAAATAGAGCCCGCACAAGCCAGTGGTACGGTGAACAAAATCAACAAGGGGTGTAGCAATGATTCAAATTGTGACGCCATCACCAAGTAAACCAAAAATATCGCAAGGGCTAAGGCAAATTTTAGTGAGGTAAAGCTATTTTCCATTTCTTCACTTTGGCCTGTCACCCTAGACTGCATATTAATTGGTAAATTAAGCGCTGTTAGCTGTTGTTTAGCGGCAATAACCGCATCGTTTAAATCACCATAACCTAAGTTCATGGTCAGCAATGCCACCCGTTGTTGCCCTACACGGGTAATTTCACTGGGGCCCACCGACATGGTGATTTGAGCAACCGCGTTAAGTGGAATCGCTTGCTCTGCTCCTGGGTTTACAATCAGCCTACCAATGTCTGCGACTGAGTCACGCTGGCCCTGCTCGGTGCGAACCAATACATCGACTTTGCGATCCATAATGTTGTATTTAGTGGCTACTTCACCACCGATTTGCACAGCAATTAACTTGGCCACATCTGCAGCGTTTAAGCCTAATTGGCCTAATGCAGCATGATCAAACTTAATTTTTAATTCTGGATTGCCGCTTTGCAAGGTCGATTTTACGTCAGTAAAACGTGAATCGGCGTTAAGCGCAGTTTGAAGTTTTTGGCTATAAAACATTAATTCATCTAGGTTGTAACCACTGATCTCGACCTCGAGCGGCGTCGCCATCGTAAACAGAGCTGGGCTACCAAACTTACTTTGAATACCCGCTTGCTGCGACAAGAAACCGCGCATGCTATTGACCACCGCTTCGCTGGTGTGTTGGTCGGTGTAAGGCGTTAATACTACGTTTAATTTACCCCAGTATTCGCCGCCTTGACTGGCTGATGCGTTCATTAAACTGCCGCTGCCAGCAAGCGCATAAGTGCGCGCTACACCTTCTAGACTTGCGGTAAATTTAGCGAGTTCGTTGAGAACCGCGTCAGTTGATTCAAGTTGAGAGCCACTAGGAAGGGTAAGCTCGACATAAAACTCGCCTTGGGCCATATCGGGTATCAGTTCCATACCCAGTTTTGGAACAAGTAGCACAGATGCCCCGGCAATAACCACGACAGCAGCCAATACCGCAGACCGTGCTGCTAAAGCAAATTGTAAGCCCCTAATATATACCGTTTCTAAAGCCTTAAAAACGCGCTCGAATAGCCATAAAATAGGTTTAAAAATAAAAGCTAAGCCTTTACTCATTAGCCTAAATAGCGTGATTAGTACACTTGTTACGGCAAGAGGCACATAGTAAAAAACAAGCCGTAATATAAAACGCAGTGGCCATACTAAGTAATACACCCCTAGGCCAAGTTTGCTCGTAGGTTTAGCTTTGGGCGAAGCTTGTCCCAGATCCAATGGCTGCGCCGTGCTGCCATTATCAGAATTTTTTTCACGGGCGGCAAGCATAGGAATAAGGGTTAAGGCCACCAGTAAGGAGGCCGCTAAGGCAAAGGTAACGGTTAGGGCTTGATCAGCAAATAACTGACCAGCGATACCTTCAACAAACACCAATGGAAAAAATACCGCCATAGTGGTTAAGGTAGAGGCAACAATGGCCATTGATACTTCTTTTGTTCCCAGTGCCGCCGCAAGTTTAAAGTCTTTATTATTGGCTTTATGGCGGTCGATGTTTTCAAGTACTACGATGCTGTTATCCACCAACAAACCAATGGCCAGTGCGATACCACCTAAACTCATGATGTTTAAGCTGATATCATTAGCGTACATCAGGTTAAATGTCGCGATGATCGACACCGGTATAGAAATAGAAATGATCAGTGTCGGCCAAATATTTTTCAAGAATAAATACAAGACAAACATAGCCAGCACACCCCCAATCAGGCCAGCTGACTTTACCTCAGCGATGGCGCTGGCAATAAAGCGGCTTTGGTCATAGACCTGTTGTAATTGGTAGTGAGCGGGGATTTCTTGTTGCAATTGTTCAATTCTAAAACGGATGTTTCTCGCTACTTCTACCGTATTAGCATCGCCTTCTTTATAAATAGCGATTTCAACACCCTCAAAACCGCTAAAACGATTCATTGAAGTACGCTCTTTAAAACCGTCGACCACCTCTGCAATATCACCTAAACGAATGTTTCGGCCTTCACGATGAGCAATAAAGACATCGCGTATTTCATCCAAGCTTTCAAATTGATTTAAGCTACGGACTAAAAATTCTTGTGCGCCATCTTCTACTCTGCCACCTGAAGTATTGACGTTTTCTTCTTTTAAACGTTTGATTATTTCATTCACACTGATGTTTAACTGGCTGGTGAGCGCTTGATTAACTAATACTTGAATTTCGTTTTCTAAGCCGCCACCGACTTTGACCGAAGCCACACCCGCTACCGATTCAAGCTGACGTTTAATCTGTTCTTCAGCAAATAAACGTAAGGCTTTAATGCCTTGTTCATCTAAAACCGATGCTTGCGCTGGGCTATCAGTTACTGTTTTATCATCAGTCAGAATTGGGGTAATGCCAACAAAACCGAAACGCATAATAGGATCGAGGCTGGGGTTAAATCGTAACAATACGGGCTTTTTAACATCTAAGGGGAGTTGCAAAGTATCGAGTTTTTCCCGTACCTCAAGGCTGGCCATATCCATATCTGTACCCCATTCAAATTCGAGCAATACATCAGATTGCCCCGCTTTTGAGGTTGACGTGACCGTGCGCACACCCTTAACCACACCGATACTTTCTTCAATGGGTTTAGATACCAATTGCTCTATTTCAGCTGGTGCTGCGCCCACATAGTCGGTGCGAATGGTCAGGGTAGGGTAAGACAGTTCGGGTAATAAATTGAGTGCTAAACGTGATAGTGACACCATGCCAAACAAAATGATGGCAAAAGTAAACATCCACACGGTAACAGGGCGTTTAACCGCAATATCAACAATGTTCATGAGTGTGGACCTTAGTTAAGTGCTAGTTTGGCGGCAACAGGGGCAATAGGATCAGTGTTCACGATCTCAACAGGGGCTTTATCACGCAGATTATGATGACCGGTTATGACGACTTGCTCTTGGCCGTTTAAGCCCGCTAGCACTTCAACGTATTCGCCTTCTTGGTAACCTATTTGAATAGGGGTTTTGCTAGCAATACCGTCTTTTACCACAAACACGTTTACACTGTTGTCGATAGCGAGTAGAGCTTTGCGGGGCAATAAAATAGCGTTGGCGTGAGTGTCATAATTTAATTTTACTTGGGCAAACATCCCTGACTTGAGCAGATGCTCGTGATTGGGTACCCGTAACGTGACTTTAAATGTGCCGGTTTTAGGATCGATGACCGGGCTGATACGTTCAATAGTGGCTTCCACGCTTTGACCACCAAAGGCGGTTAAATCTAAACTGGCTTTTTGGTTTTTATGCACGCGAGACAATTCTTTTTCGGGCAAGTAAACAATGCCGTAAAGCTCCTGTTGTTGCACGATATGAAACATTCTGGCGCGCTGGAATGACTCAGTTAAGTTACCTACTTTGGCGTTACGCTCAGCGATGAAACCCGAAATAGGCGCGGTAATAGTGGCTTCTTTTAAGTCCAGTTCGGCAAGAGCGAGGGTGGCTTTTGCACTTTCATATTGGGCATTAAGTTTATCAAAGGTATCGTCGCTGACTAATTTTTGGCTGTAGACTTTATTAATTTTTGCTAGCTCTTTTTGAACACCCACCAAGTCAGCACGAGCGCGATCTAAATTCAGGTGATAACGCTGGGGTTCTATTTGCGCTAATACTTGGTTTTTTTCAACGTAGTCACCTTCTTCAACCATAATTTGCTCAATGATGCCCGACGCGCGAGGAACAACAAACGCTTCTTCTTTGGCCTCAAGAATAGCCGTGGTGGCGTAATTAGATGAGATACTTCCTTGGCTTAACGAAGCGACTTCTACCGGAACTGCAATCACGACCTCTTTTTTCTCAGTATCCACAATGGCTTCTGCATCACCGCAAGCAGTAAGCAAAACGCTTGAGGCTAATACAGCGCAAAGTGCAAAACGGCGTAAAGTGAGTTGTGGTTTAACGGTGTCCATGTGTTTTCTCCTGAATGTGTGCAGCCCAAATGAGCGATTAGTGTATTTTTCAGGAGAGCTGCATTGAGTGTGCCATACAAATAAAAACGAATTAAAACAGATAGATAGTTTGTTTTGCTATCAAGTATTCGCGATTTTATAAAAATAACTTAGTGAATTTGACCACAACTTGGTTTATTTGCTGAATCGACTTAGCCAATGGCCTGAGTATTTTCTCTTTATTAAAATGGGGCGGTGCAAACAACTGGTTTGATGTGAAGCTTCGTCGACCTGGGCAAGCCGTTCGATCAACATTAGACAACATCTTGTTATAATAGCGGTTGGTAAACTCATGTTTTTCTGCCACCTGCCTAAGGTTAGTTCGTCATATTGCTCGTTCGCGTCCTCCTACATCACGTTTAATACATTTAAAATAAAAAACCCCTTTGATTCAGTGCTTCGTTGATAGCTCTGAAAGCCAGACATTTTAATCAAGGGGTAAAAGATGCAAAATTATCAATTAACGATACAAAAACTAACTCACTATGCGCTGAGTGGTTGTGCGGTGCTCATGCTGAGTGTTATGTCCGCTTGTTCTTCAGATACAGGCCAACAAGCCAACTCGGCTGAACAAAACGCAGCACATCCACAAACGCCAGCCACTGCAGTGCCAATAGTAAGTGAAGCTGAACATAGTCACAGCTTAGCTGATGCGCTATCAAGCTCGCAGGCCAATCATGAGATGATGCAAGTGCAAGGCTTAGCCATGAAAATGGCACGTAGTAGGCAAGTATTAGGCTTTGCCCCGCCTATCCCAGTTACCCAAGGTGAAACCTATGGGCCTGTGATTGAAAATGGTGTGAAGTCAGTGGCACTTGAGCCTATTTCGACTTTTTCTATTGATGTTGATACAGGCAGTTATAGCAATGTTCGCAGAATGCTCAATCAAGGACTATTGCCCCCTGCGGATGCGGTCAGAGTAGAGGAGTTTATTAATTATTTTGACTACCAATATTCGGGTCCTGACATGACTACCGCCCCGTTTAGTGTATCTACCGCAATGGCAGTGTCGCCATGGGACAGTGAAAAACACCTAGTAAGAATTGCGTTGAGAGGCTATGAACCTGAGGTGGATACAGCGCTTGGACGCAATTTAGTCTTTTTATTAGATGTGTCGGGCTCAATGGCACAAGCGGATAAACTGCCTTTGCTGAGCCGTTCACTGAACCTGCTAAGCCAACAACTTAAGGCCGCTGATCGTGTGTCGATTGTGGTTTACGCCGGCGCATCGGGAGTGGTGCTTGAGCCTACGCCAGGCGATCAGCACAGTAAAATTCAACTGGCTTTAACGCAACTACAAGCGGGTGGCGCTACCAATGGGCATGCGGGTATTGAACTGGCCTATCAAATGGCCGAAAGAGCCTTTATTAAAAATGGCATTAATCGGGTGATATTAGCTACCGATGGTGACTTTAACGTAGGTATTCATGATCACAATCAGCTTATTGAATTGATCAAGCGTAAAAAGAACAGCGGCATTGCACTCACAACCTTAGGATTTGGGCAAGGTAATTACAACGACCACGTGATGGAACAATTAGCCGATGCTGGCAACGGTAATTATCAGTATATTGATACCATTCATGAGGCCCGTAAAGTGTTGGTGGATGAATTGAGTTCAACGCTTATGACCATTGCTAAGGACGTAAAAATACAAGTGGAGTTCAACCCTGCCAATGTAGCCGAATACCGTTTGCTGGGTTATGAAAACCGTCGGCTCAATCAAGAAGATTTTAATAATGATAAGGTGGATGCGGGCGAAATTGGAGCTGGGCATACGGTAACGGCGTTTTATGAAGTCAGTCTTGTGGGCAGTAACAATAAGTATTTAGACCCCTTACGTTATGGCACGAATAGTCAGCAAAATATTACACGTCCATCAGGTGCACTAGCCAATGAAATAGCACTCGTGAAACTGCGTTATAAACCCCTTGATAGTGACAACAGCGTATTACTGACTCAAACCATAGATAAAAAGCAAATAACTGATTTTAATCAGCAATCAGATGATTTTCGCTTTGCCAGCTCTGTGTTAGGCTTTGCCCATAAACTCAAACGCAGTGTCTACCTGCAAGCCATGGATTACGCTCAATTAATTGACATCGCTCAGCAAGCAAAAGGTCAAGATGAGTTTGGTTATCGAGCGCAGTTCATTCAATTGCTCAAAAGCGCCGCGTCTATACAAGATACAGCGACGGTGAAACAAGATATAACACAGGCAGTAGAGGCAGATAGGCAAAATGATGCACTGCCTCAACCTCGACTTACTGTCGTAAATGGGATGGCAATTAATTAACACCTTAATTAAAACTGAATTAGAGGCCGATGAAACCCTGATGCTGCAATACGCTCAGGGTGACTTTGCCGCGTTTGAGCAATTGTATCAACGACATAAAGGTGGTTTATATCGCTATTTTTTGCGCCAGGTAGGCGAACACGGGCTGGCGGAAGATTTGTTCCAAGACATTTGGGCTAAAGTCATCAGTCAAGCGCCCAACTACCACGTGAAGGCAAAATTTAGTACGTGGCTTTACACCCTCGCTCAGCATAAATTGATTGATCATGTTCGTCATATTAAGGTGGTTAATAAGGTGATAGACGCAGTGCCATTTGACGCTGATGACATTGAAATCAAACATGATATTCATGGGCCAAACACCCTAACACCAGATATCCAACTTGAAAACAAGGGGGCAGCTGGCGCATTAAAACACTGTATTCATGCACTGCCTTTAGTACAGCGAGAATGCTTTTTACTTAAAGAAGAAGCAGGTCTCACCGTTGAGGTGATCGCCACGATTGTTGGCGCTAATTATCAAGCGTGTAAAAGCCGCTTACGATACGCCTACAGCAGTCTTCGACAATGTATTAGCCATAAATTAGGGCAAACATCAGTATGAATCAAGACGATAAAACCCCATCGCTTGAGCCGCAAGATATCAGTGAGCTTTATCAAACACTAAAAACGGAACAAGTGTCTGAAGCCACTGACAATCGGATATTAGCCTTAGCCCGAGATGGGCTAAAAACGGGCGTTTCGCCAAACATGCAAAAACACCAGCACCTAGACAAACCAGAGACTAACAGCCTGTGGCGCCGGTGGCATTGGCCCTTATCAATTGCCGCTTCAGTGATGTTCATTTGCGTTATTTTTATTCAGCAATACGACATGTTCATGCCTCATTCAACAGCACTTGCTCCGCAAGATTTCAGTGACATCGTCTCAGGGGCACAACGACCTGCACCAGCTGCCACACAAAGTATTGATGCGCAAAAAGCATTAGCTGAGACAGAAGCACTGGCTTTGAAGCACAATAGTGATGAACCATTTCATCAGGACACTGAACGATCTACTGAGACGGCTAAGCAAGCGTTGCAAGCCCGCCAAGCTGAACAAAAAAAACGCATTGTTATGGCAGACAAAGCACCCTTAACAGCTGCGACAGAGCAGGGCATTGCAGCACAACACATACCGCCTGACTGGGAAAAAATCGAGCAATTGCAGCTGCAAATTAACGCTAAGCAGGTGCGTTTATTCGAACATAATCAGTCAATAAACAGTTGGCCTCAAGAGGGAGTGGCTCATGATAATCTGATGACAAGTCTGAATGAAAAACAAGATGCACTGGTTCAATTGAAACAAGACATAAACCAGCTACAAATTGAATTATTTAAGCAGATGGCGGTTTATCAACAGCACAATCCTGCTTGGCAAGCAGAGCCAGAAACGCTGCGTTTATTGAGCGTTGAACAACAACTAGCATGGCGCAAGCTACAAAAGACAAATACGCTTAAGTAAAAAGTAAGCGTCATTAATCAGAGAAAAGACTATGAAAATATGGGTAGATGCTGATGCAATCCCAGCAGTAATGAAAGACATCATTTGCCGCGCTGCTGAACGGAAGCAAATTGACACCATCTTTGTTGCAAACCAGTTTATTCGCACACCTCCTTCAAAAGTGATCCGCTCAATGCAGGTCAGTAGTGGCTTTGATGTGGCCGATGACGAAATAGTGAAACGGGTTGAAGTAAATGATTTGGTCATCACCAGTGATATACCCTTAGCCGCAGAAGTCATTGCCAAAGGCGGTCAAGTGTTAAGCTCTCGAGGCGAGTTGTTTACCAAAGATAATATTCGAGAGCGCCTTAATATTCGGGATTTTATGGACACCATGCGCGCCAGTGGCCAGCAATCTGGTGGGCCACCACCGCTAAATCAAGCAGACCGTCAGCAGTTTGCCAATCATTTAGACCGGATTTTGGCGAAAATATAGGGGCTCGTGTCTAAGCGCAGTCCGGTGAGTTTGTTTGTCTTAACAGACTCGTAGTCTGAGCTAAAACTGCAAATAAAGTAATAACATCAATTGATTCAAGGAATGCATTTCTTATGCTATTTAGCACCTTAGGTTTGTGTGAAGAACTGTTAAAAGCGATAGCAGAGCAGGGCTATGCAAGACCGTCAGCTATTCAAGTTACCGCGATCCCTGCAGTGCTGAGTGGTCGAGATGTGATGGCAGCCGCCCAAACAGGTACCGGTAAAACAGCTGCCTTTGTGCTGCCCGTTTTACAAGGTTTAATGAACAAGGCACCTTGTGACTCGAAGCAAGTTCGCGTGTTAATTATCACTCCTACCAGAGAATTGGCAGCGCAAGTGGCCCTGAGCGTTGAGCGCTATAGCCAATATTTGCCTGTTCGCTCGTGCGCCGCTTTTGGCGGCATCAGAATCGATTCACAAATTGAAAAACTGCGATCTAAAGTGGATGTACTGACCGCGACACCAGGACGTTTACTTGATTTGTTTGATAGGCAGGCTCTTGATTTTACTGAAATTGAGGTGGTCGTTTTTGACGAAGCTGATCGCATGTTAGAACTCGGTTTTAGCAAAGAAATTCAGCGTATTCATAGCTTACTGCCTATGGTTCGACAAACATTGATGTTTTCTGCCACCTTTTCTACAGCGATCAAAACCTTGGCAAAGGGCATGTTGAACAATCCACAATTAATTGAATTGGCGGGTCTCAATAAAACTGTTGATGCAGTGAAACAAGTGATTCATCCGGTAGACAAATCACGAAAAAGTGAGCTGTTAATTCATTTGCTCAAAACCCATCGTTGGCCACAAGTATTGGTATTTAGCCGCACAAAAGAAGGCGCGGATCGATTGGTAATTCAGCTGGAACAAGCAGGCATAACAAGCGCTGCAATCCATGCAAATCGTAGCCAGCATGCTCGAACCTTGGTACTCGATGGTTTTAGAAATGGCACCGTAAAGGTATTGGTTGCCACTGATATTGCCTCTCGGGGCATTGATATCAGTCAACTGCCTTGTGTGATCAATGTGGATTTACCCTATGTAGCAGAAGATTATGTGCATCGTATTGGTCGCACCGGCCGCGCTGGTGCCGCCGGTATCGCTATTTCATTGTTCAGTGATGACGAAACTAAGCAGTTAGTCGCGATAGAACGAGCCATTGGACGCAAGTTTAGCCTTGAGCGCATTCCAGGATTTATGCCAAGCAAAAAGGCTGTGCTTAAAGGAGAAGATGACGAAGATGAATACGGTAATTTTGAAGCTGATGCAAAACCTCGCCGTAAAGGCCGCGCCAATGCCCGCAAAAATCATCGAAACAGATAAAGTGGCTCCCGCGTCATTTTTAAAAAGAGTAATGAGGAACCAATTACGATGAAACCCTGTGAAATTGGTAAGGCCTATGATCGCATTACTGATCGCTGGGAAAGCCATACCTTTAATCGTTTAAATGGCATTGAGGCACATAATAAGGCCATCGCTTTTGTGCAAGCAAAAGGTAAAGCCTTGGATGTGGGCTGCGGCTGTAATGGGCGAATCATTGATTTACTGCTAGATAATGACTTTACGCCAGAAGGAATGGATGTTTCTGAAAAAATGCTGACCATCGCTAAAATACGACATCCTGGAGTAAGGTTTTATCAGCAGGATATCTGTGGTTGGCAAGGGACTGAGCAATACGACTTTATTAGCGCATGGGACAGTATTTGGCATGTTCCACTTGAGCAGCAAGAGCAGGTGCTGAGCAAGCTGGTGGCAAGTTTACGTCCTAATGGCGTATTGATTTTTTCTTTTGGTGGTACTGATAAAAAAGACGAACACAATAATAGTGCCATGGGGCCAGCGTTATACTACTCATCACTTGGGATAAACGGCTTTATCACTTTGCTGATCAAATTAGGCTGTATATGCCGGCATCTTGAATACGATCAATATCCCGAGCTACACGCTTATCTTATTGTACAAAAAGCGATAACGTAGCTATTTGAGATAAAATTATAGGCAAGCCTTAGCATATAATAGCAATAAATTTCCCTGGCTTGAGCGCTGAGTCAGATTAACGTTTAGTGGTTGGAATGCGATGTGGTATCACCTTTTAGGTTGGCTCAGTTCTGCGGTATTTATCTTCACTTGGTACGGTTTATCCCATCAAATATTGCAGATGGTAAAGGCTAAAAAACACAGCGGCGCAATAAGCCAAAGTTTATCTATTAACCAATTTTCCTCCAGCTTCTTTGCCTTTTACGCCAATTTTATTTTTGGTTTAGCGGCCAGTAATTTTAATCATTATTTGGTTTGGACGCGTCTTGGGGCTTTGCTATTACTGTTGGTGATCTTGGCGTATATTTGGCGCGATCGTCGTTCAGCGACAAGTCTCATGGCGTGCTCTGGAGCGGCCATGGCTATTTTTCTGGGATTTGTCGCCATGGGATTTCGGCCATTTCCCACTCTTGCCACCTATGGTACCAATACATTTGTGGTTATCGTTGCCCTCATTTTAGTGCAGGGCACGGTGCACCAAATAATGTTAATCAAAAAAGAGCAGTCTGTCGGCTCGCTATCAGAATCAATGATAGTTTCAATTATCGTCAAAGATCTCAGTACCTTAGCCTTTGCTTTAACTATGCCCTTAGCCGCAGCATGGCCACTCCTGTTTATGAATGGTGCCAGCATACTCAGTCGAGGTTTTTTGTGGCTAACGATGCGAAGCATGGCTAAATCCGCCTAACTAAGGGAACAGGTAACATTCAACTATCACGACGTGTAAATCAATTCACTCATTCTCGTTTTATAAAATGACCTATAGTTATTTGGCTGAATAACAAGTAAACGTAAATAGGGTGAGTGTTAAGGAGTTCACCTGAGTTGCAAGGTAATGATGAAAGGAGAGGGTATGAGGCAATATCAAGTGATAGTGGGGATGGTACTGTTAACTTTAGGCCAGACGAGCGCTGCGCAAGAAGTTGAGTTTAAACATAAAGCTGTGTCAAATTGGTTAGCACAAGGTGAGCTGCACTTAGGTGTCGATAAAACTCGGCTTGAAGCTCATAACGCATTACGTTGTATCAAGTTAAACAACTATTGGTGCTTAAAAGATTTTGGCTGGAACGGCGGACTAGGGAAAGATGCCGACGATCATACTGCGTTTAAGACAGGCTATTACGCTGCTCGAGCAGTCGTGCGAAATATGCGCTCTGCTTACAGCAAACATAATCGAAAATCTGCGTTAGCTATTATGAGTGCTTATGCGCCTAGTGATGATTGTGTTGGCAGCCGCGCCGCTATGCGCGCCGATGGGAGTTGTATTCATGGGCAGAACCCCGTTGCTGAATATGCAAAAGCGGCGGCGCGTGGGATAACCAACGACGTGAATGCTGATCTCCAATTATTTGATGAAAATAACAAAGCGACCGATGCCTTAATCACGTTTTTACAAAATTTGAGCACGTTTGAAATAGGCGGTTTTACGGTTGAGGCAGAGACGATAAAAATAGGGATTTGCCTAGAAGACGACAGTTGCCCCCACCCCTAACAACATAAAGCGCAGTGAGTCGTTAACGCTGCGCTTTTTTTGCTAGTCGCAAAACGGTAATGTAACGCTATCAAGTAACTCAATGGCTGCGCGGATAATATTGATACAAACCATGACCTGCGCCTGGATAGGTGTCGATTCCTAAGGCCTTGTATAAAAAACACACACCAAAACTGGCAGACGCCCAAAACAAAATACCCATCACAAATAAGGTGATAGTAGCAGCTAAAGGCAGGGCTAACTCTGCTGCAATAGCTAAACAAATTACCGCAGCAATGCCACGAATAGCGGTGTCTAAAATACCAACGTTTTGTTTCATCATAATGTCCTCAAAAGTAAGTTCAAAGTGAGTATAGGCTGGGTATAAAAAGGAATTTTGATCTAAGTCAAACTTATTTCTATGTGTGTAAAAAAAGGATAAATCAATTTGTTACGGCCATATTTTGCTGAGTATTTCGTGTTTTTACCTGTGAGAGAGAGACCAGTTTTAACCAGTTTGGCCTCTACTCTCGTTTTTTCTGTTTACTGGTTTTAAGTTTATTTATTTTGGTTGCTTGCGTATTAGCTGCGGCTTTTGTTGGTAAGTCTTGCTAGCCTACTGCGTAACGAATTTTTAACAAATGAGGTAGATATGCAGGATTATTGTCGACAAGCTCTGGTCACTTTTAGTCTGTTATTCGTGTTGAGCGCATGCACAGCAACAACGCAAACAAACAACAGCGAAACGCCATCTAATTGGCACTATCTTTTTGACGGTAGCAGCGTGGACAATTGGCGCAATTATCAACAAAGCGATATTGCCCCTGGTTGGACAATTATCGGGGATGAACTGGTGTTAAGTGAGAAAAACGCTGGTGATATTATCAGCCGCACACAATACGCTGATTTTGAGTTACAGCTTGATTGGAATGTAGCCGAAGGCGGTAATAGTGGCATTTTTGTGCGCGCCGATGAAAGGGGTAAACATATCTATTCTCACGCCTTAGAAATCCAAATTTTGGATAATCAGCGTCACCCTGACAGTAAATTAGCGACCCGTCGTTCTGGTTCATTGTATGACTTACAAGCGTCTTCAGCCGCATCTCAGTTACCTGCGGAGCAATGGAACCATGTGCGCATAGTATTTAAAGGGACGCATCTGCAAGTGTGGCAAAATTCGGTGCAAACCGTGGATATACAAATTGGTTCACAGGCATGGCTGCAGGCATTGGACCAGAGCAAATTTAAAGATTGGCCGAACTACGGGCTCAATACCCAAGGCTATATTGGTTTACAAGATCACGGTGACCGAGTTGCGTTTAAAAATATAAAAATTAAATCCTTATAAGGATGTAGCTATGACGAATAAATCAGGACACATCATTGTAATTGGCTCTGGAGCAGGCGGTGCGATGGCAGCCTATACCTTATGCAAAGCAGGCCATAAAGTGTTACTGCTTGAAGCGGGTCGTGATTATGATCCCAAAACAGAAACCCCCATGTTTAAACGAAACTCAGAAGCGCCGTTGATGGGAGCAAGCACTCGTGACAAAGACTTTGGCTACTATGATGCCACGGTTGATGGTGGCTGGTCTGTGCCCGATGAGCCCTATACCACCGCTGAAGGCTCGGAATTTATGTGGTGGCGCGCGCGCATGTTAGGTGGTCGCACGAATCATTGGGGCCGTTTTTCACTGCGTTTTAGTCACCATGATTTTAAAGGTAAATCCCGTGATGGATTAGGTGCAGACTGGCCATTTGAGTATGAAGAACTCGCACCGTGGTATGATCTGACTGAAGAGTTGGTGGGAGTATGCGGCACCAATACGGGCTTAGATGACATGCCTGATTCTGGCGAAGGTATTTTACAAACGCCACCCCAGCCTCGTATTCCAGAACTGCTCTTGTCTGCGGCAGCTAAAAAATTGGGTATTGCCACCGCACCGATGCACCGAGCGGTGCTCACTCGGCCTAAAGACGACAGGGCCGCCTGCTTTTATGCAACACCCTGTGGCAATGGTTGCTCTATTGGCGCGGCATTTCAAACCACCACTTCCTTAATTCCAATGGCCAAGGCCACCGGCAATTTAACCATTATTACCAATGCCATGGTGAAAGAAATAAACGTCGATGAACAAGGGCTGGTCATGGGTGTCAGTTTTGTGGACAAAATTAGCGGTAATACCAATCAGCTTGATGCCCGTATAGTGGTTCTTGCGGCAAGCGCCTGTGAATCGGCGCGCATCCTATTAAATTCTAAAAGTGCTCAACACCCTAATGGCTTGGCTAATTCAAGCGGCCAAGTGGGCCGTAACCTTATGGATTCAACTGGAGCGTGGTTAGGGGCGTCTATTCCTGGCTTGAGAGGGCGGCCAATATACAACGAAGATGGGCATACGGCTAATCACCTGTTTATTCCATGGTGGGGCCACAAAATGCAAGAAAACGGGGCGTTAGATTTTCCTCGTGGTTATCATTTTGAAATTGGTAGCGGTTTTGGTGAGCCTGGCGCCGGCGTACCTGGCGATATTGATGGTTACGGAAAAATGGCAAAAGACGCCGTTAAATTAGAATATGGCGCCTACGTAGGTCTTGGTCTTAGAGGCGAGATGCTGCCAAATGAACACTGTTACATGGAAATTGATCACGAGGTCAAAGACAAATGGGGCATCCCTGTAGCAAAATTTCACTGGGCATGGTCTGAGCATGAGCTTAAGCAAGTCGAGCATGGTTTAAAAACGGCAAAGGCCATTTTAGAAACCATGGGAGCGAGTTTTAGTCAGCCCTTGCCCGATGCTAAAACCGCGATTTCAAAGGGGGGCGAAATAATTCATGAAGTAGGCAGTACTCGCATGGGGGATTCTCCCAGTGATTCGGTAACAAACCAGTGGGGCCAAACGTGGGATTGTGACAATGTATTTGTGATGGATGCGGGCGTTTTTGCATCAAATCCTCATAAAAACTGTACCTTGACCATCATGACGTTAGCCATGAGAAACGCGTCGTGGTTAGCGACTCAGTTAGATAAAGGAGTGTTATAACATGGCTGATAAACCCCATTCACTGACATCTTACGTGCCAAGTTTAACCCGTCGTCAAACCCTAAAGTGGATTGGGGTATTATCTGCCACAGCGGCATTTCCTTTGCTCAGTAGCTGTGACAAGAAGACAAATATCAAGCACGCGCTGGCGGCGCATTGGCCTGATTTGACACTCGCTCCAGTGACAACGCCGGGTTATGGTAAAGATCCGAGTCTTATTGTACCTCCCACATCGCCGTGGCCCCTGTTGCTCGAAGAGGATGAGCTCAATGTAGTGGCCGTATTAGCAGATATAATTGTGCCTCGTGAACTCATGGTGCCTTCGGCAACTGAGGTAAAGGTACCTGAGGTCATTAATGAGTGGGTGAGTGCGCCTTATAGCAGGCAGCAGGAAGATAGACTGAGTATTATGTCGCTGCTGTCTTGGCTAAATACCGAAGCGCTGCAGCGCTCAAAGCAGGTATTTATTCAATTATCAGCACCTGAGCAAATGACAATCATTGACGATATTGCCTTTAAATCGGCACATTCGTCGCTAGAATTTGGCAAACCTGCCGTGGCGTTTGCTGCGTTTAGACGTTTAGTACTTGCGGCGTTTTTCTGTAGTCCACAAGGCAGTAAAGATTTAGGGTATCAAGGTAATGTGCCAATCAGCGGTGATTATCCGGGGCCCACCACAGAAGCTAAAGCCCACCTAGATACCCTGTTAACCCAATTGGGTTTGAGTCTGTAAACGCTAAATAAAATGGCGTGGTCAACACGCCATGTTATTGCTTAAATCACATAAGCGAGTGCCAGCACCATAGAAAACCCCAAGGTATAGGAAAAAAGCAACAGTAAGCTGTATTTGGCATACCGCACAAAACTTAGGCCTTGTACTTTACTCATGGTGACAATACCGGCGGCTGAACCAATCACTAACAATGAGCCACCTACACCCACTGCATAGGTCAGGCTTAACCACGAGGTGAGTTCCATATCGATATTGGTTTTTAATAGCGCGGCAGTCAGCGGCACGTTATCAACTACCGACGATGTAATACCCATAATGTAATTAGCGTAAACAGGTGGCAAAAATTCGTATAACTTGACTAAAAAGTCTAAGGCATGAATTTGCTCTAACATGCCCACCAGCAATAAAATTCCTAGGAAAAACAGTAGGGTATCAAACTCTATGTGGCGGATATATTCTAAAATAGGATCTTTATCATCGCTATCTTGAAACAAATGCGCGACTAAAAACATCACTGACAATCCGGATAAAAAGCTCAGAACCGGTGGAATGGCAAACAATACATTACCCACAATTGTGCTCACGATCGTGATTAAAAATATTGACGCTATCCAGTAATCGAGTTTGCGAATTTGACGGGGTTTATGTTTGATCCTGACTTTGCCATTCATGCCAATACTCAGCAAACTCGCCAAGACGATGACAGCAATGAAAGAGGGCAGTGATAGCCAAAATAAATTTAAGATGCTGACCTTATTGGCCAAAAATATCATCAAGGTTGTAACGTCACCGGTAATTAACGATACGCCACCTGAGTTGACCGCAAAAACGACTAATACGGCAAATCGCATGGTCTTATTAGGGGGTAAACTCAGTGACAAGACTAGCGTAATAGCCACTAATGTTGCTGTGATGTTGTCTGCTAAAGAGGAAAACAAAAAGCTAAATATGGCTGTAAAAAACAGCAGTTTTCTTTCACTGATGGATTCTGGCATTGCACGGTGCAACAAACTCTCAATAAACCCCTTTTTATTCAGATAGGCGACAAAGGTCATGGCCGCGACTAAAAACAGCCATAAGGAGGATATATCCGCTAAGTTTTCTCGTAAATGATGATTAATGAGATCTCGGTCAGCTTCGGTTTGGGCAAACACAAACAAACTTATCCAAGACAAAGTGCCAAAAAACAAAGTGACTTTGGCTTTGTTTATATGGGTGACTTCTTCAAATACGACACCGGCTAAGGCTAAGACAGCCAGGCCGATAAGGAAATAATTGAGCAACATAAAAACCATCAGAAAGGCATGTAAATTTGCGGGGCATTCTATGCCAAGTCTTTAAGAATACAACTAGTTTGAGGCTATAATCTACCGTTGTTTGGCATAAGCATTTCGTCATTAGCGCTTGCAATAACTTAAAGAATACAAGCAAGCTATTGTTCAAATAGGCGCGTGTAATTCACACGAGAAAATACCACTTCACTTTGGGTGATATTAGCATCTTGATAAAATTGTGCCCAGTCAGCCGAGTTTTCAATATTACTCAAGGTGGCAGCATCTTGAGCTTGCAAATAATTACCAAACTTAAAGTAGGCGCCAGCACTATCGGCCACATTTTGACTAACTGTTTGATCAAATGCGGATACACTGACATAGCCAAAATTATTGATAATGCGCAAATCAAAATTATCGCCACTTTGGATGGTTCCTAGGGCATGTTTCGTTTCGCCTGAACCGTCCTGTTTTGCTAAGCGGACATAAACATCAAATATGCCATTATTGGCGACACTGTCAATAAAGCCAGACTCCCTTGAATCGGCGATATATACCTTTACGAGTGTACCTGTGTCGCCACCATGATGTTGAGCAACGATGAGTTTAGCGCCCACCGATAACGTCGCGCTTACATTGGCGTAAAAGGTTTCATCAACCTCGGTCATTGCCACTCGTAAGTCTTTTTTAATCTTTAATTCGTGACGCCACCCTGAACCATTTGGCGAGACATACTGTGCTTTTAACGCATCAAAAACATAGTCATTGCCCACCAAGGGGTTGCCGCCTTCGTTATCCCAAAGGCTCATGTCGATAGACGATTGAGTTGGAATATCTGGACTTGAGTTCATCTGCGGGGCGAGGCTACCACAACCATTTATTTGCACTTCAACGATGCTATTTAACGCTGAGCTGCTGTTTCCTGACCCAGTTAAGCGTAAATATCGTGCTGAGCTATCGACTAATTCAAGCCACTCAAAGGCCGCAACGGCGCCACTGGAGTGGGCGTCACTCAGTACGGATGTCCAGTCAAGGTTGTTAGTCGATGTATGTATAGCAAAGTGATACTGATGTAAATTGCCTTGATACCACTGAATATTCATATCCCGAATTGTAGACTCTTCACCTAAGTCAAAGGTGATTGTTTTACCTATTCCATTCGACGCCCATCGAGATGTATTGGTGGTGTCACCATCAATGGCGTTTAACGGTCCTTTGTTATCTAGCGAGCCTTCATCTGAGGCTGAAACAATGACGAGTGGGTTTGAGGTGCTGCATATTGTTGGTGTTGGTGCTGGTGTAAACGCGGGTGTTTCACTTTTAGTGGACTCGGCACTGCTGCCGCAACCAATAAACAAAGTACTCAACAATAGGCTGAGGCCCACACGAATGTTAGGTGAAGAATGTTTTTGCATAGGGACTCGTTGACCGTCATATCTCTTTTAGCTCTGTTCTGCTGTGGATAAAAGTTATATGTTTTGGTTATGCTTGTTGGTATTACCAATAGTGTTATTTTGGATTCTAATGGTTAACCAAATGTTGCGTGGTGTCAATGATTTTGTTGACCAAATGTTATGGGTAAAAAGTGTCGGCTTCTCAGTAGAAGGGTAAATAGTTGAGTCGTTCATCCGCTGCTCTTGGATATTCATGTGCGTACGGATTGTGCTTTACGTCGCAGTGTGAGGACGACACCATGTTTAATGAGGCACAAAACTCAGATCAATACGCGAGATGAATTAAGGTGGCCAATTCTAGCCCCTCATTGACGAGGCTTGTTTTTTGCTTCTATCCACTGAGCCATATACTGCGTACTTTTGAATTGATGATGTTGTAGCATCTGACCAATAAAATTATGCCCTCGATGTTTATTCAAGTTGAGCAATAACTCATTGATACGTGCCAACAAACTAGGGCGGATTTGCCGTTGATCAAAATGTTGTTCAAGCCAGCTAAAACCCAAACGTTGGCACGCTTGCCACCGTTTTTGATCTTGAAAAAGTGCCACTGCAGCCTCTGCAAAAGCCCTGGCAGTTTTATCTTGTCGTGCCACATCAAAATCAATACTGGCGCCGGGCCACTGCAAACCAAGTGGATTGATTGTTTTTTGCGCTGCGTGTCCCATACCTTCTGTGCCAATAGTGGTGGTGACGCTGGGTGTGCCGCACAGCATGGCTTCGCTTAATTTCCCTTTGATACCTGCACCAAAACGTAAGGGGGCTAAACAGACTTTGGCATGTTTCATAACCTGCTCTGCGTCTTGTGCCCAGCCCTTGATCAAAAATCCTTGTTTAACATTATGCAGTTGGGTGGCCTTCGGTGGCGGGTACGCGCCGTATACATGCAATTCTGCTTGGGGCAGGTTTTTTCGGATCAGCGGCCAAATGGTGTTTTTAAGCCACAACACAGCATCCCAATTAGGCTCGTGTCTAAAATTACCCATGCAGATAAAGTGTTGGCGTTGGTCGTAAGGCAATACATTTTCAGTGAGGTGACTCAAAGCCAGCATAAAAGGTAAATGTAATAGTAAGCGAGCAGGTACTTGATAATGTTCTTGCAACAACTGATATTCAAAATCAGAGATAATTAAAGCCAAATCACAGCGAAAAATAGCCGCTACTTCGCGTTTAGCTAACTCACTGTTGAAATCAATGGTGTTGAGTTCTCGCTCTTGTTTTAGGGCTTGATGACGAGCATTTCTCAGTGAATGCAAGTCTTCGGTATCTAGTACACGCAGGGCATTCGGGCAGTGCTGTGCTACACGCCAACCAAATTGTTCTTCAAGCATAAAGCGATCGAATAGGACGATATCGGGCTGTAATTGTCGAATGAATACATCAAAGCTACTGCAATTCAGAGCAATGGTGTGCTCGCTTATCCCCATGGCCTTGAGGTCTATTTTATGATCACCTTGCACAGCTGGACTTGCAAAGGTGATGTGCCAACCTGCCTGTTGAAATGTGTTAAGTAAACTCAACATGTGTTTACCGGCAGCTGACGAATTTGGCTCTGGCCATACATACCCTAATACTAAAACGTGAATCGGCTTATTCATTATTTGGATACCTTTACACAGTTTCGCCCGGCTTTTTTCGCGGCATACAGGGCAATATCTGCTTGTTTCATAACAGCGTTAAAATCACGGTAAAGTGTGGATTTTTGTGCCACGCCAAAACTGCTGGTAACGTTTACGATTTTATTTTTAGCGGCTATTTGAGGTTTACCACCGGGCTTTTTAGCAGGGCGTGGCTGAGAGCGTAATGCAATGTCGTAGTCCGCTATCAGGCAGCGGATCGCTTCAATATGTGGCAGAACTTGCTCGGGTGTTTTATTGGCAAACAATAGAACAAATTCTTCGCCACCAAAGCGAAAAGCCTGCCCACCGCCGCTCACCTTTGACAGTTTACTGGCAACGAGTTTGAGTACCTCATCACCCACATCGTGTCCATAGGTATCATTAAACTTTTTGAAATGATCAATATCAGACATTACCAATGTATATTTTCGGCCCAAGGTATCGACTTTTTGCATTAGCGCGCGCCGCGAAGGGATACCAGTCAGTTCATCCTTATATGCCATGAAAAAACTATCTCGAATAACCGCGTAAGCAATAATTACTGCCAAAGTACAGACCATTACTTGATTGAGTGTTTGCTCAGCAACAGCAAGTAACACTAAACAAGCTAGCCAACTTAACACCAAGATCACTTGGCTGTTAGTGAGACGTATCACTAACATGATACAAGCTATAGTAGCGCTGATTAAAATAAGCATCACGTCGCTAGGCGTATACCACTGATAAAAACGGGGCCACAAGGTAAACAACCAGCTTGTGCTGGGCATAACAACATATTGCTGCACCATAGGTGCTGCAGTGACCAGAGGCAATAGCCAGACTGCGACAAGCCCGGCACAGCCCAAAATCAAGAAGCTATAGATCAAATTACGCAACGAAAAGCCGCGGTCAATATCCAGCATTAACCAGCCCAACATCACAAGAATAAAACTACTTCTGGCGAAAATTAAACTGTCACTCGCCGGCCAGTGCGGCTCAATTGTTTGTAGGATAAAAAAGAGTACTAAGCTTAACCACACCAAACGGCTGCGTCCAAATTGCCATGCAATAAGGGCGGCAATACCAAGGCAAATAGCGGGTAGCCAAGGTAGGCGGGTAAATGTACTACTGATTAACTGAGGATATAAAAAAAATAGGGTGCATGAACTTGCTAAAAGGATAAGAGGTAAAAAGCCTAATGTAAAAAGACGAGACAAACCCTGCAGGACAGATGCAAACACCACGAATAACAACTCAAAGGATTGAAAAGAAAGCGTATTGTAGATGAAAGAGTAAAGCGAAGTCCAAAGTCAATTGCATTTAATCTGTCCCTCAGCGCATTTTGCGTAAGCGCTTTAATGGAAATTGTATTAACTAGGATAACAGCACAATAAACTCTACCCTAACCAGTAATCGAGGATATCTTTAAAGTTATTTTACCTAATGGATTAGTACCTACTGGATTAGTACCTACTGGATTAGTCCACACTCAATATGACGATTTTAAAATTAGATTTAGACTAAGCCTGACAGTTTAAAATGAGCGAAAAACGGACTGTCAGGTTTCTTTGCACCACGATCTGTTCTACTGAGGTAGCGGTCTGTTCATAACATTCGAAATCAAGGCTTAGCCACTAAAAACGGTTGCCTTATCAAGCAGCCTTTCACTATGGGCTTTTAATGAAAAGTTTAGCATTTGCTATATCAATA
Organism: Flavobacterium sp. W21_SRS_FM6; assembly: GCF_052119645.1. NCBI lineage: Bacteria > Pseudomonadati > Bacteroidota > Flavobacteriia > Flavobacteriales > Flavobacteriaceae > Flavobacterium > Flavobacterium sp. W21_SRS_FM6. Next base: position 305,641 of record NZ_JBGQOM010000005.1, read on the forward strand.
ATACTGTTCAGTTGAACCAAGTGTTTATTGCCTAATATTCCAATCAGGGGGGGTTGGCCTTCAACGTTGACGGCATTCATTAATGCTGAAAAGTCAGTAATCAGGAAATCATCGATAACCATTTCATTACCAATCAAAACTTTCCCATTTCTAAATACCTTCATCGGTAGCTCAACACCCTCGGCAACAACAGTTTTAGCGGTAGGATGATTTTCTAACTGAAAACCGTATTGGATTAAAGCAGACTCATCCAAAATTAGTTCAGGAGCGCCAGTATCGACAAGGAGTCTAGCGATATTTCCACTCAACTGAATATCAACAAAATTAAACCCCATTGGTGATTTGTGTAGTTCAATAGTTTCATAATGAGCAGTGGTTGATTTGCTCAGCAATATCTCAATGTCATCTTTATTTTCTGGGATAAGCAGTTGTGCTTTTTTTACATCCAACAAAGCGTTCAAATGGGAAAGAGCATCATAACCAATAAGTCCCATGACATCAGGAGCAAATCTTCCAGAAGAATCATTAGAATAAATAGATTTAATATTCAACTGTGTTTGTCCAATCGAAAATTGTGATATGTCAACAGAAAATGTTTCAATTATTCCTGTTTCTTCGTCACCAATAGCCACACCATCAATTTTTTCTTTACCTTTAATTATGCCAAAAACACTAAGTTTATTAGTATCAACTACGGTACCCGTTGCACCAGTATCAAGAATAAATTTTGCGTTAACCTGATTTATCGATGCGTCTATTTCAAAATAACCTTCATGAGTTTTATGGAGAGGAATAACCTGCATTTTTGCATTTAGCAAATGTGGAAAGGCTAACGAAATAGCGAACATAAATGATATGAAATTTTTCAAGCAAAGTTCCTTTTTTATTTTTAAAGCTATGAGAGTCTAGCTTTCTATGTTGGTTCCCAACTTTCAATGGTTCGAAATTGTTTCGCTGAGGTTATTTTTACATCAATTTATCTTATGTCCGCTTTCTGCTTTAACCGCTAAGTTGGCCAACAAGCCATGACTGGCCGCTTTTGGCACAACGTTGACTGTCAGAGTAGTTAAATAGCACTTACTTTTAAATGTCAGATCAAATCTAACTACTGTAATTTATAAGCCTGTATTAGATTCTGTGTAACCGCCATTTAGTTAGTGTCCGTTTTGCGTTTATAGCTAACAAATACTAAAAAAGTATACTGCTAAATTTCCCAAACTCAGGGTATGCCTTGGCTATATTTTTTCTGCTAATGGGGTTTGTTTACTGGGTAGAACGTGGACAGCCGTATTTAGCCCTTAGATGACTTTCCACCTAGTTAAAAACCTTCACCTAAGCTGCCAAAAAGTTGCTTAGTCCCACTGCATTTTCTTACGAATAAATGCACTCAGTTTTGTCGCGTTGGCGCGGTGCTGGGCTACTCGAGGATGTTGGCCGTAACCAGTAAAATCGAAAAACAAAGTATCAATTTTATTGTCACCTGCTTGGCGCATATTACTCACAGCTTGGCGCACGTAATTGGGCCATTTAGCGTCCTGTGTGGCGTCCATACTGCCTAACGCACAAATAATTTGCGCATTGGGGTAACGAGCGCGAATGCTTCTGACAAATTGTTGATAATGAGTCACTCGTTCTTCGTCGGAAGGGAGGGGGTGTAAACGTTTTTCCCGATCAATCAGCCACTTATCATTTTGCATCAGGTTTATTAACACGACATCGGGGGTCCATTGGGTAAAATCCCATTGAGTATCATTGTTACCCACCCCACTTAGCTGGTCGAAAAACTGCGGCATAATAAAGTCAAACCAGCTGATCATGACGCCAATCCCGCTTTGTGAAATTGTATGTAACTCTGCATTTAGCTCTCTGGCGGCAATTGCGCCATAGGCGAGATAGTTGTTTTTGTCGGATTTTAGATGATCAGGGCCATTATCCGCGCCTTCATTACCCATACCACTGGTGATTGAATCACCATAGATTTCTATTCGTCGTTTGGGTTTTTGTGGCGGTGGCAGCATAGTGGCACCGTCTACGATTTCAATTCCCTTAAACCGTGTGCCGCCTTCTTCGCCTTCAGTGCGTTTGTATATCTCAACACTGTGGCCTCCTTGATTCAGCGCAGTGCTAATCGTATAAGTATGTAATCCTTGTTTAGCCTGCAGCACATAAGGTGACTCAATGTCATTATCGATGATGATGTTGAAGTAGTTTTGGCCTTTCTCGTCATCTAACACGACAGAGAGTGAAGAACCACTAAAATTGGCTTTAATGCTGGTGCCAGGCCACGTCACCAATGGGCTATCAGCTTGACTAAAATCGATGCGGCCGCTGTAAACATAATGGTTGTCGCGCGCAGGAAAGAATTGCGCAGCCAGAAGTTGAGACGAAGCAATACTTAATAACAGGATGGCAGTGGCATTTTTGCAAAATAGGGTGGGCAACATCAATTTTTTAGGCATAAGTATCCAAGCAAATAAACATCTTTAGAAGCTTTCAATCTAAAACATTTAAGAAAAAAACGGAAACCCTAAGCAAAAAACATAAACGCGATTTTTTGCTTTTATTTGATCTGTGCAGTACGTGAACTGTGATACGCTCAAATTTTACCAGTTTGATTGAGTGATGAAAGAAGCAACGAAGAACTCCGAGAAAAAAAGCCACCATCTTGTCTTTGGCGCTGGTTTAATTGGCTGTTATTTAGGTGGTGTGTTGTCTCACGTCGGTTTGAGTGCCTTTCTGGTTTGCCGGCCGCTTATTCAAAAAAAATTGTCTGAGGGAATTACATTAACAGATTACCTAGGACATAAAAGTCCCGCTATCTCTTTAAAATTCATAGGACAAAATTCAAAAAACGCCTTAACAGAAATTGATTTTTTATGGCTAACGGTTAAATGCACTGGTATTGAACAAGCAGTGAAAGACATGGCTCCTTATGTGAGTAAACAGACCGTGATTTTTTGCTGTCAAAATGGTTTAGGCTCTGAGGCGATGGTTAAACAGGCATTTCCTAACAACATTGTTTTGCGTGTTATGGTGCCTTTCAACGTGGTTGAGCTAAACGCAGGGCACTATCATCGTGGCTCTCAGGGGACGCTGACCATTGAGTCTATACCAGCAACTGAGCGGGTAGTTCAGGGGCTAATGAATAACATGCAATGCGATTTTCTGCAGGTCACAAATAGCCATGATATGTCGGCTTTGTTGTGGGCAAAGTTACAACTTAATCTGGGTAACAGTATTAATGCTTTGGCTGATATACCGGTAAAAGCAATGTTAGAGCAACGGGCTTATCGCTTGGTTATCGCTAAATTAATGCGTGAATTACTTGCAGTCACTGATGCAATGTCGATTGTCTTACCCAAAGTTACCTCCTTGCCTGCCCACTGGTTACCTGCCGTACTGAGTTTGCCTGACTTTTTGTTTAAACGGGTAGCTAACACCATGCTGGCGATTGACCCCAAGGTTCGTACTTCAATGTGGTGGGATGTATCTCAAAATAAATCAACAGAAATTGATTATTTAAATGGCGCCATTGTTGAACAAGCAAGGAGGCTAAATATTGATACGGCTGCTAATCAAAAAATCATTGCACTTATAAAAGGTATAAAAATACAGGGTGAAAATAAAGATAGGCAGCCGCCGATTGATGGAATTAGACTACTAAAAATGTTGGATTAGTCATCTTAGCTTTTGTAAAGTCAGCTGTAGATAATTAGAAAGGGCGTAAGGATATGAACCAAAGCACATTTCACACCGAACTGTTTGAGCTTATGCCGGTCCCCATTGCCATTACAAAGTCCATTGAAAATAGCACCAATGCGGCAATTGTTTATATTAATCAATGTTTTTTAGACGAATTAGGCTGGGATATAAACGACATTCCAGATAAAAACACGTGGTGGACCAAGGCCTATCCTGATGAAGACTATCGTAAGGTAGTTGAACGGCAGTGGGAATTAGTCACGAGTAATGCAGCGGATAACAATGAAAAAACCGTTAGCATTGTGGTTAATATTGTCACTAAATATGGTGATATAACGCGTTATAAAGTTTCAACCTTGCTTGATGACTATTTAAATGAAGGCTGCAAGGTATCGGTATTTACTCGTGTAGCCTGAGCAAGCGTATGGTGTGCCAGTGAATTTTTTGGCACACCAAGGCATTTAGTCTCGAACCTTATGTCGAAGATCATCCACCCACATTGCAGTGGCTCCACACACGGCAACAGGCATCACTAAAAAGTTAACTAAGGGGATCATCGAACCAATACTCACCGCAATACCAAAACTAAAAGAGTTACCACGGCTGGCATGCAGAGTGCGCCGCATGCGATTAAAATCGACTTTGTGATTGTCAAAAGCGTAGTCACAATATTGTATAGCCATCATCCAGGCACTGAATAAAAACCATAAAATTTGTCCAAAAACCGGCAGGATAAAAAACAAAAGTAAAAAGCCAATGGCTCTTGGAATGTAATAGGTAAATTTAGACATTTCCCTACCAAAAGTACGAGGTATGTCTTTTACAATATCAACCAGTCCCGAATCCCCTAAACTTTGCCCCGTTAAATGCAGCTCTACTTTTTCAGCTAACAAGCCGTTAAAGGGCGCGGCAATCCAATTGGCCAAGGTGCCAAAAATAAGCGCGAAGACCAGCAAAATACTGATAACGGCAATAGGCCAAATGATGTAGCTCAAGCCTTCTTTTAACCAGCTAAGCCATTGCCAATCAGGAATTAGATCGACCACCCACACGATGCTTTCACTAATTTGACCAAACAAAAAATAGAATGCGGTAGCAAAAAGCAATAAATTGACCACAAGGGGGATAAAGACGAAACGCTTCAGTCCCTTTGTGGTAATCAAACTAAAACCTTGAAAAAAATAATGCACGATGTTCCCTCTAACTTGATAAAGTGCGAAGCTGTCGCAGTGGAAAATATAAGGTCATTAACCAACCCAAGTATAAGGGCTGATGGTCATTGATCAAAACGTCAATTGTTACACTTGATGACTTTGCTGATCAATCCTCCTTTTGCTAAGAGCGCTGGTGCGTGATGAATGAATCGTGAGTTAATAACCGATAGCGACTGTCAATAATGCAGTTATCTTTTACGGTCAATGCGACTCAGTTTTTTTGAACCCTGGTGCTGAGGAACTCAATATATTCTGACTTAGTGAGTCGTCCACCTAACTGCCTGTTTTTTACGCGAGGCCCTTTAAAAACCGGTTGAATGTAAACCAAAAACAGACTTGCTTGGTAGATTTAGCGTTTTAGGTAAAACGCTAATTGTGACACTTGACGACATTTGATACATTCGCAGTAGTTCGCATAAAAATTATAAAATCATCGGAACACGCTGTGTCACTATGCGCTTAAAAAAAATTAAATTGGCAGGGTTTAAATCCTTCGTCGATCCAACCACCATTCCATTTCCAGATGACATGACCGCGATAGTCGGGCCAAACGGCTGTGGCAAATCTAATGTCATTGATGCGGTGCGTTGGGTATTAGGCGAAAGCTCTGCTAAAAATTTGCGCGGTGATGCCATGACCGATGTCATTTTTAATGGCTCAACGGCGCGTAAACCGGTATCTCAATGTAGCGTAGAATTGGTGTTTGATAATTCATCAGGGCGAATCCAGGGTGAATATGCCGGCTACAACGAATTATCAGTAAAACGCATTGTAACCAAAGATGCCCAATCAAGTTACCTCTTAAACAACAGCAAGTGCCGCCGCCGTGATGTCACCGATTTGTTTTTAGGCACAGGTCTGGGTCCGCGTAGCTATGCCATTATAGAGCAGGGCATGATCTCACGACTAATTGAGTCTAAACCTCAAGAACTTCGGGTTTTTATTGAAGAAGCCGCTGGGGTGTCAAAATACAAAGAGCGCCGCAGAGAAACAGAAACCCGTATTCGTCACACCAAAGAAAATCTTGAGCGACTAGCTGATGTACGCGGGGAGCTTGGCCAGCAGCTTGAAAAACTGCAGCGTCAAGCCGCAGCGGCCAAACGTTACAAAGAACTCAAGCAGCAAGAGCGTACCTTAAAAGGCCAGTTAGCCGCGATACGCTGGTTAAAGCACAGTAAGAAAATTGAGGGGCTTGAACTCGATATTGAAAAGAAAAATAACGAGATCGAAGCCTACGTTACTCGTCAGCGTGGTGAAGAAAAAGACTTAACAGAATTTAAAGAAAAGCAGCAAGAGCTCAAGCTACAGCTCGGGGATGTGCAACAACACATTTTCAAAGTAGCGACCGATATCAGCCGTATCGAGCAAAATCAAATTCATACCAAACAACGCAGGCAAAAAGTTGAACAAGAAATCAGGGTATTGCAAAGTGCCATTTATGAACACGATGTTCAGTTACAGCAACATAGTGAAACACTGAGTGATTTATATGAACAATTAAGCTTGGCCGAACCAGAAAAACAGGTACTTGAAGAACAGTTAGATGAGGCCCAAGAGCAGCTTTTTAGCAGCGAACAACACGCCAATCAGCAGCAAAGCCAGTGGCGAATGCAAGAACAATCGTATCAAAATAGCAAACAACAAGCGCAAGCTTGTCATGGTCAAATTCAGTCACTACTCAGTATGCAACAGCGCACCGAACAGCGCATCAGCGACATAAAAATAGAATTGTCAGAGCTGGTCGACGCTGAATCAGAAGTAGAGCTTGAACAAGTCCATGCAAGGCTTGCCGAATTACAACAGCAAGTAAGTGTCAGTGGCGAAAGTTGGCAAAAAGAGCAAGATGGCCTAGTAGCACTGCAGCAACAAATAAAGCATCGAGAACAGCAGAAACTGAGTCAACAAGGCGACTTACAGCAGATTAAAGCCCAGTTAAGCGCATTACGTTTACTACAAAAACAAGGTGAAACCAATAATGCGCTGGCTGAGACCTTATCGCAGCATAAGCTCAAATATGATCTGTGGTGGCAAACCTTAGAGGTTAAAGCAGGCTGGGAGAAGGCGTTTGAGTGCCTGACTCAACATTGGCAACAAGCGGTGCAGTTAAAAAATGCGTCTGGGGTATTGCCTTACATAGAAGATTTTGTTGGTAGCAAACTGCTATTGCTGGATGAGTATTCAGATAATATTCCACCAAACAGTGTTGCTGCTAAAATACACAATCCTCGAGTGCCTACTTGGCTTTGTGATGTATTTATTGCTGAAACAATTGAACAAGCAAAAACAGTTGTGACTTCACTTGCCCCTCATCAAAGCGTCATTACCCCGCAAGGGTATTGGTTAGGACATGATTGGCTCATTGTCGGAACGATGACACAACAAGGCGGTTTACTGGAGCGTGCCAGCCAAATTTCGCAGCTTGAAGAGCTACAAAGTGCGAGTGAAAAACGCATACAGTATTTAGAAGACGAACTCGATGAGTTGCAAGGTGAATTGGAAAATGCCACGCAAAAAGTCAGGCTGGCCAAGAGTCAACATGATGGATTTCAGCAGCAACATCAGCAGGTACACACGCAATTAACCTTATTACAGGGGCAGGTGCAACAAAATACGGGGCGCATAGAAAAACTGCAAAATGAACTAATCAAACAACAAGAACTCGCCGCGGATGAAGAAGAGCAACTGGCCCAATTATCAATGCAGGCTGAAGAGTTAGAATTGAGCGTGGCTGATTTGCATGAACAACAAGCTGGTATTGAGCAGGCCAGAGAAGCAAACCAAAGCAAGATTCAAATAGCTCGAAATCAGGTAGACAACAGTAAAACGAAACTGCATCAACTTGCCTTATATTTGCAAAGTATTCAAAGCCAATATAGTAATTTACAAACCACACAGGCTCGAGAAGCCCAGCAACTAAAAAACATGCATGAAAAGCTGGCTGAGCTAAAGGCAGAATTTATCGAGTTAAGCTTGCCCTTAGAGGATCAAGCCGAAAATCTGCAATTATTGTTAGAGCAGCGCGCTGCATTAGATTTACAGCAACAAGACCTCACTGAGCAACTAAGCGAACTTGACAAGCAAATCAGTCTCGCTGAAAAAGGACAGCAAGGCGTTACCGACAAAATTCAGGCAATGCTAACCGAATTACAAAGTATCAAGCTTGATTGCGAAGGTTATCGAGTGAGGGCAAATGGCGTACTTGAACAATTGCAAGAGTTACAACAATCCTTAGATGCTGTGCTTGAACACTTACCACAGGGCGCGGATGAAAACCTGTGGCAACAGGAACTTGAAAAAACCAGTGCTGCCGTAGCCCGTTTAGGTGCAGTAAATTTAGCCGCAGTGGAAGAATATGAAATACAAGCAGAACGTAAACTTCATCTAGACACTCAAAATGACGATCTCGTTTCAGCCTTAGATACCCTTGAGCAAGCAATCCGTAAAATTGACAAAGAAACCCGTTCGCGCTTTAAAGAAACGTTCGATCAAGTCAACGAAGATTTAAAAATGTTGTTTCCCAAAGTGTTTGGTGGTGGCTCAGCGTACTTGGAACTAACCGATGATGATCTACTCGAAACAGGGGTAAGCATTATGGCAAGACCGCCAGGAAAGAAAAATAGTACAATACACCTGCTTTCTGGTGGAGAAAAAGCGCTGACCGCTTTATCATTGGTGTTCGCCATTTTCAGACTTAATCCGGCCCCTTTTTGTTTGTTGGATGAAGTAGACGCACCTCTTGACGATGCCAACGTTGGTCGTTTTTGTAAATTGGTATCAGAAATGTCAAAAACAGTGCAGTTTATTTATATAACCCATAATAAGATTGCGATGGAAATGGCTACACATCTAACCGGTGTTACCATGTCTGAACCAGGTGTGTCACGCATGGTTGCAGTAGATGTAGAAGAAGCTGTGGCGATAGCCCAAGCTTAATGATGAATAATAATAAAAAAGGGTAAATGTTTAAATGGATGATGGTGTATTTCGTTGGATATTACTGGCTCTAGGTAGTTGCATTATTATAGCCGTATTGGTCCATGGTATTTGGACTTCCAGAAAAAACAGTCAAAGTAAACTAACCAAGCGCGGAGCTGGCAAACCTCAATTGCAGCCCAGTGGGTGGCATGATGATGAGTTATCAGAAGATGATTCGTCTCAAGGAGCCGCGGGGTTTTTCACCCGAGATGACGACAAAAGAGACATTAAAATTGATTTTGATGTCGAGCAAGGCAAGGCGCCTCAGGCTCGTCAAGTGCCAGGCGAAGGTGAATTTGACGATCTAGGTGTTGGTGCTGTAAGAATTGTGAGTGCCAAACCAAGTAGTTCAACTGTCGCGCAGCCCCTAACTGACAACGTCGACGATATTCCAAGTTTAGATGATTTTGAGCCCTCTAAACCAGCCATCGTTCCCGAAGTAAAACCGGTTTCCACTGGCAAGGTATATGCCTCTGTTGTCAGCCAGCCTAAACCTGAATATGCCGCTAAATACGGTAATGGCAGCGGTGCTAAGAGCTCGTCGACGGCAAATACGGCTAAACCTGCAGACGAATACCAAGCACCTGAACCACCGCCTTTTTTGTTAAAAAAAGACGAGCCGACATTGCCACAAACATCGGCAGTGGATATGGATGCCTTGAAAAAAAACGCGCAACAAACGCCGCCGCTTGAACAGCCAAAAAGTGCTGAGCCTGAGCCAGTCAAACCGCCTGAGCCTGCGCAAGAAAAGGTCAGCTTAGCCGAACAAGCACGCCAGTTAGTGATGGGGAAAAAAGCAGATATTGCCGGTAAAAAGCGCCGTGAGCCGAAAATTGCAGAAGACCAATTGCGTATCGATTTTGAAGATGAGCCGGTAAAAGAAGCGGCACCTGCGTCGTCAGAGCCTAAGGCGAAACCGGCGGAAATAGCCCAAGAAGTCTTGGTGTTAAACGTCAAAGCAGCAGAAGGACATCCTATCCAAGGTGCGGCCTTGTTACCGATGTTACTGACCTTAGGGTTTAAATTTGGTGATCAAGATATCTTTCATCGCCATGTCAACGCCAACGGTAAAGGCCCAGTTTTATTTAGTTTGGCTAATATGTTTAAACCGGGTAATTTCGATATTGACAACCTCGAGAATTTCACGACTTTGGGTATTTCATTGTTTATGATCTTACCTATTGAAGGTGACCCTCATCAGGTATTTAACATGATGCATAATGCGGCTCGAAAAATCGCTGATGAATTTTCTGCTCACGTTTATGATGGGAGACGGGCATTATTGACCAAACAAAGCTTGCAACAATACGTGGAAAAAATACGTGAATTTGAACGCAAGCGAATGGTTAACCGTCAATAGTCTAATACCAAATAGTACAGAAGCTAAGCCCTGATTACCTCGCTAATCTAGGGCTTTTTAATTCTTTATACTTTCTATTTTCATGTGTTAATTTTTACAGTGGAATGCTAATCAATGGCAAACTTAAACGATGCGACTCTGCGCCTCAATCAATTAAAAAAAGACATTGCTGAATTTAATTATCAGTATTACGTGCTTGATAATCCAACGGTGCCTGATGCTGAATATGATCGTTTGATGCTTGAACTGAAGCAAATTGAACAAACCTTTCCTGAATTGATTAGCAGCGATTCACCCAGTCAAAAAGTAGGCGGCACGCCACTGGCACAGTTTGCGCAAGTTGAGCATGAAGTACCGATGTTATCTCTGGACAATGCCTTTGATGAGGCATCTTTTTTAGCTTTCGAAAAGCGCATGCAGGACCGAGTAAAACGCAACGATGACATTGCTTATAGTTGCGAGCCAAAATTAGATGGTTTAGCGGTGAGTTTATTGTATGAAAATGGCACGTTAGTAAGAGGGGCAACTCGAGGTGATGGCAGTGTAGGGGAGAATATTACCGCGAATGTGCGCACCATTCGGAATGTACCTTTATCACTACGCGGCGATAGTTTTCCTGCTCGCTTAGAAGTGCGCGGCGAAGTGATCATGACCCGAGACGGTTTTGCTGCACTTAACGAGCGCCAAGCGAAAGAGGGCAAAAAAGTCTTTGCTAATCCACGTAACGCCGCAGCGGGAAGTTTACGACAATTAGACTCACGAATTACCGCAGCACGGCCTTTATTGTTTTTTGCTTATTCATTGGGCCTAGTAGAAAACGAACAAGCGCCTTTAGCGCCCACACATTCAGCCCGTTTAGAGCAGCTCAGTATTTGGGGGTTGCCGCTAAGCCAAGAATTAGATGTGGCAGTAGGTGCACAGCAGTGCTTGGCTTACTATAAAAAGATTGGCGAACGTCGCGATAGCTTAAATTATGATATCGACGGTGTCGTATTTAAAGCCGATAGTATCGCGCTGCAACAAGAACTTGGCTTTGTGGCCCGTGCTCCGCGATGGGCCATTGCCCATAAATTTCCGGCCCAAGAAGAAATGACGCAAGTCCTTGATGTGGAGTTTCAGGTTGGCCGGACGGGAGCGATTACACCGGTAGCCCGTTTAACGCCGGTATTTGTGGGGGGAGTGACCGTTTCTAATGCTACATTGCACAATCAAGATGAAATTCAGCGTTTAGGTTTAAAAATCGGTGACAGTGTTATTGTTCGCCGAGCAGGGGATGTAATACCACAAGTAGTTGCCGTGGTTGACGCTAAACGCCCAGCTGATGCTCAAGATATCAGGTTTCCAACTCATTGTCCGGTATGTAACTCAGCGGTAGAAAAAATAGCAGAAGAGGCCGTAGCTCGCTGTACCGGAGGTTTGTACTGCGCTGCCCAGCGTAAAGAGGCAATGAAACATTTTGCTTCTCGTAAAGCCTTCGATATTGATGGCATGGGCGACAAAATAATTGAACAATTGGTGGATCAAAACCTGGTTCTCACACCAGCTGATTTCTTTACATTAGAATTTATGCAATTGGCTAATTTAGAGCGCATGGGTGACAAATCTGCTGCGAATTTACTTATTGCTATTGGGAAGAGTAAAAGCACTACTTTAGCTAAGTTTTTGTACTCTCTGGGTATTAGAGAAGTGGGTGAGGCCACAGCTGCCAATTTAGCCAAACATTTTTGTGATTTAGATGCCATCATCGCGGCTGATTTAGAAGCATTGCAAGCGGTCAGTGACGTTGGGGTGGTGGTAGCAGAACACGTGTACAACTTTTTCAGAGAAAGTCACAATCTTGAGGTGATCGCTGCTTTGATTCAGGCAGGCATTACCTGGCCGAAGATTGAAAAAATCGCTCTTGAGTCTCTTCCTTTAGCCGGACAAACCTATGTTTTGACCGGTACATTAAGCCAAATGGACCGTAATGAAGCGAAAGAAAAACTGCAAAATCTTGGCGCAAAAGTGGCAGGCAGTGTTTCAGCTAAAACCTCTGTGGTCGTTGCTGGGGCAAGTGCTGGCTCTAAGCTTGCTAAAGCCGAATCACTGGGCATACAAGTCATGAATGAAGAGCAGATGTTACAATTATTCAGTGAATTAGAGGCATAGATGGACGCTATTTTATCGCTATTAAGCCAACTTAGCCGTGTTATGCAGCCACATTATTCGGCTATCGCGCTGAGCATGGTAGCCACCGTATTAGTCATATATGGTGATGTGCTGAATAAACGTTTAAAACGTTTTGTTAGTCCTCATCATTTTATTATTCGTACCTTAGTATTTGTTGTGGTGTGCGCGTTTGGTTATGGATTATTAACGGTTTTCGCCGCGCCTTTTGTAAAACAACTTTTGCTCATGATCCCCTTTGTGTATCGCGGAATATCAATTATTTTGATATTTTTACTGTTGGGGTATTTGGCTGAGCGTCGCCGGTATATATGAAATTAAAAAGTAAAAGCAGAACAGCATTGAAAACTACAGGTCTGCTTTTTGCCTTGCTGTTGATGGCAGGATGCGTTGCAAAGCAAGCCATCCAAAGCCCCCAGTCTGTGCCAGCTAAGCAACAAAATACTATCATGAGAGAGAGTTTACTTGGTCAGTGGTGTGGCGAGAAAATACATGAAAATGGCATGTATCAGAAGTGGGTAGTGAATAGAGCGTCAAACGGCACATACAAAATAGATTTTACTACCGTAGAGGTATCAGGCGTTAAAGAGCAGTGGAGTGAGATGGGAATGTGGGGATTTCGCTACCCAATTTATTTTACATCAGTACAAGCGTTTGCCGACAAAGGTAGCGTATATCCTGCTGATACCAGCGATCCTTCACTCTACGATGCGTATGAAATTCAAGAGCTGAACAATGAGTTTTTTTCGTACAAAAGTTATGCGTCGGGTAAGGTATTTACCGTCAAGAGAACATGCGAAACAAACCTAGAGTAAGCTATGCCTCAGGGAAGGCTTGTTTTATTTCTTTGGCTTTGGTTAAACAGATTTAAAATCGCCAAGCAATAAAACGACTTATCTTACTCCCTTGGCTCATGTTGACGGTTTTTACCTCATTGGCATTGACCTTTTCTAGTTGCTGATAGAGTAGCGTTAGATGCTCTTTTTTGGAGACTAAACAAGTAAACCAGCGCACTTGCTTAGCGAAGAGCTGACTTTCGTTTATCATTTTTCTAATAAAAGCCACTTCACCCCCGTTACACCACAATTCATTTTGTTGCCCAGCAAAATTCAAATGATTAAGAGATGTTGAAGGCTGCTTGTCTGCTGTTACCCCCCGTTTTTGTTTATTGCGCCCGAGATTTCTATTTTTTCGTTGTGTGCCGCTAATGGCTTGAGCGGCTGAAGCATGAAACGGAGGATTGCAAATCGTAAACGTCAGTGTATCTTGGGGTAAAATGATGCCTTTAAATATGTTGTCTGCATTGCACTGCGGGCGAAGCGTAATATGCTCCGCAAGCTTCGTATTAGAGTCGATAATACGTTGCGCTGAGGCAAGTGAGCTAGGATTAATTTCGCTCCCTATAAAATCCCACTGATAAACTTGACTGCCGACAATGGGGTAAACAAGGTTCGCGCCAACCCCAATATCCAAGCCAATTATCTGGTTATCGTTCTTGACAATATGTGAGGCGTTAAGGAGATCTGCGATGTGACAAATATAGTCAGCGCGCCCGGGAATAGGTGGGCATAAAAAGCCATCGGGAATATCCCAATAAGTAAGATTATAATAATGTTTAAGCAAAGCTTGATTGAGCAATTTGACCGCGAGGGGATCACTAAAATTTATGGTGAGACGCCGCTCAGAATTGGCAATAACAAAGGGCTGTAATGCAGGTAAAGTACGGGTTAAAAGATTAAAATCGTAGCCATGTTTATGAAGGTTATTAGCGTGCATTTTTATTTAAATTTCAATAATTAAGTCAAAGTGTGAGCACGGATCCAAGGGAGTCGAGACGTGTCGTTTTCGCTATTTTACCACTTTCCTCAACGTTAATTACCCTGATATGAAAATTACTCACTGGTTTTCATTCAATTCAGGCAAATCATCTAATGAGTTGAAGACCATTTTACATTACAATCCGCGGCTTTATTTTAGGCAAACTGGCGGTAAAAATGGCAGCGATTGGAATTGACTACGGTACCTCTAACTCTGAGGCAATTTATTTTGACGGACAACAACACCATTTTATCACCTTAGATCCTTCGCAAGAATCAGCAAACAAAATCCGTTCATCAGTGTTCATTTATTATGACGGGGAATTACCAAGGCCTGCAGATTCAATAATTGAAGCTAAAGTAACGCAGATAAAAGGCGCAATTTCTCAGCAGATTGAAAAAGCCAAAGAAGGGTATTACGAAGCGATTACCCCTGATAAACAACAAATGTTCAGCGATAAAATCGATGAGTTAAGGGCCCAATTTCATAATACTCCGGCTTTACAGCGCCGAGCCATCGAAGTGTTATTAGAGGATATGACCGTGCAAGATGTGCCCTTGCATCGTTTGGTTGAAACCGGTGAATTTGCTTTCGGAGAAGGGGGCTTTAGACGGTATTTAAAAACGCCAGAGAAAGGGCGCCTAATCTACTCACCAAAAAACTTTTTAGGTGCTAATTTAATTGCCGGCCAACACCAAGCTTTTGTTGGTATGATTGCCAAACAATTAGAGTTTTTTCGTCTAAGTGCTGAAAAACAATTGCAACAATCAGTTGATACCGCAGTGATTGGCCGACCAGTTAAGTTTCATGGTTCTAGAGGGGAAGAAGGCAACACACAAGCCATTGACATCATGACGCAAGCCGCTGAAAAAGCGGGCTTTAAACATGTAGAATTTCTTGAAGAGCCTATTGCCGCAGCCTACAAAATTGAACGTACTTTAGACAAACACACTAATGTATTGGTCATCGATATTGGTGGTGGTACCACTGATATTTGTTGCATTAAGTTATCACCAAGTAAATTTGCCAATCTCGATCGCCAACAAGATGTACTGTCGGTTACCGGTGCCCGTTTGGGCGGTATGGAGTGCGACAAAAACCTTATTGTAAAATCCATTGCACCCACTATGGGTCAAGGACTATTAACCTATAATGGTTTGCCTGTTCCACCGGCGTATTTTTCAGATATGTGTGCGGTGGATGATATTCCTAGGCTTAACCAGTTTTTCTCTGACGAATACGGCCTTGAAATCGCCCAAACTAAGTCACTAGTCAAAGAGCCTGAGTTATTAGAGCGACTGTTAGTGGTGCAAGAAGAGAAGTTATCTGCCCGTTTGGTTAACTCATCTCGACTCGCCAAAGAGATGCTGTCATCTAAAGAGCATATTACCTTACCGCTGCACTATATTGAGACTGATTACGACGTTGATATCAGTACCGAAGATTTAAATAAGTCAATGCAATCGTGGCTTACAAAGGTAAAACGCTTAGTCACAGAATGCTTAGCCAACAGCGCCGAGCCACCTGAGATGCTCTTTATTACTGGCGGTATGAGTTTATCTCCTATTGTCAAAAAAGAGCTGCATGAACTGATGTTGCCTCATTTGCCATTGATAGAAGGTGATGCATTTAACTCTGTTTGTGAAGGCTTGGCTATCCAAGCGGCTAAACTGGCAAATAGATAAACCTTTAAAAGGGTGCATTATGTGCACAAAACTCGCTATGCTTAGCTCATAAACTGACGAAAAGAGAATATTATCATGGCTAAAGTGACCGGTATTGGCGGTGTATTTCTAAAGTGTAAAGGCGACAGTAACGCATTGGCCAGTTGGTACGAAAAGCACCTTGGTATGTCGTTGGAAAGTTTTGGTGGCTGCGTACTCAAATGGCCAGATGATAAAGCGAACGACGACGGCATAACGGTTTGGGCGTTGGCTGATAAAAATAGTCAATGGTTTAGCCCCAGTGAATCATCTTTTATGATCAACTATCGGGTGGATGACTTACTTGCCTTAATTGAGCAGTTAAAAGCCGAAAACATTGACTTGGTGGCGGGGCCTGAGTCCCATGAAAATGGCAAGTTTGCTTGGATCATGGATCCAGACGGAAACAAAGTCGAACTCTGGGAGCCGAAGCTGTGGGATGAACGCAACAAGCCCTAACGCTATTTAAGGTATCTGAGTTATGGTGCTCAAGGGCACCAGCAAAAAATTAAGCGACGCACATATTGACGAGCACCTTGCCTTACATACAATAGCGCAAAATTAATATTGAGTTAGCGTATGAGCCCTGTCCAACCTGTAACAAAGCCAAAATTTCAACAGCGAGTCAGTACCTTAGTTGAAAACAGCCTGACTCAAGGAATATTACTCACCCTAATTTTAATCAACGCCATCACGCTAGGCCTAGAAACGGTGCCGTCGGTAATGAACACCATCGGGGGCTTTATCCTATTGCTAGATAAGGCTATTTTGAGTGTTTTTGTGCTTGAAATAGCCCTAAGGCTTTATGCCTATCGCTTAGCGTTTTTCAAAAATCCGTGGAGCGTGTTTGATTTTGTCGTGGTAGGTATTGCTTTATTACCTGCTAGTGGTCCTTTTGCGGTACTTCGTGCATTAAGAGTATTGCGGGTCTTAAGGGTACTTACATTCGTGCCATCTATGCGCAAAATCGTCGGTGCTTTGGTGAAGTCATTAAATGGCATGTTATCTATTGCGATGGTGTTGGCACTGGTCTATTACGTGGCAGCAGTGATGGTTACGAAGCTATTTGGTGAGGCTTTTCCGGAATGGTTTGGCAGTATAGGGGCATCCTTATATACCTTGTTTCAAGTCATGACACTGGAAAGCTGGTCGATGGGAATTGCACGGCCTGTTATTGCTGAATTTCCCTATGCATGGGCATTTTTTATTCCATTCATTCTTATTGCCACTTTTACCATGTTAAACCTGTTTATTGCCGTCATCGTTAATGCGGTGCAAAGCATGCACGATGAAGAGCATCAAGAGGAGCACGACGCCAAACAAGCTACCCAAGAGCAATTATTGCAACTGTTGCAGCAGTTACAGTCAGAGGTTACTGCCCTCAGAGCAGAGCTCAAAAATCCTTCTGCAACTAAATGAGCGTTAGCAACTACGTATCTTTTGTAGGTAGGGCAGGGATGTTAAAAAAAACGGCACAACAATCATCACTGACTGGGTGCCGTAGCCTGAATCTAGACTATAAGGTTGGTTTTGTTTAGCTCATTGCAAGCAAATGGGGTCCCGCACTGACTAATGCTTTACCATTGTTGGTATCAGTAAATTTACTGAAGTTAGTAATAAAAAGATCAGCTAACTCTTCTGCTTTATGGTGCCACTCATCCTCGTCTGCATACGTACTGCGCGGGTCGAGTAATTCTGCTGGCACATGCTTAAGCTGTGTCGGTATTGCCAAATTAAAAATAGGTAAGGGAGTGCAAGTTGCTGCATCTAAGCTGCCGTCTAAAATCGCGTCAATGATGGCCCGTGTGGCTTTAATCGAAATACGTTTTCCTGAGCCGTTCCACCCCGTATTTACTAAATAAGCCTGAGCGTTTGAAGCCTGCATACGTTGCTGCAATACTTTGGCATATGTCGTTGGATGGAGTGTTAAAAAAGCCGCGCCAAAACAACTTGAAAATGTTGGGGTAGGCTGGGTAATACCGCGCTCAGTACCTGCAAGTTTGGCAGTAAATCCTGATAAAAAGTAATATTGGGCTTGTTCAGGTGTCAGTTTAGACACCGCCGGCAAGACACCAAAGGCGTCGGCCGTTAAGAAAATCACTTTATTGGCATGACCGGCACGCGAGATAGGTTTTACGATGTTGTCGATATGATCGAGCGGATAAGACACTCGGGTGTTCTCGGTTTTAGACTTATCGGCATAATCGATATGCCCCGCGGCATCAACAGCAACATTTTCTAAGAGGGCATTTCGGCGGATCGCATGGTAAATGTCAGGTTCGTTTTCTTGCGATAAATCGATGGTTTTGGCATAACAGCCGCCTTCAAAATTAAAAACACCCTTATCATCCCAGCCGTGCTCATCATCTCCGATCAACTGGCGATGCGGATCGGTTGACAGCGTAGTTTTACCGGTCCCTGACAAGCCGAAGAATATCGCTACATCACCGTCTTTGCCCACATTGGCGCTGCAATGCATTGACGCGATACCTTTGAGGGGCAATAGGTAGTTCATCATCGAGAACATGCCTTTTTTCATTTCGCCGCCGTACCATGTACCACCAATGAGTTGAATTTTTTCGCTGAGGTTAAAGGCCACAAAATTCTCTGAATGTAATCCTTGCAGTTCCCAATTTGGATTGGTGGTTTTCGCCCCATTCATCACCACAAAGTCTGCTTCAAAATCAGCTAACTCCTCTTCGGTAGGGCGAATGAACATATTTTTTACAAAGTGAGCTTGCCAAGCGACTTCAGTAATAAAGCGCACTTTAAGACGACTATCTTCGTTTGCGCCGCAGTAGGTATCTACCACAAATAAACGTTTAGCGGATAATTGCTGGGTAACTAATGACTTTAAATCTTGCCAAATGGCTGGACTAATGGCTTTGTTGTCATTTTTACCTTGGGTTGACCACCACACGGTATCTTTGGTGACATCGTCAAATACTATGTATTTATCTTTAGGTGAGCGTCCGGTGAAAATACCAGTATCAACTGATACCGCGCCAGATTCAGTTTGCATCGCTCGCTCAAAGCCAGTCAATGAAGGCAAGGTGGTTTCGGTAAACAGTTGCTCATAAGATGGATTGTGGATGACTTCACTGACGTCCATGATGCCGTATTGCGCTAATTGCTTAATAATCATTGTTTGTGCCATAAATCGCGCCCCCCAAAGGTGTCTTTTAAAAAAACGTAAAGCATATACGCAATTACATTGAGCCAGATTGCCTAGATGCTGAGTAGTCTTTTGTCGTTATATTGGTTATCACTCAGGCTTATAACTGTCTGTCGCTGAGCCAATAGAGGGCGTTAGCCTATAAGCTAGGAAGGAATTTGTCGTGCGGGCTTAAAACATCGTATTAACAATTGTGTGCAGAAAATGTTACAGGCAAGGCGCTAGGTATATAAAAAGGCAACTAAATCAGGGTTCAGTTGCCTTTGGAACTAAAAAACCGTTACGCTACTGCGGCTTCCAGGATAGCTTTACTTTGCTCGAGTGTAATCGATTGATTCTCACCGATTTTAACCATGCCGTGTTTTTTCAACTGATTAAGAACGGCTTCAACTGCTGCGTTTTTATCGCTACCGTGTTCAGTCAACTGAGTTGCCACATCTAAGCTGTGATAGAAGGCTTCAATAGCTTGGACAGTTCGCTCTGCTAAGTCTTCACCATCACTGAGGCCAAATACGTTGCGGCCCATTTGCTCTAATTTGGCTTTTTTATAGCTCATTTGATTGCGTAGCAATGAAGGCTGCACGATGGCCAGTGAACGAGCGTGGTCAACACCGTATAAAGCGGTCAATTCATGACCAATCATGTGAGTCGCCCAATCTTGTGCAACACCAGCACCAATTAAGCCATTAAGTGCTTGGTTGGCTGCCCACATCAAATTTTCGCGCCAGCTGTCATCTTGCTTGTCAAAGTTGCTGGCAAGGGTGGTGAGGATTTTAAGCAAAGATTCAGCGTATGCATCTTGTACCATAGCATTAGCTGGGAATGTTAAATATTGCTCACAGGTATGGACAAATGCATCTACTACACCATTGGCCAATTGACGCTGTGGTAAGGTTTTCATTACGTCTGGATCCATCACGGCAAACTTTGGAAATACCAAAGGAGATATAAACGCGAGTTTATCTTGGGTTGCTGCTTTGGTGACAACCGATGCACCGTTAGACTCTGAACCTGTAGCAGGAATAGTCAAAATGGCACCGATGGCCACTGCGTCGTTAACTTGATGTTTACCGGTTAGAATATCCCAACCATCTCCATTATATTTTGCTGCTGCTGCAACGTATTTAGCGCCGTCGATCACTGAACCACCACCAACAGCAAGAATAAAGTTAATGCCTTGATCTTTAACGATGGCAACAGCTTTGTCTAAGGTTTCAGCGGTAGGGTTTGGCTCAACACCAGAAAACTCTTGCCAATCATGTCCAGCAAGCGCTGTCACAACCTGATCATAAACACCGTTCTTTTTGATTGAACCGCCACCATAGATAACCAGCACTTTACTGTCTTTGGGAATATTAGTTTTGATAGTGGCGATCTGGCCTTGGCCAAACTCAATTTTAGTCGGATTTAAAAATGAAAATTTCATACTCTGTCTCCTGTTGATGATTGATAAAAGGATATTCAATCGTGTAATACTAAATCTATTTTGTAGTGTGCTTATATAATAGTGCTTTAAAATAAGTTTTATAACCGATAAATGCGCCAATATCTTGCCTAATCCTACTTTTTTAAGTAGATTCATCAAACTTCTACAGGATAAGCTTTTATATGTTAGATATCGCAAGCATGATGCAAGATTACGTTGCCCACATGCACTTACAAAACTTAGAGGGAAATAGTTCAACTTATTTGCCCGGTGTCCATTTTTATCGCGCCAGTCAAAGCAGCGTGCGCCAACCTCTTTTGTATCAGTCAGGTATTATTATTGTTGGCCAGGGCCGAAAGGTCATTCATTTAGGCGACCACGCGGTACAGTACGGCGCTGGTAATTATTTGGTAATCGGTGTACCGCTGCCCTTGGAATGTGAAGCCTTTGTCGAAGATGATCAAGCGATACTCGGACTCAGTATTGATGTTCCACCTTCATTTTTACACGAACTAGTCAATTTGCTTTATCTTGAACAGGGGCTGCAGAGCAATAACAAACAAGTGCTCGAATGTGGCTTAAAGGCAGCTAAGTTAGATATGGCGTTTCAAATGTCTTGTATTCGCTTACTCGATGCCTTGAAAGATAAAACCGCCTCTACGATCTTAGGTCCAGGACTTATTCGAGAGATTGTTTATCAGGTTTTAGTAGGGCCACAACGGCATACGTTACTGGGATTAGCCCAATACGAAGGGCACTATGCGCGTATTGCCAAAGCCTTAAATCGAGTGCATGTGGACTATTCGAAAGAGATCAGTGTTGAAGCACTCGCCTCTGAAGCTAACATGAGCGTATCGGCGTTTCACCGCGCGTTTCGTCAAGTCACCATGGAATCACCCTTGCAGTATTTAAAAAAGGTGCGTTTAGGCAAGGCCAAAGAGCTGATTCATGTGGGTGGAAAACGCACCAATGAAGTGGCAAATTTGGTCGGATATAGTAGCCCATCACAGTTTAGTCGTGAATTTAAACGCCATTTTAATCAATCACCTAGCAGCTATTGAATGTTAACATCATGCATAAGTCGCTAGTCTTGCTGATACAGCAATAACTCAACACCACATTGACCCATTCTATGACTACAGCAAGTACCGCTGAGGGTAAAACTCAGAACCGCTTTAAACGCAAAATTGAACTGCTTTACCTTGGTAATAGTCGTGCCGCTAATCGTTTTCGATGGAGTTTGCTGGCCTTTGATGCCTTAACTATTTGTTATTTTATTATCTCCTCTTTTTTTCATTATTTTAGTGAATTACGCTGGATTGAAATTGGTATCGGCCTTGTTTATGTAGTTGAACTGCTAGCCAGACTATTTATCAGTAAAAAGCGGGTACAAGATATACTGCATCCCGTTGGTTTGGCGGACTTGATCGTTATTTTATCTTTATTCGCTCCTTCTTTGGCTGCAAACTTTAGCTTCTTGCGGGTTGCCAGAGCACTGCGCTTATTACGTTCTTATCATGTTATAAAAAACCTGCGTCGCCAGTCGTCTTTCGTGCGAGCCAATGAAGAAATTTTGTTTAGTATTGTTAATCTTCTGGTGTTTATTTTTGTTATTACCGCCGTGGTGTTAGTGAGTCAAGAGGGTAAAAATCCGGGGATAGCCAATTACGTTGATGCATTGTATTTTACAATTACCACCTTAACGACCACCGGATTTGGTGATATCACTTTATTAGGTACCGATGGGCGTATACTGGCAGTGCTGATTATGATCTTTGGGATTTCATTATTTTTGCGCCTGATCCAAACCATATTCCGGCCAAATAAAGTCAAATATGAGTGTCCTAGTTGTGGTTTGAATCGCCATGACAGTGATGCCATTCATTGTAAACATTGTGGTCATATTGTGCATATCGAAACAGAAGGAAGTTTGTAATCTCTAAGCTCAGTAAGCCCGTAAACCTGTTATTTGTATGTACAGAAAATCGGCTCAGAAGCCCTACTGCTGAGGCTGTTTTTAATGAGTGCAAAGGCTTATCTGCCATTGGTTGTGGTACCAATAAAGACGCTGAAACTCCTTTGTCGGGTGATTTAATTGAGTGGGCTGATATCGTTTTTGTGATGGAAAAAGCCCACAAAAGTAAAGTAAATAGCAAATACGATAAGCTGCTTAAACATACCCCGGTGGTCTGCCTCGCTATAGCCGATAATTACGTGTATATGCAGCCTGAGTTGATCAGTTTGTTGATTCAAAAAGTATCCCTGCACATTCATCTTGAAGGATGATATGCATGGTTGTGTTGTTTAGTGTTTTTTGCTCTGTTCGTGCGCTATTTCGTGTTTAAGGGTCATGCCAATTAAAACGATTGAACCGATACAACCTCCGACTAAGAGTACAAAGCCACCATCCCAACCGAAGTGATCAACGGTGTAACCTAAGGCGATATTAGCAATAACGGCGCCCCCTAAATAACCAAATAAACCTGTTAGCCCTGCTGCAGTACCCGCTGCTTTTTTGGGTACTAGCTCTAAGGCAAACAAGCCAATTAACATGACGGGGCCGTAAATCAAAAAGCCAATAGCCATCAATGCGGCAATATCAACCGCAGGGTTGCCGGCGGGATTTAGCCAATAAATTAATACCGCCATGAGGACTAACACCATATATAAAATGGCGGCTGGCGCACGGCGTCCTTTAAACCATTTGTCACTGATATAACCACACAGTAAGGTGCCTGGAATGCCCGCCCACTCATACAAAAAATAGGCCCAAGAGCTTTTATTGATTGAGAAGTCTTTTGCTTCAGATAAATAGGTCGGTGCCCAGTCGAGTACGCCATAACGGATCAAGTAAACAAATGCATTGGCCACAGCGATGTACCACAATAATTTGTTATTGAGTACATAACTTAAAAAGATTTGCTTGGCAGTGAGTTCTTGTTCATGACTTTGATCATAGTTTTTGGGGTAGTCTTCACGGTAATCTTCGATAGAGGGCAGGCCAAGAGATTGCGGGGTATCTCTGAGCGTTAAAAAAACAAACACAGCGACAAAACTTGCGACTGCCGCAGGTAAATAGAAGGCGCTTTGCCAATCATTAAACCATGACATTCCTAAAATGAAGATTGGGCCGATTAACCCCCCCCCAACATTATGAGCGATATTCCAAAACGACACCGTACGGCCACGCTCGTTGCCTGAAAACCAGTGCACCATAGTACGACCACAGGCGGGCCAGCCCATACCTTGCGCCCAACCATTGAGAAATAACAAAATAAAAATAGTGCTAACGCTTCGAAGTGCCCAATCACTAAAACCAAAAATAAACATGATCCCGGCTGAAATAAGCAAGCCAGTAGTTAAAAAATAGCGAGGATTACTGCGGTCAGATACGCTACCCATTAAAAATTTACTTAAACCATAAGCAATGGAAACCGCTGACAAAGCGATACCAAGCTCGCCCTTGCTGTAACCATATTCTTCAATTAAAAATGGCATGGCTAGGGAAAAGTTTTTACGTACCAAGTAATAGGCGGCATAACCGACAAAAATACTGATAAAGATCTGCCACCGATATCGTTTGTAAGTGCTGTCTATTTTATCTTGTTCGATTAGGGGTTGGTGGGGGGCAGGTCTAAAAATTCCAAACATAACAAGGCTTTAAATATAGTGTTTGGCTAATTAGAGCAAATAAAGCAAGGACTTGTCTATGGTTGTAAACAAGTCCTTAACATTTATTAAGGCTGTAAATGAGTAAACCAGCGCGCGATAACTTGGCGCTCATCCTCTGTCATTGCGGTCTTGTTCATCAAAGGCATATCTTTAGACACCGCAGCACGTTGGTATATAAGTGGAGCACGAGCCTCAACTTGTTGCCAGTTATCTAACATCAAACCAAGCGGAGCCACCACAAAGATATCATCAGTGGGATTCGCGCCGTGGCAATTAGCGCAATGTGTTTGAATTATATCAAACACGTCCTGTTGCTCCTCAGTGAGCACGGGGGCGCTTACTTGGTTTACCCTTGCAGCATTGTCACCGAACTCACCTACCGGCTCTGAGCGTGGCATCGACACCCATAAAGCGATTAATACCATACCAATAGCGCCGGTAATCAGCACTGATGGACGGCTTATACCGATGTGTTTAAGGTTAAAGTAGTGACGTATCCATGCTGAAACAATGCCAATTGCGACCAATATCAACCAGTTAAGCTCGTGCTGGTAGGTCATGGGGTAATGATTACTGATCATGATAAACAGCAAAGGCAAGGTAAAGTAATTATTGTGCACGGACCGTAACTTAGCGGCTTCGCCCCAGGCGGGATCAATTTCGCCTTTGTTTGCCACTGCGTTCACCATTAAGCGCTGAGCGGGCATGATCTTAAAAAAGACATTGCCAGCCATGATGGTACCTATTAAAGCTCCCACATGCATAAACGCCCCACGGCCACTAAACCAATGACAAGCTAAATAGCTAGCTAAGGTGATGAGGGCCAATAAAAATACCGCAAAATAAACAGGTGAACGCCCTAATGGACTGCGACAAGCCGCTTCATAAATGAACAAACCACCAAAAATTAATCCCAAACCACGGGCTATGGCTTCTGCCACTGATAGCTGCATTACGCTGGCGTCAATGAGATAAATAGACGCACCGTGATAATACACTAAGCCCAATAAGAAAAAGCCACTTAACCAAGTGGTGTAGGCTTCCCACTTAAACCAGTGGAGTTTTTCTGGTATTTGCGCGGGGCCGTAAGCATATTTAGCAACTTCGTAAAAACCACCGCCATGCACTGCCCACAAGTCACCTTTGATGCCTTTTTCTTTTTTCCAATCGGGCGGGGTACGTAAGTTGTTATCCAACCAGATGAAATAAAATGAAGCACCTATCCACGCGACACCAGCGATGACGTGAAACCACCGAGCAAATAAACTAATCCAATCAAACCAAGGCATTTTCTACTTCCTTCTATTACTACAAGTCACCCCGAGGGGCTTGATAAACGGGTTTACCGGCAATGTAAGTTGCCACGGTGGCGCGGTCATCAGCTAGCATACTTAGCCCAAAGATTAAATCTTGGGGCGTGTGGTGGTGCGCAAACCGCAAACTACTGAGCTCGTCAAACATCGGATCAAGGATCACAAAATCTGCATCAGTCCCTGGATTTAAATTACCGATATGGTGCTCAAGACCAAGTCCAAGCGCGGCTCCTTGCGTCATCAAATACAAACCGTGCATCGGATCGAGCTGATTGCCTTTAAGCTGACATATTTTGTAAGCTTCACCTAACGTTCTGAGCATGCTAAAACTGGTTCCGCCGCCCACGTCTGTGGCGAGTAAGACCGGAATGTGATGCTGTTCAGCTTTCGCTAAATCAAACAAACCACTGCCTAGAAACAAATTAGACGTAGGGCAAAATGCGATACTGGCGCCTTTGTCTGCTAAACATTGCCATTCATCCTGTTCTAAATGAATACCATGACCAAACACAGCTCCTTTTCGTACCAGACCATAATGATCATAAACATCAAGATAGTGCTTGCGATTTGGATAAAGTGATTTTACCCAAGCGATTTCATTGTGATTTTCACTTAAGTGGGTTTGAATAAATACGCTGGGATATTGTTTGGCAAGTTCGCCCAGCGCAGCTAATTGCGCTTCTGTGCTAGTTGGTGCAAAACGAGGCGTGATGACATAGTGCAAACGGTCTTTGCCGTGCCAAGTATTAATTAAATCAGCGCTGTCTTGTTGGGCCGTTTGCGCAGTGTCTTGTAGCCACGTGGGGCAATTTCTGTCCATGCAAACTTTACCCGCCATTAACAACATATTCTGACGCTGCGCCGCTGTAAATAATGCATCAGTTGCCGTTTTGTGCACAGATGAATACACCATGGCTGAAGTGGTGCCATGGCGATACAATTGACGCAAAAACACCTCAGCGATGGCGCTAGCGTAGTCTTTGTCAGCAAACTTATTCTCTACCGGAAAGGTGTAATCTGTCAGCCAATCAAGCAACTGTTCACCGAAACTGGCAAGCATTTCGGTTTGCGGGAAGTGCATATGGCTATCGATAAAACCAGGTAGCAGTAATTTTCCAGAGTAATCCACTAATTTTAAATTATCATATTGATTTATATTGCTTTTATAATCGCCAATAAATTCAATTTTATCGTTACGCGTAACTAGTAGGCCGTCAGTTATGAACACATAATCGCTTTTTGGTGAAGCACTGGCCTGTGGAAAATGCAAAATTTGCGCACGATAGCCCTGACGCATTTCCGCTTCCAATATTGGAGAAGTAATTTGCATCAACTACCCCGATAACTGCTAAAGCCAAAGGGCGATATCAGCAAAGGCACATGGTAATGACCGCCATCTTCTACCAGCTCAAAATGAATATCCACATAGGGATAAAAAGCAGCAGCATGGTGCTCAAGTAAATAGCTTTTGGTATGAAAACGAAGCTGATAAATACCTGCTGTAAATTCGGTGGCTTGCCATTGATTACACCGACCATCGTTATTAGTAAGGGCTTCTACTTCTCTACCTTCAGGGGTGATCAGAGTGAGCTTCATGTTGGCAGCGGGTTTACCTAGGGTCGTATCCAGTACGTGGCTCGAGAGACTAATAGACATATTAATGGCTTAATCCTTTGTTAATGCGTAATAGGGTGATTTTCAACTGCTCAGCAGCAGCCAATGAAATTTCAGTGGCAGTATCGTTATCGTAACGGGCCTTTAGTGCATTAAGCATGGTCTGTGCACTGAGCCCGGTGGCACATATAATGAAAATAAAGCCGTGTTTAGCGAGGTATTTATGGTTCATTTCGCTCAATTCTATCAAGGTAGCTTCGTCTGCCTCAGCAGCGCCTTGTTGCTCTTTACTCGCCAGTGCCTTAGTACTGGCATACTTAGCACGCAGTGACGCTACATCACCAATCATCGGATGGCCATCAAAGGCTTCAAGGTAGTCAAGCTTGCTACACGCTTGCCAGTTTTGTTGGGCCCATGAGAGGAGACTAGCGAGGTCAGAAAACGGTAGAGCGTCAACCATCAATTTACACCAGTGGCTTGATACACAGCATTGGCTAAACCAGCTAAATGCTTCATCACTGGGTAATTCATTCAGTTCACTTAGTGTCATTTATTCGTCTCCAGGGTGGATATAAGCTGGCGGTTATATTGCCACTTGGCTTTTTGTTCGATGGGATCCTGCTTGCCACTATCGAGGCGCTGCATTAATTGCGCGGCAATTGAAACCGCAACATTAATTGGCTCTTTACCTGGGATATTTAGCTCACCTACCGGACTAATTAGACGGTTTATGTCTAATTGATTAAGCCCTCGATGACCTAACCTTGTGGTGAAGCGCCTTGCTTTAGTATCCGAACCAATCATGCCTAAATAGGCGATGTCAGGGCGCGCTAAACCGGCGGTGACCAAATCAAAATCGAGTTGATGATTGTGTGTCATCACCAGCATCCAAGCCTGTGGTTTGAGCTGATTAACACTGGCGACTGGGTCGTCACTGACCCAATACTTAAGGTTGCTGCTAAGGCTAGGATGATGAGGTTTGAAGTCTTGAAACAGTGTCTCGCGCTCATCAATCCACAAAATTTGTAGCGGCAATTGGGCAATAATCGGTACTAAGGCTTGTGCAACGTGACCTGCACCGTAAATAGCCAATTGCTGACAATGCGCGACAAAGACTTCAAATAGTACATTGGTCGCACCGCCGCAGCATTGGCCTAATTTACTGGATAAGGGAAAGTGCTCAAGGTGCTGGGTATTATGCTCGCTGCGCGCTTGGTGGTTTTGACTCTCAACAAGTAAACCACGAGCCCGCTGCGTGACGATGTGTTCGAGATTACCGCCGCCAATGGTGTCAAAGGTTTCATCGGCACAAACCAGCATTTTAGTTCCGCCGTCTCTCGGCGTTGACCCTGCGGTGGCGAGCAAGGTTACTAGTACGTAACTTTCACCTTGTTGTTGGCAGTGATGCAAAGCATCAAACCAGGTGCGCGGTTTGATCATAGCGATGATCCTTTGCCAGCAAAGCGTTGAGCTTCACATACTGCCCAATAGACTTTTTCTGGCGTAGCGGGCAAGGGTAGCTGAGGATCAAGTTTATAATGCGTAATACTGGATATAGCATCCTTTAAGGCACACCAAACCGAGTTTGCCAACATAAATGGTGGCTCACCCACTGCTTTAGAATGGTAAATACTGTCTTCACCGTTAGGCCTTGGGAACAGTTCTACGTTAAATTTATCAGGAATATCTCCAATGGCCGGAATTTTATAGGTTGCAGGGTTATGACTGAGCAGTTTACCGCTTTTATCCCACAACAATTCTTCACTGGTAACCCAGCCCATGCCTTGCACAAAACCGCCTTCAATTTGGCCGATATCAATAGCAGGATTTAAGCTTGTACCTACATCGTGCAAAATATCCACGCGTTCAACTTTGTATTCACCGCTAAGGGTATCAACCGACACCTCAGAGCAACTTGCACCATAAGCAAAATAGAAAAAGGGCCGACCTTTACCTATTTCACGATCGTAGTGAATTTTAGGGGTTTTATAAAACCCCGTAGCGCTAAGTGACACACGGGCAAAATAGGCTTTTTGAATGAGTTCGACAAATTCAATACGGTGTTGTTTGCAGTGAACCTGTTGATCAACGAAAATGACATCTTGCGGCTCTGCATTGCATTCTTTAGCGTACAGCTGTGCCAAGCGTTGTTTTATTTCAATACAGGCGTTTTGCGCCGCCTTACCATTCATGTCAGTGCCTGACGACGCGGCAGTAGGCGAAGTGTTGGGTACTTTATCAGTACGTGTAGATGTCACCTCAACCCAATCAAGTGGTACAGCAAATTCATTGGCTACGATTTGACCAATTTTAGTATGCAAACCTTGGCCCATTTCGGTGCCGCCATGGTTGATTTGCATGCTGCCATCGGTATAAACGTGCAACAACGCACCAGCTTGGTTTAGGTGTTTAGCGGTAAATGAAATACCAAATTTAACCGGAGTTAAGGCAAGGCCCTTTTTAATCACCGGGCTAGTTGCATTAAATGCAGTGATCTCTGCTCGGCGCTGCCAGTAATCTGCGGTATGAGTCAGTCTATCCATGATTTCAGGCAGTAAGTTATGCTCTACCTTCATGCCATAATGCGTGGTGTCTTTGCCTTCTGGGCCATATAAATTGCGAAGTCTGACGGTGAGCGGATCGCAATCGATCTTTCTAGCGATTTTATCCATCATCGCCTCAGCCATGATCATACCTTGTGGTCCACCAAAGCCGCGATAGGCTGTGTGTGACACATGATTAGTACGGCAGCGGTAGCCCTCAACGGTACATTCACCAAGATAATATCCATTGTCACAATGAAACATGGCTCTGTCGACAATGGCGTCAGATAAATCTGGCGAATGGCCACAAATACCGTTGATATCCATGTAAGTCGCTTTGATAACCCCTTGCTCATCAAATCCGACTTGATAACTGTTTTCAAACGGATGGCGCTTACCCGTAGCTTGCATGTCTTGCATGCGAGGTAAACGAAGTTTCACTGCAACATCATTTCGTTTTGCCAACAGGGCAGCTATACAGGCCCACTGTGCAGCTTGTGTTTCTTTGCCACCAAAACCGCCGCCCATGCGCCGCATATCAACCACGACTTTGTGCAATCTAACATCAAGGACTTCCGCGATTAACTTTTGCACTTCGCTGGGGTGTTGGCTAGAGGTATACACTACAACGCGGTCTTCTTCTTCAGGAATGGCCAGCGAAACTTGCCCTTCAAGGTAAAGGTGCTCTTGACCACCAATTTTTAGCTCACCTGAAACGTGCAAAGGACTCGCGGCAAAACCTTGTGCAAAATCACCGTGTTGCATTTTATGCATCGGGCGAACAAAGTAGCTTTCAGCTCTGGCTTGTTCAACACTTAAACACGCTTTACTGTGTTCAACCTCTACCTTGGCTTTTAATGCTGCTTGGCGCGCTAATGTGGTACTTGTGGCCAATACTGCAAATAAGACTTGGCCATGATATAAAATTTCTTTATTAGCAAAAATCGGATCGCCTTTAAATACCGGGCCAATGTCTATGTGCCCCGGTACGTCATCTACGGTGATGACATCTATCACACCTTCACTGGCTTTTACTTCACGTAAATCTAGCTGGGTAAGGATGCCTCGCGTGACCTGACTTAAACCGACCGCTGCATGGTGTAAGTTTACAGGTTCGGGCATGTCATCTACATAACGGGCAGAGCCACTCACTTGGCGTTTAGCACTTTCATGGGGCTGACTCTTACCTGCAGTGCTGAAGGTCGAAGTTGGTTTAGTTGACGCTTCAATTAGCTTACGCATGGCTGGCCCCTTTGAACGGCTGATTTAGGTTTACAACTCGCGTAGCAATAGACTGTTGCTGACTATTAGTCTCTAACCAAAAACGCCGCCAAAGATTAACCAGCATCTCTACTCGGTACTCTTTTGAGGCTCGTACATCGTCGATTGGCGTGAAACTATCTCGTATTAAAGGCAAGGCCAAGTCAAAGGTTGCTGCTGCAGACCAGGATTTTCCGCGCAACAACTCGTTTAATTCAATACTCGCAGGGGTTGCCGCAACACCACCAAATCCACAGTCAATTTTTACTACCAGGTCGTCTTTTAATTGCAAGTTGAATACTGCGCACACCGCTGAAATGTCGTCTTCCATACGCTTGGATATTTTGTAGGCCTTAAGGTGAGAGTCTTTGCCTAAAAAAGGAATAAATATCGCTTCAATCCATTCGCCTTGCACCATAGCGGTTTGGCGATAATCTAAAAAGAAGTCTTTGGCAGCGATGGTGCGTCTTTGTGTGCCATTGTCGAGATGAATATGTGCATTTAAGGCTAACAGAACAGGGGGCATATCACCGATGGGCGAGGCGTTAGCCACATTGCCGCCAAGCGTTGCTTGATTGCGAATAGGGTAAGACGCAAAGCGCGTGAATAATTCTTCAAGGGCTGTAAAGTGACTTAATAAAGTGTGTTCGATATCACTAAAAGGAAGCGCCGCACCAATGTACAAACCATCTTCTTGAACCCTTAGTTGCGTGAGCTCTTTGACCCGGCTGAGTGAAATTAAAGTGGGAAACGAACGTAACTGTTGCGTTACTTGAAGGGCTAAGTCAGTACTGCCAGCAAATAATGGTGCTTCAGGATAAGTGGCTATTGCCTGCGCTAAGCGCGACCTTGAATCGGGCAATAACAGATGTTGCTGGTTTTCTTGGGTGCGCTTAATGTTATTCAGTTGAGCAATCGTGTCTGCACTGTTTCTGTCAAATGAATCCGTTTGTTTATTGGCGCATGCTTGAATGGTGGCATCAATAATGGGGCGATAACCAGTGCAACGACATAAATTACCCGATAAGGCATGATTTACGGTTTCACGGTTTGCCTCGTCATTACGATGATAAAGGGCAAACATCGACATAATAAAACCAGGGGTGCAAAAGCCACATTGGGAAGCATGATTGTCTACCATACTTTGTTGAACAGGGTGGAGTTGACCGTTTTGAGAAAGATGTTCAACGGTAATTAGCTGCTTGCCTTGTAAAGCTGACATGAAGGTTATGCAGCTATTGACTGAGCGATAATGTAACTTATCTGTGGTGTTTTCACATTGCCCAGTAAGCTCTGCTTTCGTTTCGGCCAACACCACGGTACACGCACCACAATCACCCGATGCGCAGCCTTCTTTACTACCCGTCAGTTTTTGGTGTTCGCGCAAATATTCAAGCACGGTTAAATCAGCCTGCTTAGGGCTATAACTAACGAGCTTGTCGTTGAGTAAAAATTGAAACATTGAGGCCTCGACACATTTGCATATTGATCTTATTTGCTATTATCACGATAGCGTTTCTGAATTACAATCAAAAACTAGACCATTTGGTCAAGGGTTGGAATTGTTATTGCTTATGACCATCTACGAAAGGTAAATCAATAAACAAAAAAGCAGGGTGTGAGTGGCGCACTAGTGAATTGAATAAACACAACTGAGAGTAATATGAAGCAAAAGGAATACCAGAAGGACGACACTATCGGCGCCATAAATCGTCATAAGATTTTGGCCGCTGCAGAAGTGGAATTTGCTCTACATGGCTTTGCTGGCACGCGTGTACAGCATATTGCAGATCGCGCACAATTACCCAAAACAAATGTACTGTATTATTTTAAAAGTAAAGAAGGCCTTTATTTAGCCTTATTAGAAGACATACTCAGTTTGTGGAATGGCGAATTTGACCATGCCACAGTTGATGATGATCCAGCCAGTGTATTGGCCAATTATATTGCCGACAAAATGGAGATTTCACGCACACGGCCCGATGCTTCCAAAATATTTGCACTAGAAATAATCAACGGTGCACCAAATTTGAGCGGCTTTTTCAAAGATCAACACGCTAGTTGGATGAAAGCCCGAGTACAGGTAATTGAACAGTGGATTGAACACGATAAATTATCAGCATTGGACCCACACTATTTATTGTTTAATATTTGGGCAACGTGTCAGCACTATGCGGATTTTGCCATTCAAATTACCGAACTCAGGGGTAAGCCTATGGATGAAAATGACTTTAAGGATGCGACCAACAATTTGGTGGCACTTATTTTGAAGGGCTGTGGTCTAGCCGTACCTGACACATTTATAACAACTAAAACAAAGAATTAAAGGACACTTATGAGTCATGCTTATCCTAGAGATCTAATTGGTTATGGGCAATTTCCACCTGATCCAAAATGGCCCAATCAGGCTAAAATTGCTGTTCAGTTTGTGCTGAATTACGAAGAGGGCGGTGAAAATTGTGTATTGCACGGTGATGAAGCCTCTGAAGTATTTCTGTCTGAAATCATTGGTGCGCAAGCTTATCCTGATAGACATCTTAGTATGGAGTCTATGTATGAATATGGCAGTCGCGTCGGTTTTTGGCGCTTACATCGCTTGTTTGAACAGTATAAATTACCGATAACGGTCTTTGGTGTGACGATGGCTTTGCAACGAAACCCTGAAGCCGTGGCCGCTATGTTAAGTGCAAATTGGGAAATCGCCAGTCACGCCATGCGCTGGATCCACTTTCAAAATATGCCTGAAGCGCAAGAAAAGAAAATGATCCATGCCGCTATTCAGCTTCATCAGGCAATCACCGGCAGTAAACCCGCAGGCTGGTATACCGGCCGTACCAGCCCAAACACCTTAAAACTGTTGTCTGAGCGCGACGATATTCTCTACTGTGCTGACTCGTATGCTGATGATTTACCCTATTACGATACCCAACACGATAAACCCTTACTAATTGTACCTTATACCTTGGATACGAATGATATGCGCTTTGCTACGCCGCAAGGTTTTAATAGTGGAGAGCAGTTTTATCAGTACCTTAAAGACGCTTTTGATGTCTTGTATGCTGAGGGCGACGTTGCACCTAAGATGTTATCAATTGGTTTACATTGTCGTATCGTTGGCCGACCTGCGCGGATGGCAGCATTACAGCGTTTTATTGAATATGTGCAAAGCCATGACAGGGTATGGTTATGTACCCGGGAAGAAATTGCACGTCATTGGCAAGAACATCACCCCTTTGTTGCATAAAGTAAGGTAACCTTGATAAATAACTTAGGCTTTTGCTTGGGTTATTTTCTGTTGGCTAACGATCTTATGGCCGTGTATTAAGTGCCTTATCTTCATTGCTATTATGAGGTAAGGTGTTGCTTCATCGTAAATAATTAAGAATACCTCATGTTTAAAAAGTCACTATGTATTGTCAGTGTTGTCTTTGGCTTTAGCGTCAGTGCTGGCACGGTTAGTACGCTTGATCCTACGGTTGATTTTCAGGCTGTTCATCGTATTGGGCCTTCAATTTGGGCAAGCGGTACGCAGGGAGGTATTTTTCATAGTCAAGATAATGGTATTCATTGGCAGAAAGTTGCGGGCCCTGCAGAGACTCAGAGCCTGCAATTTCGGGATATTCAGCCCTTAGAAGATGGTTCAGTGGTAATAATGAGTGCGGGTGAGGGGGCAGCATCCCGTGTTTATCGCAGTGATAGCACGTTAGCTAATTGGCAACTTCAAGCACAAGGCATGGCGCCAGAGACCTTTTATGATTGTTTGCACTTTAGCTCTATGCAACAGGCTTGGTTATATGGTGATTCTGATAAGACAGGTTTATTTATTTTGGCCACTCAGGATGGCGGGGCAACGTGGCAAAGGCAAAGTCTACCTTTTGCGGCGCAAGCCAATGAGGGTGGTTTTGCTTCAAGCGGCACGTGTATAAATCAAGGGCAAAATAAAACTATCTATATCGGTACCGGCAATACCCAAAATCCGCGTATTTTAGTGAAACAAGAAAAAACTTGGCAAGTTATTGACACTCCTTTTGGTGGAGGCGAAGCCGCAGGTATATTCAGTGTGCAACAGAATGGACCATGGCTGTATGCCTTTGGTGGTAGTTTGAAAACAGAACAACAGCCTGCTGTAGCGAAGCGCTACAACCTAGATACGCATGTGTGGTATGACCTACCAATTGTTCCTCTCAAAGGAGCAATTTATGGCTCAGCGCTAATAACGACAAACAATACCACGCATGTACTAATTTCTAATCCTCAAGGCGTCAGCCTGTGGCAAGAAGACGCTGATACTTGGACCTCTTTGAGTACAAATAACATCTGGAGTTTAAGTTGTGATGACAAACTAGGCTGTGTGGGGGCTGGCAAAGAGGGGTTAGTCGAGCGTTTCACCTTTAATTAACGGGGTACGGGTTAACAACACAATGTTAGTAACACGAAACTTAAGATTTTAACTCTAATGTGGCGTGATGCATTGATGGTGAGTTATCAGGTTCGTCGGGTAGTTCGAAGACGGTATTGCGACCGCTATCTTTTGCTTGGTATAACGCCACATCGGCAAGTTTGATTAACTCTTCAAGTCGGCTTAAGTGATTAACATAGCCAGCCACACCAAAACTGGCAGTCACCGTAAGCGACTGACCATCATGAATAACGCGCAGAGCTTGAATGTCTTCCCGTAAGGTATTTGCAAGCCCAGTCGCTGCTACCTTGTTGGTATTCGGCAAGAATATAATAAATTCTTCTCCACCCCAGCGAGCTAAAACATCACTTTTTCGAACCTTATTTTTTAAGATTGAGGCTACTTTTTTCAGGACTGCGTCGCCCGCTGCATGGCCATGGTCATCATTAATTTTTTTAAACCAGTCGATATCCAGCAAAATCATCGACATGTTTTTGTGAAGTCTGAGATTTAAATGCCATTGGTTGTTTGCCACAGAGCTAAAAGCTCGCCGGTTATACAAAGCGGTTAGATGATCAAATTGAGCGTCTACTTCTGCAATTAGGCGAGCTTTATTCACTTCTTTTAAATCAAATGCCAAGGCTAAAGCAAAAATGAACATCTCTATCAGCATACCGATTTCAATACTGTGAAATAACATGGCATTGTATGAAATGATCCCCCACGTTGTTGCTGCCGAAATAGCCGCGCCACCAGCTCCCATTAAAACGGCGGGAATAAAAAATTGCACGACACGGTGGTTAGATTTAAAGGTTACAAACCCTAAAGATATAAAAACAACGACCAACAGTGAGGTTAATATCACTCCAATATGCACGGCAAGAAGTTGCTTACCGGTGATAAATAACGAACCGCCTATGATAATCAAAGCCGCATAAATCCAGATTTTAAGCTTGTATAAGCGGGGCGTGAATACCTTTAATTTAAGGAATTCAAAGCAAAAGGCGATTGCAAATATGATGTAAAAGTATAAAAAGATGATCATTGCCCAACTTTGGACATACAAATTATCCGGCCAAATATACTTAAATCCATGGCCAGTGTACGCAATGTTGAGGCTTAAAAAAGACAGTAGATACAAGGAGTAAAAGACGTAGCGAACGTCCTTTAGACCAACAGAAAGCGCGATGTTATAAATCAGCAATATAAAAAATGCGCCATATAGAAAACCATAGAAGTAGCTGGATAAAGCAACATTGTTTTGAACTAGACTCTCGTCGGTCAAATAAATAGGGATCAGTAGAGGATCGTTTGACTTAAAGCGCATAATCACATCGGTAGTGCCTGGTTCAAACACATATTGTTGCGTCATCATGCGGGTGCGATTTGGTCTTTCGGCAAAAGGCAATGTATCGCCAATTGAGTTTTGCTTCACTAGGGCGTTGTGGCGTATAAAATAAAAATCGCCGCGATCTAACCAAGCACTATCAATGTAAAACACTTTCTTAATGCTATCAGCACTAGAATTAGTTATTGATACTGACGCCCACACCACATCGCTGGTAAAGCCGAAACTGACCTTGCTATTTTGCTTTTGTGAAAAACTACTGAGTTGATATTGTTGAAAGACTTGTTCGAAAGTTAAATTTTCATCAGTCGATTGAAGGAAATCAAGGTGCTCATTGATGAAAAATTCGTCAGAAACTGCAGACAACTCAATAGTTTTGCTGATGCAGCAAAAACTAAAAAATAATAAAAACAAGCATGAATAACGAATGATATTCAACCTAACATACCGTCGATATTGTTAGATTATATCCTCAATGACCTTTTGTCTAACAACTATAAACAACACCTTAAACGATTAACACGTTTGGTTGGAAGGACACTCTGCAAACAAAGACAAAAGCGTCGTATTCAGTCACGGACTTACTTTCATGGTTGAGGTAAAAAAATGTAACTTTTTTGTTTTTTGAATCAGCTCAAGAAAAACTAGATATTTTTAGATTTGAAAAAGGCCTTAGATTCTAAGCTCATGACAATAAGCCCATCTTGATTTAATACTTGGTAATTCATGCAAACTAAACCAACTCCTGGCTTACTTTCTGTCAACCTACATTCGCTTACCGTGCTTTTCACATTTAGTATATAGCCTGGATAAACAGGGTGTAACCACCTGAGATTATTAATACCTGGCGAACCGAGTGAACCATGTTCTTCTGGCAAATTATCAATTAACATTCGCATAAACATCGACGCAGTGTGCCAACCACTTGCGCACAAGCCGCCGAATAAAGAGTGTTTTGCTGCTTCGTTGTCGAGATGAAAAAATTGCGGATCATATTTACCGGCAAATTCTTTGATTTCGGCTTCGGTCACTAAATAAGCACCAAACTGAGCTGTTTGCCCAGGATAAAAGTCTTCAAAGAACATATGAGCTCCTGTAGTTAATCAGATTGCATTCTGCAGGTTATCTACCTTAGCCGTCTTGAGATTTGCAAAAAAGGGCAGACTAAAGCAGATAATCGGACTTTAGATGTTCTGACCCTAGAGGGCCGGGTTTTGCTTATTTAATTAAAATAAACAGTTAGAAGCCGTGATAAGTAACAAAGTCTTTATTATCGGCTCGAGTAGAGCGAACATCATTGGCTGGAAAATTCTCGTCAGGGTAACCCATTGCGATACAAATCATAATGGCTTCATTGTCAGGAATTTGCGCATGTTGATGTACAACATCTGATTGCATAATACCTTGACCATTAATGACACAGCCAAGGCCAAGATCCCATGCCGCCAGTACTATGCCATAGGCTAAAGAGCCTAAACCAAATTGGGTGATACCCGCAGGCTCTAATGCTTTATCGTAAGTTAGTACCAATGATACTGGGGCATCAAACTGCCGAAAACCTCTCATCATCCAGTCCATGCGCTTTTCTTTGTCTTCTCTGCTAATTCCCATGACTTCAAACAATTGTACTGCGACATCGATTTGTCGTTGTCTGTGAATACCTTGATAGTCTTCTTTGTAGGGAAAATCCCGAACATTAGGTTTCCCTGCTAGCGTATTATTGGTATTACCCTCGCGGATTTTATCAAGAACCTCACCTGTAACAGCATGAATGCGCCAGGTTTGGGTATTGTAAGAAGAGGGCGCCCATTTCGCGGCGTTAATAACAGCATCAACGACCTCTTTAGTAACGGCTTGTTTACTAAAACCACGCACGCTTTTTCGTGATGCCGCAAATTCTGCAAAATTCATACACACCTCTTATTTTAAGTTCAAGAAAGCCTTAACTTTAAAGAGGGAAAATTATTTGTGACACTTTATCTTATCAATAGCCGTTAATTGATAAAATAAATGCAAAAGTAACCCGAACTCTGGATAAGAAGTGTCGTTATAACTTCAATTACAAACGAAAGATTAGCGGTTTCTACCCGAGCTGATATTCACTCGGTGACGAAAGTTTTGTGGATAGTAGGGCTGGATTTCGTACGAAATAGCTGACTATTGCTAGAAACCCCAGCGCTGCTAGGCGCAATAAGAGCGTTATTGAGAGCCGCGGCTCATCCAAAGTTCAGTAAGTAGGCAACCCAGCGTTAAACACAATATATGACTTGTTGAACTTTTATGTGCATGGTTGTAGCAGCCTGTATTTCAATGAGGCACCGCCGATGTTTGCAGGTTTAGTGGGCGACAAAAAAACGCGCTTCAGATAAACAAAAAATACACAAGGGCCGACTCACCTCGGTATTAAGGAAGGCTCTGTGCTTAGCCACCGCTCTTTATAGTTGACCATTACAGCAGTAGGACTGTTTTGGGTTTAAGATGCCGCCATTTTGCTTTTAAAGGTCAGCAAGCCCTAGAAAACGACAATGATTCCTTAAAAATTTATTAGGCTCTTACAATGAAAAGCGTTCGCGTAAAAAGTGCGCGATACCATCTTTATGATTGTGACCAATAACACCGCTTGCCGATTGTTTGACTTCGTCTCGGGCATTTTCAGGCGCATAACTTTCATCCGCTAAAGCAAACATGCTCAGGTCGTTATCACCATCGCCAAAACAAATAACGTTGCTGGCACCTAATTGCTTTTTTAAGTTTGTTACCGCACTACCTTTGTTAGCAAGACAGTGATGCACATCCATCCAACGATAACCTCTACCTTCAAGTGCTGGGCCTGAATAAGCAATTAAATTCGTATGGGTATTAAGTTCTTGCCACATCTTACTGATGATATCTGCTTTGCCAATCATACTGATATTGGTTACATGACTGTTGCTAGGTAGGGCATGTAAAGGTAGAAGCTTTGCATCAGTTTGAGAAAAAAACTTACGAATGAGTTCTCGCTCTACTTCGTGGCGTGTTTCAGCGTGGAAAATATAATGATGATGCTCAATTTTATTTGGCGCATCAATGGCGTTAACAAAAGGAGCGATACCTTGTGATAGGGCGCAATCGACAATGGTGGTGATTTCTGATTGACTGAGCAAATTTTCAAAAGTCAATCGCTGGACTTTAGGATCCCAAACGGTAACGCCATTATTGTATATTTGCGGTAAGTCGAAATAATGCCCATCTATGATGCGCTGAGCTGAAAGCATTGTGCGTCCGGTGGCTACCGTATAAGCAATATTTTTATCTTTTAGCAGGTTGAGGGTGTCTTTGGTAAATGTCGATATTTCAGATGCATCGTTTAACAGTGTGCCATCTAAGTCGAAAAAAATAAGATCCATAATAATTTCTACAGCTCGTGCGTTGAGGCGAAAAGGTTGCCTAGTTAGGGATTAGATGCAACAGCCATTATACGCATTAACAACCAAATTAGTTTACTCAGCTTATTATTTGCTTAGTGTTCGAGTTAAATTCAAACCTTCTCAAGTCTAAAACTAAAACAGGTCTAGCGTAGTCCTTAATAGCAACGTGGTGAATCTACCTATATTTAAAATCAAGCACTTAGGCTACATAATTCAGCATGATAGAATCTAGCACTTTGGCTCAGGAGCCGGCCAACAAACGCAAAGTAACAAGGGTTAAAGCTAAAAATAGCAGCAATACTTACAAAAAGTCCCAAACGGTTAAACTATTAAACGCTATAAACCAGAACAACATTTTTTGAATTTTTTACCACTGCCGCACAAACACACATCATTGCGTTGCTGCATGTATGGGCCCGAGTCTTGATGCATTTTACCAGAGGTGTAATACCATTTTTGGTCTTGCTGGATAAAATCAGACGTCTCATGCATCAGATAATACTGCGTTTCTACTTGATAGTAGGCTCGAAACTCTACCTTAGCCGTAGTCTGTTTTTGCTGGGTTTTAACTACCACTAAACGCAGCCATGCAGTGTCTGCCGCCCCCTGCGCGATATCATGTATATTCAGATGTTTTTGTTGCGCTTGTGCATAAGTGGCGAGAACATATTCGTAGTTTTGTAAGCGGTAAGCACAAAACCGCGAGCGCATTAAGGCTTCGGCGCTTTGGGCAACCTGTTTACCTGATAAAAGTGGCTCGCAACAAGAGCCGAAATCTTGCTCATTACCACAATAACAAGGGCTAACTAAAGACTGCATAAGGGATCTTCTAAAAACTCAGTTGCAGTATTTTAACTAAGCGAATTAACAAACAACAGCAGAAATTAGTGCAGATAATGCTTACCAAGGCCCTTGAACAATTTGCGCGCTGGTTTTTTTGTTGGGTAACAAATTGATTAACGTCACATTGTGCATAGCACAAAGCTGTTGAATGCGGTGATGGGCAATTTCATCGATACTAAGTTGTTCAACAAATAACAGGTTACATTGGCCACTAGTAATAATTTTTTCTAACCACTCTTTTAAAGTCACGGTTTGTGGTTTGGGTAACTTAATCACAAAGTCAGCTTTTTCATTGAATTGAATATGGTTAGCCAGTAAATAGGTCCACTTCTGTTGGTTTAGCCCTTGGCTTTGTAAACTAAACTGCGGCGCAACAATTTGTTGCACAACGGTGCTTCGTTGAGATTGGGTTGATAATGCATGTAACTTTGCCATAAGTTTACCTACTAGTGATTATTTATACAGTGGTTTTGTATACAGTAGTACTGTATAAATAATCATGCAAGTGTTTTTTTTGTTTATATTTGTAGGTTTTTAATACACTGTCATTTTTTACAATCGAATGTAATTGTTATAGATCAATGAGATAGCTTAATAGGGGGGCTGTAAATTTGTAAATATCGTGATTTGGCCATAATAGCCTCTTAACTTCAAATTTAGGTGTTAGCTGGCTTACATCATCGTTTAACATTATAAATTTGGTTTTCTACTCTCATAAGGCCCGCTTTGAGGGCAAGCATTATGAAAACTTGAATACGAAAGATGTTTACATCTGTCCGCCTAACAATGAGCCTCAATACCGCTGTGATACCACTGAAACGGGTACAGGAAGGAAGAAAGCTACGCATGTACTTTGATTGCTCCGCTTGTCGGGATTGTAAAATCCACTCTCAATGTACCCAATCTAAACGGGAGCCACGGAAAATATGTTGGCTTATAATATCAAACGAATGATGTCGATAATGGGAACACAGAACTTGATATCAGCAATAGAGGGATAATATCCCGTTATATGCGTTTAAAACCGCATTAACGGAAGCATTGGTGTGGCAAAGAGTTCTATACAAAATCATCAATATCGTAATCGCAATATGTTGATTATTTCAGTTAAATATATCTGAATACCATAGGGAGCCATATAATGGCTAAGATTGACGAGTATCAGCTGTTTTCACACAGTCTGGACCCAAAGCGGACTAAACAACTTATCTGATCGAACGGCAAAATTGAGATAGTGGACGCTCAGCAGCAAA
This sequence comes from Flavobacterium sp. W21_SRS_FM6, assembly GCF_052119645.1. Taxonomy (NCBI): domain Bacteria; kingdom Pseudomonadati; phylum Bacteroidota; class Flavobacteriia; order Flavobacteriales; family Flavobacteriaceae; genus Flavobacterium; species Flavobacterium sp. W21_SRS_FM6. Next base: position 347,832 of record NZ_JBGQOM010000005.1, read on the forward strand.
TATATCTACTCCAATCAGGCTGATTTGAAAATAAAATAACGATGTTGACACAACTATTCATGTATTTGTTTCGCGGATGCATTCGCATGGCATTCCAGCAACTTCTATGAGTACTCTGAACCAATAAACTTCGCTATAATTAAACCGAACAAGTGATTAGTAACAAAATAACCATCTGAAAAATATCAATTTTTCCACTAAAATATTCTTCGATTTCATGTTTTAAACAAGCATGTTATGTTGGTGTCTTCCTTATTTATCTCAAGTCGACAAATCGATAAACTATTAAAATTTTGGACATCATTTAAGTATCCAAATACCATCAGAACAGCAAGATAGCAAAATAAGGAAACAGTTTGTCAGGTCGCGGATTAACCCCAGCTCACCAAGGCTATAGATATCAAGATATTTTCACTGCTTTCTTTATGATGCGCTGCCTCACCGAGAGATATGAAAGTATTGCAGTAGACAAAAAGCGCTTCTTGGGAGACATATTTGATGACATACATATTCAACATGCAGATCGCTATTCTCACTACCAGATAAAGTCGAGCAGAAATAAAGCAAAACAATTTCAGATTTCTCAACTAATAATAAAGTCCTCCGATATTCGAATAGATTTATTGTTCGATAGCTTTCTTAAATCGGACAGCAAGAAAGATCTATACTTTTTATGTGCAACGTGGTTAGTCCCCTCTAATACTGACTTTTTAATTGAAGTTCCAACCACTAAAAGCATTCAAAATTCTTCAAGTGTGAACTTTAAGTTAGACGCCAATGCGATCTGGCCTAATAATGGCTTACCTTTATGGCAACCTTTGCAAAACGCGAAATATAATCGACAAAAATTTATAGAATTTTGTGGCGCTTTTACAATTGAGTTAGCGCTTCCGATTTCAAGTGAGAGCTTAAATGAACCAAGTGTTCTCGAACAAGATCTAATAAACTTGGTGAAAAGCAAAGTCGGTATTGGTTCATACCCAAATCAAGACAGAGACTCTATAGACTTTTCGGCTCTCGCTATTTCTTTAGCTAATTTGGCTAGAACTCAAAACGCTACTCATACACCAAAAAGTATTGAAATAGAACTTAGTTTAAGAACTGATTTTGGAAAAATAAATCAAAACTTCCCGGTAAATTTTGATGTTTTTATAAAAAGAGAAATATTCGATGAGTCTTTAATATCGAATATTAAAGAGTTAAAACATCAAATCGTTTTAGGTAGCCCGGGTGCTGGCAAATCTTGGAGTTTAGCTCAACTTTCAAACAAACTTGAAGACCAAGGAATATGTGTAGCAAATCATTATTGCTACCTTGAACCAGGAGATGAAGAACTCGAAAGAAGAGTAAGTACAGAAAGCTTATTCGCGAACCTACTATATGAATTATCAAACAAAATACCAAACTTAAGAGACAAACTTTCATCTAGATATTCATCCACTTTTGACTCCTTAAATGAAGCGATTGGAATTAGCTCTGAGTATGAAAATACCGTTGTCCTTATAATTGATGGTTTAGATCATATTAGTAGAGTTTTATCAGAATCCGAGCAATTGAGCTTAACAGATACTGACATAATTGGTCAGATTTGCAATTTAACTCTACCACACAATGTCATTTTGATACTAGGTTCGCAGCCTGGCAAACACTTAGATCGTATAAAAGAGACACTTGGACAGCGTATATGCATTAATGGAGTTCCGCCTTGGAACCAATTTGAAATCCAGTCTCTTTTGACTGCTTTAGAAGTCCAGAGCTTTTGCCATAACACTTTTAATCTGACGTTCAATAACGTAGTAGAGACTATTTTTTTAAAATCAGAGGGAAACCCTCTATACGCCACATTTTTAGCGAAGGACAACATTAATACGCGTTATATTAATACTAAACATGATTTGTATGATTGGATTGCTAAAAAGCCTAATCTAAATGGCAATGTAATTTCATACTATAAATATCTCCTTTCTAATATAGACGACGGGACTTTATTAATAGCAAACATTCTCGGATTAATAGATTTTGGCATTACCATTGAAGAACTTAAACAGGCACTACCGCTGCTTTCCCCAATTATTGATAGCAGTATTAAACACCTGTCACCCATCTTAACTGAGGTAACAGGCCAAGGCGGTGTGCGCATTTACCATGAGAGTTTTAGGCGCTTTGTTATTGAAAGCCAACCTAATAAAACTGATATAACTTTAATCCTACAGCCAATAACAAAGTGGTTTGTTGACCTTGGGTTCTACGAATCTGCAAAGTCTTATCGTTTTTTACTTGTCTTGCTAATACGACAAAAAGAAACTGACAAAGTTATTGAACTCGTTACAACTAACTTCTTATCAAAGAGCGTCGAATATGGTCACCCGGAAATTGCGATAGAGAAAAACCTAAATATTGCATTAAAGGTAGCCTCTCAAACTCAGAACTGGGCGTCACTTGCAAGGTTGTCGGAGTTAAAACGATCTTCACATACTTGCTTCGAAGAAAAATTACACGACCAATTGGATTACTGGGAAACATTCACTCAAGTTTTTGGTGCTGAACAAACCTCCGAGCGATTGGTATTTGATGGAAAACCAACGTTGCCACCAAGCCTAGGACTCGCTGTTTGCACTCTGATCGACGACGCTGGTTATGTTGCTCCATGGGGTGAATATTTAGTTAAAGACTCAGACGAACAAGAAAGCCAGCTCCAAGCCTCTTTAGGTAGCAAAGCTCATTACGACGAAAACTTTCAACATTCAATAAATCGGTTCAAAGGTTTAATTGCTACAAAAGGAAAATTATATGGTTATAAGAGGCTTATCAAGTATTTAGTAAAACAAAGAAAAGCTGTTAAAGAAGACTACATTCATGAGTTGATTAGTGCGTTGCAACCTTATTTTGGGGCTGAAATAAACCGCAGATTAGTAAATTTCTTCTCTCGAAGAAAATGTATAAATGCTAACACAATTATTGGTATTGCTCATTTGTGCAAAGCAGAGCGCATTTCTGATTATGAACGTGCAGATTATGCCAACCTAGCCGTTAATCGTTTAAATAGCCTAAGTAAAATAAAGCATTGCTTTATGCTAGGCGCCAATACAATACAATGTGAAAGTTTATCGAAAAAGCCCAATGCGATTCCTCTATCTATCGGAGATTATTCTCCTGAGTATGAAAACATTCTTGAGTGGTATCTGTCATTACATGTAAATCAGGAATATTTTGGAGAAGAGCTTGAAAGGATTAGAAAAGGAGGGAATTGGTATACCCAATGGCTGGAATTTTTACTAAGAATTGCAGAATATCGTGCATCTGATCTTAACGGTTCGATTTCAAATGTATTCAAAGTTATTTCTGTTAATACCGAGCCATTTAAAGGTAAACCACGAACCTGTGATTTGTACCGTGTTCAGGCTTTGATTATCGAGTCTATCATTGATGGCTTAAAGCTAACCCAAACAGAATACGAATTTGAAGAGTGCATTAGTCACATCAAGATTGCTATGGATGAAACAGGGACATCTTTGGACAGAAGTGATAGTGGACCGATACAAACAATAGCTCTGCTTAGACAATTACGTACGATAAGTCATATTAAGCATGCACAAAAGCCCATTTTAAAATTCTGTAAAGATATTAAGGAAACTACAGAGTCTTACGGTACGTATTTTGAGAGTCATGCAGAAATTGGTATGTCTCTCGCTTATCTACTCTCTTCATTTGGACACCATCAAGACGCTAAATCTGAATGGATGAAAATTGCTCAATACTTATGCGCTTACGGATGGCGAAAAGATGTAACTATCAACGAAATTTTAAATTCATTGCCCGCCATCACCAAGTCGAATTGGCAACAAGGAAAAAGAGCATTCTTAAAATCACTACCATTAGCTCAAGCATTGAGCAGACATACGGATGGTCGAGAAACAAAACATGCAATAAATTACTGGTTCTCTAGCCTTTGCCGTTCTAATTTAAAAGTTGCAATGGAAGTGCTTAGTACCACACTCCATAACTATGATGGTGGTGTGAGCTGGATTTTAGATAGAGCGACGAATAGCTTGCTTGATGAATACTTCAAGGATTCAATTACACCAGCAGCTTATCACGTTCTTTGTACCACTACAGACTTCAATTTTAGATATGAGGGGGATGCCAAAGAGAGAATATTTGAAGAGCTAGAAATTATTAGAAAATTTCATGATATAGACAAACAATTAGGTAAAAAATATTTTGAAAGTCTAGTTAAAAGGTATTTTAGTAGCACGTTCAAATACAGTGAAGAAGTTATTCCACTACTAAAAGGGTTTGCGAAAGAGCACGGATTAACTATTTCTAAAAAAGTTTCAGCTAAAAGCCAAAATAAAAAACCTACTACTTCAAAATCAATTAAGGGTATTGAATGCATTAGACTTAAGCTTACACCTAGACTTCATTTACCTTTGAACAACGAACTCTCTGCGAATAAAGACACTAATTTCAGAAGAATTATAAATTTCGTTACAGACAAAATGAATTCTAGGGGGCAATTCTGTTTAGATGCCTTTGTAAATTTCTTTGGCTATGCCCTTTATGAGTATTCTGAAGCTACTAGTGAACAACAAGCAGGCGAGTATTTAACAATGTTTGTTGAGAAGGCAAATTCCGCATACATGGCAGATTACCACCCAATCATTGACTTGGCTGAAGGGTTTAGCCGTTTTAATAAATGTAGCCTAGCATCTATCGCGTATACACTCGCTTATGTCTATCGGCGCGGCAATAGTGGATGGGGTAATATAGGTGATGAGCGCTCTGAGCATTACCTACTCAGTGCAATTGAGAATAATAAAGAGCTAGCACTTAAAGTATTTGCTAAAGGTGTAGGGCATTTAATTTCTAGTAATAGTTACAACCACGGTATTACAGAGGCCATAATTTGTCGATTATCGAGTATTGGATTGCACGATGATGCAAATATAGCGTGGTGGGCGGCATATGACGTCATCAAACATAGGTTACCCTTAACTGATGACAATGCATATTGCTGGTTGAACCTATCTCCTGTGAAAGAACCACGTTGCTGGTCTCGTGAAGAGGGTATCATTGCATTGTTACTAGCTAAATTAGACTCTCCATACATTGCAATCAAACATCAAACACTTTTAGCTATAAAAAGCTTGGTTGAAACTAGCGATATTAATCTAGTAAAGCCTCTAATGTGGTACTTATCAGAGTCAGCACTTATTTCATCCATTGAAGTATTAGTTGCAATGTTATTGCGATACGATTCCGAAACTTACTCAATATCACACGGTATAAAACCCTTACTACTGCTCTATGCGGACTCTCCATTTTGGATCATAAAAAATTCCTCTAGAGCCTTATTAAAAAAGCTGGGAATTTATGCACATCGGGAATTTAAAATTGATATTCCTAAAAAGCCTTTAGAAGCTAGGTACGTTAGACAGCTTCTTTCAATGGATAAATCTAGTAAAACATTTCTCCTAAGCTCTATGTGGAATAACTTCGCCCAAAATTATGCAGACGCACTCAACTTCAGATTGACAAGCTCTAAATTTAATAAAGAACAGTGGAAAGTGCGATTACATTTAGCTTATGGAGATAGAGGCGACTGTTATCCCGGTGTTCAAGTTTTAGGTTGGGATGAAGAACTGGCCGAGATTACCACGAACGAGGTCCTTAATAACTTAGCGATTGAGAGTCAAGAAATTCATGACCCAGATGAAGCTATTGAATTGGCTATATCCTTACTTCCAGACGTAGAGGTTTACATTGCCTGTCATGAACTTCAAAGCAATCGTGAAACCTATCCTCTTCCTATCGAGGTAAAGGACGCTAGTAAGAGTCGTGAATTATATTATCTTACCAGCGAGGGGAAATATAAGGGATGGGTTAGAGCTGCCTATGTAGAGCGGCAATGGATTTTCGACTCGAACAGTTTTTCAAATGAAGCTAAAGAAAAGATAACTATTCATTCTGCCTTAGCAATTGAACCTGAAGAGTTTCCAGCTCCGGAAAATGCACCGCCGATTTATCAAGTTGATGATATTCGGTGGGAAAGTAACATACTTGACGATATAGAGCTTCCAGTTGGTCTTTGTTTTGGTGTTGGTGAATACAATACCTTCCTGGGCAAAGTGGAGGTTTTAGTTCCGCATGCAAGCTTAATATCTGCTCTAAACTTGAGACCTAGTAATTTATTTACGTTACACGATGAAACAGGACAAGATGTCTTGATATTTCGTAATTGGCAAAAAATTCACGAAAAATCTTATGATACTGATGTAATAGAGTTAAAAGGAGCTGAAGTGCTCATGCATCCAAAGTTGATAGAAAAGATCAATAAAATAACGGATTGCAAAGTTATTCAACTAACAAGAAAAACTAGGGTAGACGTTTCCAATCCAGTAAAATAACGGAGAATTTAACTAGCCTGTAAGATATTTTGCGATCCGAGCTTGGGGCTAATATACGACTACTAAATGCGGGGTAGGCAGTTGCCCCGCTAGCTGTTTGATAATGTCTATTCCTTTAGTGCTATGCATCTTTCCATGTCCTTTACCTCAGTATCAATGCCGTTAGAACTGACAACTCATTTGGTCCGCTATGGGCGTGAAGCTGTTGTGCATTTACGCCAACTATTTGCGGAAAGCTAGGTGTAAGCTGAAGGGCAAATTTGTGCCAATTGGAGACTGATCTTCCCCCAATTTCATAGACACTCAGCTTGCCATTGAAAACAACTTTTCATATTCATCAGGTGATACATGAC
>NZ_JBGQOM010000006.1:0-314986 GCF_052119645.1 Flavobacterium sp. W21_SRS_FM6
CCCCATGCGAGAGTAGCACACCGCCAGGCTCCCATTAAGAACAAAGCCCGACTCGATGAGTTGGGCTTTTTTCGTTTCAGGGAATAAGAAAGATAGTGGAGAGATGCGAGCTACGGGCTCATCACCTGAGCGTACTGTGCGTCCTCCTTGCGGTGCTCCACCGCAAAAAAGACGCGGCTGTACCAGCACGTTATACCATTTCATATTAAGTGTTGCTCACCTCCAACCAGTCTCTATTGCACATTTGGGCGACGCGTTTCAAGTCACCAACAAAGTCATTCCATGCGACGGTCCAAGCGTCGAGTATTTTGTCATAGGATTCAAACAAAGATTGGCCAAATAAGGCTGCCAAACAATTGATAAAAACCAACAAATTAGCTAATTTCACTGCGTTAAATATATTAGCTTAGTTAAGTAAAGAATGAAGGAAAACGCCAAGCCATAAGCTTGGCGTTTGTCGAGCGATTTAAAACGCTAGCGACATAGACACTCGCACCGTGCGAGGTTCAAGCACATGATAGTGAATATCATCAATTTCATTACCACTTGGCTCATTGGCAAGTCTTGATGAATAGTAGTAGTCAATATCATGATCGTTACTGTCGAATATATTTAAAATATCCACCTTAAATGTAAGATCATCCATAGTATAACCGACTCTTAAGTTGGCCACTTTGGTCGGGTCGGATTTCACCGTTGCATCTTCAATCAAAGGGCGTTCACCAAAGTAACGAAGGCGCAAACTGCCAAACAAACCGTTATCAAATAGCGCACTTAAACCGGCTTGTAACACATTGTTTATTGCGCCAGGAATATGATTACCTTCCATCGCTTCATCAGTAAATTTGGCATCGGTGTAGGCATACTCTAAATCCGCTGTCAGATAGGGGCTTATCCTGTAGTAGGCAGTTAATTCTAAACCTTGACGTTGTGACTCACGACTTGCCTCAGTATTACCAGCATCACCAACAAACAATAATTCGCTGTCGAGTTTTAATACCCATAAGGCCACGGATGTATTGAGTTGCTCACTAATATGCCCACGTAGGCCAATTTCATAGCCCAAAGAAGCGACCAAAGGGTCAACTGGCGCGATATTCGTTCCATCAAGTGGGTCAACCTGAGCTATGGTGCCTCGTGCGTCGTTAGAATGGAAACCTTGACCAATAGAGGCGTAGCTTTCCCATTCGTCATTCAAGGTATAAATCAAACTGGCCTTTAAGGAGGTTATATCGTCGTCTTTTTTGCCACGATTGTCGCTAATATCAATACCGTAAAAATTAGTGTCGATGAGACTATTCACATCAAAGTTGAATGTATCGTAGCGCAGACCAACTTGTGTTCTGAGTCTATCGCTAAATTGGATTTGGCTTTGCCAATATAAACCGATACTTTGCTCGTCTACTGCGTCACTGCGGATCGCCCCAAGGCGAGCACGTTCATTAGTCCGGTAAAGGCCGACTTCAGCGATGTCGTCTACGCGCCACTGCACACCGAATTTATGTTGCGCTGTGTTGCCACCAAGCTGGTTATTAAATTGATAACTCGCTTCACCACCATATATCAGACGATCGTCCACTTGTTCAAATTGATCACCCTGAGTTTCATCATCCAAAAAATAAGTAAAATTTGACCATAAGTCGAGATCATAACTTATTGCGTAAAAGGACAGTTTGAGGTGTTCATTCTGCCACTGAGTATTGATGCTATAGCGGCTACTTTGGCCCCCTACAGTGGTATCCAATGAGCCAAGTTCATCAATCAAACCTTGTTCAACTGCCCGTTGTGGAATTTGATCAGCACTGTTCCAACTATTGTCATAAGCCATGCCTGAAATACTAAAGTCGCCGCCCGCCACCTTGCCCGAATACTTGAGTAATATATTGAGTTTGTTTAGGTCCTCGTTAATGTCGCTCCATGGGCCGTCGTAACGATTCAGTTCTAGGCCCCATAACACCTTACCTGAACCGGTATCTACACTGTCGACCGCCGCTAATCTTTGATAGTTGTTTTGGCCAAGAGTCAACTCCGCACTACCTTGTTTAGTTTGACTTTGGGTGATTAGGTTAGCACCACCTGCGCCACTAAAATCTCCATTCTCTGTATAATAAGCCCCTTTGTTATAGGCGATTCGTTCAATAGTTTCCGGAATAATAAAATTAAGATCGGTATACCCCTGGCCGTGACCATGGGTGCGCATATTGACCGGCATACCATCTATAAAGGTGGCGAAGTCAGTCCCGTGATCCAGATTAAAACCACGTAAAAAATACTGATTGGCTTTGCCCGTTCCACTGTGTTGCGTAACCACCATGCCTGGCACCCATTCTAGTATCTCACCACTACGTAACATGGGGCGAATTGCAATCTCGCTGGCGTTTACTTCTCCCTGAGAAGCCGACAGGGCTGTACCAATTAAGTTACTTCGCTGCTGCTGTATGGTTAAGGTTTCTATTTCAGCTTCTTTTTTTTCCATATCTGAAGCAAATGCTTGTGAACAGCCGGTGGAGTAAACAAACACGGCAAGATATACTGCTTTCGTTTTTGAAGTCATGTTAAGTCCTTTGTTAGCTAACTCACCTTGGATTGTTTTCATTTAAAATTAAAAAAGTGCATCCAATGTGTTGTGATGGACGTTAGTTTAAATACCTAAAGGGATACCGATAAGGGCTCGGTTTTGAATATAAATAATCGCGCAGCACAATTAGCCACATTTTTTGGCATCAAACAGAAACCGGCTCGCATGCCAGCGCTAGGGAGTCGAGAATTAGAAGTGCTGGAACTATTTTGGGCGAGGGCGCAAAATAGCTTATCGGTGCTGCAATCGTTGGATTTGTTGCAACTACAGCAAGGCGAGTGCATTGGCCTAAATACTATGCAAAGCACTCTTGAACGCTTGTACCGTAAAGGACTGCTGTTACGAGAAAAACAAGGGCGAGCTTTTGTGTATCGCGCAGCCTGCGCGAAGAAAGAAGTGATACAACGTTTATTTCATGATATCGCTGAAGACATGACCAATGGCGATATGTTGCCGATGATATCGGGTTTTATGGAATATATCGCTACACAAGATCCCGCTTTATCGACACGCCTCGAAAGTGCCTTGCAGCCCCGCCAAGCCGCTAGCTCTGCAAGTCAGGCTAGCACTGAAACCGAATGATCGATATCGTCGCCACTCTCGGGCAAAGTGTTTTCAGTGCGTTTTGTCTGTTGTTGTTTGCCTCTATGGTGAGTAGTTTTTTACACCCTATTTTTCAGCGTGTTAATCAAAGACTGCCTATAAATCACCAGTCGCTGGCAACTTTGTTTTTTGCTCTAATGGCACCTCTAAGTGCAATTTTAGCTGTTGTGGTACTCACTCATCCAGCCATTGCTGCAACCATCGTTTATGCTCATTGTCATGGTACAAGTTGCATACCTCATGTGCCTGCGCCCATTACGAGTTCTTTTTCGGGGGCCGTGTTGGTAGCATTAGCTGCTCTTGTTTCATTAATCGTTATTTATTTGATGAGCCAAACCCTGAAGTTAGCCCGCCGCAGACAAACTTACTTAGAAGCCTTGTCTCAACCCGGTGAAAAAAGTACAAGTAGCGCCTTTGCGTACTATAGACTTATAGAGTCAGATGCTCTCGCTGCATGGTGCGCTGGTTTGTTTTTTCCTCGCGTGTACATTTCTACAGGCTTAGTAAAAAAATTAACAACTGAACAGTTGCACGCAGTTTTAGCCCATGAATATGGTCATGTTATGAGGCGCGACAATTTACGCAAGTTACTTCTGAAATGGGCCAGTACATTTTGGGTGCCCAAAGCAAAGCATAGTTTACGACACAAATTTGCCGCTCAAATGGAAGAGCTAGCTGATTGTGATTCAGCCACAATTACTGGAAAAACAGAATTAGTCAAAGAGGTTTACGCGATGTTTCGCTCATCTGACGAAGTAACACAGGGCATTTATCAGCATCGGCATGTGTCTACTGGCAATATCGCGGGATTGAAAAGTGCAGCGCGTTTTTCGGTTGTACTGGTTTATCTATTGCTAGCGCTACTCTTTGTGGTATTAACGCTTGGTTTAACACTAGTGGCGCACGGATTACTCGAACAATTATAGTGTTACACACACCTAAGCCTTGTTATTAATAACCTGTAAGCTCTAAAAATCCTGTACCTGTGTGAGTGCCAGTGACGCTGACCATGCCTTCATAGTAGGCCATAAGGGCGGGATTCCATTGGTCATTTTTGGCTGTTTTAACCGCAATATCGACACCAAACTGCGGTATATTAACCTGCCAGTGCAGCGGTAATTCTAGTTGGTTTACTGCAATCATCGCACGGGGTGTAAGTGATAAATTCTCTTCTGTGAGCAGCGTTTGATTCCCGTCAGCGTGCACCAAGGTGCCGGTTATATAAGCTGGCTGGTCTTCAATGCGCATCCTAAAGGCCATTAACTTACTACCATCGTCTAAGTGCAAAGACAGCCAATCCCAGCCCAGTGTTTTACTATCAACCAGTTGTGAGGTCCATTCATGATCAAACCAGGCTTGTCCACTGAAGGATATGTGGTGCTTGTTATCTGTAGAATGGGCATTCTTAAAGGTAAACTTACCAGTAATATCGATAAACGGATTAGAATAGTAGTAGGAAGCATAGGCCCCGTCGGCCGATTTGATGCTATAGCCTTTATCACCTTGCAACACAAAAGGGCCATCTTGTTGCAACGTTGCCGAGACTGTCATAACAGGATTGCCTTTCTCGTTTTGAGTTATTAGCGGGAGAGTAAACGTTAAGTTTGCAGGCAGTAGGGCCTGCTGTTCACTTACAATTTGACTTGAGTTAGTCCAAGCCCAATCGTCAATAGTTAACGCAAAAGGGGCTAGGTTTACCCCTGCATTACCCACCTCACCACGGGCAAATTTTTCTGCAAACCAGTGTGAATCTAGGCTATTAACCGATGCATGTCCCATATAAATCTGATTGTTTGCCCAAGCAGAATGCCCAGCGCTGTGGGTTGGGTTTCTAAAGCGAAATAAGGTCCATTGCAAGCCATAGAGTCGACCTTGTTCGTCTTTGACATTTGCGGTCAGATACCACCACTCAATATCAAACAGCGGGTGTTCATTGTGATCATCGGGAAAGCGAACAGGGTAGTTTGCCACAACTTGTTGGCCGAGAGTTTCTGGTGCTGAGTTTGCAGGTAAGCCAAGGCGCTTGCTGCGTTCAGCTACCGCCTTTGGCGTTTTTGCTTGAGTATATCCCCCTTGTTTAATTAGCACAGTGCTAAGAGCTATCCCAAAGCTTACCAGCACGACGATAAGTCTATTTCGAGTTAGTTTAACCATCTGATATCCTCGATAAGGGGTTTACGGCTGGCTTTAAATGTGGGTATTAGTATGATGAGCAGTACTACGCTTAAACTAACAACATAAATATTCAGTAAGGTAAATACGTCAACTTTAAGAGGATACGTCCACTGAAAGGCGTGGTAATTGACGTCGTTAATTAATACCCAGCTAAGCAATATACCAAAGGGGGTAGCAAAAATTAATGCGACGAGACATAACAGTAAAAACTGAAATAGCCCCATGATTTGCAGTTTAAATCTCGAGACACCTAAACTTCTTATCAACATATTTTGCGGCTTTAGATCTTTGCTTAATACCACAATGGCACAGGCTAAAGACAATGCCGCCACTAATAGAGTGACTACGTTTAAGCCGTCGGTAATTAAAAAGGTTCGATCAAAAGTTTGCATTGACCTTGCTAATAACTCTGCTGTTTTGATTAAGTTATTTTGCACATCAATACCGTACGAACCTAGTTGTAAGCTAAACGCCCTGATTTGCTCTGGGCTGCCCTCAAGGGCATAAAGTGATGAAGCAGAAAGCTTTGCGTCAAAGCTGCTGATAGGCAATAGAACCTGTTTATTGGGGCTACCAAAGTCGTACACCACACCTTCGATTTTATAAGATGTAAGTTGTTCTGATATGGGGTGTGATAGACGAACAGTGTCGCCAAGGCCAACGTGATAATAAAAGGCAAATTGCTGGTTAACAAATACGCCCTGATGGTTTTCAAAGTTTTGCCATGCCTGCGTTTTATCATTTATCTGATAAAAGACCATGGCGTGTTTAAAGGTATCGGTGCTGGGGTAGCTATATAGCTGGATGCGTAAACCTTGATAGTCAATGTACTTCTCATATCGTTTACTAATACCAATATTTTCTTGTTTTGCGAGTTGGCTAAGATCTGTATCGCCGGTGTAATACAAATAATAGTCTGCCACCAAGCGAGTATCTAGCCAGCTCAATGTGGCTGCACGAAAACTATCTACCATTAAATTCATGCCAATATTACTGGTTGCTGCAATAAAAAACGCACAGCAGGCAATTTTGGCCTTTGATGAAAGCGCAATGCTTTGTTTAACACTAAGGCGAAGTAAGACTAAGCGTGCTGGGATAAAACGGCAAAAGATCGATAACATAGCCGAATAACTGATAAGTAAAAGTGCACATCCACATAAAATCAGACAAGCAACGGCAATTAATAGCAGCCAAAGTTGAGTGGCAAAAGACAGTAATAAAAAGCTAACAAGTGCCAAAAGCAGGCCAAGTCCAAAGGTGACTATTTGCCACTGTCGTTGTTGCTTGCTACCTAATGGCGGTGTTTTAACATGGCTTAATGTTTTATTGAGTTGTATAACAGGCAAGGCGAGGGCTACGAGCGAGCCAAGTAAGCTAATAGCTAATACCTGAATGAATAATGACCAAAACGAGACATGCCCAAATCCGACATCTACGTTATACAGGTTTGCTAAGGTGGCTTGTACGGTAGGAGAAACGAGATTAGCGAGGTATATTCCCAGTACTATTCCTAGACTACAGGCCACAAGGTTAAAGAGTACTAACTCGGCTATTTGCACCATAAATACGGCTCTGCGACCTATCCCTAATTGGCGACTGATTTTAAGCCAAGGCATTCTTGCATTGAGCAGTAAATTAACGGCGTTGAGTACAATAAATAAACACACCACAAACATCAGCAAGGCCATGGCGAATAAATTGAGGTGAAAGCTCTCAGTTAACTCACCTTGTTGCTCACCTGATGTCATAGCAAGCACCGTAAGGTGCTTGGGCAGTTGCGCAGACAACGAGCTTAATCGTGCATCATTATGTTGAGGCGATTGGCTCACCCATAGCAAGCCACTAAGCTCAGCCTCAGGGAGTAGGCTAAAATAGCGGTTAATATCAAGTACCACATCATTACCTAAGCCTGCATTATCAAGGGCTTGTAGCCTAGGTAAAATAGGGCCTTGCGGGCTGTCTAAGGTTAATTTAGGATTTGTTGTACCACTAGCTGGCGCTAAATTGGCGAGTAAACGTGGATGACTAAAGGCGATATCACTTGAAAATGCCAAGCTCAGTAAATTTGCGTCAGGGGAAGTTTGCTTGCCTTGCATGCCCTGTTGAAACCCCAGCATGGTCAATGCGCTAACAAAATCTATCCCAGTAACAGACACTCTGTTGTCGAGTCCCAATGCATTATTGTGGTAAATACGATGTTTGCTAGTGGCATAAGCCACTAATTCATTAAATCCGCGTTTTTTTAGTTCTGCGTAATCTTGTTTGGTGAGTTTTTGGCTTGAATTTACGGCCACAATTTGATGACTAACATTAGGCAGTAAATAAGTATTGTCTTGTTGGTAACTTTGCTTGGCACTGTGATTGATGATTAGTACGGCTGATAAACCGCTGGTGGCAATTATTAAAGCACCCATTAACATCAGCACACTAAATGTTGTTTGCCGGTAGCTTTGCAGCAGTAAACGGGCAAAGTAAAAATAATCGGTGTTGATGTTCATCGCAATTATTTACTACTACTTAACTGCAGGGCGCCATTCACCAAGCGATATTGATAATCTGTTAAGTTGGCAACTTTTTCGCTGTGGGTGACTAATACCAAAGTGGTATTTAATTGTTTGCAGGTATCTACTAATAAGCGGCTAACGATTGCAGCGTTTTTGTGATCGAGGTTTCCTGTGGGTTCGTCGGCTAGTACCAATTGAGGTTGGTGTGCAAGGGCGCGGGCAATGGCAACTCGTTGTTGCTCTCCGCCTGATAATTGTTCTGGCAGTTTATGTATATAAATGGCAATCCCAAGGGTGCTTAACAGACCTTGCAAATAGCTGGGATCAAGTTTTTGACTAAGGTGCGCTGGTAGCAGCACGTTTTCATAGACAGAGATGCAATCAATCAAATTGTATTTTTGAAAAATAATGCCTAATTGGCGTTTTCGATATTCATCTGCTTGTGATTCACTCAAGTTGAGTAAATTGAAGCGCTGATCGCCGCTTTGCACGATCAGTTCGCCGCTATCGGGTTTATCGAGAGTGGCTAACAAGTGTAAAAGAGTGGATTTTCCTGAGCCAGACTCACCTTGTATTGAAATACTGGCGCCCTGAGCCACTTCAATACTTAGGTCTTGCAAAATAAGCCGTGTTTCTTCGGCGTCTTGGTAACTTTTATACAGATTTTTAATGCTTAACATGTATTCTTCGTATGTAAAGTAACAGAGGCTATCTGCTTGGTGGGTTTAGCCTAGCAAAAGAATACGTGGTTTGGATAATTAAAGATTTTAAATTTACTGTAGATTTTAAGGCACAAAAAAAGGCGCTGAGTAAGCGCCTTCTTTAGGTACAACAAACTATTATTCAGCACTTGTCTTTTTAGACAAAGCAGTAAAACGTTTGTTGAATTTCTCGATACGACCACCGGTATCAACGTTACGCTGTTTGCCAGTATAGAACGGGTGGCAAGCAGAACATACGTCAAGATTGATTGGCTTTTTAAGAGTTGAACGAACTTTGATTACGTTTCCGCAGGCACAAGTTGCAGTCATTTCTTGATAATCGGGATGAATACCTTCTTTCATGGGGTTACCTCTCAGTTAAGGCCGTATCGCTAACCAACCCGAAGTTGGACACCATACGAAAATTAAATTCAAATAGGAAGCTTTGTGGCTTGCCGCAAAGTGGCGCGCATATTAATGTACCTGCCTCAAGTGATCAAGGGCTTTGCTGCTTTTTACAGCAATAATGCCGCTGAAAACCCCGGTTTTGTGTTTTAAAGTGAGTTAGTAGCAAGTTAGATGACAATTCTGCGTATCGCCCTGCCTATTCCTAAACGGCAACTATTTGATTATAGCTATCAAGGCCCAGCGCCAGAGCTTGGGGTGAGAGTGCAAGTGCCCTTTGGTCCCAGAACCATGGTGGGGTTGGTGTGGGAAATTGCTGACACTTCGCAGTGGCCAGAAGCTAAACTCAAACCGATTATTCAACTACTCGATGACAAACCGGTATTTAATACTACACAAATCACATTGTGTAATTGGCTTGCCACTTATTACAAGCACCCTATTGGCGATGTGGTTCAAACGGCCTTACCTGTGGCATTACGCAAAGGGGGAAGTAACGAATCTAAGCTGCTGCAATATTGGACGGTGACTGACTTAGGTCAACAAACAGACCTCAATGACTTATCCCGCGCGCCCAAGCAACAAGCCTGCTTAGTACAATTAAAGGCAGGCGAGTTAGAAAAATCACAAGCTAATCAGCAATTTGGTCCAGCAAGTTTAAAAGCACTGGCTGCCAAAGAATATATTACCCTTAAAGAAAAAAAACGAGAGCAACTTGAACCATGGGCAAAACAAATTTGCATTAGTGATAAACCACAAGCCAATACTCAACAAGCCTTAGCCATTAGTTGCATTGAAGCTAGCATCGGTAAGTTTGCCAGTTTTTTGTTAGAAGGCATTACCGGCAGTGGCAAAACTGAAGTGTATTTGCAGGCTATTGAATCGGTATTACTACAAGGCCAGCAAGTACTGATTTTAGTGCCTGAAATCGGCTTAACCCCGCAAACAGTTTTTCGTTTTAAACACCGTTTCGGCATTGAGGTTGGTGTATTGCATTCGGCCCTGACGGATAACGAAAGATTAGCGGTATGGCAACAAAGTGCAGCGGGACAACTGGGTTTAATTATCGGTACCCGTTCAGCCATTTTTACTCCTATGCTCACGCCCGGTTTACTGATTGTTGATGAAGAGCACGACGCCTCGTATAAACAGCAGGATGGGTTACGTTACCATGCGCGCGATTTAGCGGTTATGCGAGCCCACACCGAGAATATTCCGCTAGTACTTGGTACCGCAACGCCAGCCTTAGAAACCCTCAATAATGCCTTAACAGGCAAGTATCAGCATTTACATCTGCCCTTGCGTGCCGGTAATGCCGTGGTGGCCAAACAGCAGGTGTTTGATATTCGTCAGCAACCGCTCGAATTTGGTTTAGCCAAAGGCATGCTTGAACGCATCGCCTTGCATTTAAAACAGGGTAGTCAGGTGATGCTGTTTATTAACCGTCGGGGCTACGCTCCAGCGTTGATGTGTCATTGTTGTGGGCACGTTGAGCAATGCCACAGCTGCAACAAACCTTTTACTTTGCATAAGAGTTTGCACAAATTGCAGTGCCATCACTGTGGCGGGGCCAAAGGTATTCCCAAAGTCTGTGAAAATTGCCATTCAAGTGAATTGACTTCGCAGGGCGTGGGCACAGAGCAACTTGAACAAGGTTTAGCGGGGTATTTTCCGCAATATAAAAGTGTGCGTATCGACAGCGACACCACCCGTGGTAAAAACAAACTCGATAAGATGCTTAACCTTATCAACAACAATGAATACCAGATTTTAATTGGTACGCAAATTTTATCGAAGGGTCATCATTTTCCGAATGTGACCTTAGTGGTGATCATGGATGTGGATGGCGCTTTGTTTAGTGCTGACTATCGCGCGGCAGAGCATTTGGCTCAGCTGATTACGCAATTAGCAGGCCGGGCAGGCCGGGCGCAGAAGCCCGGCGAAATGTGGTTGCAAACCTATGATCCTGCTCATCCTTTATTACAAGACTTGATTAATAATGGCTACGGTCATTTTGCGCGCTATGCTTTGTTAGAGCGTCAGCAAGCTAACTTACCCCCCTATACTTATCAGGCCTTGTTTAAAGCCCAAGCTTTAAGTGCTCGCGATGCCCACGAATTTTTACAACAGATTGCCGACTTGTTTGTTCATGAAGCTAGTGTTGCGTGTTTGGGGCCTATTCCTGCCTTAATGGAAAAACGCCAAGGCCATTATCGCATGCAGTTGTTATTACAAAGTCAACAACGCAGCACCTTGCAGCAAGCCATTAACCAACACATTAATCAAATAGAAAATCTAGGTTTAGGCCAAAAAGTACGTTGGGCTTTAGACATCGACCCACAAGATTTTAGTTAATAAGAATTCGGATTCATTATTGTGATCATACTGCGTGACTACCAAAAATCAGATGCCCCATTATTGGTTGAGTACCTTAATGATCCTAAGGTGCTGCGTTATTTAACCAGTAGCATTTCTTCGCCCTTTACTGAAAAAGAAGCCCGCTGGTGGATTAAAGACGGCACTTTAAATAAGTATATTCGCGCCATTGAATATAAAGGTACTTTTGTCGGTACGATTGGTGCAGTGCGCGAAGAGTTTGAACGGTCTCGCTCAGCCGAAGTCGGCTACTGGTTGGCCACCCCTTACTGGGGTAAAGGCATCGCTACTGAAGCGCTACAACAATTTAGCCAAAACCTATTTGAGCAAACAGACTTAATGCGTTTGTTTTCACAGGTGTTTGAAGGTAATAAAGGCTCGTTGAAAGTGCTCGAAAAAAACGGTTTTGAACTCGAAGGACGCCTTAAAAAAGCGGTCTACAAAGACCATAAATTTTGTGATGCGTTTTTGTACGCCAAAATCCGACCTTATACCCTTCACCCTTGAAACTGCAATTGCAATGGTTTTGGATATAAAATAATTATTGCGGACTAACGACTTTAACCAAAGCTTGCTAGTATACTGTTTTTTTATCCAGTTTATTTTTTATGATCCTCTATATCGCCGAAAAACCGAGCTTAGGCCGTGCCATTGCCACGGGTTTTGATGGTAATCAAAAAAAACACGACGGTTATATTGAACTTGCTAATGGCGATTGCATTACCTGGTGTATCGGTCATTTATTAGAGCAAGCCGAACCAGATAAATATGATGCCGCTTACGCCAAGTGGTCTTTGCAGCACCTGCCCATCGTGCCCCACAAATGGCAACTGGTACCTAAAAAGAATACCCAAAAACAACTCACCGTGGTCAAACGCCTACTGAAAACCGCCAGCCATATCGTTAACGCTGGCGACCCTGATAGAGAAGGTCAATTGCTGGTAGATGAAGTGATTACCTATTGCGGGGTTAAAGCAGCGTTAATTGAAAGTGCTGGGCGCTTATTAATTAATGACTTAAATACCTCTGCTGTTAAAAAAGCCTTGCAAAATATGCGTGCTAATCGAGAGTTTTTAGGTTTATCTGTCTCGGCCTTGGCCCGCTCCCGTGCCGATTGGTTATACGGTTTAAATCTTACTCGGGCTTATACTTTGCTCGGACAGCGCGGTGGGTACAGCGGCGTATTGTCGGTCGGCAGGGTGCAAACGCCAGTATTAGGATTAGTGGTGCGCCGAGACGAAGACATTGCAAATTTTGTATCGAAACCCTTTTTTGAGGTTATCGCTACCTTAGAAACTCACAGTAAAACGAGCTTTAAAGCGAAGTGGCACCCAAGTAAAGCGTGTGAACCTTACCAGGACGAAGAAGGCCGGGTGTTATCGCGCAAATTGGCGCAAACTGTGGTCAATAAAACCGAAGGCCAAGCGGCGGTCGTGACCGACTACAAGGTACAAAACAAACAAAGTCCGCCGCCACTGCCTTACAGTCTATCCATACTGCAAATTGATGCGTCTAAACGTTTTAATTTATCGCCCAAGGCAGTGTTAGATATTTGTCAGTCTTTGTATGAAAAACACCAATTGATCACCTATCCCCGCTCCGATTCACGGTATTTGCCCAAAGAACAATTAGCTCAAGCGCCTAAGGTACTCAGCGCAATTAAAAGCAATATACCCAGTTATGCAAGTGCGGTTGATAATGCCAATCCTAAGTTAAAATCTAAAGCGTGGGATGACAGCAAAGTGGATGCGCATCACGCTATTATTCCTACTCATCGAAGTAAAGCCATCAGCAGTTTAACGCCTGACGAGGCCAAGGTTTATCAACTGATTGCCACCCAATACCTGATGCAGTTTTATGGCCCGCATAAGTATTCGGAGCAAATTGTCAAAATTGATATTGCTGGTGGTGAATTTGTTGCCAAAGGTAAAGCTACTCAGGAACTCGGTTGGTTAGCCTTAAACAAGAACGACAGCAAACCCGAAGTGGTATTACCCACGCTCACCAAAGGCGAAGCCTTACGATGCAGCAACTCCGAGCTCTTAGAAAAACAAACCTCGCCTCCTAAACATTTTACCGAAGCCACACTGCTCGCCGCCATGACAGGCATCGCCCGTTATGTACAAGACAGTGAAATCAAAAAAATCCTCAAAGACACCGACGGCCTAGGCACCGAAGCCACTCGGGCTTCTATCATCGACTTATTATTTAAACGCCAGTTTATGCAAAAAGTCGGCAAAGACATCCGTGCCACCGATACCGGCAAAGCGCTAATAAACGCCTTACCCAGTGAAACCACCCACCCCGATATGACCGCAATTTGGGAAGCCAATTTAGACAAAATCGCCCACAAGCAGATGCGCTATGAGGCTTTTATGTTGCCCTTAACCAATTCAATTACCCAATTAATCAACAGCAGTCAAAAACTGGATACCAGCCAATTTGCGGGGTTAAAGAGTAGCAAGCCTGCAGGTAAGAAGAGCTGGGGTAAAAGGGCTGTTAAGAAAAAGAGGTAAAGGATTTCTAAAGCTAAAAGGCTAGCGTGCACAGAGCATGCGCGTTGCTTACTAAGCTTTTAGAGCATGACTCGCGCGGCGACCGCTGAGGCCACTAAGATTATCGCTGCGCGACCGCCATCCGTGGCTATGTATCAAGCCAAGTCCCTAGGCTCAACTCACTTCTTTTCAACAGCAAAAAGAAGTAAGCAAGAAAGACCGCCCCACTAAGCGTTCTAATCCTGACTGGTTTGAATTGACCAAGCCGCTTTAACTTGTTCCCGACAAGGCAAGGCTAAACTGGCTATCCTTGGCAGTTTGCATAGCCAATTTAGACGCAACTCAGGGAATGTTTATATGGGGATAGAAAGCAAGTTTTCTTCGGATTAATCGAGCATTAAGCTACTCATATTGTTATGCATGGCGTTTCTTAGTGATATAACATTCGTTTTAATTAAAGAGGGTCGCAACTCCTTTTTGCTGGATAAGTATTATCGACTCAATAATTTAAGGGAAGTATTATGGATTTAAAATCACTAGAAAATACCTTGCCAACTGTGTTGTAAATAGCTTTGGTTGCATCAATTTTTGACCAAGATTGACGTTATAAACAACATGAAAGTTGCTAATGTCATGGGCTTATGATCTGCCGTTGATTATGGATTGATTGGACCAAAAAATATAAAATTAACACTCTGGTTTATCACTGACAAAAGGACATGTTAATGCGTTATTTCCCCTCCTCTGTTTTACTCATTTTGTGTCTTTTTAGCTGCTTTGCTCCTCTTTTTGCGCAAGAGTCTGTGGTATCACCAGAGGCATTTAGACAAACATTCATTGCTACTTTAGCAGAAAAAATTCCTGGCGTGAAAACCGAAATTAAGGGGGAGATGGAGGTGCACATCCTTGAACCTGAAGAATTCGCTTTTATCAATTACTTGGATAACGTGTATATCCGCTATCAAAACAACCCGCAAGATCTGGCTATTTTAATGGAGGAATATATCGATTCCATTTTAGCGATGAATCAGCAAAAAGCATCGAAAATGGTGTTAGAAGACTTAGTCCCAATTTTAAAGGATATGGCCTACATCGAGACTATTAAGCAAGTCATGGGTAGCAAGACAAATAAGAAGGGGCAATCTAATCCGACGTTGTTTTACGAACCTATTAATAGCGAATTAGTCATGTTATTTGCCTTTGATTCACCAAGCAGTTTGCGTTTTGCTAGCGTTGATGACCTTGCTGAATTTAACTTAGATACTAAAGCCTTAAAACAAGTGGCCATCGAAAACTTATTTAATCGCTTGCCTGATATTCACATTCAGGGAAATGACGATATCAAGTACTTGGTAGCTGGTGGCATGTTTGAAAGCTCCTTACTGCTAGTGGACGCAATGTGGAACAAAGACAATTTTCCCTTCGAAGGTAATTTGCTTGTATTTGTTCCGACTCGCGATGTGGTGTTAATTACCGGCTCCAAAAATCAAGCAGGTATTGCGCAAGCACGTAAAATTATCATGGAAAATCAATTTGCTCATATGGTGAGCGAACATGCCTTCGAGTTTGTTGATGGACAGTGGCGCTTATTTATTGAATAGCGAAAAATACTCCCCTTGTTTTTAGGAATAAAGGCTACATCTTCCCCGTAGCTTGCTTTCTTAAATGGATGATAGTTATGCATCATGTTTTCGTTTTCTTTTGTTTTTTCATTACCTTTAGTGTTTCAGCTACTGCGCTGCCTGACAGCAAATCACATCATCGAATGCTTTTTGTGGGCAACAGCTTGACGTATGTTGGTAATTTACCGGCTGTTTTTGATGCGCTAGCGGCTAAAAATAACGTTTTGACTGAAAGCGATATGATTGTACGAGGAGGCGCAACTTTGACAGAGCGGGTTGCTGACCATTCAGTTGAACTAGCTTTAAAATCAAAGGTTTATGATTTTGTTGTTTTGCAAGAAAGAGGCGGTGACATCATTTGCGGCTTTGGGCCTGAAACCTGCGAAAATGCGGATTCAGCTATGGCTGAACTAAGCAAAATTGCCTTACAAAATAACGCAAAACCGATATTACTTGGCACCTACCAAAAGCCCGCCCATGTTTCTGAAGAGCTAGTTGCGGAAGAAGCAAAACTAGCAAAACGATACTCTGCAATTTATGTTTCTGTGTCAGATAAATTACAAAAAGCCATGCAACACGCACCAAATGCAAATTGGTTTTACACAGACAATGGCCACCCTGGTCATGACCTAGTGTTGTTAGAGGCTATGCTGTTATATAAGCAGTTATTTTCAGTGCAAGATTTCACTGGCGAACTTATTGTTAATGCACCTTTGTACAAACCCAATACTCAATTTTCAGTTCCTTCACCCTTGAGTCTGCCGATAGCTTCAGATGACTCACCCTTCGGTTACACATACACAAAAAAGCAATTGTCTAAGGTGCACTCTCTTATCTCAAAATAAGAAATGTACAAAAATAATTGAAAAAAAGTAATGCAAAAGCCATTTTATCAAAAGAACGCTACCGCTTTTACAATCAGTATCGTGGTGCTTTATTCTATTATTGTTACTGATGTTGAAATTGAAAGGATACACATGCTTTTTATGATAAATCTGAGCAGTGTTTTATTCGCATTACATACCGAGAAGAAATTAAACACGCATTACCCCAATATGGTCGAAAATCCTCTTCGTTATGTGCGGTTTGAGAATAATTTACTTTGGATCGGCGATACCTCAGTTAATGCACGTGAGGTGCAAAAAATTGCCCTAGATTCCGCCGGGAAGCTGGGTTATTGCTCTCTACCGTTTAATCAAGAATCAGGGGGGGTTCCGCAATTTAGCTTTCCTGCTGAAGACATAGAACGCCTGCGGGCTCATTTTAAGCAGGTTCTAGCTAATGTGGAGTTTATTACCTAAAGAAATATATTTGAATAACCTTAAACAACAGCCCTACGCAGTTAACTGCTTTAACTAAAAGTAAGCTGAATTAATAGGAGTGAGAGATGAAAATTCGATTACGTTTAGTGTTACTGATTTGCTCTTTAGTATCTTTTGCTGGTTACTCCAATGACTCGATCTTACGTCAAGCCTATCAGCAGCATAAAAGTGATTTGCAAGTTAAGGGGGCGGGAGTGGTAGAGCGATTATTGCCAGACGACACTCAAGGCGATAAACACCAAAAATTCATCATTCGCTTGGCTAATAGACAATCTATTTTAATAGCGCACAATATTGATTTGGCGCCCCGGGTTGCCAATTTGCAAGTAGGCGATGAGGTTGAATTTTATGGAGAATACGAATGGAGCCAACAAGGTGGAGTGATTCACTGGACGCACCACGATCCCAAAAAATTGCACGTTGGCGGTTGGTTAAAACATAATGGAACGACTTACCAGTAAAAACGAGTTGAACAGCAACTACGTTCACTGGGGTAATTACTACCGAGTAAAAAATATTTCGTACGAATGTCATTGAGGATTTCCGTAGCCTAGGTAGAATCGTTCGCCCTGTAGTAACAATGACTTTTGGATTTTTTGATTCGTATGGCGCACAAAGATTACGTAGCTCGTGGTCGTGGTAAAAAAGCGGCTCCTCCACCCCCACCAAAACGTTCCCTACCTTGGTTACGCATTATAGTGACTTTATCTTTAGTTGCGGGTTTTATCGTTTTTTTGTGGTCTATCAAAGGCACGTCACCCGATTCGCCCGAAACTGAGGTAGTCACTAAGGTTGCACCGCCTAAAGAGGATGCCCTGCCTGACATGCCTGAAGAAGAGTGGGAATTTATTAAATCGTTGCCAGAGTACACCGTCGAGGTTGAGGTGGAAGAGCAGGCCAAGTCGACTAAGCGATATTTAATGCAGTGTGGCTCATTTAAAGTGGGCTCACAGGCCGAAGAATTGAAAGCAAAAATTGCGTTTCAAGGCTTAGAAGCGCAAGTTCGTAAAAGTGAAGGTAGCTCGTGGTACCGCGTTATTTTGGGCCCATATGAAAGTAAACGCAAAGCAGAAACGGACCGTCATCAATTACAAAAATCAAAAATAAACGGCTGCCAAATCTGGAATTGGAATTTATAGACCAAACTCATTCGGCGAAATTGCTAAGCGAAGCGTAAGCAAAATTTCAGAATGACGTTTGGTCTTTCTTTGCTTTGGATTTTACTCATTCGGCGAAATTGCTAAGCGCAGCGTAAGCAAAATTTCAGAATGACGTTTGGTCTTTCTTCGCTTTGGTTTTTACTCATTCGGCGAAATCGCTAAGCGAAGCGTAAGCAAAATTTCAGAATGACGTTTGGTCTTTCTTTGCTTTGACTTGTGCCAGAGGCTTATCGCTAGTCATTACTATTAATATGTAAAAGGTGGGTTCGTACGGTGCAAAATAAGATTGAGTTTCGTTTTTTGCAACTTAATAAAATGCAGGCTATTACCCTGAGTAGAGAAATTCAGGGGGCAACTTATGCGGCACATGAACATAATTCTATTTTTATTGGCAGTGTACCGTTACACGAAAAATACTTGGATGATATTAATCATTTTTTTATCCGCCAAAAAGTGGTGGAAGCTCAGTGTGACATTTTAATTTCGACCCAGTCGGCAGTTGCAAACACCATCATAAACGTGCCTCCCATCGTTAATCGTATATTAAAGGACATCGATTGCCCCCTCACGATTTCGTTGACTCTGGCCTAACATCTTCAAAGCCCATAAATAGTGATGTATCTATTCGTTTAGAGTAAACCTCGATTTAACGCTATACCCTGCTCCTTGGCGCACGTAAAAGTCTACACCTTTGGTGTTTTCAACGGGTGTCTGCCATTGGATTTGTTTAAGATTGAGGGATGCAGCGATACTTTTTACCTCTGTAAATAACCGCGAGCCAAGGCCTTGTTGACGATAGTCTTGATGTAAAAAAAGACAATCGAGATGCAAATACGGCTCAACTGACCAGCTTAAGTAATTTTGAGTAACAGAAAAGCACCCTACCAAGGCGCTATCTAAAGTAGCAAGCCAGAATTGTATGATTGAAGCATCACTTAATATGCTAACTCATTTATCTATTGTGATAGAAGGTTCAGAGGCTTGTTCAAACTCAGCATGCTGATGCATTAATGCTAATAAAGGGGCGCCATCATCCGGCATGGCCGGACGAATATTAACGGCGTTTGCTGACACCACCTTACTCAGTTTTTGCTAATTCAAAGCCTTCATCGAGCCAACCAGTAATACCGCCAGCCATCAGTTTTACCTTTCTGCCTAATTTTGCCAAGCGCACTGCGCCTCTGGCTGCGCCATTACAATGGGGCCCGGCGCAATAAGTCACAAACAGAATATCCTGTGGCCATTGACTGAGTTTCGATTCAACGATTTTTCCGTGTGGCAAAGAGACTGCACCGGGCACATGGCCTTGGTCGTAAAGCGCTTTGCTGCGTACATCCAGTAATACAAATTGCTCAGGTGATATTTTTAAACCCTCATGGGTATCCCAGCAATCAGTTTCAAACTCAAACGCTTTACTAAAATGTGCCAGGGCATCTTCTGATGATGCGGCAGGGATGGCGATAACTGGATTTTGCATTTTATGGCTCCGTTGAAAGTTGACGGACTCATCATTACAGAATCATGTGCAATTGAATATTGGCAATAATGCCATTAATCGTAAAAAAAGCGCCAAAATGTGCCAAAGTCGATGATAGGGCGAGATATCACTACTTTTCGCTATGGTGGGACAGGGTTGCTGGCTGTTGTTAGATAAACAGCCAAAGCATGCTTAGCTCTACTCTACGCGATTAGCGAAGGTCTCGCCATTCTCCGACTGGTAAGTCAGCTAAGGTATATTGCCCAAATTGTTCCCTGTGTAGCGAAACAACGTGATTGCCACATGCAGCAAACATTCGTCGAACTTGATGGTACTTACCCTCGTTCAGCGTCACTTTGGCGGTGTGGCTATCAATGATGTTTAATGTGGCGGGTAAACATACTTCGGTTTCACTAATCAGGGCCACACCTTGGGCAAATTGCTCGACTAAAGCGGGTTCGAGTGGGCGCTCAACAGTGACTAAGTACACCTTATCAACATGATGTTTCGGAGACGTAAGTTGTTGCACTAAGGCTGATTGGTCGGTAATTAAAATCAAGCCCGTAGTGTCTTTATCGAGTCGTCCGACACTGACGACTTGTGGATTTCTGGCTTGCCAACGCTTGGGCAATAAATCATAGATGCGTTGGCCTTCGCGGGTATCGTGTGAGCAAACATAGCCCAAGGGCTTGTTTAGCATAACTAAGATGTCGCCAGGGTGATCTAGGCTCTCACCATCTACACTAACCGATGCGGGGTCGACCTTTTGCGCAGGGTTTGTTGCTAACTGCTCTGCTATCTTAATACGCTTGTCTTTCAGCCAATATCGCACCTCGCGGCGAGAACAGTAACCAAGGTTACTTAATGTTTGATCGAGGCGTTTGAGTGCGGGCATTAAAGCTTATCCATATGAATCACAGTAAAGTATAAGTTTACATGGTTTAACGCGCTTTTGTCTGAATCTCATTGTTGCTTAAGCCAGTATTTCGTTACCATAGACGTATTTAAAGCGAAAATAAGGTGATGCATGCAATTTAGTGGTATTGGTACTAAAACAATTGAGCAAGCGTTAGCTGAACTATCGGATATGAGCCTTTGCGCAATCCCTACTCAAGAAGGTGAATACCGCGCAAGGATGGCAAAGGCGCAGGTCTATATGCGTGAGCATAATATTACAGCAATTTATCTGAATGCGGGTACTAACCTTAGGTATTATACTGGTCTACGTTGGTATGCCAGTGAACGTATGGTAGGGGCGGTTTTGCCTGCCCAAGGTGAGGTAATTTATATCGCACCGCATTTTGAGATTGATACTATTAATGATTACATGGTCATAGCGGGTGAAATTAGAGGCTGGCAAGAACACGAAAGCCCCTACGCACTTTTCTGCCACATTATTGCTGGCATTAGCGAAGCGACTGAGGTCAAAGTGGGGATCGACGAATCCACCGCATTTTTCATGGTGGACGGAATTCAAAAACAGCAACCTGGAATGCGTATAATTAATGCCAGCGAAGTCACGGCGCACTGCCGCATGCATAAATCTGCGGCCGAAATTGCCTTAATGCAGTGTGCTATGGATATGACCATTGCGGTACATAAAGCAGCGGCTAGTATTTTAAAAGAAGGCATCTCGACTAAAGAAGTAGA
Organism: Flavobacterium sp. W21_SRS_FM6; assembly: GCF_052119645.1. NCBI lineage: Bacteria > Pseudomonadati > Bacteroidota > Flavobacteriia > Flavobacteriales > Flavobacteriaceae > Flavobacterium > Flavobacterium sp. W21_SRS_FM6. Next base: position 21,069 of record NZ_JBGQOM010000006.1, read on the forward strand.
AGACTTTATACACCAGGCGCACAAAAAAGTGGGTGCAGCCAATGGGTCGTATTTTTGTATTGTGTTGTTCGGTAAAGCAACATCATTTCCTCATGGGGTTAAAGATCCTCAAATATTAAAAAAAGATGATTTGGTATTGATAGATACAGGCTGTCAATTACATGGTTACATATCAGATATTACCCGAACTTATGTATTTGGCACTGCAACTGAAAAACAAATCGATATTTGGTCTAGTGAAAAGCGCGCCCAACAGGCGGCATTTGCCGCAGCTTCAATCGGCGCGCGTTGTGGTGATGTGGATGCAGCAGCGAGACAGTCCCTTGAACAAGATGGCTTAGGCTCAGACTATAACCTACCGGGCTTGCCCCATCGCACAGGACACGGCATTGGCATGGATATCCATGAATGGCCTTACTTAGTGAAGAACAATCCCTTACCCTTAGTTAAAGGCATGTGTTTCAGCAATGAACCAATGATAGTGGTGCCAGGTGAGTTTGGCGTAAGATTAGAAGATCATTTTTACATGACAGAAACTGGCCCTGCTTGGTTTAGTCAGCCGTCAAAATCTATTTATGAGCCGTTCGCGTAATAGCCTCTTCATTCCAATACCCTAGTTTAGGGCATTAGAGCCTATGTTATGCATGATGTTTCACATTAATTTTGTGACCACGTATCTGGATTAACACACGTATCTGGATTAACCAGCACGCAATCTGACAGAGAAATATGTTCATTTACCGTTCGTATTCCGACGTAATGAGAACGATCCCAAATAGCAGAAAGCAGACATAACTATCAAACTGAGGGACATTGTTTTCTAATCCATCAACCTTTTTAATGCCACGTAAAAACAAGCACCCCAACTAATTAGGATGTCTTAAGTCAAAATAGTATATTAGCGAAAAATAAGCGTGTTGACCTGATTATGCTTTATAAAACCACTATTAAAAAAGGATTTTATTAATGAAGCATCTTATTTTTGTACTAGTAATTTTGCTGTGGTCTTGTACTCCAGATAACAGGCCCGAGTGGGTAAAGCCTAAATCCGTTGTCGTTAGTTGCGATGAATACTACAACTTAGAAACAAAATATGGCGTTTTAACAAATAATGTTTGGAATAAGCATGCCGCAGAGAACGATTCGTGGGAACAATGTATAGAGAAGCTGAATATTGATGGCATTGTACAATATGGCTGGTCTTGGTCATGGCCTTTTGAGCGAAGAGTCATTTATTCTCAACCACAAATTAAAATGGGCGCTTCACCTTGGGCCCCAGAACCAAAATTTAACGATTCGTTTCCACTTAAAATAAGTAAACTAGAAAAACTAATAATAACCCATGAACTTGATATTTCATCCAATGGTGAGCATAACAATGTCACCACCATGTGGTTGTTGTCTGAAGCTTATAGAGGGGATAAGGTTAGGCCTGACCTTATTAAGGCTGAAGTCATGATCTGGACCTATTCGACAAAGAATCATTTTGATCCCGCTGGCAAACGACATGGTGAGCTGAAGATAGGAAGCGATGTTTGGGAAGTGTGGTATCAAAAAGATTGGCACGATAAATCAGGTGTAAACGATAACCAATGGATAAGCCTATCTTTCAAAGCGCAAAAATCATCTATGAAAGCCTCTATACCAGCGCTTGAACTTTTGCAATTTGCTGTCGATAAAGGGCTAATAAGTAAAGATTTATATATCGCAGATATAGAGTTAGGAAACGAGATAATGAGTGGTTCTGGCATAACTTGGATTAAAGAACTCTCGGTTTCGTTTAACTAAAATCTAACATTTTCGACTGTCTGCTTCATCAGTAAACCAGTAATGGCTTTGACAACCTTTTTATCGCTCAAATGGTCTTGTCAAATTGAGCTAAGACTTATCAGTCCAAATTATTAATTATTACAACTTATCCTATTTTCGCTTTTACTGGGCTTGAGCCGACAGTTCATCCTTGAAAATAATACATTCCTCCCCACATCTAGCTCATGGTGCGCTTTTAAGGTGGGTAGGGGTCGCAGCTCATTCTATTATTTAGCGTTAATCCGACAAACTATTTGTCTAAAATTTTTAAGGAAGTCTAGTGACTACTATCGTATCAGTACGTCGTAATAATCAGGTGGTTATTGCTGGAGACGGCCAAGTATCGCTTGGTAATACCGTAATGAAAGGCAATGCCAAGAAAGTGCGTCGCCTGTATCACAACAAAGTGTTGGCAGGGTTTGCTGGTGGTACCGCCGATGCTTTTACTTTGTTTGAACGTTTTGAATCAAAACTCGAGATGCATCAAGGGAATTTAACCCGTGCGGCTGTTGAACTGGCTAAAGACTGGCGTACCGATCGCATGTTACGCAAGCTCGAAGCTTTACTTGTTGTGGCCGATGAAACGGCTTCTTTTATTATTACCGGTAACGGCGATGTGGTGCAGCCCGAACAAGACTTAGTTGCTATTGGCTCGGGTGGAAATTATGCCCAAGCTGCGGCTACTGCTTTGTTAAACAATACCGACTTGTCGGCTAAAGAAATCGCTGAAAAAAGTCTTACCATTGCTGGTGATATCTGCGTATTTACCAATCATCATCACACTGTTGAGTTACTCGAGTACTAATTAGCGCCAGCTGGTTTGCAAAAAACGAATCATGGCAAACCCATTATTTACGCTCACAAAATATAGGTTGAGATTATGTCAGAAATGACCCCCAGAGAAATTGTTCACGAATTAGATTGCCATATTATTGGCCAGAAAAATGCCAAGCGAGCAGTGTCTATTGCCTTGCGTAATCGCTGGCGCAGAATGCAATTGCCGGCTGAGCTTCGCCAAGAAGTTACCCCAAAAAATATTTTAATGATTGGTCCAACAGGTGTAGGTAAAACCGAAATTGCTCGTCGTTTGGCTAAACTCGCCAATGCGCCGTTTATTAAGGTAGAAGCCACTAAATTTACTGAAGTGGGTTATGTAGGTAAAGAAGTCGACTCTATTATTCGAGATTTAGCGGATATCGCGGTAAAGATGACCAAAGAGCAAGCTACCACACGCGTTAAATTCCGCGCAGAAGAAGCAGCCGAAGAGCGAATTCTTGATGCTTTGCTGCCACCTCCGGAAAACGTTTGGGGGGAAAAAGAAGAAGCTCAAGGCAAAAATACCCGTCAGATTTTCCGTAAAAAATTACGTGAAGGTCAATTAGACGACAAAGAAATAGAGATTGATGTTGCTGCGCCACAAATTGGTGTAGAAATTATGGCGCCTCCTGGTATGGAAGAAATGACCAACCAGTTACAAGGTATGTTTCAAAATCTAAGCTCTGGTTCGTCGAAGAAAAAGAAAACCTTAAAAGTGAAAGATGCCTTTAAGTTATTAATTGATGACGAAGCGGCCAAATTAGTGAATCAAGAAGAGCTCAAGCAAACCGCCATTGAGTCACTTGAGCAAAACGGCATTGTGTTTATTGATGAGATAGACAAAATCTGTAAGCGCGAAGGTGCCGGTGGCAGCGGTGGTGATGTATCACGTGAAGGTGTACAACGCGACTTACTCCCTTTGGTTGAAGGCTCTACGGTGTCAACTAAACATGGCATGGTGAAAACTGACCATATTTTGTTTATCGCGTCAGGGGCGTTTCAAATGTGCAAACCCTCTGACTTAATTCCTGAGCTACAGGGGCGTTTACCTATTCGTGTCGAATTGTCAGCGCTCACCGCGCAAGACTTTGTACGTATTTTAACTGAGCCTAACGCTTCACTGACTGAGCAGTATATCGCACTAATGAAGACCGAAGGGGTAGATATTGAATTTACCGATGAAGGTATAGAACGCATTGCAAATGCCGCTTGGACTGTGAATGAACGTACCGAAAACATCGGCGCACGTCGGCTGCACACTGTGATGGAAAAACTCATGGAAGATATCTCTTTTGATGCTTCAGAGAAAAACGGTGAAGCACTGACCATCGACGCTAAATATGTGAATGATCATTTGGATATGTTGGTAGAAGACGAAGACTTAAGCCGCTTTATTTTATAAGACGTGTTGTTCGCTAAAAAATGCCACTCAACTTGAGTGGCATTTTTTTATCGATGATTACTTATTAATAATTTCTAGCGCTCTACATTCAAAAATAATGATCGTAGGCGCTCTGGCTCAGGCCAATCTCCCTTGATTTTGAGCGTCTTAAATGGCGTCAATTTACACCAATTAAACATAAAAATACTACTTGGCAAAAACTTGCACACGGCGGTAAATAGTTCATAATGTTGATAAATTTTAGTAACGAGCTTCCTTAAATGTCCTTAAAAACGAAACATTCAAGCACGCGAAATACTGTAAAGATTTATTCCAAATTAGCGTGTGTCATTGCCGTTCTGCTATCTGTATCACTGTCAAAGGCAAATGCTGTCGAAGTACTGACTGCTCAAGAATTAGCTTCTCATTGTGCACTGCTTAGTAGCAATCCAGAAGGGGCCGACGGCCAATACTGTGTGCGTTACATTCAAGGTTTTATTGATGGGGCAATCGCTACTGATGCTCGGGTAATGTTAAGCGCTGAAAATGCCATTTCTGGTAATGAAACCTTCACTGAGCGTGCGATGCGTACTCGTATGCCGGGCCGAGTTGATCTTTCTCGGGCAGCGAAATTGGCAGGCTTCTGTCTTGGTGATCCCTTGCCACTGCGTGACGTAGTCGATGTCATTGTTGTAGATTTAGCGGCAGGTTTAGCCACAACGGCAAAAGATGAGCCGGCGATGGAAGTTGTCTACAAATCACTTATGAAAAATTATCCTTGCGAACAATGAAACGTATGAGAGCTAAACGCGTGCTACAACGAGGCGAGGCACGACTTTCCTCTATCTTACTATTATTGCTTGTTCTTGCCATTTCGTGGTTGCTTTGGTCAGGCCTGTATAAGCCTTTGGTTATGGGCTTGGGTGCATTTTCTTGTGTGTTGAGTGTTTACCTAGCCCATCGAATGGGCTTTTTTAGGCATCATCAAGCGATGTTTAAAGTGTTACATCGTTTACCGGGTTACTGGTGGTGGCTATTAAAAGAGATTGTGACGTCCAGTATCGATGTGGCCAAGCTGATATTGAGCCCCTCATTACCCATTAGTCCTACCGTGGTTGTGCTAGATGCAGCGACCAAAACAGATGTGGGTCATGTCATCTTAGGTAATTCAATTACTTTGTCTCCGGGCACAGTTACGCTAGATGTTCACGAAGGAAAGTTACTCATTCACTGCTTAACCATTGAAGGCGCCAAAGAAATACAAAAAGGCGAGGCAAATCGTCGGGCCGCTGCTTTGGAGAAGAAATAAACATGTATTTTGTTGTCTCTATCGCTATTTTGGTCACTATGGTGCTTGCGTTGGTCCGGGCATTGATGGGGCCTAGTGTTTACGACCGAGTGTTGGCGGCCAATGTGTTTGGCACAAAGACAGTGTTACTCTTGTCGGTTATTGCATTTTTGTACGGGCGACCAGATTTCCTTGACCTTGCGCTGGCCTACGCCTTGGTGAATATGGTGGGGATACTTGCCGTTTTAGAGTATTTTCAAAATCGCGCCAAAAAAACGAGGGCAAAAGATGATTGATCTCGTGCTAGATATACTGAGTTGGATACTTCTAGTATTAGGTGGAATGTGCGTATTGATTGGCGGTATTGGTGGGCTGCGTTTACCTAACTTTTATACCAGAATCCATGCTGCCAGTTTGACTGATACCATGGGCACTATTTTAATTTTTGTAGGCATGATGCTGCAGGCTGGCTTATCGCTGGCTGCGTTAAAGTTGTTTGCCATCATGTTGTTTCTCTTACTTACCGGTCCAACTGCCACTTATGCGCTGGCAAATGCCGCGCTCTTATCTGGGCTTAAACCTGATGCAGGCTCTGCAAGCGATGACCCCAAGGAGAAAGAGTCACAATGATAATTATCTTTGCGGTTTTTCTGCTGTCTTTATTGGTTATTACTGCCGTTGCTATTGTACGTGCCAAAGATTTGTTTGTTGCGGTAATGCTAACCTCTATCTTTAGTTTGCTTATGGCGGCAAATTTTTTCATCTTAGATGCCGCAGATGTGGCCTTAACCGAAGCAGCAGTGGGTGCGGGTATCACTACCGTTATTTTCCTGTGCGCCTTGGCTTTAACTGACGATCGGGAAAAACCCCGAGAAGGCGGGCGTTGGATCACCTATGGCACTGTGGGAGTATTGGCCTTACTGATTATTTATGCCACCTTTGACAAACCAAGACTTGGCGACCCTGATGCACCAGTACATCAGCATGTAGCGCCTTGGTATATTGAAAAAACAGCTGAATATATTGATATTCCCAATGTGGTAACCGCAATTTTAGGTAGCTTTAGAGGCTACGATACTCTCGGCGAAGTTTTTGTGGTTTTTGCTGCTTGTATCGGCGTGTTATTTATTCTGGGGGTAAAACCGGCGCGAAAACCTCAGATAAAAGAACAGAGCCTTGGGCTGCGGCATCATTTGATTCCTCAAGTGGTTGGTCGGTTCCTGATCCCCTTTATTATTTTGTTTGGTCTCTACGTGCAATTTCATGGCGAATATGGCCCTGGAGGGGGGTTTCAAGCCGGTGCCATTGTAGCCACTGGTGTCATTCTTTATGCGCTTCTTGAAGGTGAAACCGCTGCCTTACTTGCAATTCCTCGCGGTGTACTGTTGGGCATGGTTGCTGGTGGAGCTTTGTTGTATGGCGGCGTCGGCGTCCTATGCATTATAAAGGGAGGCTCCTTCCTCGAGTATTCTGTGTTGGCCGCAGACCCTATATTTGGGCAACATATGGGCATTTTGTTTATTGAAGCAGGTGTAGGTATGGCTGTATGCGGCGCGCTGTTGTCGATTTACCATGCTTTTGCATCTCGGGAGAATTTTTCATGAAGCTGTTGGAGCTGCTGGGTTATTTCAATTATTGGGTTTTTGCCATCATTCTTACGGTGGGTTTGTACGCAGTCATTAGTAAATCAAATTTAATTAAGAAGTTGATTGGTTTGTCTATTTTTCAATCAGCGGTTTTTTTAATGTACATCACCATGGACAAAGTCGAAGGCGGTACTGCGCCAATTATCCAAGCTGGTGTAAAAGATCAGATATTTTCCAACCCCCTGCCTCAAGTTTTGATTCTGACTGCTATCGTTGTGGGGGTATCAACCTTAGCTTTAGGTTTAGCAATGGTGGTACGTATTAATGAGTGTTACGGCACCATAGAAGAAAACGAAATTTTGGACGCTGACTGAATACTATGGATTTATTAGCACATCTTCCTGCTTTGCAAGTGATCGTGCCGATGTTATCGGCTCCTCTAATCGTGTTGTTGCAGCCTCGAGGTTTAGCGTGGGCAGGGGCGACGGCATCAGCTTTAGTCAGTTTTGCCATTGCTGTCACTTTAACCTTGGCGGTTCTTGACGGACAAACTCTCGAATATGCAATGGGTGGCTGGCCCGCTCCGTTTGGTATTACGCTTGCTGTTGATGCGTTAACGGCTTTGATGTTGCTTATCGTGACAGGTGCGAGTGCAGTAGCTTTGTTAGCGGCTAAACCCAGTATTGATCAACAGATTGAACTTGAACGCCAACCGCTGTTTTATTCGGCTTGGCTACTCGCGCTATCTGGCTTGGTTGGTATAGTTGTCGCAGCTGACGCATTTAATATCTTCGTGTTCATGGAAATATCGTCACTGGCCAGTTATATATTGATTGCCGGTGGTCCTGACCGCCGCGCTCTGCCAGCAGTGTTCAAATATTTGATGATGGGTACGATCGGCGCCACCTTTTACTTAATTGGTGTAGGCCTAATTTACATGATGACCGGCACCCTAAACATGGCAGACATGGAAGTTCGCCTTGGTGATGTGACCGATATCAATCCTGTATTAGTTGCCGCTGGTTTTATCACTATTGGCTTAGCACTGAAAGCGGCTGTGTTTCCTCTGCATGTATGGGTACCCAATGCCTATACCCATGCCCCCCATATGGTAACGGTGTTTCTTGCAGCGTGTGCCACCAAAGTGGCCTTATACGTGCTGATTCGCTTTGATTACATGATATTTCAAGCGGCACTTGATGACCATCAAATCCAGTTTGCCTTGTTTGCCATGCCCTTGGCCATTTTAGGCATATTGGTGGCCTCCGCAGTGGCGATGTTCGAGGGGCACCTCAAACGGCTACTGGCGTCATCTTCCATCGCACAAATTGGCTACATTTTGCTTGGTGCAAGTTTTGTAAGCATAGCTGGTCTTAGCGCAAGTGCAGCTCACCTGTTCAACCATGCATTGGCCAAAGGTGGTTTGTTTCTCGCGGTTGCTTGTCTTGCCTATCAATATCGCGATTTACGTTTAAGTCAATTAGGTGGTGCTTCTACGAGAATGCCTTGGACCTGTGCTGCTTTTGTGGTGTGTGGTTTAAGCCTTATTGGTGTGCCAGGTACCGCAGGATTTATTAGTAAATGGCTACTCATTAATGCGGCTTTGGGAAGTGGCGCTTGGGGATGGGCCTTAGTGGCAATTATTCTGCTCAGCTCTTTGATGGCGGTGGTTTATGTCTGGCGTATTGTCGAAGCTTTGTACTTTCTGCCACCCAAAGAAGGCGAGGTTGCGGTTTCTGAGGCGCCCATGCAATTACTGATTATTACCGGCTTCGTCGCTGTGCTTAATATTTACTTCGGTTTGTTTCCGCAGGTGCCTTTAGATCTTGCAAATAGTGCGGCAGTTCTACTTGTGGAGGGCACAAAATGACACCAGAAACCGCTATTTTGGTGGCTATTATTGTGCCCTTGGTTGGCGCATTAGCCATTGCTCTTGCAGGGCGTTTCAGTGCTAATTTACGTGAAACCGCTACTGCTATTACGTCGATATCGTTAATATGGGTTGTGTGGGGTTTATTACCAACGCTAATGGACGGTGGTCGTCCGTCAATTGAAGTCAGTGAGATAATGCCCGGACTCAGTATTGCCTTCACCGTTGAGCCCCTTGGTATGTTGTTTGCTGCGCTGGCATCCGGACTTTGGTTGATTAACTCTATTTATTCTGTTGGCTATATGCGAGGCAATAAAGAGAAAAACCAAACACGGTTTTTTGCTTGTTTTGCATTGGCCCTATCCGCCACAATGGGTATTGCTTTTGCTGGTAATTTATTCACTTTATTTTTGTTTTACGAGCTCCTGACTTTATCAACATACCCGTTGGTTTCGCACAAAGGTGATGCCGCGACAGTGCGCTCAGCGAGAATTTATTTAGGGGTTCTACTGAGTACGTCTATTGGTTTATTCCTACCCGCTATTATCTGGACTTACAGCCTTGCTGGTACGGGCGACTTTACAGCTGGGGGGATCCTCGCTGGCAAACTCGATGATCCTGAAATAGGCTTACTCTTAGGCCTATTTGTATTCGGTATTGGTAAAGCAGCGGTCATGCCCGTGCATAAATGGCTGCCAGCAGCGATGGTGGCGCCTACCCCAGTAAGTGCCTTATTGCATGCCGTAGCGGTGGTTAAAGCGGGTGTGTTTGCCATCACTAAAATTATTGTTTACGTGTTTGGTATCGACTTTTTGTTTGATGCGCCGAGTTCTCAATGGCTTGTTTATGTTGCGGCGTTTACTATCGTTACTGCCAGCCTTGTGGCCTTACGCCAAACCAACATCAAACGCCTGTTGGCCTACTCTACTATTGCCCAACTATCCTATGTGGTTATGGCCGCCGCGATTCTTAAACCGTTGGCTGAAGTAGGTGCTTCACTCCACATGGTTGCTCATGCGTTTGGTAAAATTACACTGTTTTTTGCCGCTGGTGCAATATATGTTGCGTCGAAAAAAACTGAAGTTCACCAGCTAAGAGGCATTGGTCGACGAATGCCGTGGACCATGGCAGCCTTTACGATTGGCGCACTGAGTATGATAGGTGTGCCACCTACTGGGGGCTTTGTTTCAAAATGGTACATACTGGCTGGTGCTTTTGAGGCCAATAATCTTGTTGCTATATTTACCATTATTGCCAGTACTGTACTTAATGCAGCATACTTTTTACCCATTTTGTATATGGCTTGGTTTGAACGAGAGCCTGTTGGCGGTAAAGAGCACGGCGAAGCCCCATTTCTGGCTGTGTTAGCCTTGTGTATCACCGCTATATTAACACTCGCTTTTTTCTTGTTTAACGGCCCTGTTATTGAATTAGAAAGCCAAGTTGTAAAGGGGCTTAACTAATGAATACTGATGAAAAGCAATTACATTGGTTGGTTCGTCCTTCTACCATTCGCAAGCTTTGGATAGGATTCATTATTGTGCTTGCCTTAGTGGTTGCGGCGCAGACTGTGGTTTACATCAAAGGCTATTTTGGTTTCGATGCGTGGTTTGGTTTTGGTGCTGTTTACGGCTTTGTAAGTTGTTTAATTATGGTGTTAGTGGCTAAATTATTAGGTTTTGTATTGAAACGTCCTGAAAACTATTACGATCAGCCCTTTGCTGGGCCCGACGTGGAGACAAAAAACGATACAGTAAAGGAGGACGGTCATGGGGTTTGATGTTTTTCCACCTGCATTTGTCCTACTCATTGCTGCTGCCCTGATAGGTTTGGTCAGAGGGCACGCTAGAACCGCTGTTATTTTGATAGCGCCTTTACTTACATTGTGGGCGATTTGGCAAATTCCTGATGGTGTACAAAGCACGGTTAAGTTTTTATCGTATAATATTGAGCCTGTTGAAGGCAGTCCATTAAGACGGCTGTTTGCTACTGTATTTGCCATTATGGTTTTTGTCGGTGGATTGTATTCATTTCGAATAGCCAAATGGTATGAACTTGCTGCGGCCTTTGCATATGCCGCTGGTGCCATTGGGGTTTGCTTTGCTGGAGACCTGATTACCCTCTTTTTGTATTGGGAAATGATGGCTATATTTTCCACTATCGTGGTGTGGTGTGGCGGTACTCCTGGCGCTCGGGCCGCTGGAATACGTTACGCCATCATGCATCTTCTTGGTGGCGTGATATTAAAAGTTGGCATCGAAGGCGTTGTCGTAGGGACAGGCTCTATTCAAATTCAGGCCATGCTGGCAACCGACTTTAGTACGTGGATGATACTAATAGGTATTTTAATCAATGCGGCTGCTCCACCGGTATCGGCCTGGTTGTCTGATGCCTACCCTGAATCAAGCCCCACCGGTTCGGTGTTTTTATCCGCATTCACCACTAAGACGGCAGTCTTAGCGCTCATTTTGTTATTCCCAGGTGAACCGATATTAATTGGCCTTGGCTTATTTATGGTGATGTACGGCATCATCTACGCCCTTTTAGAAAATGATGTACGGAGAATTCTGGCTTACTCTATTGTTAACCAAGTCGGCTTTATGGTTGTTGCGGTGGGTATTGGTACTGAAATGGCGCTTAATGGCGCGGCAGCGCATGCCTTTGCCCATATTGTATACAAGGCCTTACTGTTTATGAGTGCGGGTGTAGTGATTTATCGCACCGGTAAAAACAAATGTATTGAGTTAGGTGGATTGTTTCGCACCATGCCAGTGACGGCTGTTTGCGGCATCATAGGCGCCTTAGCCATTTCGAGTTTTCCGCTGACTTCAGGATTCACCACCAAGAGTATGATTTCTCAGGCAGCCGTTGATGGCAATCTTATGTGGGTTTACATGGCACTTACTGCGGCATCTGCTGGCGTATTTTTACACGCAGGGATTAAGTTTCCGTGGTTTGTGTTTTTCCAGCGTGACTCAGGACTAAGACCTAAAGATGCGCCTTGGAATATGAGCCTTGCAATGATTCTGTTTGCCGGCTTATGTATTCTTTTGGGTGTCTTTCCTGAATTGCTATATGCCTTATTGCCTTATCCGGTTAATTATGAGCCTTACTCTATTGGTAAAGTGCTGTTCTATTTACAATTATTACTTTTTTCTGGCTTAGCATTCTTCGTATTGTTGCCTTTAATGAAACGTACCATGACAATCAGCTTGGATACCGACTGGTTATGGCGTCGTGTGGCTTTTTCACTGCTTAAGTTAGTTGAAAAGGTCTTGAACTTTATGGGCGAGTTACTGGCTCAGCAGCGTCATCGTTTGCAGCAGTTCATGCACCGGATGGCAGTGCGTTATTTGGGGCAACCTCATACGGCTGATAGTAAAGAACGTGGGATGTTTGCTCGTTCATGGCCTATCGGTACTACGGCCCTATGGATAGCTGGCTTACTCTCGGCCTATGTTCTGCTGTACTATTTTTAGTATTTGCAATGAGGGTTGGAGCTGGTATTAAGGATCACTAAACAAAGTCATAAATTAGGTTTTAAGTGATTTTTATCAACAAGATAACTACAAAGAATTAACGTAATTGTTTCTTTAGTCGTACTTTTATCTGCAACAAACCCTGATAGTAAAAAACAGCACAAATATTAACCAGTTCGACTCGACATTTTGCCCATCTTTATATATAGTGCGCGCCGTTTTGAACTGAGTTGTGTTGCACGGTAAATCCGGCATTTCAAGTGTACCTTAGTTTGTTTTAGTCTTTTTACTATCTGGAATTCCGTTTTGATATCTACCGCAAACATCACCATGCAGTTTGGCGCTGAGCCTTTATTTGAAAATATTTCAGCAAAATTTGGTAATGGCAATCGCTATGGCCTAATCGGAGCTAATGGCTGCGGTAAGTCTACCTTTATGAAAATCCTGACTGGGGACCTTGTGCCTTCATCAGGTAACGTCTCAATCACTCCTGGTCAAAAAGTTGGTAAGCTAAGCCAAGACCAATTCGCCTTTGAAAAATACTCCGTAGTTGATACGGTGATTATGGGTGATATGGAATTATGGAAGGTTAAGCAGCAGCGTGACGAAATTTACGCCAAACCTGAAATGAGCGATGAAGATGGCATGTTAGTAGGCGATTTAGAGTCTCAATATGCTGAAATGGACGGCTACACCGCAGAAGCGCGTGCGGGCGAAATATTATTAGAAGCAGGCATAGAAGAAAGCTTTCACTATGGCTTGATGTCGCAGGTTTCTCCCGGTTGGAAAGTTCGGGTGTTATTAGCGCAAGCCTTATTTGCAAACCCTGATATTTTGTTACTCGATGAGCCAACCAACAACTTAGATATTTACACCATCAACTGGTTGGCTGAAGTACTTAATCAGCGTAAATCCACCATGATTATCATTTCGCACGACAGGCACTTTTTAAATTCTGTGTGTACCCATATGGCAGATATCGACTACGGTGAATTGCGTATTTATCCGGGTAACTATGAAAAATTCCAAGAAGCGTCTTCGTTGATTCAAGAGCAGTTGTTGCGTGAAAACGCCAAGAAAAGCGATGAAATTGATGAGTTAAAAGCCTTCGTAGCGCGTTTTTCTGCCAATGCTTCAAAAGCAAAATTAGCCACTTCACGTGCTAAAAAAATGGACAAAATTCAACTAGATGAAGTGAAAAGTTCGAGCAGACGTACACCACGTCTTAGTTTTAAACAGCATCAAAAACTGCATCGTCAAGCCTTGATTTTAGAAGACATGAGTTTTGGTTTTGAACAAGAACCTTTGTTTAAAGGTGGCAATGTTTTGTTAGAAGCAGGTGCACGCTTAGCTATCATTGGCGAAAACGGCGTGGGTAAAACCAGCTTTTTGCGTTGCCTCATGAATGAATTGCAAGCTGAAGGTGTGGTTAAGTGGTCTGAAAATGCCGCTGTAGGATATTGTCCACAAGACAGTACAGCTGATTTTGATGGCGATCTCACATTGTTTGATTGGATGTCACAATGGCGTACCCCTAAACATAACGACTTAATGGTGCGTGGTTTGTTAGGCAGTTTATTATTTAGCGCTGATGACTTTAACAAAAAAGCCAAAGTATGTTCAGGTGGTGAGAAAAACCGTCTGTTGTTTGGTAAGTTAATGATGGCCGATTTAAACGTATTGGTCATGGATGAGCCCACCAACCACATGGATATGGAAGCCATCGAAGCCCTAAACAATGCCTTAAAGCAGTTTGATGGTACATTGATTTTTGTCAGCCATGACCGTGAATTTGTATCGTCGTTAGCCACTCGTGTAATTGAAATTAAAGATCAGAAGATCATTGATTTCCAAGGCACTTATGATGAATATCTATCTCATCAGGGTTTGCAAAAAGCCGTTGCCTAATACTTGCTTCTATCATCAATAAGCCGTCATTTGACGGCTTTTTTGTGAGCCTAATTAATTATGGCCACTGATTTAATTTGCGCCCAAACCTGCATACCTACGCACAGCTTGAGTTGGCTGAATGAACGTTGAGTAATCCGTGCCAACAGGCTGCAATTCTCTATTTGCAACTTTACTAATATCATGGCGTCATCTGGGTCGCTTTGTGTGGCAATGATGTTACAAGCGATGCGATTAGCTATGCTGCTATCTCGATGATCATCAAGAGCAATGCTCAAATCTTTGGCTAGTAGTCTGAGTCGTAAGGTTTGACCAATTTCTTCGCCACTATCTCGCAGCCATAAATAACTTTTTGGGCTATTAGTCAACTTCACTTGGAGCAGGTGCCACTGCGTATCACGGGCGAGCACCTCTGCGCTTAATACCACCGAGGCTTCTTCTGCTAAGCCTTGCAGTTGAGATATATGCGGCAATACTTGCCCAACTGGGCCTTGCATCGCTACTTTGCCGTGCTCAAGTACTACCACATAGTCGGCCAACCGAGCCACTTCATTGATGTCATGGCTGACATAAATAATTGGCACGTGAGTCGCGGTTTTTAGTGTTTCTAAGTAAGGCAGTATTTCTTGCTTGCGGGCTGTATCTAGAGAAGCCAGTGGTTCATCCATCAATATGAGTTTTGGCTGTATGATAAGACTACGTGCCAAGGCTACTCGTTGTTTTTCACCCCCTGATAATTGATCCGGAAATTGCCTCAGTAAGGGCCTTAAACCCATTAAGGTGATGATTGCAGTTAGATTCTCAGTTGCCAGTTTTGAGGCGCGTTTAACGGCATAATGGAGATTAGCTTGAACGGTTAAATGGGGTAACAGGCTGGCTTCTTGGAACACATAAGCGAGTTGGCGTTGATGGGTCGCAATAAACGCATCAGCGTGTTGCCACACTTCACCATTAACCGTTAATTCACCCTGTTGGCTATATTCTAAACCGGCAATACAGCGCAAAAGGGTGGTTTTACCTGAGCCTGAGTGGCCAAACAACGCAATAATGCCTGAGCCTGGCAGTGCCATATCTACATCAAGCGCAAAGCCCTGTGCGTTGCCGTTGTAAAAGTCGACAGTAAAGCGGGCGTTGATAGCGGCGTGTGTCATGTTGTACTCGTAAGCTATTTGGTTGGTATAGGGTTCTAATGATTATTGTCACCAAAGAGGCATATCATTCAACTCATTAGCCTCAATTGCAACATTCACTGTCGGATAATTGAAAATATCATGCTAGAAGGTTACGGTATATTAAACCGTGATTAACCGTGGTTAGTAGATTTTACATAACCTTAGAAGAGAGCTCATGCCCAATTCAATCGACCCAAGAGTACTATTTGCAGCAGAACGCACCATATTGGCGTGGAACAGAACCAGCATTGCCCTCATTGCATTTGGATTTATTGTCGAACGCTCGGGTTTGTTGTTAATACTGCTCATGCCAGAGCGCATGGGCTCATTGTCGCTGCACTTTACCTTGTGGACGGGTCTAGGTTTTATCTTATTAGGCGTAATCAGTGCACTCTATTCATCTAAACAATATGCCGGTGTACTCAGAGTGTTAGACCCATCAGACATCCCTCAAGGTTACAACCCTAAGTGGGCCATGTTGGTTAATGCGGTGGTGGCCTTTTTAGGTACCTTGCTGATTGTGGCTTTGTATATTGGCCATCGTTAGTTTTACAAGCCAAATCGCATATTGGCACCGGCCTTTTTGTACTGCGAATAATATAAAAACAGCAACACCATAAACGAAAAGAGCAACATACTGCCAGCTAACCAATGAGCTTGCTGATATTGCAAAGCCTCGACGTGATCGTAAATTTGAATAGAGACGACCCGAGTTTGACCGGGAATATTGCCACCTATCATCAAAATCACGCCAAACTCACCGATGGTATGGGCAAAGCCCAGAACCGATGCGCTAATAAAACCAGGTTTACTCAGTGGTAACACAACCGTAAAAAAACGGTCTAAGGGGCTGGCGCCAAGGGTTGCAGCAACTTCGAGAGGGCGTTGACCAATGGCCTGCATGGCGTTTTGAATAGGCTGTACAACAAAGGGTAGGGAATAACACATTGAAGCTATCACTAAGCCCCAAAATGTAAAAGGCAATAACCCTATGCCTAATTGTTGAGTAAGTTGGCCCAGCCAGCCGTTTGGGCCCATTGATAGCAGGAGATAAAAGCCTAATACGGTGGGTGGTAAAATTAAGGGCAGGGCAACTATCGCCGAAACAAAACCGCGAAATTTAGAACGACTAGTAGCCAACCACCACGCCAACGGCGTACTAATCAGTAGCAACAAAATAGTAACGGTGGTGGCTAACTTTAAAGTTAAGCCAATGGCTTGCCAGTCATCATTTGACAAGCCAATCATGACGCTGGGCCTTGCTGATAGCCAAAGTCACGCAAAATCGATAGTGCTTCAGGGCTTTGTAAAAAACGCATAAAATGTGACGCCCCTTTTTTATTGTTGCTACGAGCGAGTACAACGCCATCTTGTTTAATCGGGCGGTGTAATGCGCTAGGTACAATCCATGCTGAGCCATTGCTCAACTTTCCTTGATACTTAATCTGCGATAAGGCCACAAATCCGATATCCGCATTTTTGGTAGCAACAAATTGGTAAGTTTGGCTAATGTTTTCGCCTTGTACCCAGTGACTTCGACTTGCATCAAGTAAGCCCAAACTTTCTAAGGTATCGAGAGTTGCTAAGCCATATGGCGCGAGATTGGGGTTGGCAAGTGCTAACTTATTGTACTGCCCACTGAACAAAATATTGGCGTTTGCATCAATTGCATCGGCAGACGCCGACCATAGTGCGAGTGCACCGTAAGCATACGTTAAGCGGCTATTGGGCTCAGTAAGTTGCTGGTCGATTAACGTTTGTGGTTTATGTTGGTCGGCAGACAAAAAGATATCAAAAGGTGCACCGTTGACGATTTGTGCATACAGTTTACCCGACGATCCATAAGACACGCGAAGCTCGATATCATTTGTTTGCTTGTAGGCATCCACTAATTGCTGCATCGCCAAATTAAAGTTAGAGGCCACCGCAATTGTCAATGACTCCGCTTTAATAGAGTTGATAAAACAGAGCGTGAATAACACAGCGAGGTAACGCATTTGTAAGGGTTTAATTACCATGAATGTCTTTTATAAATTTAACAATTGCTGGCCAAATGACTAACAAAACTCTATATATAATCAATCACATAGGGGTTTAATGCTACTTTTTATTGAGCATTTTAGCATGGCGATTAAGTACCTATCCTAGCCACTTGCTATGATACGCGTGTTTACGTGTATGTGAATATTTAACTAAGGAAAGAAGATGCAACACCACGACGCTTGCCCCTTAAACGATTTTATCGAGTATGAACCTAAGATCATGCTTGAGCGTTCAGCGCAATTTTATGAACAAATTAAACGTCGGCACAGTATTCGCCAGTTCAGTAGCCGTAGCGTTGATCAACAAATTATCGAAAATTGTATTAAGGCAGCAGGCACTGCGCCAAATGGTGCAAACCATCAACCTTGGCATTTTGTGGCAATTAGTTCGCCTGACGTCAAACAACAAATTCGCCAGCAAGCAGAAATCCATGAACAGGGTTTTTATGCTGGGCGTGCCAACGAGGAATGGCTCGATGCTTTAGCGCCACTTGGAACCGATGCCGATAAACCTTTTTTAGAGCATGCACCTTGGCTGATTGCAATTTTTAGCCAAAAAAACAGCGTTGAAGAAAATGGCCATAAACAAAGTAATTATTACGTGCACGAATCTGTTGGGATTGCGTCGGGCTTTTTAATTAATGCTTTGCATCATTCGGGTTTAGTGACCTTGACCCATACACCCAAACCCATGAGTTTTTTATCCAAAATTTGCCAGCGTCCTGATAACGAACGAGCGTTTATGTTGTTGGTGGTCGGTTATCCCGCTGACAACGCAACGGTTCCCACCCATGCTCTAAATAAAAAGCCGCTTACAGAAATTCTCAGCGTATTATAGGATTAGTGATTTGCTTGAATTAAATCAGGGTAGACCAACTGATATTTTTGTACGAGCTGCTGGTACGCTTCGCTAACACTAAACTGTGTAAACGCGGTATCAAACTCAGCCATAAGTGCTGCATCTTTGAAGGCTGCCGAGTAACGAGTTGTCGGGAAAAAGCTTTGTACATTAACATTTTCCATTTGACTGCTTCCTCTTATAGCTTGACTAAAGTAGTTAAAAATATTGATGTCCATTACCACCACATCAACACTGCCAATGAGTAACATCTCAACCTGACGGCGTTGGTCGGGCAGTTCGATATAAAGTAGGTTTGACTCAACCGCATTGGCAAAACTACTGCCTAATATTTTGCTAGCATTTTGAAACGCAATCACACTTAAGGCTTTCAAATCGCTCAATTTGTCGAATTTAATGTTGGCGTTTTTTAAACTAATGGCCACATTTTGATATACCACATAGGGTTGGCTGAGGCTATTTGGGGGAACACCTGCCTTAACAGTAAGCGTTAAGCCGATGTCTGCGTTTTCATGTAAAAAGGTTTCGTAAGTGCGACCATAAGGCACATACAAAACGGTTATTGAGTGCTCAAGTTTGGCTAACACTTGGCGCATTAGCTCTATTTCAAAGCCCGCGTTTTCACTGGCGATAACATACGGTGGTTTTTCCCAACCTGCTACCAGCACCAGTTCTTTAGCTTGGCTATGAAATGAAAGGCCAACCACTAAGTAGCCCAATATTAAGAGGGACTCTTTAAATTTAAAATCTGCCCACGGCACCATGATAATTAGGATTCTTCCTTAGACATTAATGCCAATAACTGGCCTGCGGTCACTGTTGTACTTTCTGTCTCGCTCATCCGAAATTTATCCCTTTGTTGCACCCTTAGCAAATGAAATTGGCGCTATTGAATCTTAAAGGCTTGCCATTTTTTATACGTTAAGGAGCGCCATAACCATTCCAAAGGGCCAAAGTGATAAGACCTTAACCACCAACGAGATAAGGGAATTTGTACAACAATGATGGCGATGACAATCAGCATTTGGGGCGCTCTATCCACCTCACCATATAAGCCGCCAGCATAACCATAAAAAAGGCTTGTTAAAATGAGTGAATGCATCAAGTAGTTGGTTAACGCCATACGACCGAGGGGCGCTACATGTGACAAAATCTGATGCCAGCGTTCTACAAGCAATAGGCTCATGATCAAACCCAAATAACCTGCAGTCATAAATAGTTGACCTACAGCAAACAAAAAGCCTCCGACCAATTCAAATAAACCTAATTGTTCAGAGGCGGGATGTGAAGAAATTATTAAGCCCGCTACCGTGGTGAATAAACCCACGCCAAGACCAATGCGTCGCAGGCCAATGAACAAAAGCCTGTGTTGCTGGTAATTGGCCATGATGCCGGCAGATATTAGCCAATAGCCCAAAATAAAAAGGGGTAACAACATGCCAAAGGTAAATGCGGGTGTTAGCAAGAGGTGTTCGATGGCTTTTTCAGCGCGATATTCTGTTACCTGCCAATAGTCACCTTGTTTTAAGGTGGTTTGTTCTTTTTCTACTGCTTGTCTATTTTCTTCATAGAAATCAACAATCTCTTGCGCTTTTTGTGCGGGGGTTAAATCAGCTGCTGAGTCGACGCCAGATAGCGCTTGCTGGGTCGATTCGTTTGTTTCACTAGCTTGGGTATCGCTATCTTGTTCATCGATAGGTGTAGACGCTATTGAGCCAAAATCCTCAGGCTCATTATCAGTTGCGAAGTGCTCAGTTTGTTCCACTGCGTTAGCGAGTAGAGTTTGCTCTTCTAATTGTTCAACTAAGGTTTTTACATGCTGACTTTCTTGCCATTGGCTGCGAAGCGACTCTTTATCGTGACTAACACTAAAACCAATGCCCACAAACATCCCGATGAGCATTGGCGCGAGTAGCCACCATAAGCCCAGCTTTAAAAATGTGTTTGGATGGTTATATTTTTGCAGGCGCTTAGCACGAAATAAATAAACTAACAGCAGTAACATTAAACCTGCAAACGCATAGTCATGCAGAATATCGCCTTCCCATAAAAACACTAAGTGCAGTAACCCTATGATAAATAGCACTATCATGCGACGAACAAACCAAGCACCAAAAGGTCTGCTTTTTTCAATAGCATTATTGAGCATAACCGCAAAGCCCATACCAAACAGCAAGGCAAATAATTTATAAAATTTGCCTTCAACAAAACACCTTATCAACCACCCCACAGCATGGTCTATACCACTCAATGCACTGTTAAATGAACCGAGTTCGCTTATCGGTCGGTTAAACCACTCAATATTCATCATTAATATGCCAATAAGGGCAAACCCTCGCAGTATGTCCATGGCATCGATGCGCTTTACCGCACTTATTGGCTCAAGCTCTATAATTGGTGTATCAGTGGCATGTGGCTGCGCAATGATCTCTGGAGCTGGCGTCATTTTTCATCCTTGCATGGGCGTGTTCACTGTTTGGTATAAAGCAGGTTATGCTGATTGAAGAAAAAAGTCAGGGCTTTGCCGCAAATAGTTTCTGATTGACCTTTTAATAAGCATGGGCTTAGATACTGGCTCACAACACAACAAGTAAAATTAACTATGAAAATTAGCATCGAAATGGACATTAATGCCTCATTGGCGCAAATATGGTCGGCATGGACCACGCCAACACACATTACGCAATGGAATTTTGCCTCAGAAGATTGGTGCTGTCCCAGAGCACAAATTGACCTACAAGTAGGACAAACGTTTAACTACCGTATGGAAGCAAAAGACGGCAGTATGGGTTTTGACTTTGAAGGTGAATTTACAGAGATTAAGATCCAGCAGGGTATTGTTTTTAAACTAGAAGATGAGCGCGAAGTCAGCATTGAATTTAGGCCAACAGCACATGGGGTAAAAGTTGTTGAGACCTTTGAAGCGGAAAGCGCAAATACTGCTGAGTTGCAACGACAGGGATGGTTAAATATTTTATCAAATTTTAAGAAACATGTTGAAAGCTTGAGTAATTAAGGCTTGAGCGACACACAAAATTAACGTTGAGGGGTCTCGCTCCTGCGGATGTCAAACATTAAAAATGGAGATTTACATGAAAAGTTGGCTGTTTGCTTTGCTGTTTTTTGTTTTTTCAATGTCAGTCGTCGCTGAAGATGAGCGTAAATTTGATCTCAAACAGTTTGCCCAAGTCTACTTCTCGACCATGGTTTCTACACAAGCTCCTAATGCTACCGAGAAAGAACTTGAGGCGTATTTGGCTTTATTAACCGATGATGTGGGGCATGCTCATTTACCCTACGTAACCGACGATTCACGCAGTCCTGATGGTAAACAAGCCATGCGCAACGGCATGACGTTTTATTTGGGCGCCCACACTGAGTATCAGGCCGAGTTATTAGATGTGTTCATCTTTAATGATTCTGCGGTCGCGATTCGCTACAAAAACAGTGCGAAAGGGTTTCATCCTCAACTGAAAAAAGCGTTTTCATTTACTCAGACCATGATGGAAGTATTGGAAATAGAAAACGGCAAAGTAGCTGTTATTCGTAAATACCATGAATAATTAACCTCACACTGGCTGCATTTTTTTAATCAAAGGCTCTTAGCCTGCTTAGGTTATTGTGTAACTTCATATTGTTGCGCTTGATCTAATTGTCATCAATTGTCTTATAAAATACGCAAACTAATATGTAGGTGTTTCACTGGCCGATTGCTCATTTAGCGTGGTTTTTGCAAATATTGGTCTGCTAATTTGCCAAATAGCCAATGCTGGTCAACTATCTAAGGAGGGTAAACAAGAGTTAACAACTGGCTGTTTATCAATAAAGCAGTCAAGAAAAGCAGTTGAGAACGTATGCAGACAATCAAAGCGCTCATTAATCGATACAGACTTCATAATCCCCAATATGATGATTTACTTAAACAGTTTGTAGAGTCGGTTGCGACCTTATATAGCATGCCTTGTGCCTTTTTAGCGATAGCTGAAAACGATCATTTTTGGTACAAAGCAAAAGCGGGAGTAACAATAGACAGAATCGACTTAGCGAATTCATTTAGCCACCAAGTCGTAACAAGTAATCAATCGCTACTTATCGAAGATACCCTCAATAAACCTGAGCACCAAAACAATCATTATGTGGTAAACCCTCCCCATATTCGTTTTTACGCCGCTGTTCCATTTCGACTCAACGGAGTCGCAGTAGGAAGCTTTGGCTTGTTTGATGACGCACCTCGTAAGGGTTTTCAAAAAGAACTCATATTGTTAGAAAACCTAAGTCAGCATTTAAGTGAATGTGTTGAGCTAATTTCTAATAATTTGCGCACCAGTGAAGAACACCAATTGCTGAATAACTCACCTGCTGCGCTGATACACTGGCAAGTGCGGCCCCGATTAAGTACGACTTTTTTGTCTAATAACGTGGGTACGTTGCTGGGCATAGCGTATCCGGAAGACCTTGGGGCTTTTAAATTAGACGAACACATCAAAGAAAACGACCTCGACGCTTTTTTGTTTTCAATAAAAAATCATCAACAAGGGGCGCTTAATTGTGAATGCGATATTCGAATAAATCGAAGTTCAGGCCAAGCCCATTGGTTTAAAATGATTTCTCGAGGTGTATTCGAAAATAAAACTCTGGTGGCGATTCAAGGTTTACTCATTAATAACGCCGAACAAAAATACCTCGAAAAACGAATTTTAAACACTAATGAACGCATGAGTTTGTTGTTAGAGGCATCCGGATTGGGCACCTCAGATTGGGACATTCAAAATGATAACCTCAGGGTAAACAATCGCTGGTGCGATATTTTGGGTTTGCATCCCGACAGTGTGGATTCCAGTGTGCTATTTTGGAACCAATTGGTCCATCCGGCAGATAAGCGCAGATTGAGTGAGATAGTGCAGGATAACTTACGTGGTCATTCTGAGTTTATGAGTTTTGAATATCGCATTAAACATGCAAGGGGTCATTGGCTTTGGGTAGAAACCTACGGAAAAGTAGTAACCCGAGATGAAAATGGTAAGCCACTGCGCATGGCGGCCACACACCGAGATATTACCGAAAAGAAAACGGCAGAATTACAAACTGAGCGTCAACGACGCTTATTCAGCTTTATCAATCACGCGCAAAATTTGTTTGTTGCTCAGCGCGATATACAGCAAGCTTGTGAAAAGATTTTTCCTGAGTTACTTGAGCTTGCTGACAGTGACTATGGCTTTATTGGTCGAGTGCTTGAAGAAGATGGAGCGCCTTGTTTACATATTCATGCCATCTCTGATATCAGTTGGAGTAGCGACTCCGCCAAAGAGTACGCGCGTTTCAAAGAAGGCAATTTGCGTTTTACAAATTTAAAGAATCTGTTTGGTCATGTTGTCACATCACAAGCCCCAGTGATTGCCAATCAGCCGTCTAAACATCGTTCCTCGGTGGGCACACCTAATGGCCACCCACTTTTAAAACGATTTCTGGGCTTGCCTATTTCCCGTGATGGGCAAACAGTAGGAATGATTGGTTTAGCAAATAAATTAGAAGACTATACCCAAGCTGACGTAGATTTTTTGTCACCATTGACCAACACTTTGGCGTATTTGTTTAAGGCTGTTGATGTTGAACAAGCTCGTTACGATGCTGAAAAGCGCCTAGAGTACTTAGCGGCCACAGATCCTCTGACTAGTTTGATGAATCGTAGGGCGTATTTCGCCCAAATTGATAATATTAGTCATTCACGTAATACAGAAATATGTATAGCAATCTTTGATGTGGATAATTTTAAACATTTAAATGATACCTATGGGCACCCTGTAGGTGATATTTGTTTAGTTGAAATTTCTAACGCTATTAGGCAGCTTGTTCGCGAATCAGATGTAATAGCTCGCTTAGGTGGTGAGGAATTTGGTTTGTATATCGACAGCCAGAATCAACAATTTTGTCAAACCCTGCTCGATGAGCTTCGAGAAAGCATTAAAAAGGTCGTTATTGAAACGGATAAAGGCCCATTAACAGGAATATCTATCAGTATTGGCGCAACCATGGTACCAAGTTTAGCCAATGAATATGGCGTGCCGCACATTGAAGAGCATATGAAAAATGCCGATGACGCCCTGTATATTGCCAAGAGTGAGGGAAAGGATTGTGTGCGCTGGTTTGTCACTAGCCAAACTACTGAAAATGCTCATCCTAACAAGAAAAGCATGAAATAAATGAGCCCCTAATCCATAGTGCGGATTAATTCATCTTAAAAAAATCGCGAGTACGTCAGCATGACCCTGATGCTGCTGTCTGTGTCGGTCAATGGACTGTCGGCGATGGCATCGTCGTACCAAATATTCTCAACTGAAAATCGCGTCATTCCGTTAAAAAAGACGGGGGTCATGACCGATACACCAATCGTTTTATTCAGGGCACTTTTGCCAGTGTACTGCGCACGGGTGCTGGTGGCTTCACTGGCCTGAACGCCATAGTAATAATCAACATAATGACTGTCTTGATAACCTAGGCTGACTGAAGGCTCGATAAACACTGGGCCGTGACGATACACTTTGCTCATGCTAAACCCCATTTCATAACCGTCTGAACGATTAAGTACATCGTGGGCGCCATTTACTTCAAACTTGAGATCGCCGAACTGGTAACTCGCCCCTAAACCCAATGCCAACGAAAAGTCTCGGTCTTGCATACCAATAAATACATCGCTATCGGACTCATCATAACCTTCAAACACTGGCACAAGGCGGGCCGAGAATTCGAAACCTGCTTGACGGTAAAAATGATAATTCACAAAGGGGCCAAATACCGTCAAATTTTCGCTTCGATAACCAATTAAAGGTAGGGGCAAAACACGGGTGTCAAAGCCTTTATACACACCTTGGTCAAGAGCAACTCCTAGACCATACAACCAGCCGTGCTGTTCAACTTGACGGCGATTCTCACCTTCACTTTCTTGCGCCAAAACACCGCCACTCAATAATACATGTGTGAATAATACAGCGCCTAATTGCTTGTATGTCATGTTTGCTTCCTTGGTTTTTATTGGGCAGCGAATAATATGACAAAAAAATTGCCTGACTCAATCGCGACTCAGTACATTGAACTGCTAATTAACATTACCCCAAGGGATAGTAGTTAGATCATTGTTCGGCAAAATGAACCCAATATTGTATGCCGATTAAAACACATGCCATATTTAACATGTTGAGTGATACCATTCCATTTAAATACCTTTCTAGCTGATATGGCGGCATAGCAATGAATCTAAGTGACAACCTACTAAGTGACTGGTTACCCGTTGTTATAACCTTGCTGTTTTTTGCAAGTTTGACGTGGCTGGCTCAAGTTTTTTTATTTAATAAACTCAAGCATACCGGTAACGAAAACATATTCGCTCGTCAGTTAGTCATGTTGTTATTAATGCTAGTGGGGCTAATTAGCGTAGTAATAGCCTTACCCTTGTCTGAAAACCTTGAACTGCAAATTCTCAGTTTGATAGGCTTAGTCCTATCGGGTTTATTGGCTTTTTCGTCTACCACGATATTTGGTAACTTAGTCGCTGGGGCCATGATGCGTTTTACCCAGCCTTTTCGGACCGGTGACTTCATTCGATTTGACGACACCTTTGGACGAGTCACCGAGCTAGGCTTATTTGATTGCGAGATTCAAACCGAAACCCGTGAGCTAGTTTCTATCCCCAATAGCATGTTGATCAGTAAAGCGGTCAGCGTTAAACGCCGCTCAGGGACCATTGTTTCAGTTGAGTTATCATTAGGCTACGATTTACACCACAGTCGTATCGATGAGTTATTGCTGCAAGCCGCCAAACAAACCGGACTTGAAGAGCCTTTTGTTCACGTAACTCAACTTGGTGATTTTTCGGTAAGTTATAAAGTCAGCGGTTTACTGGTAGAGATTAAGAACCTGTTAACCGCTCGGTCGAACTTGCATCGTAATGTATTGGATTGTTTGCATGACAAAGATATTGAAATCATGTCGCCTAACTTTATCAGTCAGCATGCAGGACCTGATGCCAAACGCATGATTGCGCATTCTCCAAGCTTTAAAAAAGCAGTGAGCGAATCAAATGCTGAAGATCTTATCTTTGATAAAGCAGAGCAAGCGCAGCAGCTTGCGATGGATAAAGAGCAATTAATTCAGCAGATTGAAGCACTTGAGTTGCAACTTTCAAGTGCTGATAAAGACCAGCATGAGGCGCTAGAAACACGAATGGACCAACTAAGAGTGAAAATCAGCGAAATAAAAAAGGTAGTAGACGTACCCGAAGATAAATAATGATATTTTTTATTGAATATCAATTTTGCGCCCCCATTTTTAGCCCCCGGTGCGGATGGGGGTGCGCAGTGTAGTACCCCCTTAGGAAAAGGAAGAGAATAAGTGATTGAAGTTGTATTTTTGGCAATTGCCTTAAGCATGGATGCCTTTGCCGTCTCTATTGGCTTGGGTGCGAAGCAAAAAATCTCACCATTGGGTTTAGCACTCAAAGCAGGTATCTATTTTGGTCTTTTTCAAGCACTTATGCCATTAATTGGCTATATGGCTGGTAAAGGTGTTTTAGGCTGGATTGAAGATTATGCCCATTGGGTGGCCTTTGTCTTATTGGTGCTTATTGGCGGCAAAATGATTTACGAATCGTTTGCAGAGGGTATTGAAGAAGATATCGCCAAGATCACCCACCGAGTGATGTTAATACTCGCTATCGCCACCAGTGTTGATGCAATGGCAGCAGGTTTTAGTTTAACCTTACTTGAAATTAACCCCTTTGTTGCCTGCGCCATGATTGGAGTAGCAACCTTCGCTTTTAGTGTGTTTGGCGTGTTTATTGGTACCAAAAGTGGTACATGGCTTGAAAGTAAAGCTGAGCTGGTAGGGGGGATCACGCTTATATTGATTGGCGTCAAAATACTATTTCTTTAATAAAGGGTACGAGATCGGTCAGCCCTCGTTTACTCGTTTTGGGCTGACCTAATGAGCAAGAAATAGAACCTTAAAAATTAGGTTTATAGTCAAAACCCGCTTCGGCTTCACTGTCGTTAAAGGTATGCAACGTGCTCTTTTTGTTCAGTAAACTGTTGACCAGTGAATGAGGAAACATCTCTATACCGTTATTAAACGCTTCTACGTTTTGGTTAAAAATACGAATGGCAGCGCCGATATTTTCTTGTTGTTCAGCTATTTCACGCATCAATTTGCCAAACAATTCGTTGGCTTTGAATTCGGGATAATTTTCTACCGCGATGTGCATGCCTTGTACTAGATTGCGGGTTGCACTTTCAACTTCTGCAAGTTTGGCGGTGTCCATTTTTTCACTGCTTAAACCACCAAGCGCACTGCGTAGTGCGGCGATTTTTTCTTGTACTCCCGATTCGAACTGTTGGTATTGATCTGTGATAGTTTGTAAGTGAGGGATAATCTTATTCTTTTGCCGCTCTTGGGTAATTACATTGGCCCACGCGCGCTGCGCGGCATTGGCGCGGCTGATGATGCCGTTGTAAATTAAAATGACAGCTAAAATCACTACACCAAACACGATCAAAAATACCAAACTGCTGTTCATATCAAGCCCTATTGTTTAAAAGTTGTTGTCACTGTGACGCATAAGAGTGTGAATTCGCTCTAGTGTTTTCTGTAGTGTAGCCAGTTTTTGGTCGCCTTCTATTTCCTGTAAAAAGGCATCCGGCTCATCTAAACCATGTTGGCGTTGCCACTGACAAATATTCTGTTCAAAAGAAATACAAAGCTCACTCGCGGCATTAAATTCTAGGTTTAGTCCTGATAAGGCTTTGCCCAAATCTTCAATTTCAACCACCACTGCGGGTTTTAAAAATTTCGCGGCGGCTAATTCGTCAGACGCGCTTACTTTAAACTTGCGATTAAACTCTACCGAAGCTGGTTTATAGCTGCTACTAAAAAAACCTCCAAACCAACTATTATTGGTAATGGCGATATTTCGCGCAAAGCGAAAAGGTAAATACAGACCGTAACGGTGAAAATGGTCGTAAACTGTGCGGGTAGTGACGCGTACATTGCCTTTTGAGTCTCTACTTGTACTGGTGACTTGTCGTTGGTCAACATAATGAAAGTGATAGGCGTGGTAGTCAAACTGATGATCTGTTCCTTGGTAAGTGCCTTTTACCAACCATTCAATTTCTCGCGAGTGATTACCCCGTTTAAACTCGCTAAATTGGCGGCTAAGTTGGGCAGCCAGTTTTTTGCCATGATAGGGCACACTTTGCCAATTGTTGTCTAAATACACATCTTGTTTAAATAAAGCGTCAGACAAGTCATTAACTTTACTGCGGCGCATATAGATTAACACGGCGAAAATTACACTAGTGAGTCCGCCAGCACCAATTAACCAGGGGGCTGACACGCTGCTTGGATACCAATAGGCATACAATATGGCGAGCAGGCCAAGCAATATGCCCATGCTAAAACCCAGCCAATAAGATGTATTGTTGTAACACAATGGCCGGCCAAAAGACCGCACGGTATGCAATACATGGCGCAAATCCTCACGGGTTTTCGCGTGATAAATCTGGGTACGAAGCGATTGTAGAAAAGTCGCTAGTTGCTTATTCTCAGAAGACGGTGAAGCCTTATCCATACTGATTAACTATGCTTTTATGAGATCCAACTATGCGCTCAACAGTATCATCACGATGAAGCTTAACCAAGCGTGTGTGTTAATGAAATATCAGTGCGCAAATGAGCCATCGCTAATAAAACACCTTATCTAGCCATAGTAGTTTTCACTGGATTAAGGTTTTGAAGAATGTATCCACGTCCTGCCCTGTATTAACCTCGCCGGCAAACCAAGGATGCAGTTTCAACAAAATATTGATGTGATTAATCTGTGTACCATACACCTTAGTTTGTACTACTTGCCCCTTTGATTGCAACGCCGCTGCCAGGTCTTGCTGATTAAACAAACCCACGGTGCTGTCGCCTTGTGCATGCAGCAACAACATAGGCGGTTTATTACCGTCAATGTGAGAACTCACCTTCATGGTTTGAAAATTCTCTTCACCAAAGGTGGCAATATATTGTGCTGATTTTGGCGTAAACGTATAAGGCCCAGCCAGTCCAGCAAAGCCTTTGATGTCATCAATTGACATACCTACATCGGCTAAATACTGCTGATCACTTACGAGTAGCGCCCCAGTATGAGCGCCCGCTGAATGCCCTGCTATAAATAATTGATTTGGGTCTCCATTATATTGGCCGATGTTAGCTTTTACCCAAGCCAGGGCCAAAGCGCCGTCTTTAATAAAATCAGGAAAATGACCTTGCGGGTATTTTATGTAGTCTGGGATCACAACCGTATATCCGCGTTTAACAAAGGCTTGAGCAACAAAATAATTCATTTCTTTATTGCCCCAGCTCCATCCGCCGCCGTAAATAAACACCAGCACGGGAGCTTTGATTTTTGTGTTGGGGCTGGGATAAACATCAAGCTTTTGCCAAGGCTGTTTGGCAAACTCAAGGTCTCTAACCACCTCGATGCCTTGGCTTATTTTTAGTGCAGAATTAAGGATAAATAAGCCAGTGCGACTGCTGTCTTTATAAAGGCTAATGGCTAAGCCAATGAGTAAGGTGATCAGAATGAAAAGTAGGGCTTTGAGCATGTTTTTGATAGCTTCCTTTGCGAGTTTATCTCTGATTATTACTTAATTGACTGGGGATAAGATCGCAAGCCTGACAAAAAGAACGCGTAAATCCTTAGCCTTTATCGCCCTTGGCCGATGTTATTTGCATTCGGCAAACCCACGAATATCTTGTGTCTAGGTGCTAAAAACCATTTGAGTAAACCGCAAACGAAGTTTAATACTTAGCATCCTCAAACGGCTTTGTTAGACTCAATGAATATACAATAGCCTTGGAATGATGATATGAGTAAGTTAACAAGAAGACAGTTTATTGCCGCCAGTGGCGCTGCATGTTTGGTTGCATCTGCAACAGGAGAGGAAGTCATGAGTACAAAAACTCAATTAATACACACTGCTTATTTTTGGTTAAAGAACCCTGATTCTGTTGCTGATCGCGAGCAACTTATTGCAGGTTTACAAACACTTAGACAAGTACCCACTGTCAAAGCCCTGCATATTGGCTTACCGGCTTCAACTGAAAGCCGCGACGTGGTTGATAACAGTTTTCATGTTTCAGAACTGATGTTCTTCGATGACCTCGCCGGACAAAGTGAATACCAAGATCATCCTATTCATCAGGCCTTTGTTAAAAATTGCGCTCATTTATGGGCTAAAGTTGCAGTTAAAGATTCTATTACTGTTTAGCCGGTACAAAGCCACCGTTCCTACTAACGCTCCATGACAAGTAACAAACTCTTGTATGGGGCTTGTTGCGCGAGTTCCCTGCTAAACAAGCGCTTGCTTTCGCTATCACACGCCCTCAGATCTTACTCCATGCAAATATGTAGTAATCCTTAAGACAATGAGAATACGCGTTTCATACCGCTGACTGTCTATTGTCTAGGACACATGACAAAGGAGAGCAACGATGAGCAAAGTGAGAATTGAACAAGACAGTATGGGAGAGCTAGAAGTTCCTCAAGATGCGCTTTATGGTGCGCAAACTCAGCGGGCCATTAACAACTTTCCAGTCAGCGGGCAAACGATGCCAGAGGCTTTTATTCAAGCCTTAATCCTGATCAAAGATATGATTGCTCAGGTCAATGTCTCACTAGGTGAGGTGCAAGCTGATACAGGGCAAGGGATCTCAGCGGCTTGCCAAACATTGTTGGCTGATCCACAGCTGATGCGCCACTTTCCGGTTGATGTATTTCAAACGGGTTCAGGTACCAGTACCAACATGAACGCTAATGAAGTTATTGCTAAGTTAGCCAGTCAGCTTTCAGGCTTAAGTATCCATCCCAATGATCATGTAAATTATGGTCAAAGCAGTAACGACGTTATTCCCACGTGCATCCATGTGAGCGCCGCTTTAGCGCTTGAACAAAAACTCCTTCCCGCTTTGCAGCACTTACTAGACACCATTAACAGCAAAGCCAAAACCTTAGAATCGTTTTGCAAAACAGGTCGCACCCATCTAATGGATGCTATGCCCGTTAGAATGGATCAAAGCTTGCTCGGTTGGGCTGCGCAAATCCAGCAACAAATAAGCACCTTAAAAAGCATCCAATCTGCGATACAAACTTTGGCGCTAGGCGGCACAGCGGTGGGTACAGGGGTGAACGCCCCCAAACACCTTGCAATAAAATTCAGCCAAGTGCTAAGTGAGCACACCGGTTTGCAATTTACGGTGGCTGATAATTTTTTTGCCTTAATAGCCTCTCAAGATACTGCTGTGACCTTGTCAGGAATGTGTAAATCCTTAGCCGTGACATTGATGAAAATCGCCAACGATTTGCGCTGGATGAACTCAGGCCCTTTAGCGGGCTTGAGTGAAATTTCTTTGAAGGCTTTACAGCCAGGCTCGTCAATTATGCCCGGAAAAGTGAATCCTGTTATACCCGAAGCGGTAGCCATGGCAGCGGCACAAGTGATGGGCAATGACACAGCCATCACCCTTGGTGGCCAGTCAGGTAATTTTGAATTAAATGTGATGCTACCTATGATTGCTCATAACCTGCTAAGTAGTATGTCATTGTTAAGTCATAGTGCCACCTTATTGGCTGATAAGGCTATTTGTGATTTTACGGTGAATCAAGAGCAAATAGCACACGCGCTGCATCGCAATCCAATCCTAGTAACGGCACTCAATCCTCTAATCGGATATGCCAAAGCGGCAGAAATTGCCAAGCTGGCCTACCAACAAAAACGCCCGATCATCGATGTGGCCGAAGAACATACTGATATTTCACGGCAAGAACTGGAGCAATTGCTCGACCCAATGCATTTAACTAAAGGAGTGAATTAAGCTTAGCCTCACTATTATCAGATAAGGAGTAAGTGAGTTTTTATTGTTCACCCAAAGGGAATAACGCTTTGTCGAGCATACCCGTGAGTAAAACTTCACCTTGTTGATTAACTCTAAATTTACCGTATTGCGCAGCGTCATAAATGTCAGCACTGCCTTCTGCGAAAAAGAAGGCATTAGTAGCAAATTTGACTTGGCCATTGCGCACACGATATTGCAGTTTGCGCTGCTTATCGCCAAGCGCTTGTCCTGAATCTAAAGCAACAAAGCGGGCTATTCCTTGGGTATCTATTTCTACAATGACCCTGCCATCAAGGTTAGCGAGACCTGAGTCCCAAAACGTCTGAGATTCTAGTTTGGGCAGGGCTTCATAAATGGCTTGCGACAATTCAAAACGCAGGGCCATGTAGTCGCCTTGCATCAAAGATCGCGGATCAACCGGTGCTAATTTTAATTTGACGATATCGCCGTGGATGAGGTGCTGTTCTTTAACATAAATCGACCAGTTAATTAATCCAAGGGCTAAAAGCAAGCCCAACAGCGCAATGATTTTATTCATGCTGTGATGATCCTCGGCTTAGCCACCAATTTAAGGTTTTACTCATGGCTATCAAGGTCACCCCCACCAAGGCTAAGCTAAGGGCCTTTTCGTTTAGGCTAAGCTCGAGTGAATAGTAGTACTTTGATAGGTAAAACAAGCCAGCGATAGTGCCCAGCCCCATGAGTGTTGCATGACTGGACGAATACCCTAATATGATGAGCATCATGGCAACGGCCACGCCAGGTGTTTGCAGCGACGCTAAACCAAGCAACAAAGTTGCAACTAAGACTAAGTTAGCGTGAGCTGAAGGAATAGCGATGTCATAGCGTTGTAATAACTGCCAACTGATATACAGCAAAATTAAGCAATTTAGCCCCTCGTCTATCCATTGGTTAATCGTTGCACTTTCGAGTTCTGGCCACAAGTCAGAGGTGTTGCTTGAGGCTTTTATGGCGATTAAGCCAAGGGTAATACCATAGGCAATAGCCCGAGTGCGTGAAAGCGATTTAAGTCTAAACTCGTGTAACCACAGCCAGGCCGCGCCCATCATTAATATACTGCTAAACAAAGAAGAAAGACCGAATATTGCCAGTAATAGGCTCAGTGCAAAAGCGGCGGCGAGGGTTGAAAATAAACGGTGTAAGAAACTCGGCATGAGCCATGCCAGAGCTGATTGAAGCACCAAAACTATGGCCCATAGCAGCGTGTCTTGGGAGGCAAAATAATCAAACAAGGCCCAGCCTATTAAAGCCTGGCCGTTTAAACTCACCGCCAAGCCAATATGTTCAAAAAATTCTGACTGTGGCGCTTTGAGAATAAAAAACGCTCCGAAGATAGTGATGACTCCAATAATGGCTCGCACCACGTTATTATCGACTAAATCAAGCAAGGTAATGGCAAAAAAGCCAAAGCAAAACAAAGCAGCCAACCAGCCAGCAATGGCTAAGAGTACTTTGATAAACCAAGGAGATTGGTTGTCGTTGGTCAGCGTTATAGGTGGGATAATGAGTTGCTTTTCAGTTAGCAAACTTAACAGCTTAGCTGGCTCATGCATGGCTAAACTCCTTCATTAACTTTTTAAGCCACATTGTTGCTGCGGTTGTTAAGCCGATTGTAAGTAAAAATAACAGTGAATAAACGTCAAGCGCGTTTTCAAGCAGGTGAGCAAACCAAGCAACTACAACAACGATAGTTGATAAGCAACACAGGGCTAACATGAATAAGTCGGGGCGCCGTTTCCAGTAAAACCAAAATGCGAAGGCCATCAGAGCTATCCACAGCAGGCCGCCGAAACTTGAAGTATTAAACGAAAAAATGGCCATCATGGCTAAAGCACTAGCGTTGAACACCGTTGCCACGGCAAGGGTGCGACCAAACCAGGTTTGATTGAGCCATGGGTGAACATGCCGGCGTAATTCCCAAACCAGTAAACTGCTATTATTCAGTAGCCACAGACTCCAAATTAAGCTGTTTTCTCGGCCGATGCCAAAGGGTAAAAGAGCGCCAAGCGCATCGTGATATAAACTCAGACTTAGATTAAGTAGCACTAAAAACAGCAGCCACAAGGGCGTGAAGCATGCAATGATTACCCACGGTAAACCAAGCAAAGCCCAATTAAAAAACAGTTGCCAAGGGTCAGCGCCGGTTTGATAGGTTTGGCCGAAATAAGCCATTAAAGCGCCCAGCAAAATAAAGGCGCTGGTGAGTGCAACTTGGCTAAATAAGGTTTTTTTTTCTAAGCGTAAATAGGCAATCACGCTGATGACAATCAAACTTTGCAAAAAAACAAATTTGACCACACGACCCATATCTTGCCAATTAGCCGCGATAAAAAATATCACGCCACACACTACGGCTAAGCTGCCAAACCATAGCAGCAGCTGAATAATGAAGGCCGGCCATGCATGGGCCGAAGGGTAGACTTTACTGGTATGTAAGGCCTGATCAATATCGTGGTCAGCGATTTTTTGGTGTTCGACTAAGTGACTCAACACTTGACGTTGCGACATGTATTGTCCTGTACGAAGAAGGTTTCCTGCCCCTAGGATTGCAACTGTGATAGCAACGTAATGAAAAGTCAATTAAGCAACAAGATCAGACACTCATTTAAGAAGAACACCGCTTGAGTTGTTAATCAAAAAAGCCCGCATCGACGCGGGCTTGATATAATTTACATGGTCACAAATTCTTCAGAAGAGGTGGGGTGAATGGCGACGCAAGCATCAAAATCAGCTTTAGTTGCGCCCATTTTCATGGCCACGCCAAATCCTTGAATAATTTCGTCCATCGCAAAGCCAATACCGTGTAGGCCCACCACTTTTTTCTCTTTGCCAGCGCACACCAGTTTCATTTTGGTGACTTGACGGTGAGACGTAACGGCGGTGTACATAGCTGCAAAGCTTGAATTGAACACTTCGATATTATCTTCACCATATTTTTCAATGGCTTCTAATTCAGTCAAACCAATAGTGCCAATTGGCGGGTGACTAAATACCACCGTTGGGATCAACTCATAATCCATGTGGGCATCGGTTTTGCCATTAAATAAACGTTCTGACAATAAGCGACCTGCTTTGACGGCCACCGGCGTTAATTCGATTTTGCCAATGTTATCACCAACCGCATAAATATTTTTAACGCTGGTATTTTGAAATTTATCGACCTTGATATACCCTTTTTCATCGAGCTCAACGCCGATCTTATCTAAGCCTATTTTGTCGTTTGCAGGGCTACGACCAATGGCCCAGATGAAGCAGTCAGTTTCGATGACTTCGCCATCAGATAAAATCACGGTTAAGCTGCCATCATCATTTTTGATAATTTCTTGAATGACTTTGTGCGTATGCAGGGTGGGGCCTTCTTCTTTCATGATGTCGACTAAGGTTTCTGAAATCATCATATCGAAGTTACGTAAGGGCGAGTTTTTACGTACAACCAAATGGGTTTCGCTACCCAAACTATGTAATACGCCTGCAAGCTCAACAGCAATATAACCTGCGCCTGCTACCACTACGCGCTTGGGTTGTTCTTCTAAAGCAAAAAAGCCGTCAGAGGTAATGCCATGCTCTGCTCCAGGTACATCATCAATATTAGGACGACCACCGGTAGCAATTAAGATGTGTTTTGCCGTGTAATGTTTACCATTCACTTCAACGGTATTTTTATTAACGAAGGTGGCAAAGCCGTTAATAACGGTAACATTATTATTGCCTAATACGCGATCGTAAGAGCCGTGTATGCGTTTGATATAGGCTTCGCGACTTGCTACCAGTGTTTTCCAGTCAAAATTATTCACGGTAATATCAAAGCCATAATCAGGAGCGTAAAGATTAATCGCTTCAGCGACTTGTGCTCCGTACCACATGGCTTTTTTGGGTACACAACCTACATTCACACAGGTACCACCAATGGCTTTGGCTTCAATGATAGCGACCCGTTGACCGTACTTAGAGGCGCGATTTGCCGATGCGATACCACCGCTACCACCGCCGATACAAATATAGTCAAAATCGGTTGTTTGATTGTCTGCCTGAGTTGTCATTGTTTTTACCTTATAAAGTGATCTAAAAATCTGTGTCCAAGATAATGGTCTTGGCGTAAAAATAATAGTGTAATTAATCAATCAAGCTAATCGCTTTCATTGGAGCAGTGGGTTGGCAGCAAGTGAATTTTGCTTCATACCTTGAGTTTTCACCGTATTATCCCAACTTCTAAGCCACTAGGACTGAATAAGAGCCCACTATGACTGAACAAACACGCAATCCCTTACGAGATTTATCTGGCTTACCCCGTTTTTCTGAAATTAAGCCTGAGCACATTCAACCGGCCATCATGCAGGGAATAGAAAACTGCAAAGCTAAAATTAACGAACTGCTCACCCAAACAACATTTACGTGGGATAACTTAGTTGCTCCTCTTGAAGAAGTAGATGACCAATTGAGCCTAATGTGGTCACCGGTATCTCACATGAACTCTGTTGTAAGTAATGATGACTTACGTGAAGCCCACGATGGTTGCTTGCCAGCCTTGTCTGAGTTTTCTACTTGGGTGGGGCAAAACACTGATTTGTACAATGCTTATGTGCAAATTCAGCAAAGTGCTGAATTTGGTCAGTTGTCACAAGCTCAGCAAAAAGTGATTGAGCATGCTATCCGTGATTTTAAGCTCTCTGGTGTAGCCCTTGACGGCCAGAAAAAGCAACGTTACGCAGAAATTCAAAGTCGCTTATCGGATTTAGGCTCAACCTTTAGTAACAATGTGATGGACGCCACGCTCGGTTGGCACAAGCACATTACTGATGAAAGTATGTTAGCAGGTTTACCCGAGTCAGCCTTAGCTGCCGCCGCGCAAGCCGCTGAACAAAAAGAATTAGACGGCTGGTTATTTACCCTGGATATCCCTAGCTATTTACCAGTAATGACCTACGCGGATAACCGTGATTTACGTGAAGAAATGTACCGAGCCTATAGCACACGTGCATCTGAGCAGGGCCCCAATGCTGGGCAGTGGGATAACACCGATATTATCAATGAAACCTTAGCGCTGCGCCAAGAAGAGGCCAGACTACTGGATTTTGCCAACTACGCAGACTATTCCTTGGCCAGCAAAATGGCTAATTCAACTGAACAAGTTAACGGCTTTTTGCTCGACTTAGCCAAGCGTTCTCAACCTCAAGCTCAGCAAGATATGGCGGAACTGCGTGCGTACGCACAAGAATTGTTTGGCGCAAGCGACCTACAAGCGTGGGACATTGCGTATTACAGCGAAAAACTTAAAGAACAAACCTATAAAATTTCTGATGAACAATTACGTCCGTACTTCCCTAAACCAACAGTACTAAAAGGCTTGTTTGAAGTGGTATCTCGCTTATATGGATTGACCATAACTGAGCAGCAAGATATTAATACGTGGCACCCTGATGTCAGTTTTTATTCAATTACTGACAGTGAAGGCGAGCTGCGCGGTAGCTTTTACTTAGATTTATACGCCAGAGCAAAAAAACGCGGTGGCGCGTGGATGGATGTGTGTCAAACCCGTCGCATTAAAGCCAACGGCGAATTACAAGCACCGGTAGCATATTTAACCTGTAATTTTTCAGGTCCGGTAGGGGGTAAACCTGCCCTATTTACTCATGATGAAGTGGTGACCTTGTTCCATGAATTTGGTCACGGCATTCACCACATGCTGACAAAAGTTGAAGTGGGCGGTGTATCAGGTATCAGTGGTGTTGCCTGGGATGCCGTTGAATTGCCTAGTCAGTTTTTAGAAAACTGGTGTTGGCAGCCAGAAGCCTTAAATTTTATATCGGGGCATTTTGAAAGCGGTGAGCCTTTACCGCAATTGTTGCTCGATAACATGTTAGCGGCGCGGAATTTTCAATCGGCCATGCAAATGGTGCGTCAATTAGAATTTAGTTTGTTCGATTTTAATTTGCATGAGCAATTTATTGATGCTGAGCAAACGCCGGTACAAGACCTATTAAACAAGGTACGTTCACAAGTTGCAGTGAATATTCCACCAAGCTTTAATCGTTTTCAAAATAGTTTTGGACATATTTTTGCTGGTGGCTACGCTGCAGGTTATTACAGCTATAAGTGGGCCGAAGTACTATCGTCCGATGCCTTTAGCCGCTTTGAAGAAGAAGGTATTTTTAATCCGAAAACGGGCCGTGACTTTTTAACACACATTTTAGAAATGGGTGGCAGTAAAGAGCCGATGGAATTGTTTGTGGCCTTTCGAGGCCGTGAGCCAGAAGTGGATGCTTTGTTGCGTCATAGTGGGATAGCTGCCTAATTTACGCGTCATACTTGACCTTGCAACTGCATTGTCTGCGTTCACTCACCCCAATCGAGCATGAAAAATACACTCAGGGGGGGGAACTTGACGGCTTTGTTGCAAGGCCAACCACTTAGTAAAAAGAACTAACCTATTATTTAAGCTAAAAATAGCGTGCTTGTTAAAAGCTAAAAATATTGTTGGACATATGCAAAAATTAGAAAAGTTTCAGGCGATTTATCAACGAGCATGCGAGCGCAAAGGCGGCCCAAAGGTGCTTGATAGCCTCTTGAGTAAACCGCTGAGTGACAGCCAACTGGCTAAAGTAGGGGATGACCGTTTTTTAGCTGAATTGACTAAAAAAGTGTTTCAGTCAGGGTTTGTATGGCGCGTTGTGCGCAACAAATGGCCTGATTTTGAACGAGTGTTTTGGCAGTTCGACATTGACAAGTTGTTAATGATGCCTGATGAAATGCTGGAGTCCAAGGCGCAAGACCCTGCCATTATCCGTAACTTTTCCAAGGTAAAAACAATACGTGAAAATGCCTTGATGATAGACAGTATCAGACGTGAACACGGCAGTTTTGCAAAGTTCATTGCCAAGTGGCCCACCAATGACATCATTGGTTTATGGCATTTTTTGAAAAAAAGCGGTGCACGCTTAGGTGGAAATACAGGGCCTTATGCCTTGCGCGCTTTGGGTAAAGATACGTTTTTACTTACCAGAGATATTGAAATGTATTTTCGTCAGCGAGATGTGATTTCGGGCGGTTTACAAACCAAAGGAAGCCTTAACGCTATTCAGGATAGCTTTAACGAACTACAGCAACAAAGCGGTCGTTCTTTACAAGAAATCAGTATTATCATCGCTAATAGTGTGGGAGATAATTACGCTTAGCTATGCGCTACCATAAGGCGAGGCGAATTTAATTGGCATTCGTTGCCAATAACATCGCTTTTAAAACAAAGCCTATATAGCGCGATAGGGCGTAGAGTATTGATTTAGCGATTGATAATATGCATTGGCTAGAGTCGTAGGCCAGGGCCGAATAATGATTGCAGCCCTTTACTCCTAAAATGGACGTTTAGCCATCGAGGCTCTTGCGCCTAATGGTGGTTCGACAAAGACCAAGTGCAGCGCTGCAATTAATAAGGCAGGCCGGCAATTGGGCTGTCGATGGTGAACAGTTTGCCACCGGCAGTTAGCAGTATGGTTTTATGATCGGGGCCGCCAAAGGCAATATTGGTTAGTTGCGGCGCAACATCGATGACAGCTAACGATTGTCCTTGTGGAGAAATGACATGTAATTGCCCTGCAGCATGACTGGTAACATACAAATTACCTGCGCAATCCATGCCCATGCCGTCGGGACCGTCGACCTTAGCAAATTCGTCTCGCTGCCCAGTGCTCCCATCGCCCTCGATAGTGTAGCGACCAATTTTACCATCAACATCACCTACATACAGAACATGTTGGTCGATAGAAAGCGTGACACCATTGGGTTTTTGCAAACTTCCATCGACTACGGCAACCTCACCTTTGCCGTTGAGGTGATATACCCCTGTCATGCCCGTTTGATTTTCTCTGCTGCCTAGTTGCCAATCAGGATCACTAAAATAAATATCTCCTTGAGCAGAAATAGCTAAATCGTTGGGTGAATTAAACTGCTTACCTTGATAGCTATCGAGCACTTCAGTTCGCGCTTTGTTGGGTAGACTGTAACGAGTTAAACCCTGATCATCGTGGGTGGTTGCTAATAGGTCTTTACCATCGGTAGCAAGGCCATTACTGCCGGCATTATCAATAAATACCTCTATTTTGTTTGGCAAGCTTAGGCGATGAATCACAGACCGGGGGCCCTTGTCTTGCGGTCCGTTAAAGTCCATTTCAGAAAATAAAAAACTATTGAGTGACTCAATCCAAACCGGGCCTTCGAGAAAGACAAAATTATCAGCTACCAGATTAACGGCGCTGTGCGAATTGACCGTACCTGAGCCTGCGTCATGACAAAAAAGAGGTAAAGGGCTAGCCATTGATGCATCAAGAGCGGAGCTAGGTTGGCAAGCGCACAGCACAAGACTGGCAACAAAACAGGAGTAGATTGATTTCATGGATTTACATGTCTTAAGAAAACGATTTCTTAAGCTTAAGTGTTTTGCACTAGTTCGCAACGGTTTTGCAAAACTAGTGCAATTTATAAGAAAAAAAGACCCTTACGAACCAAATATCACAACTAGGATGGCAAAAATAAACCCTGCACCTGCGATTTTAAGGCCATTTTTAAACAAACTGCTGCGGGGCATAAACATTAAAAATGCCGAGATAACAAAAAAGAGTAGGGTTACACCAAAACTAATATTGAGCCAATAAAGCGGGCTGTTGGTGGTCGCTTTGTGCAGTTTAACCAGATGTTTGATAACCGGTGGGTAGTCTTTAAGTTGCAGGGTGGCGATGCCTGAATTGCGATCATAACTGCCTTGATTAAAACGGATAATGCCGTCTTCTTGGCCCGTGACACTAAAATTTCGTAAGCGTAGTTCACTTGCTAAGGCATCAGCGTTCAAATTGACTGCAAGTTGCTTTATTTCTTGTTGATCGTATTTGAGCGTATCCGTGTTTCTAAAGATAAGTAGTACACCGCTGCTAGCGTAAACCATCATGATGCCTGCAAGAAAAAAGCCCAACCAACGATGCAGTTGACGAAAAGTATTATGAGTTTTAGGGGATGCCATAGTGAATAGTGTTTTTTACAAATTAATGATAGCGCTAGGTTAGCGTAATTTAGGGGGGGAATCGATGACCTTTCCACCCGCTCTATCATCGTTATAGGAATAATATATGTCAGTGTATTTGTTTCACTTATTGTTTAGCAGTAATAAAGATGATTTGGTCAGCGCTCTACTCAGTGGTTTGATGTCGACCGAGATAGTTATTTAATAGGAGTTGCAGAATGTTTAGTCATGTCATGATCGGTGCAAATGATGTTGCCGAATCAAAAGTGTTTTATGACGCTATTTTAGGTGCCTTGGGCCATAAACCTGGTGTAATTGACGATAAGGGCCGTTGTTTCTATTTTACTGAAGCAGGTATTTTTGCCCTGAGTAAACCGATTAACGGCGAAGCAGCCTGCCATGGTAATGGCAGTACGATCGGATTTGCCGCAAGCTCAACAGAATTAGCTGATGCTTGGTATAAAGCAGGTTTAGAAAACGGCGGTGTGAGCTGTGAAGATCCTCCCGGTATACGCAGTGGTGGTGGGCGTCAGTTGTACCTTGCTTATTTACGCGATCCTTCAGGCAACAAAGTATGTGCTTTACACCGCGTGGTTTAAGATAGTAAGCCCCAAAGGG
The DNA here is from genome assembly GCF_052119645.1 of Flavobacterium sp. W21_SRS_FM6. NCBI lineage: Bacteria > Pseudomonadati > Bacteroidota > Flavobacteriia > Flavobacteriales > Flavobacteriaceae > Flavobacterium > Flavobacterium sp. W21_SRS_FM6. The sequence goes on from NZ_JBGQOM010000006.1 coordinate 62,851, forward strand.
GAAGCAATGTCTGTTTCCCTGCTGCTTGTGTGACACTGCTGGTTTTATTTCAATTTTGATTTTTCTATGCTTCGGCGGTTGACGTATCAGCCCCAGTTAATCTCTTTCCGACAAATTTCATTCTTCACTGTTGACTGACTCGCAATTTGGGTAAACTAGCCTCTCGTTTAGGAAGGAAAAGTCATGATCGTGAGTAATAACCCACAAGCAACTGAACAAAACAATCAAGAACAAACTCACTTTGGTTTTAAGACGGTTGATAAAACCCAAAAAGTGAACATGGTAAAAGACGTATTTCAGTCGGTTGCGGCTAAATATGACATCATGAATGATCTAATGTCTATGGGCATTCACCGTTTATGGAAACGTTACACCATTGATTGCAGCGGTGTACGCGCCGGTCACAAAGTGCTTGATTTAGCGGGTGGAACCGGTGACTTAACGGCCAAGTTCTCACGTATTGTAGGCGAGTCGGGACAGATTGTCTTGGCGGATATAAACGATGCAATGCTCAAGGTAGGTCGCGATAAACTGCGCGATTTAGGGGTGGTAGGTAACGTTGATTATGTACAAGCTAATGCCGAAGAATTGCCTTTTCCAGACAATACCTTTGATATTATTACTATCGCCTTTGGCTTACGTAATGTCACCGACAAAGATAAGGCTTTGGCGTCAATGTACCGTGTTATCAAGCCTGGCGGACGTTTATTAGTACTAGAATTTTCTAAACCGACCAACGAGCTGTTGAATAAAGCGTACGATGCGTATTCATTTCATTTGTTGCCTAAAATTGGACAATTGGTGGCCAACGATGCAGATAGTTATCAGTATTTGGCTGAATCCATTCGCATGCACCCCGAGCAAGAGGTGCTAAAAAGCATGATGGAAGCGGTGGGTTTCGAGCAAACCACTTACCAAAATCTGACCGGAGGCATTGTTGCCTTGCACCGAGGGTTTAAGTTTTAATGCCTTTTGCCCAGTTAGTCAGCTCGGGTCTAGAGCGTGCCCTGAATAAATTACTGCAACTTGACCCTGACAGCGCCGCTAAATTGCGAAAGCTTAAAGGGCGCAATCTACAGGTGCGAGTACGTGAATTACCTTGGCCTCTCATTTTCCACTTTTCTGATGAAATCAGTTTGGGTGTAGTTGTATCAGAAGGCAGCGAAAGTGCCCGTCCAGATTGTTTAATTGAGCTGAACCTTGAGACGTTACCGTTGTTACAAGACAGCAGCCAATTATCGGCGCTTATTCAACAACAAAAATTGATTCTCATTGGCGATATTTATGTGGCCCAGAGCTTTAGCAACCTTATAAAAGAACTGGATATTGATTGGGAAGAACAATTAGCAAGAGTGACCAATGATGTGTTTGCCCATCAAACTTTCCACAGCGCTAAATCAGTCATGTTGCAAAGTCAGGATTTTATTCAGCAAAGTCGTGAAATTTGGGCAGAGCGTTTAACCAAAGAAGGGGCTGTGGGCATTAATCAACAGACCCTCGATCAATTTAGTGAAGATGTGGTTAAGTTGCGCAGCGCCACCGACCGTTTAGCGGCCAGATTGGCAATTCTTGAAAAAGCACACAAGGCATAATTCTGCAATGCGAATTTTACGTTTATACCATATCAACAAGGTGCTTCTACAACACGGTTTAGATGAACTTATTCCACCCAGTTGGCTGCCTTGGTATGCCAAATTAGGGCGTTACGGCTTTTTTTGGTTACGCAATAAGCACCCTGAAAAATCTCAGGGCGTAAGAATTCGTTTAGCGCTGCAAACCCTAGGTCCGGTGTTTATTAAATTTGGTCAAATGCTGTCTACTCGCAAAGATCTACTCTCCGTAGACATCGCCAGTGAATTAAGTATTTTGCAAGACAAAGTGGCGCCTTTTGATAGTGCTGTCGCTGAGCAAATTATTTTAAAATCTCTTGGTTTGCAGCAAATCACGGATTTGTTTACTGATTTCGATCCTAAGCCTTTAGCGTCGGCGTCTATAGCCCAAGTTCATACTGCCACTTTGGCCGGTAACGAAGTGGTAATCAAAGTGATACGCCCTGACATTAAGCGCACCATTGAATCTGATATTGAGCTGATGCGCACGGTGGCGGCTGCCTTACAAAATTTGCTGCCTGACGGTAAACGTTTGCGCCCAGTAGAAGTCGTTGAAGAATATAAGCGCACCATAATCGATGAACTTGATTTAAGCCATGAAGCGGCCAATGGCATCCAATTTAAACGTAATTTTGAAGGCTCAGAAGCCTTGTACGTGCCTACTATTTATAGTGACTACAGCCATAAAAATGTGATGGTGATGGAGCGAATTTACGGCACGCCCATTTCTGATATTGCTCAATTGAACGCTCGCAATACCAATATGAAAAAGCTAGCCGAGCGCGGGGTGGAAGTATTTTTTACCCAAGTATTTCGTGACAGTTTTTTTCATGCGGATATGCACCCGGGCAATATCTTTGTTTCGCCTTTAAATCCTGATGACCCGCAATATATCACCATTGATTTTGGCATAGTCGGCACCTTAAACAGCGAAGATAAACGCTATTTGGCTGAAAACTTTATTGCCTTTTTTAATCGCAATTATCGAAAAGTGGCTCAGCTGCATGTCGATTCAGGTTGGGTGCCATCGAATACTGATATCGATGATTTTGAAGCATCAATTCGCCGTGTATGTGAACCTATTTTTCAAAAGCCGTTGGCTGAAATTGAATTTAGCAACGTGCTGTTGCAACTGTTCAATACTGCGCGGCGCTTCAATATGGTGATCCAGCCACAATTGGTCTTGCTGCAAAAAACCTTGCTCTACATCGAAGGTTTAGGCCGGCAACTGTATCCTGAGTTAGATTTATGGAAAACCGCTAAACCCTTCCTTGAAAATTGGATGAGAGAGCAAATTGGCGTCAAAGCCATGTACAGTAAAATTAAAGCGAACTTGCCTTATTGGTCTGAAAAGCTACCTGAAATGCCTGATTTAATTTATGACACTTTAAAGCAGGTTAAAAAATTGCCAGAGCAACAAAGGCAACATTTTGAAATATTACAAGCTCGGCAACGTCAGCAAACTAAGCGCATACAGTACTTATTGATTGGCGCTACGATGTTTATCGTTAGTGCCATCGTGCCCCTTTATCAAGACCATTGGTGGTGGTGTGCAGCGCCTGCAATGGCAGGGCTTGTTAGCTGGTTTATTGCGCTTAATACCCGTATCGATTAGCTTTGGCCAAAGTAGCCTGCTACTCGTAAACCAATGCCATAAGACGCTGAAAAAGCTTCGTCTTTACGCCATGTAATGTAAGGCTCAACTTCAAAAAATAGCCAGTCTCGTAAGGCATTAACACGCCAACGTGAACTGGCTAGATATTCATTTAAGTGGTAACTCGGCTGACTCAGCCCTTCAATATACAAACCACAAATTAGGGCATTTTTTTCGTCAAGTTGTACTAAGTGCTGCCAACTGTGCTGCCACAGCCAGTCATTGGTCTCATCCCGAAAGTAAAAATGATTATTAAAGCGAAACATTGAAGCCGGGTTAATAACATAACTGTATCGCCCTGAAAACTCAGCGCCAAAACCATCACTACTGTAGTAGTAAACGGAGCTTTCTAAACGAATGTCAGCCTGTGTTCCTATGCCTGCCACAATGCGATAACGACTTTTAACAAAGGGTTGTAAACGACGGCCAATACCGATGCGATGCGACAGACCACTGTCGGGTTTGGCTTTCCATTGTAAGGCTAAATTAAAACGGTTTTGCTCATTACGGCTGTCTATTCTGGTGTTTTGTAGCAGGTTATCTGGCTGTTCGTCATCGTAATCTGATAAGACCAAGTCCACCCGATTTTTTAAATTGGGTAACTTGTAACGTATTTTAAAACGGTTCTCGAATTGGTTTAATTCGCGACTACGTGGGTTCCAGCCTAGTTGTATTCTTGCCTCTCCCAAGGCTTTTTCAGATAAGCTATTTTGGTCAATCATAAAAAACTCATCAAACCACAAGGCTGACTCATTAACTGATTCTGATATGTTTTCATGTAAGGCGTCCAGCCATGGCTTTTCTTGCTCATCGCCCAAGCAAGGTTTACAAAAAAATGTAATTACAAAAAGCGGGAAAAACGTGATTAACGGTTTCACTTTGTTACTGATCCTGTATCGTAAGCGCTTCTTTAGACTATCTTATTTTTTTATTAACGTTTAGAAATATTATTAAACATCAAATCCAGTGACGTTTTGATAATGCTACGTATAATAGGTTCCAAGTGAATTAGGAGTGACTTATGTTTGGAATTAGTGTTCCGCAATTATTGATTATTTTGGGCATCATTGTCCTTTTATTTGGCACTAAAAAATTGCGCAGTTTGGGCGGTGATCTAGGCTCTGCGGTAAAGGGCTTCAAAAAAGCGGTCAGTGATGATGATAAAGACGACAACGATGATGCCGATTTTCCATCAAAAGAAAAAGTGGAAGACAAATCTAAAGTCGCTGCTGATACAACTCAAACCCAAAAAAGTGCACAAAAAGAGCATAAGTAATGTTTGATATTGGCTTTTTTGAGCTGGTTGTTATTAGTGTTGTGGCCCTTGTCGTACTTGGGCCCGAAAAACTCCCTGGCGCGATTCGTTCAACACTCAGAACGGTTCGCTCAATTAAGGGTATGGCCAACGGCTTTCGGCAAGAAGTTGAACAGCAATTCAAAATTCAAGAATTGCATGAAAATTTGAAGAAGGCTGAAGAGCAAAATATGCAAAATTTATCACCTCAGTTACAAGAGTCGGTAGATGAACTGCGAAATGCGGCGAAGTCCGTACAAAAACCCTATTCAAAAGAGTAATCCAAGATGGCTGAACCCAATAGCTTGATTGCTCATTTAATTGAGCTAAGAAGTCGAGTGCTCAAAGCGGTAGCCAGTGTGTTTATCGTTTTTTTGTGTCTTGTTTATTTTGCCAATGATCTCTATCACTGGTTAGCGACACCTTTGCAAGACGTGTTACCCGCAAATGCCCAAATGATTGCAACCGACGTGGCCTCATCATTTTTTGCCCCCTTCAAGTTAACTATCGTATTGTCGTTTTTTATCGCCATACCAATGGTGCTGTATCAAATTTGGGGTTTTGTGGCGCCTGGGTTATATAAAAATGAAAAACGACTCGTTGCACCGCTATTGCTTTCGAGTACCTTACTTTTTTATGCCGGTATGGCATTTGCTTACTATGTGGTCTTTCCGCTGGTGTTTGCTTTTTTCACCAGTGTTGTTCCGGAAGGCGTGGTGAATAATACCGATATCACCAGTTACCTTGATTTTGTATTAAAGATGTTTTTTGCCTTTGGTTTGTCATTTGAAATCCCGGTAGCCATTGTACTGATGTGCTGGACAGGCATGACAACACCAGCGTCATTAAGAGCAAAACGCCCCTATGTCATCGTTGGTGTTTTTGTGATGGGGATGTTGTTAACGCCGCCAGATATTATTTCACAAACCTTGTTAGCGGTACCTATGTGGATACTGTTTGAATTCGGTGTGATTGTTGGTGGTTTTTACACCAAAAACGCAGAAGCCGAGACGGACGAAGAAGAGGAAGTGTGATATGAAACGAACAATCTATGCCTTGTTTTTGCTTGTAAGTGCAGGCGCTTTGAGTCAAACACTTGATAAGCAGTTGGCTGATTGTCGTATTATTAATGATGCTACAAAACGCTTGGTCTGTTATGACAATATCGCAAAACCGGCAACGCCGGTAGAGAACCCTCGGCCAGTAGAGGCGCTAACTGAGTCTGCTTCGGTTAAGCAAGTAGAAGCACAGAGCCGCACTGACGAAAGAGTAAAAAACTTCGGTCTAGAGCAGAAAATAGCCGCAGAGCAAGAGCTTGATGAAAAGTTATATTCTACGATCAGCAAACTTAAAACCGACTTGCGTAAAAAGCTTATTTTACAGTTAGAAAATGGTCAAGTTTGGCAACAATCAGACTCCCAAATTTTTAGAATCAAAGAAGGGGATAAAATTTATCTTGAAAGGGGAGCGCTAGGTTCGTTTTTCTTAGGTAAAGAGGGTATAAATAAAAGAATACGTGTGAAGCGAATTTCGTAACGATGGGCTGGGTCGACGTAGGCGTTAACATCACCGAAAAACCATTAGCATTTGATGATGTAGTGCAGCGTTCGTTTGAAGCGCAAGTAAGTAAGTTGATTCTTACTGGAACCAATGTACTAAAGAGTAACCAGGCTATCGAATGGTGCTCTAAATATCCGCAGAACCTTTACTGTACTGCTGGTGTTCACCCCCACTATGCCAGTGACGTTAGTGCTGATGTTATGCAGCAACTGCAACACTTAGCCACTCATGAGTGCGTCAAAGCCATAGGTGAGTGTGGTCTTGATTTTAATCGAAATTTTTCCACCAAGGCTGACCAACTCAGGATATTTGAACAACAACTGGAACTTGCGGTGCAGAGTAAAAAGCCCGTCTTTTTACATGAACGTGATGCGTTTGATGAACAAATCCGATTATTACAACACTATCGCCCTCAACTCGTTGGTGGAGTCGCGCATTGTTTTACTGGCAACACCGCGCAAATGCAGGCCTATTTAGATCTGGATTTATATATCGGCATAACAGGTTGGGTATGTGACACCAAGCGTGGACTCGACTTACAAGCGGCAGTTAAAACCTTGCCATTAGACCGTTTATTGTTAGAAACAGACAGTCCGTATTTGCGTCCTAAAGGCTTGCCAAACAATCGTAAAATAGACGGTGGAAGTAACGAGCCTGCCTACTTACCATTTATCGCCGAGCAAGTCGCGCAATTGATGGGTGTGGAGATTGAGGCGATAAAAAGCCAGAGTATTATAAATAGCCATACTTTGTTCAGTATGGCCTTATAAGGCTACCACCATGCAATCAGCCCCACTACAGATAAAAATAACCAACAACTGGCTATTTGTTGTGGTAGCACTGTTTTGTGTGATCATGGGTTTTATTTATCCCAGCATTCAAGCTTCAACAAGTTCCGTTTATAGCCGGGTAACAGGTATCGAATATATTGTTGATGATCACAGTCAATTTACCTTAGATTCCATTATTAAGCAGCGCGGCCAAGTGTGGCAAAGTGACTCTCAAGGAAATTATTCTTTCGGAATGGCCGCTTCACCTCATTGGTTTAAATTGACCTTACCGCAGATAGATGTGCAGCGAACATGGTTACTGGAGGTGGGTTATCCATTGCTGGATAACGTTTCAGTCTGGTTCGAAGATAACGGTCTTGTATTAGCTGAATATCATAGTGGTGATCGCTTACCTTTTAACCAACGACCCATCGAAAATGAGCGTTTTATCTTTCCTGTCCCCCAAGCTAAGCAGCTTATTACCGTTTACATACGCGTAGAAACAACGGGGGCCTTACGTATGTCAGTTGATGTATGGCCACAAGCCAGCTACCTGAGTTTTGCGAGCGAATACAATATTGTTATGGGGCTGTTTTTTGGCTTTATGTTAGCAATGGGCATTAGCAGTTTATTTAATTTTGCTACCACTAAACTCGGTGTTTTTGCAGCTTATTCTGGATATGTTTTCTTTTTGGCTTTGTCTTTAGCGGCTTTACATGGTCTTGGCTATAAACATCTATGGCCAAACTCACCGTGGTTTCAACAACATGCTTTGCCTATTTTTGCCAATTTAACTGTGGCTTTTTCTATTATTTTTTGTGATTTATTGCTTGATGTTAAACGCTATAGCCTGAAATTAAGCCGTTTATTACGCCTATTAGCACTGTTGTATTTTTTATCAGTGTTGCTCAGCTTATTTGTGCCCTTACCCCTATTAAATAGTGGCTTTTTGTTCATGCTGTTGGCCAGTGGCGCGCTAATTTATGGCGTAGGTATTTGGCTATGGACAAAAGGTGTGAGTTTGGCTGGGGTCTACACTTTGGCGTGGAGCGTATTATTTTTTGCCGGGTTTATCATCTGTTTAGATAATTTAAATATCGCTAAATTTGACCTGCCGTCTGACTACCTAATGGTGCTTGGAGCCGCCATTGAAACGTTGTTATTAGCGCTGGTGTTGGCCATTAATAACAACCAACAAAGACTAGCCTTGCAACAAACTCAAGATGAGTTACTGGCAAAGACGATAGAAGAAAAACAAACCCAAGAAAGCATGCTGGCTTTACAAGAAAACACCCAAGAAGAACTGGAGTACAAGGTTCAAGAGCGCACGCTGGAACTTGAAATTGCCTTACGAGAGTTATCTGAGATTAACCGTGAGCTGCAAGAGAAAAATACCTTAGACGCGTTAACAGGTGTGCGTAATCGCAGCTACTTTGATAAAAAATACATCGCAGAAACTCGCCGTAGTCGCCGCGAGCGAACGCAATTATCTATTGTCATGTTAGACATCGATCATTTTAAGAGCGTTAATGATAAATACGGCCATTTGGCCGGTGATGAATGCATAATAGCCGTTGCTCGCATGCTTAAAGGCGCTTTAAAAAGGCCCAGTGATGATTTATGCCGTTACGGTGGCGAAGAATTCGTGCTGATCTTACCCAGTACTGAACTAGCTGGTGCGACTGCTCTGGTTGAGCAAGTAAGAGAAAAAATTGAAAAACAGATAATCCAATTTGATGGTCAGAATATAAGTTTGACTATTAGTGCGGGAATTGCCACGGCAGTAGTTAATCCGCAAGATGCTGAAGACACCCTTTTAGCCGCGGCTGATCAGCAGCTTTATTCAGCTAAAAAGGCAGGCCGCAATAACGTTAAAGGCATCTTTTTAGATGCTAATGATGAATACCTATAGGACACAATCATGGCAGAACATTTTCCTTCGACCCGAATGCGTCGACTTAGACAGCATCATTATACTCGCCAACTGATGGCAGAAAATATATTAAGCGCGCAAGACTTAATATATCCGATGTTTGTTATTGAAGGCACAAATCAGCGTGAAGCAATCCCGTCTATGCCCGGAATTGAGCGCGTGACGATTGATTTGCTTATAGAAGAGGCAAAAGAATTAGTGCAATTGGGTATTCCTGCGCTAGCGCTCTTTCCCGTCACCCCAGCTGAATTAAAAACCTTGTGTGCCAGTGAAGCTTTTAATCCGCAGGGTTTAGCACAAAAAGCAGTACGAGCGCTGAAAAAGGCTGTGCCAGAGATTGCAGTGATTACAGACGTTGCTCTTGATCCGTTTACCATCCATGGTCAAGACGGCATTATCGATGACAATGCTTATGTATTAAACGACACCACCATTGAGATATTGGTCAAGCAAGCCTTGTCGCATGCTGAAGCGGGTGCGGATATTGTGGCCCCTTCAGATATGATGGACGGCCGGATTGGGGCTATTCGTCAAGCACTGGAAACCCACGGTTATATTAATACCTGTATCATGGCTTATTCGGCCAAGTATGCTTCAAGCTACTATGGACCCTTTAGAGATGCTGTTGGCTCGGCAGGTAACATTAAAGGGGGCAATAAAAAGAACTACCAGATGGATCCCGCTAATTCTGATGAGGCGATGCGTGAAATTGCCTTAGATATTCAGGAAGGGGCTGACATGGTGATGGTTAAGCCCGGTATGCCATATTTGGATATTGTGCGCCGCTGCAAATCAGAATTTAAGGTGCCTACCTTTGCGTACCAAGTCAGTGGGGAATATGCCATGCATAAAGCGGCATTTGCTAATGGTTGGCTTAAAGAAGACGAGGTGATTTTGGAGTCTCTTTTAGCTTTTAAACGTGCCGGAGCCGACGGGATTTTAACTTATTTTGCCAAACAGGCAGCCACCCTTCTTAAAGCTTAATCCTTAAACTTAAACCAAGTCACCACATTGCTAGTTATTAGGTGATGGCTTGGTTTATACCAACAGATATTAGTGCCACAAAAACGCAGAAATCTGACGATCAAATAGCCAACCTGAAAATACTTTTTCAGCGCTAGTACTATGCTTTTTTGCGGCGCCAAAGCATACATGCAAAGGCATAAGATGTTCTTCACGAGCATGACAGTATCTCGCCGCTGGGGCCGCTTCCCAATTAAGCAGGCGCTGCGAAGTTTGCTCTACAGGCCGTAACAATAAGGTGCTGGTTAGCCATTCGTCAAACACGATACTGTGTTGTTTTGACGCCGCTCTACCATGAAACGACATACCAGACCCGACGATTAAGATGCCTTGTTCACGCAATGGGGCAAGGGCTTCACCTAACTTTATATGTTTAGCGGGGTCGAAAGATTTCAATAAAGAGACTTGCACCACTGGAACGTTCGCTAGCGGATACATCAGCATAAGCGGTACAAATGTGCCGTGGTCAAAGCCTCTGTGTTCATCCAGTTGACTAGCGATGCCTTTGTTCGCTAACAGCCTACTGATAGTCTGTGCCAGCTCAGGATTACCGGGAGCGTCATACCGATATTCATACGTTTCTGGCGGAAATCCACCATAGTCATACATCATGTCCGGAGCGGAGGATGACGAAATACGGACATCGTTACTTTCCCAGTGAGCACTGATCATTATAATGGCTTTAGGTACTGGTATCCGCTGTGGTATGTCACGCAAAAACGTCACCAAGTTTGCATGCCCTGGTTCACCGAGCAGAGGCATCGGCCCTGCTCCGTGAGGTAGGTACAAAACAGGCATTAGCTCAAATGAGTGACTCATCTTAGGCAGCTTGTTGCTTACGTAGAGCAATGATGCCACCTAGTAAGGCGATCAAAATTATCGCAGGCACTGCGTTTGCAACGCTTTCATAAGCAACGTGAAAGTAGGTGGCGCCTAGCATAATGATAATCAAGCCAGATGCTGCATAAACACTCAGTTTTCGTAACCATAAGCCAATTGCACCGGCTAATTCACTTGCACCAATAAAATAACCAAACCAAACGGGCAAGCCCATTAAGGCAAATGATTTATGTAATTCTTCAACGCCGGCTAACTTTCCTAATCCTGCGGCTAAAAAGGCAAGAGTGCTAAGGCCTAACAAAACCCATAAGGTGATTTTTTTTGCTTTACTCATAATTAATTTCCTAACGATTGAATCTGTTTTTAAAAAAAGTTTGGGTACAGCCTTATCGACCAAGTTACGTGTTGATGGATAAGTGTGAATACTTGCAACAGAGTGTAATGAAGTCATAACTTAAAAAATATTGAACATTTATTAATTAGTTATAAACTAAATATTTATGAGTTGGGGTGATAATGAAACTTGAACAGTTAGTGATGTTTAAGGCGGTAGCGGATTTCGGCTCTTTAAGCCAAGCCAGTCAAGCCTTACATAAAACCCAGCCCGCTATCAGTCAGGGAATTCGGCAATTAGAATCAATCTTAAATGTGCAATTATTTAGTCGTGCAGCATATCGTTTAACTTTAACTCAAGCGGGAAAAGCGGTGTATCAACATGCACAACGTTTGCTTGATGAAGCGGCGTCGTTAAAACAAGCGGCAAACAATATTGCTGCGGGCAATGAAATCAGTATTACTATAGCCATTGAAGCCGCTTTCGACTTAAAAGGCATATTGCCCTTACTTGAGAGTGTGCAAAGTCAATTTCCTAATACTCAAATTGTGTTAAAGCAAGAATACCTATCAGGTGCTTTGGATTTATTGCAGAAAAAACTGGCAACTTTATGTATTTCTCCCTCAGAAGGAGGCGTATTTCACCAAGGACATTTCGAATGTCATCTTCTTAACTCTGGTGTGCTGGTTAATGTTGCTTCACCCCGTTTAGTCGCGCGCCATCCCCAGCTAGCTACCCGTACTGAATTGATTAATGAATACCAGATAGTGGTGCAAGATTCTGGCAGCGGTACACGGGATCGAGATTTTGGGGTGCAAGTAGGTCAACGCCGTTGGTATGTAAATGATTATGCGACTAAGCGGATGTTGATAGAAAGCGGCATGGGCTGGGGTAAATTACCGGGCAACTATGCTGAACAAGGCTTACAAAATGGCAGTTTAGTAAAACTTCAACTAACAGACATACAAAACGAAATAAAACTGCATTATCAAATTATGAAAAACAAAGATCAAACCTTAGGACCAGTAGCACAAACTTTATGGGAGCGTTTCAGGGCCTATACCTTTAATCAATTTTAATGGTCTGTTATGACTGACAAAGTAGTTTCCAGCCGACTTTATGCTGCTGCCACTTTTCATTGGCCAGTTCCGCATCAATCAGTGGGTGCGCTTTTAACCACCCTTCAGGAAAGGTTAAAATCCAATCATTGTCTTCAATGGTCAGTTTAATCTTGGGTAACAATTTATCTTTACGTCGAATTGATAATAAACATGCCAAGCGACTGAGGCGCAAAAGCACAATAAGTTTTTCACGTACTTCACTTGCAAAGGGCTGAAAATCATTCAGGTTTATATCACCCCGGTGATTCAATACTAATACTCGTATACCATTTTGCAGTTGTTGGGTATAGCCCACCATTGGCACATGAGAGAGAATATAAGCGCCGTGTTTATGGTGTTGCTTGTATTCAATATGCAAACCCAATTCATTCAACATACTTGCCGCAATTAATGACGCTTCACAATCCACTTTCTTTAAATCTAACTGCTGCTGCACCTGTTTAAACAGCAGCAAAGCTAGATTTTTAACACGATGGGCGTGTTCTGCATCAATGTGAAATTGCTTCATCATCTGCTCTAGGGTTTCGGCCCTACGGTCATTCTGCTGCATATTATCCAACATGCCATAAATTAACCCTTCGCGCAGTGCGCCAGCAGAAATCTGCATGTTCTGAATATTAAGTTCTTCAAACAAGGCAATTAAAATGGCTAAGCCACTGGGAAATATCGCCCTGCGCGCTTCGGTCAGCCCAACAATATCTAATGCGTCAATGTTAACGCAATCAATACACTGCTGTTTAAGGTTATATAGATAATCTAAGCGTATAGAATCGCTAATGCCTTGAGTAATTAAGATTTCAGTGATCGCTTGGGGTGTGCCTGACGCCCCTAAACACTGTTGCCAGTCGAAACTGATAAAATCATCTTTAACAGGGGCAAGTAATGCTTTAGCGTTGTGAATTGCCTCTGTAAAGGCTTCGTCGGTCACCATGCCATCAGCGAAATAACGCTCTTTGAAAGTTACGCAGCCCATGTTTAAACTGGTAAGATGGATAGGAGTCATATCGTTACCAACAATAACTTCGGTACTAGCGCCACCAATATCGATGACCAAAGAATTACCTTGGTTAGCAGAAGTATAAGCAACGCCTAAATAAATTTGCCGTGCTTCTTCTTCGCCTGAGATAATATCGATTTTGTGTTGCAGTATGTCTTCGGCTTTGTCTAGAAACTGCTGGACATTAGCAGCGAGTCTTAAGGTTGCGGTGCCAACGACTTTAATATTCGCTAAAGGAATATCCTGTAATCGTTCAGCAAAGGTACTTAAACACTGCCATCCTCTTTCAAGGCTTGCCTCATCGAGATTCATGTTCTCATCAAGGCCAGCAGCTAATCTGACTTTTTGTTTAATTTTACCAATAATAGAAACACTGCCAGCAGCGACTCTGACGATAACCATATGAAAGCTGTTAGACCCTAAATCAACCGCGGCATAAAGTTGCTCTGGTTGATTAAATGGGCTGACTATTTCGTTTCTGTTGTTCATCTATTTCGCTGTGGTCTTGGTCCTGATGGTCGTTTATTGGGGTGATTTCGTCCGCTTTGCATACGCTTTTTAAAGCGAGGCGCTGGCGGCGTAACATCCCGGATTAAACTTGTAGGATCATATTCTGTTACTGGAATTGAATGTTCCACATAGGTTTCAATGGCCGGCAAATTTAAGGCATATTTCTCACAGGCAAAACTGATAGATTTGCCACTTTGTCCAGCTCGACCTGTACGGCCAATGCGGTGCACATAATCTTCAGCATCGTCAGGTAAATCATAATTAAATACATGACTTACCATAGGAATATGCAGTCCACGAGCTGCAACGTCAGTAGCAACTAATATGTCTAATACACCAGAGGTGAAGTTTTCCAAAATCTTCAGGCGTTTATTTTGCGGTACATCCCCACTTAACAAACCCACACGATGGCCATCAGCTTGTAGCCAATCGGCTACTTTTTCGCAACTATGTTTGGTGTTAGCAAAAACAATCGCTTTATCAGGCCATTCTTCTTCCATCAAACTAAGCAACAAAGGCATCTTGTCTTCGTCAGAAGGATAAAATAACTCTTCCTGTACGCGTTCAGCGGTTTTACGCTCAGGCTCAATTTGTACATGAGTTGGATTATTCATGTGCTCATATGCAAGTTCTTGCACGCGATACGATAGCGTGGCGGAAAATAACATGCTTAAGCGTTCAGTGGCTTTAGGCATACGGTTAAACAAAAAGCGTATGTCTTTAATAAAGCCTAAATCAAACATGCGGTCAGCTTCATCAAGTACAGCTACTTGTATACCCTCAAGGGAGAATATATTTTGTTTATAGTAGTCAATGATACGACCCGTAGTGCCGATAATAATATCTACACCTCGTTGCAAACTATCACGTTGACTTTCATAACCTTCGCCCCCATAAATGAGTCCAAGGGATAAGCCCGTGTGTTTGCTAAGCAATTCAGCGTCATTAAAAATTTGCACTGCTAGCTCACGAGTTGGTGCCATAATAATGGCCCGCGGTTGTTTTTTATTTGGCTGCGGATTTGCCAGTAAGTAGTGAAATGTTGCCACTAGAAAAGCAATGGTTTTACCTGTACCCGTTTGGGCTTGGCCTGCGATATCGTGGCCAGCTAATAAAGGTGGTAAACTTAATGCTTGAATAGGCGTGCAATGATTAAAATTCGCTGCACTTAGCGCCTTGACGACTTGCTCGTTAATCGGCAAGTCTGAAAAATTTGTTTCGGTTAAATGTGTTGTTTGCATAGCTTATAGCTTATCTGTGCTTGCATTAAAAACCAGTTTCTATATAACAATCATGACCGCGCTGAATAAAGTCAGCGAGAGAAAAAATTACGGAGAAAAGAATGAGCGACAAAATTATCCAGTTGACTGACGATAGTTTCGAGGCCGATGTTATCAATGCTGCTGGTCCTGTGTTGGTTGACTTCTGGGCGGAATGGTGTGGTCCGTGTAAAATGATTGCGCCAATATTGCATGAAGTTGCTGACGAATTCGAAGGCAAAGTAACAGTTGGCAAGCTTAATGTCGATGAAAATAACGAAACACCACCAAAGTTTGGTATTAGAGGTATTCCAACTCTTTTATTGTTCAAAGGTGGGAATGTCGCCGCTACAAAAGTGGGTGCGTTATCTAAGTCGCAATTAGTAGAGTTTATAAATAGCAATATTTAATCTCGTTAAAGCCAAATTACAGAGCCTAGCTATGCTAGGCTTTTTTATTCGAATGTATCTGCAATAATGTGCCGCTTGATTCTGCTATTTAATCTTGCACAACTCAAGATGTTTTAAATTTTGAACAGTTTATTTGACACAAGGCAAGACAAGGCGCATATTTTAGCTAGACGTTGCTGTTTTTTGGTGATAACTTTTAAACGTTCGTCCATGAACAGCCAGTTTTTGCTCAAATCAGAAATATGAATTAGTAAATACCCTTGAATTATTCAACCAAAGTTGCCAACAGGCAATCTTCAAGCATAAAGACCCACCAATATGAACCTAACGGAACTCAAAAAAAAACCGATCAGTGAACTTGTAGCCTTAGCCGACGAAATGAAGTTGGAAAATATGGCACGAGCTCGTAAACAAGATATCATTTTTTCAATTTTAAAATCTCATGCCAAAAGCGGTGAAGATATTTTTGGTGACGGCGTATTAGAAATACTGCAAGACGGATTTGGTTTCTTGCGTTCCAATGATGCATCATATTTGGCCGGCCCAGATGATATTTATGTATCCCCAAGTCAAATTAGACGCTTTAACCTGCGTACCGGGGACACCATTTCTGGAAAAATACGACCGCCAAAAGACAGTGAACGTTACTTCGCGCTGCTTAAAATCAGTGAAGTTAACTTTGACCGTCCTGAAAGCTCTCGTAATAAAATTCTTTTTGAAAACCTTACCCCTTTACATGCCAATGAACGTCTAACGATGCAACGTGGAAATGGCAGTAGTGAAGATATTACCGCTCGTGTATTAGATCTTGCCTCACCCATTGGCCGTGGTCAGCGTGGCTTAATAGTGGCACCGCCCAAAGCCGGTAAAACATTATTGCTGCAAAATATTGCTCAATCTATTGCTGCAAACCATCCTGAATGTGTGTTGATGGTATTGCTGATTGATGAGCGCCCTGAAGAAGTCACTGAAATGCAACGCCTCGTGCGCGGCGAAGTGATTGCTTCAACCTTTGATGAGCCAGCCAGTCGCCACGTGCAAGTTGCTGAAATGGTTATCGAAAAAGCCAAGCGCTTAGTTGAGCATAAGAAAGATGTGGTTATTTTATTAGATTCAATTACCCGTTTAGCCCGTGCTTATAACACGGTTATTCCTTCTTCAGGTAAGGTACTAACCGGTGGTGTTGACGCTAATGCGTTGCACAAACCTAAGCGTTTCTTCGGTGCGGCACGTAATATTGAAGAAGGCGGTAGTTTAACTATTATTGCCACTGCTTTGATTGATACCGGTTCTAAGATGGATGAAGTTATCTACGAAGAATTTAAAGGTACCGGTAATATGGAATTACACTTGAACCGCAAAATTGCGGAGAAACGAGTGTTTCCTGCAATTGATTACAACCGTTCTGGTACAAGACGTGAAGAGCTTTTGACTACCCAAGATGAGCTACAGAAAATGTGGATCTTGCGTAAAATTGTGCATGAAATGTCTGAAATTGATGCGATGGAATTTCTTATCGATAAATTATCGATGACAAAAACCAATGATGAATTTTTTGCCGCTATGCGCCGTCAAAAAAGCTAGTAGTCAAACATCAGTTAACTGATTTTAAAATCCGCTGAAATTAAATTTTCAGCGGATTTTTGCTTTTTGAGGCTGTAGCCTTTTACGTGTTTGCTTAAAAATCAAGCTGATGCGGACTTTAAGCTTTAAGCACACGGTCGACTTAGGCTACAATCTGCGTCCCTAAATTTTACTTAGTCAGCTAACGCTTCAATTTGCGGGCTAAACTTTCAACGTAAGTGAGAAGAATATGCCAAAAGTGGCAATAGTGATGGGCTCTAATTCAGATTGGCCAACCATGCAACAAGCGGCGATTATGTTAGATAATCTAGGTGTTAGCTATGTCGCCAAAGTCGTATCAGCGCACCGCACACCTAACCTTCTTACTGAGTTTGCAGAGCAAGCAGCAGAGCAGGGTTTCCAGGTCATTATTGGTGGGGCAGGCGGTGCCGCACATTTGCCGGGCATGATTGCTGCGCATACTCATTTACCGGTTTTTGGTGTTCCGGTGCGTTCTAGCCAACTTAATGGTATTGACTCGTTATTATCTATTGTTCAAATGCCTAAAGGCGTGGCGGTGGGTACGTTAGCCATTGGCGAGGCTGGGGCTGCGAATGCAGGTTTGCTGGCAGCACAAGTTGTAGCCTTACACGATAAAGACGTGCAACAAGCCATTATCAAATTTAGAGCTGAACAAACTGCCAAAGTGCTCGCTATCGAAGAATTAACGCTACCCCAACAATAACGTGGTGCTTTTGAAATGAGTATATTAATTTTAGGTTCTGGGCAACTTGCCAGAATGATGGCGTTAGCGAGTTTTCCTTTAGGATTACAAGTAAGAGCTGTAGATGTTAATACCCTTGAAGTTGTTGACCCTATTAGCAAAATAGTCAGTGAGCAAACTTTAACACAAGCAATAGATTCTGCTGTGGCCATTTCGGTTGAGTTTGAACATATTCCGCAAGATTTACTTGAAAAAGTGAATGCTAGCGGCAAGCTCAAACCGAGCATAGAAGCCATTATGGCAGGTGCAGACAGAGTTAAAGAAAAACGCTTATTATCAGGCCTCGATATCGCCAATTGTCCATATCAAGTTATTACTCATGTTGAGCAACTAGATGCAGCGGTTGAACTCTTAGGCGAAAAATTGATAATCAAAGCCAGTCGCGATGGCTATGATGGTTATGGGCAATGGCGCTTAAGTGCTACCAGCGAATTACCCGCGCTAAAAGCGCAGTTGTCCTCGCTAGATCTGGTAAAAGTGCCTTTAGTGATAGAAAAAATGCTGCACTTTGAACGTGAACTTTCACTTGTTGGTGTTCGCGATGGAAAAGGTAAAGTAGCCTATTATCCACTAGCAGAAAATTTGCATCATCAAGGCCAGCTCAGTGTCTCTGTAGCTCCAGCGCCTTATGTTGATGAAAAACTAGCAGAGCAAGCTAAAACAATTTTTAACAAGCTAGCCGAAGAACTGGATTATGTTGGTGTGTTGGCCGTTGAATTTTTTCAGTTAGGTGAGCAACTCTTGGTTAATGAAATAGCGCCCAGAGTACATAACTCTGGCCATTGGACTATGCAAGGTGCCGATACCTGCCAGTTTGAAAATCATATTCGTGCCATAGCCGGACTGCCTTTAGGCTCAACTGAAGTAACTAGCCCTACAGCGATGATTAATATTGTAGGTTGTAATGATTTCTCAAAAGAACTATTAAGCGTTGCTGGTACTCACCTGCACTGGTATGACAAAACAGTGAGACCAAAACGTAAAATGGGACATTTAAACATTTGCGCTAATAGTTATGCGGGTTTAGGTGAAAAACTGCAGAGTCTAACAGCCTATCTGCCAGCCCAGCACTTTCCGTTGCTTGAAAAAGAAGCAAACAGACTGATTTGTGTTTAAAAATTGAGCGAAAACTCGGAAAGGTTTTGACAAGCACAGCGTGATGAATAAAATGGCGCTCGCTTTAGGGCTACCGCCTTCGTTGGCAGTTACCAACATCCTAACGCAGCGTCACAAAGCGATATTTAATACGTTAATATCGCCAGTAAGGGTTACACCTTGTGCCGACTTAGCTCAGTTGGTAGAGCAACTGACTTGTAATCAGTAGGTCACCAGTTCGATTCCGGTAGTCGGCACCATTCCTCTCTCTTTTTAAAAACCAAGATATGCGCTGTGCGCACCAAACTTATCGCTTCGCGACACAGCATGCGCTGCGCTTATGGCATCTATGCCGTTTTTCAAACCTCGTCCCGAGGCTCGCCTCACTTTTTGCCAACAGCAGCAAAAAGTAAGCGTCAGCGCATAGATTTAGCGTAGCGTTTAAACTTACCGTTTTATCCCAGACACTCGTGCCCAATCCCCTTGTATCGCAATCGGTTCCATATCGAATTCTTGGCTGTAAAGGTCGTTAATTTCTTGTGCTTGGTTGTCGAGGATGCCTGATAACACCAGCTTGCCACCGGGTTTGCAGTAGCCACTAATGATGTGACGTAGTTCACGGATGGGCGCAGCGAGAATGTTGGCGAGTACTACGTCGGCTTGTAATTCTGGCTGGTTAGCCGGTAAATAGAGTTCTATTTGAGCGCCTACGTTGTTGCGGTTGGCATTGTCCTGACTGGCCAGAATCGCTTGGGGGTCGATGTCGATTCCGACCACCCGTTTGGCACCTAATTTTAAGGCTGCGATGCCCAGTATGCCGGAGCCACAACCAAAATCGACCACGGTTGAATCGTGTAACGTTAAGCCGTCTAACCACGTTAAACATAATGCGGTAGTTGGGTGTGTGCCTGTGCCAAAAGCTAAACCAGGATCTAACATCACATTAACTGCGTTTGGATCGGGTACTTCGCGCCAGCTTGGGCAAATCCATAAGCGGGTGCCAAATTGCATAGGATGAAAATTCAACATCCACTCACGTTCCCAGTCTTTGTCTTCTAACTGTTCGATTTTATGCGCAAAACCTTTGCCTAAAATTTTTGATTTTTCTAGGCGTGTTATAAGGGCCGCCATATCGTAATTAGCGTCATATAAACCTACCACCTCAGTATCAGGCCATAACATGACTTCGCCAGGTTTAGGTTCGTACATAGGCGTGTCTTTAGCATCAAAGAAACTAACGGCTTGAGAACCATTGGCGCTGAGCATATCGCCTACTTGTTCGGCGTATTTAGCTGGACTACTAATTTTTAACTGGATCCATGGCATGGCAAAATTTCACTGACTGGCAAAGGGCGTATTATATCAGGTCAAATTTAAAAATGGTTTTAAAGAAAGGGAAATACTGAATTGAGTTAGGGGGATAGGCAAAAACGCTAGGTAAAATAGGATTATGGTGCGTCAACACCATAATCCTCATTTTATTTAGTGACCACCCATACCGAGTTTTTTCTCAAGATAATGGATGTTAGCGCCACCTTTGGCGAAGGCTTCATCAGCCATTATTTTTTTCTGCAGTGGGATGTTGGTTTTTATGCCAGTGATGATTAATTCATCAAGAGCATGTCGCATTCGAGCAATTGCCACTTCACGAGTTTCACCGTAGGTGATCAGCTTACCTATCATCGAATCATAATAGGGAGGGACTTTGTAATCCGCATAAATATGCGAATCCCAACGTACGCCTAAACCACCAGGTGAGTGGAATTGGTTAATTTTGCCAGGACTTGGTATAAAGGTTTCTGGATCTTCAGCGTTAATACGACATTCAATAGCATGGCCGCGGATCTGAACCTGTGACTGATCAATTGACAGTTTATTTCCAGCAGCAATACTTAATTGTTCTTTAATTAAATCAATGCCGGTTATCATTTCAGAAACAGGGTGTTCAACCTGAATACGTGTATTCATTTCAATAAAATAGAACTCACCATTTTCGAATAAAAACTCAAAGGTACCCGCGCCACGATAACCAATTTCAACACAAGCTTGGCAACATCTTGCGCCAATTTTTGCTCGCATTTCAGGGGTAATGCCAGGCGCTGGCGCCTCTTCTACCACTTTTTGATGACGACGTTGCATAGAGCAATCGCGCTCACCTAAATGGATAGCGCCACCTTGGCCATCAGCCAATATTTGTATTTCTACGTGGCGTGGGTTTTCTAAAAACTTTTCCATGTAGACAATGTCATTGCCAAAGGCTGCGCCAGCTTCAGCTTGCGTGGTTGCTATTGCGCTAATCAGCTCAGACTCGCTGCGTACAACACGCATACCTCGACCACCGCCACCGCCAGCTGCCTTAACGATAATGGGGTAACCAATACGCGCTGCAGTTGCTTTGTTGACGGCTTCGTCACTGCCTAGTGGGCCATCAGAGCCCGGAACGCAAGGTACGCCTGCCGCTTTCATTGATTTGATTGCAGATACTTTATCGCCCATAAGGTTAATGGTATCGGCTTTAGGACCAATAAAAATAAAGCCACTTTTTTCTACTGCGTCAGCAAATGCTGCATTTTCAGCCAAAAAGCCGTAACCAGGGTGAATGGCATCTGCGTCAGTGATTTCAGCAGCGGCAATAATGCGGGGAATATTTAAGTAACTTTCGGTGGCCGAAGCTTTACCGATACAAATCGTTTCGTCGGCTAACAGTACGTGCTTGAGCGATTCATCCGCGGTTGAATGCACAGCAACTGTTTTTATGCCTAACTCTTTGCAAGCGCGAAGAATGCGCAAGGCAATTTCTCCACGGTTGGCAATAAGAACTTTTTTAAGCATGCTAATCTGCCTTTATTCAATCACAAACATGGGTTGATCAAATTCAACCGGGTCTTGGTTATCCACTAAAATCTGTTTAATCACACCAGCTTTATCTGATTCGATTTGATTCATCATTTTCATGGCTTCGATAATACATAGCGTATCACCCACGTTTACTTTCTGGCCCACTTCAACAAATGCTTTAACGCCTGGTGATGATGAACGGTAAAACGTTCCTACCATAGGAGAGCGTAATATATGGCCAGAGGGTGCTGCCGCTGCTGCGGTTTCAGCTGGTGCAGCAGGGGCGGCTGGAGCAGGTGCGGCAGAATATTGGGGCTGTGGTGCATACTGCACAGGTGCGTACTGAACGCCAGCAGACTGTCCGCGATGAATTCTTACTGACTCTTCACCTTCAGTGATTTCTAGTTCAGATATGCCTGATTCTTCAACCAGTTCTATCAATTTTTTAATTTTACGTATATCCATGATAATTCTCTCTGTTCAATTTGTATTTGTATTTGGTCTTGGTAGATCGTTATTTGTTCTTAAGGTACTGCTGCGCTGCTAATAAGCCAAATTCGTAGCCTTGAGTGCCAAAACCACACATGACCCCTTGGGCAACGTCACTTAAATAAGAATGGTGTCTGAACGATTCGCGAGCGTGAACATTAGAAAGGTGTATTTCGCTAAAAGGGATATTGACACTCAACAAGGCATCTCGTAATGCAATACTGCTATGCGTGAAGGCGCCAGGATTAATTAATATATAATCAACCTTGTTAAACGCAGCATGAATAGCATTGATAAGTTCATGTTCAGCATTTGACTGGACATGCTCAAGTTCAATACTAAGCTCAGTTGCTCGATGCTTTAGCCTAAGGACAATTTCATCTAAGCTCTCTGCACCGTAAATATGAGGCTCTCGCTTCCCGAGCATATTTAGATTGGGTCCGTTTATGAGTAATACTTTCACGCTGTTGTCACTTAATTAGATATCCTATTTTGTAATCAAAATAGCTGCTTGAACGTTCAAAGAGCAGCTATTATAGGGAGCATTTAGAATATAGCAGCAAAATACTGGTCTTATCAGCGAAGTTTACCGCAAAGTTTTAATTTTTTATCGTCAAATAGAGTACATTTTGAATTATATAGCACACATACATATCGCCAATCATACGCAAACCAGTTTGCTTGGTAATTTCCTTGGCGATTTTGTTAAAGGCTCGTCTTTGATTCATTTGCCTAGAGAGCTCGCTATTGGTGTGCAACTCCACCGTAAGGTCGATTCATTCACCGATAACCATGAGTTAGTCAAAAATTTGCGTAAAATGTTCCCTAGCGAACTGCGCCGAGTCGCGGGGATTATCATTGATATCACCTTTGACTATCTCTTGATGCAGCAATGGGACGGTTTAACCTTGCAAACAAAAGAACAGGTGTTAACGCGTTTTTATCATCAACTGAGCGTCTTCGATGGGATTGATACCCATCACTTTAAGCGCTTGTCTCATAGCTTAGTGACTGACCGCTGGTTGTTGGAATATCAGCAAGCTGATACTTGTTTGCGTGCTATGAAAAGTATTGAGCGAAGACTAAACAATAAGATAATTTTTGCTGATACCGCCTACGTTTTTTTCCTAGCAAATTTGCCAGAATTTGAAACGACTTTCACCGCTTTTTATCCAGAATTACTTATTCATGGAGTACACTACAGTCAGCAATTACGTTCTATTTAATTTAAACGAGTATTAACCATGGCTATAAAAGAAATCAATCATCCCTTAGTGCAACATAAACTTGGTCTTATGCGAGAAGCGGGCATAAGTAGTAAAGATTTTCGCGAATTGGCCAGTGAGGTGGGCAATCTACTTACTTATGAAGCAACCCGAAATCTAGAAACAGAGCTAGTAAGTATTAAAGGGTGGAATGATGAGACAATTGAAACGCGCAAAATAAAAGGAAAAAAAATAACCGTTGTGCCAATTTTACGTGCTGGTTTGGGCATGTTAGATGGTGTGATGAAGTTAATACCTAACGCTAAAATCAGTGTAGTGGGTTTATATCGTGACGAGGAAACTTTACAGCCGGTCGCTTATTTTGACAAAGTCGTCAAAGATATCGCCCAGCGCACCGCCTTGATTGTTGATCCAATGTTAGCCACTGGAGGCACACTGATTGCTACAATTGACTTGTTAAAACAAAAAGGCTGTACTGACATTATGGGTTTGTTTCTTGTGGCAGCGCCTGAGGGAATAGCGGCAGTGCAAGAAAAACATCCAGATGTCGATATTTATACCGCGGCCATTGAT
Source organism: Flavobacterium sp. W21_SRS_FM6 (assembly GCF_052119645.1). Taxonomy (NCBI): domain Bacteria; kingdom Pseudomonadati; phylum Bacteroidota; class Flavobacteriia; order Flavobacteriales; family Flavobacteriaceae; genus Flavobacterium; species Flavobacterium sp. W21_SRS_FM6. Next base: position 86,734 of record NZ_JBGQOM010000006.1, read on the forward strand.
TTAAAGTTAAATGAGCAAGGCTATATCCTGCCTGGCTTAGGTGATGCGGGTGACAAACTATTCGGTACTCGCTAGGTTAACGTTGAGTTAGGCGAGGCGGGAAACCAAGGCGAATGATTGCCAAAGGCTGTTGCTGTAATGATTAGAATACGTGACATTTTTAGCCTAGTGGATTTTACTATTACAGGTTGAGTTATTAACTAAAACGAGAGTTATTAGAATTGATGGCAGCAAAACATCTGCGGTATCTACAATCCATAAAGCGGATTCGTTTTCTTCGTTACATTAAAAGTCCAGCCCCGAATTTTTTAGTGGCACTGTTATGTCTGGTTTTTTGTGCCTTTGCGCAGGCTAATCCTTTACTTTCTGAACCGACATTTCTTCGGGTATCTACTGAGCAGGGTTTATCTCAAGACACTGTTAATACCTTATTAATCGATCAAAATGGCTTTTTATGGATTGGTACTTACGACGGGCTAAACCGTTACGATGGATATAGAGTAGAGTCAATTGCGGGTAATAATAACGAGTTACTTAATGTGCCAATCAACAGTTTATTCCAAGATTCAAAGGGAAATCTATGGATAGGCTCTGAAGATAGGGGGGTCTTTCAGTTAAATTTACAGACCGGTAAAAACCAAAAAGTGGTCGATTTTCAGAGCCTTTCAGATCCCAATTTTCAGCAAGTCAATTATCAAATTTTTGAAGATAAACAGGGCGATATTTGGTTTGTGATGGAACAAATGGTGGTCAAATATTCTTATCAAACTCAGTCTCTAACGACTGTGTATCAAATGAATGATAAAGATATTGAGGCTTACGATATTTTTCGATGGGCTTTATTGCAAGATACCACCTTATTTTTAGCCACAGCATCTAAATTATTAGCTGTGGATAGTGAAACGGGCAAAGCGGTCAATGTTGACTATCTGCAGCAAGTCGCTCCTAGCTTAGATCAGTTAAACAGTAAATTTTTATACACAGACAAGCACCGTTTGTGGATAGGCACGGTGGAGGGGCTCTATAGCTTACCCTTAACAGAGACTCTGGCTTATGTGCATGGTAAGAGCGCTTTGCCACTTTCGACTCGTCATATTGAGCATCGCAATATTTGGCGTTTCGCACAAGCGTCAAACGGACTCTTTTATATCGCCACCGATCAAGGATTATATAGCTACAACCAACAAACGTCGCAGTTACAACATTTGTTTTTACCCACCGACAGTCGTGAAAGTCTGGCCTCGGATGTACTACTGGATATTCTTATTGATAAAAAACAAAATCTGTGGCTTGGTTCGGAAGCAGATGGCGCTCTTTATTGGTCACCTAAAACGACCTTATTTACTAATGTATTTAATGCTCGAGGGGGACGTGATAACAAAATACTTAGTAATAACAATGTTTTAAGTGTTTATTCAGACAACAATGATGAGTTATGGATAGGCACTCGAAATGGTCTTAATGTTTACAATCTGAATGAAGGTGAATCACAAAGTTTTCTCAGTACCTCTAATGAAAAGTCCCAATATTCTTCAGCAACTATCAGTCGTATTTTTAAAGACAAAGAGCAAAACCTATGGCTTTTTGCTGGCGCTTCAATTGTTCATTTTGATGCTAAAGCTAAGCGTACTATCCCCTTAAATGTTAAGAATCCTACGGATCAAAAGTTACTTAATGAGGGCGTGTATGGTATGCGTTTGCTACCAGATGGTGACATCCTATTTTTCACCGTAAACAGTCTCTATCGCTATAAACCCAAAACTGGAGAAGTACGGCCATTAGAAACACCCAGTGCAGTCAATATTGCTCAAGCGTACGCGCTTTTGCCGCCGTTAGCTGATAGGCCCAATACGACCTTGTTGAGTTTACTTGGCCAGCTATGGGAACTTGATAATCAAACAAGCCAGTTCACTTTGTTACACAGTTTAAAGGCAAAGCAGCATCGTGCAAATATATACCCTGATAGCGCCGTGTTAGATGAGCATGGCATAGTATGGATTGCCTATACTGGCTATGGCTTAGTGGGTATAGATAACAAAACGCATGAACAAAAGTTTTTTTATGACAAGGACAACTTGTTACCGACAAATTCTATTTATGGTTTGCAGTTGGATGAGTTAGGCAATATTTGGATGAGCTCTCATGCAGGTATTTTGAAATTTAATCCTGTGACTCAGTACTTACAGAAATTTGGTGTGGCACAAGGCTTAAAAAATCTAGAATTTAATCAGTTTACTAATACCACCCTACTTGACGGCAAAATGGTATATGGCTCGCCTAAAGGACTAACTATATTTGCTCCTAAAAAATTAACAGAATCGAGTTCAGATACTATTCAAAATCAAGTGCGCATTACCAATGTTGAATTATCTACCCGATTACTGAGTATGCCAAAAACCAGTCTTAATGGTCAGCATATTGAGCTAAACCATGAGGACGTGGGCTTAAAAATCTATTTTTCGACCCTGCAATACGAAAATCAAACGAGCACTCGCTACGGTTATCGTCTCTCAGGAGCCAGCGAAATTGCGTTTACCGAAACGCGAGTGCCAGAGGTCTTGTTTCCTAAACTGCGTCCTGGTGAGTATACCTTTGCCGTAGTGGCTTTTGATTCTGGAACAGGGGTTAAAGGAGAAGAAGCTTTTATTACTATTCATGTTGGCTATGCACCTTGGCTGTCACCGTGGGCCATCGCCTCTTATGTTGTGGTTCTAAGTTCGTTTTTATTGCTACTTGCATGGCGCAAACGTAAAAATGATCTCGCTTTGCGCGCGGCCCACAATGAAGTGGTTGAAAGTAAAAATAAGCTTACCCTTGCTCTGACTGCCAGTAATAGTGGAATTTGGGAGTTTGATGTGACCAAACAGTTATTTTTTACTCCAAGACTGACGGATGAGTTGGGGCACGGTAATGCGTCTGAAAAAGTAAAATTCCAAGAACACCTTGCTCTTATTCACCCTATAGACTGCGGCTATTATCAAAACCAATGGCAACGATTTTTTAGAGGGACAGATTCAGAGCTCGACGTGACATTTAGAATGCATGCCGCCGATGGAAGTTGGATTTGGTATCGAGACTTGGGCAGTATAGTGCAGTCAGATGCACAGGGTTTACCCTTAGTGGTTACTGGAACCTACACTAACGTAACAGACAATCTAGCCAACCAAGAAAATTCCAGACTGTTTGCTGAGGCCTTTAAACATACTCATGATTGGGTATTGATATACGACAGTCAGCAATTACCTATCGCCGCCAACGACGCTTTTAAGTCTGTATTTAATATTCCGAGTGATAATGCATTGCAGGCATCTTTGGCAAAAATTCGTGATGTTCAATCACCTGAGTCAATTAAGTTTTGGGATAAACTGCAACATTTAAAAGCAAACAAATACTGGAAAGGTGAAGACAAAATTGTCTTTTTAGACGGCTCGGTTTGCGACGTACTAATTCATATTAATGCGATAGCAAGCAGTCATGATGCCAGTCGCATTGAATACTATTTGCTGATTGTTTCAGATATTAGTGAACAGAAAAAAGCCGAAGAAAAACTCAGACGTTTGGCTAACTTCGATTCATTAACAGGTTTACCTAATCGTGCTTTATTGCTTGATCGTGTTGAACGCGGCTTAGAACACGCCAATCGACACCACCAAAGCATGGCTTTATTTTTTATTGATTTAGACCGCTTTAAGCAAGTGAACGACAGCTTAGGCCACAAAGCAGGCGATGAATTACTGAAAATTGTGTCTGACCGATTAATCAATAAATTACGCAAAGAAGACACTGTCGCGCGCTTAGGTGGTGATGAATTTGTCATCATGATTGAAGAGGTCAGCTCAGCTGAAGCGATCAGTGCCTTAGTGGTAGAAATAAGTGCATTAATAGACCTACCTATTGTAATCATGAACCAAACCGTGAGTGTGTCATCGAGTATCGGTATTGCCATGTATCCGGGTGATGGAGCAACTGCAGAAGAGTTGCTCAAAAATGCTGATATTGCGATGTACCATGCCAAGGAACAGGGAAGGAGTAATTTTCAATTCTTTACCGAACGCATGGATGCCATTGTTAAAGAACGCATGGCTTTGGAAAATAAATTAAAAGCCGCACACAAACAAAAGCGTTTCCAAAATTACTATCAGGCCATCGTCAATGTTGACTCCGGTCGGGTTGAAGGTTTTGAGATCTTAATGCGCTGGCCGACTCGCAACGGCATGGTGCCACCAGACAAGTTTATTCCAATCTCCGAAGAACTGGGCTTAATTGAGTACATGACCTTAGATGCTTTTGAGCGCGCGATGCCGGTGTTGAAAAAATTAAACAACCAAGGCTTTGACGGCTATTTATCGGTTAACTTGTCAGCGCGGCATTTTGAAACTCAGTCTTCTATTGACCGCATTATGTTCCTATTGGAAGCGCACGAGATCCCGATATCGTCTATTCGTTTTGAGATCACGGAAAGTGCCTTAATGAGAGACTACGAAAAAGCCCTCGATTACATGATGCAAATAAAACAAAAGGGCTTTTTGATTGCATTGGACGACTTTGGCACGGGCTTCTCTTCACTAAAATACTTGAAAGAATTCCCTATCGACGTCATCAAGGTGGATAAAAGTTTTGTTGACGATATTGGCAAAAATAAAAATAACGAAGCGATTATTTTAACCACCTTGAGTATGGCAAAACAGCTAAGTATGTCCTGCGTAGCAGAGGGCATAGAAGAGCAACACCAAGTAGACTTTTTCAAACAACATGGCTGCTATAACTTACAGGGTTATTTTTTCTCCAGACCTGTTCCTGCAGAAGAATTGGAACAAGTGTTAGAAAAACGGTGGTAGACACGCCAGCTAGTGCACACCCGGTAGCAAACAAGCGGACTCATGGCTTAGAGTCTGCTTACTACTTGTACTAGTTGAATATCTGATTAACGTGAGCTGCAAAGGGCTGGGCTTTCATAAAACCCGTGACGCGAGCTGATTCGACTTCTTCGCCCTGTTCATTAAAAAATAGAATGGTAGGTAATCCTAATACTGAAAAATACTCCTGAAATTGTAAGTTAAGCGGCGTATTGTCAGTTAGGTCAATTTGCATCCAAACACTATTACTCAGGGCTTCAACTACTGGTGGGGCGGGAAAGGTAAATTTTTCGAATTCTTTACAAGCCACACACCAATCAGCGTACAAATCTAACATCACGGTTTTGCCCTGTGCATTGGCAGCAGCGACTTTAGCCTTAAAGTCTTCGAGGTCTTTCACTAAGATGAAATCGGGGTGTTGTACTGGTGCCTGTTGAGATTTAACAGCGTTTGACAAAGTTTGATGACTAAAAATAGGCGCAATAGTGAGGTAGGCGTATAAACCTGATGCCATCAGCCCGACAAAAATAACCAAAGCTCGTAATCCTTTAAAGAAGGATAATTTGCTTTCTTGGTTCATTACAAAAAAGTAACTAAAACTGGCGAGTCCAAGCACCGCCCAAGCAAGATCAATCGCAACGTGTGGAACATAACTTTGTAAACGTTCAACAAAGATTAACGCCACGGCTAACATCATAAAACCAAAGGTCACCTTGACAATATTCATCCAGTTACCCGCTTTAGGTAAGAGTTTACCGCCTGTAATGCCAAATAATATGAGCGGAATGCCCATGCCTAAACTCAGCGCGTACAGGGCGCTAAAGCCAAGTACTAAATTACCACTTTGGGCGATATACAACAAAATGCCAGTAAGCGGAGCGGTGGTGCAAGGGGATGCAACTAAGCCAGAGATGGCACCCATAACAAACACCCCAATGTAGCTGCCACTTTTTTGTTTGTTACTCATGGCATTGAGTTTTTCTTGCCAGCTTGAGGGCATTTGCAACTCGTAAGCGCCGAACATTACAATGGCCAACAAGACAAAAATCACGATTAAACTGATTAATATAGCTGGGTGCTGCAAAGTTGCTTGAAACTGTACGCCAGCTGAAGCCACCACTAAACCCAATATGGAATAGGTCAGCGCCATACCTTGCACATATATAAACGACAAACTAAATGCCTTTGAGGTACTAATTCCCTTACCTTGTCCTATCACAATCCCGGACAAAATGGGGTACATCGGAAACACACAAGGGGTAAATGCTAAGCCAATACCCAACAAAAAAAACAAAAATAAACTCCAAGACATGCTTTTATCGCTGGCGAGTAAATCAGCAAGCTCGAACTGTTGAGATACAGGTGCGCTATCTTGGCTGTTAGTCGAAGGTGTCGATTTGGGTGTAGGATTTTCAGCCGAGCCGCTGGTTTGGGTTAAAAGGGCAGGCCCATCGACTTCATCTAAATAAACCACCTTTATGGTGGGTGGATAACATAAACCGGCATCGGCACAGCCTTGGTATTGAATTTTTACTACGCCATCTTGAACAGACTGGACGATGGGGTAAGTGATATTTAATTGGTGACGAAACACCTCTGATACACCAAAAAATTCATCTTCAATTTGTTCAGATTGAGGAAATTGAGGATCGGCTAATTCAGCATTTTTAACCACGGTTTTAAACTGCTTCTTATAAAGATAGTAACCATCGGCGACCGTCCAACTCAATACGAGTTGCTTATCCATTTGAGTAAATTCAAACTGAAACGCCTCATCTACGGGCAAAAACTCAGGCTCTTCAGTGAACAAATCAGCAAAGGCATCCGACTGCTGAGCGTTAAGGGGAAGAGCTAAAAATAGGTAGGCCAAACAGGCTAATAACCAGTAACTTTTTGTGTTTAACATTGTTTTATTCATTTCCGTCATTAAATAGTTTCGCGTTTAAAAAAATGAAAGTGCTGAGCTGACGTTTATATAGCCTCAATACCTTTAACGGCCTTAGTCTACTCTTTGATTACTTAACACAAAATTAAATGTGCGTAATTTAAAGTCTCACCGCATTATCATCTACGTTTGTCTGTGACTTTTTCTTTTCAGACCAAGGTGACCCGCTTAACCGCATTGAACTTTCATCTTATTTTAGGCTCTCTTGTATGTTACCTTCTTAACAAAGCGCTTTTGCTTTTTTGTTTAATTCACTTTAGCTAAATTGAGACCGCCGTGGGCAAATTATTCCTGTTATTCGCCATCCTTCCAATATTAGAAATTACCTTACTTATTCATGTAGGCGAAATTATTGGCGGGTGGAACACCGTTGCTATCGTTATTATTACCGCCTTTTTAGGTGCGCATTTAGTCAGGCAGCAAGGCTTGCATACCTTAATGACTGCCCAACAAAAAATGCAGGGTGGTACATTGCCCGGTCAAGAAATGGCGGAAGGGCTATTGTTGGTTATCGCCGGCGTGATGTTGGTTACCCCAGGATTTATTACTGATATTTTTGGTATCGTACTGTGCTTGCCCTTAACGCGTCCTTTGATTGCTAAAGCCATGTTAACGCGCTTAGTAGTCAGGGTGGTGCAAAACGGTTCCGCTCAAACAAATTACAGTCACTCGCAAACTGAATATACCAGCAGGTCTTCGAATGAGGGTGACATCATTGAAGGTGAGTATGAAACAAAGGACGAGTCGATTAAGCAAGGCTTAAGAAAACCAGACTAATCTATCCCCCTGTTTCGTGATTGGGGTGGTCGTTGATTATGTTGTGCCGCGTATGTTTGATGTGTCTATTCATGGCGCAGAGCCTTAGTGTTTGGGCCCATGACGAGGCGGTGTCTGCATTGTATGAAAACTGGCAGAATTCTACTGTCTTTAATTCCCAAGAGCTTGATAAAACGCTGTTGCAACAGTTTGTCAAAGACGCACAAATTTTAAGTAAGCAAAATCCCAACGACCCCCAAGCCTCAGCTATCAGTGGTTTAATAAAAGCATTTTACGCCAGTCAATTTCCCGGTATCGAGGGGCTAAAGCTCGCTAAACAGGCCCGCGATGAATTGCAACATGCTCTACGTTTAGATCCCCTAGTGTTTGCCGAGTTAACCTATGCCGAATTGGGCCATTTATACCACAATACTCCAGGGTGGCCGTTCTCTTTCGGCAGCCAGCCTATGGCAGAAAAATTGTTAGAAAAAGCCTTGGAAGTGGATCCTCAAGGGATCATGAGTAATTTACGAATAGGGGAGTATTGGTTCGATCATAAAGCGTATCCGCAAGCGCAAAAATACTTGCAAACAGCGATAAATATAGCGGATCAGAACCCCCACATCAGTTGGATTGACTTTGAATTACTTCGTGCTAAACAAATGTTGGCAAAAATTCACAAGTAATTGACCTCATTTTTTGCACTATCCTGTTAATATTGTTCAAATTTAAAGAAATAACGACGTAAGAGAACAGCATGCGAATACTGTTAGTGGAAGATGACATGCAATTAGCCAGAGGCTTACATCAATCATTACGTGCGGAAGGATTTACCGCTAATCACGTTAATAATGCTAAATCTGCTTGGCTGACGGTACAAACCAACGAATGCGACATGTTGGTATTGGATCTGGGTTTGCCTGATATGGATGGTTTGAGTCTGTTAAAAAGAATTCGTCAGCACAATAACCGAATGCCCGTGTTAATACTGACCGCCCGGGATTCCATAGAAGACAAAATTAAAGGCTTGGATCAAGGCGCTGACGATTATTTAAGTAAGCCTTTCGATGTGGCTGAGCTCATCGCACGCCTGCGTGTTATCGAACGTCGTCTGGGTACAGCGGTCAGTAGCATTATAAAAATAAAAGACGTGAGTCTTGATTCAGCCTCTCATGTGGTGAACATTGCTGACACCACGTTAGAACTTCCCCGTAAAGAGTTTATGGTGTTAAAAATTCTCATGGAGCAAGCAGGGCGCATTCAATCTCGTGAGCAATTAGAGTCTAAGTTGTACGAATGGGGTGAAGAAGTCGCCAGTAACGCCATTGAGGTCCACATCCATCACTTACGTAAAAAACTACCTGATGGGTTTATCAAGACCATACGTGGGGTGGGGTATAGTGTGGCTAAGGGCAACTAGACTTTGTCAATTCGCCGCTATCTCACCTTAATACTGATTTCAGTGATTACCCTGGTGACCTTTGCTTCAGCAATTCAAGGGTATCGCAGTAGTATGTTAAAAGCGGCGTCAGTGTTTGATGACGAGCTGAAGTCTTTGGCCTTGATTTTGGCATCCACCTCTTTGCACTCTTCAAGCAAGATTGACCTGGACCAAAGTGCTTTTACTTTTCAGATTTGGCAAGATAATCATGTATTGGTTTCTTCTAATCAGCAGCTCACATCAGCAATAGGTAATTTTTCGGAGGGCTTTGGCGAAAATAATTTTTTAGCCCAGCGCTGGCGTACTTACAGCCATTGGCTTGCTGAGCAAAATCAATGGATTATCGTGGCTCAGCCACTGAGTTACCGTTTTGAATTAGCAGAAAACGTGATTTTGGCTGCGGTAACCCCTTTGGTTATTTCCATTGCTATTTTGGCGGCATTGACCTTTCTAATTATTAGCCGAGGGTTATTGCCACTTAATTTATTGTCTGAAGCCTTAAAAATTAAAAAAGCTGATGATCTTCGTCCTTTATCTGCCATTCCTCAAGCCGCCGAGTTAGTGCCAGTCGTAAATACCTTAAACCAATTGTTTGAACGTTTGGAATCGGCTTTTGTGCGTGAAAAACGTTTTGCCTCTGATGCAGCTCACGAGCTGCGTACGCCCTTAAGTGTTTTGAAAATAAACGCACACAATCTGGCCATTGAATTACAAGCCCAGCAACAACCAATGACTAATATGACATTTTTACAGCAAGGGATAGAGCGTATGAGTCATGTGGTTGAGCAAATATTATTACTGAATCGCACCAATCCCGAACAGTACAGAGGCAAATTTGTCAGGTTGGATTTAACAACCTTGTGCCAAAATGTGATTGCTACGGTGTACCCGCAAATCGCGCAAAAACAACAAGAGATTGAGTTATTGGGTGAATGTGGTCATGTGGTGGGTGATGAATTTGCGCTAGAAATTTTACTGCAAAACTTAATTTCAAATGCCAGTAAATACACGCCCGATTTTGGACAAATTCGGGTCACCTTACGTCAACTCAAAGGTGAAATCGTGGTTAACGTGGAAGATTCAGGCCCTGGTATGGCCCCATCCGAATACGCCCTTGTTTTTGAACGTTTTTATCGCATCGGTGGGGACAGACACGCGAGCAATGTGCCCGGCTGTGGCCTAGGTTTAGCGATTGCAAAACACATTGCTCAATTACATCATGCTACACTTTCTCTCAGTCATTCAGAGACATTAGGCGGCTTAGCCGTTGAGCTTAGGTTTTCACAAAAAGGAGCCGAGCTTGTTTAAGTTGAGTCGCTACTTTTTATTGCTACTGATGGTATTCAGCTCGTCCTTATTGGCAGTCACTGAATATGAATTAGTGCTAAAAGACCATTTGTTTTTTCCTTCTCGGATCACCATTCCTGCAGGCAAAAAAGTCAAACTGATTATTCACAATCAAGACGATACCCCTGAAGAATTCGATAGTTTCTCTTTGAACCGACAAAAGGTCATTTTTGCCAAACGTAAAACCTATATCTTCATTGGGCCATTACAGCCTGGAGAGTACGATTTTGTCGGTGAATACAATCCTAATTCTGCCAGAGGTACGGTGGTTGTTGTAAAAGAAGCGGGAGGCGGTGATGTTAATTAATACCGTTATTTTATTTTTACGGGACGCCTTACCCATATTTGTATTGATTGGTTTATTACTGGGTCAAGTTCAATTGTCTAAACGGGTTTTTATTGGATCCTTGTTTGCAGGGTTAGCTTGCTCACTTATTTTTATTCAACAAGTGGATGTGCTCGGTGAAATGTTTGCAGGCACGGGCTTAGAGATCACCTTGTGGTGTTTACACTTTTTTATATATTGTTTGGTGGTTTTGCTAGGGGTTTCACCCCTTCTTTTTTCCAGCCATGATATTTCTCGTGTTAATCAAATTATGGCTTGTGGTTTATTGGTGCTAATTATTGTAGCCAAGGGTACAAACTTTCTATTGTATTTTAATGGTTATTTAAATCAGCAAAATGCCTTGCAGTCGATGTTGATTGGCACGCTTTTAGGCTTAGGAATTTGCTTGAGTTTAGCGATTTTGTTGTATTTCTTTACTCATTGGTTAAACCGCAAAAACGGCGTTTTTGCACCTTGGCTGGTATTGCTTGTTTTTGCTACAGGGCAGCTAGTGAACGCCATCAATTTACTGGTGCAAGTGGATGTTATCAGTGACGCAGCACCGATATGGAACACACAATGGCTGGTAGATAATGAGTCAGAGTATGGCCATTTATTAAATGTACTCATTGGCTATGCCGCCACCCCTACAACGCTGCAAATTGGCTTGTATTTGCCGCTCATTATATTCCCGATCATTGCTCGGTACTGGTGGAATCGAATCGCCACCCAAACACATAGAGGTGAAAGCCAGTGAAAACCAAGTCAAAAATAATGTGCTTAGTGATGAGCATCTGGGGGGGAATTACGCAGGTTTGGGCTGACGGAAATCCGGTAGACAAGGTATATCATCCTTTAGTGATAGCCAATGAACGTAAATTTGAGTGGCGTTTTACCTCTCGTCAAACTGATGATAAAAATGTCTTGGCCCAACGTTTTGCCTATGGACAAGCTGTGTCAGAGTACCTGATCATCGAAGCGTATATTAGCGGGCAGCGCGATGAGTCTGATGATTACGGTTTACAGGGGATAGAACTAGAAGCGCGTTACATGTTAACTGATCAAGGCCAATATTGGGCAGATTGGGGCCTATTGTTTGAGTTTGAAAAACAGCACGATGATAATAATTTTGAATTTACCACTGGTGTATTGTTTGAAAAAGAATTTGTCCGTACCAGCTTAACATTAAATGCACTGCTTATTTATGAGTGGGGTGAAAATGTACCCAATGAATTCGAAACCGAATTTAGGTTGCAGTATCGTTATCGGTTTATGCCCGAAGTACAACCCGCTATCGAAATCTACACCGGTGAAGATTTTGTGGGTATAGGCCCTGCGTTTATGGGCGTCCATCGCTACAGTGGTATTAAACAATTAAAGTGGGAACTTGCTGCTATTGCAGGCTTTAATGGCAACAGTAAAGACAGGACACTGCGTTTTGCAATTGAATACGAGTTTTAACTAGGCATTTTAAATTAACCTCGATTCAACAAGGAATCTGATTTGGAAACGGCTGTCATCATTTTAATCACTGTGTTGTTGCTTATTTTGATCAGTGCCCCTGCGTGGTTAATGTGGTACGCAGCAGAGTCTTTACTGCCACGAGCATACTGTTTTTCATCGGCGTGGATGACGGTGATTACGCTAGTATTAGCCCTTATTACCAGTGCAATTATGAGCACATCAGCGGCGATACAAGCCGCTGAAGGCTTAATGAGCGTGCTGGTCTATTCTATTATTTGGTCATCTGCGCTCATTCCGCTGGTAAGTTTGAGCTTATTTCTATTTAAAAGACAAAGTGATATTTGAGTATAAACATTGTTTTTGAACTTCTGCTGTGTTTAAACATAGCGTTTATCCAATCAACTAAAAAGTAATCACCATGATGAAAGCCTGTGCCTGCCACATATTAGTAAAAACCGAAGCTGAAGCGCTCAAGATTAAAGCCCTATTAGACAAAGGTGGTAATTTTCAGCAGTTAGCCAAAAAACATTCTTTGTGTCCCTCTGGCAAAAAAGGCGGCGATTTAGGTGAGTTTCGACCGGGGCAAATGGTCAAGGCATTCGATAATGTGGTGTTTAAAAAAGCAATTTTAGAAGTGCATGGTCCAGTAAAAACCCAATTTGGCTATCATTTAATAAAAACGCTATATCGCAATTAAAAAAACAAAATATTACATGGCTCACTTATCTTATTTACAATCTAATAACATCCTGCTTGTTTATTGATGTCATTTGCGTAAAAAGGGGTGTGAAATGAAGCTGTGTTATTTAGGGTGTGTAGTTTGGCTGTTGTTAGTTGCCTGTGGTAGTTCGGGGGACGGAAATACCCCTACCGTAACCGCCCCACCGCCTGTTGCACCGCCGTTAACACCACCTCCTCCAACACCTGTTAACATCCCTGCGGGTGGTGAGTTGCTCATCTCCAGTAGCGAGGCTTTACAGCCAATATCTTATTTAGGTGATGCTGCTAATCCCGTGGCTAAACTGAACGTAGTGGACGCCACTCACGCTAATTTTAACCAAGCCTTGAAAATAGAAGTGCTAAAACCAGAAGGTGATTATTGGAATGGTCAGATCCTGATCCCCTTGAACAAAGCGGTCACTAAAGATGATGTTATGTTGGTTCATTTGTATTTTCGAACCACTTTTACTACCTCAGAAAGTGGTAGTGGCTTTGTTACCGTATTTATGGAGAGTCCGGCTCCTGACTACACTAAATATGTGGAGAGGGAAATAACCAGTGACAGTGAGTGGCAAGAATATTTAATACCGGTTCAAGTTGCACAGGACTTTGCCAAAGGGGAGCTCCAGCTAAAATTTGGCGTAGGTGCAGGGAATAAAGCGCAAACTTACGAAATTGGTGGTATTGCTTTATACAATTATGGTCAGTCAGTGAGTCTAGAAAGTTTGCCAAAAACGGAGTTGAGTTATGATGGCAGAGCGTCCGATGCAGCTTGGCGACAAGCAGCAGAGGAGCGCATTGAGGCCGTTCGTAAAGGTGACTTTAGCTTGACCATCAAAGACGGTGCTGGCAATGCGCTTACTAATACAAACCTACAAATCAATTTTTTGCGCCATGCTTATCACTTCGGCTCTGTGGTAGCGGCAGACATGCTGATGCAGCAATCCTCTGATGGCGACAAATACAGAGAAACGCTGCTGGCAAACTTTAATCAGTCAGGCACCGAAAACGATTTGAAATGGGCGCCGTGGGCAGGAGAGTGGGGCGAAAGCTTTAATCAACAGCAAACAATTGCTGCACTCAATTGGCTAAAAACGAACAAGGTTTATACACGAGGACACGTTCTGGTATGGCCCTCAAAACGCAATTTGCCTCTTCTTGTTCAGTCCTATTTACCCGACGATCCTAGTCAAGCCGATCCAGCAGTGAAGCAAGTGGTTTTAGATCATATTGATGACATTACGCAAGCTACTAAAGCTTATGTAGATGAATGGGACGTGCTAAATGAGCCTTTTGACAATCACTATTTAATGGATGCTTTTGGCAATAATGTCATGCTCGATTGGTTTAACCAAGCAAGACTCAACTTGCCCGAGCAAGCACTGTATATTAATGATTACTCAATTTTATCTGGCGGCGGGCGTAATAGTGCTCACCAACAACATTATCAAGACACCATTGAATATCTTAAAACCAACAATGCTCCTATCACAGGCATTGGTTTGCAAAGTCACTTTAGTGAAAACCTCACGGCTATTACGGCAATTTATGACTTAATTGAACGCTACCATCGCGCCTTTCCAGAATTGGCTATCCGCGCTACAGAATTTGACGTCAATACAGCAGACACTTCGCTACAAGCAGACTTCACTCGCGACTTTTTAACTATCTTTTTTAGTCATCCAGCCACAGTTGGCGTGCAAGCCTGGGGGTTTTGGGCTGGACGTCATTGGCTACCGAAGGGGGCCATGTATTCGCAAAATTGGCAAATTAAGCCCAATGGCGAGGCGTGGCAAAATCTCATATATAAAACGTGGTGGAACAACTTCAGTGGTCAAACCAACGAAGCGGGTGTGTATCAGCAACGTGGTTTTTACGGCGACTATGAAGTAAGCGTTACTGTTGCTGGAGTGGTACATACTTTTGACTTTAGTATTGGGGCTGACAGCAACAATAACCTTGAATTTGTTATACCCTAGTTATCGATAACACCAAAATTGCACGTTTTGACTTTGTAAAAATGACTCAGCAGCAGGGCCTTGTAACAATGCTAAAGTAGCAAGTAGTCCTGCTTGTATACAATGTGACGCGACAACCGTGACTGAGCGCGGTGCATCCTCAATGGGATAACCCGTTAAAGGATTCAAAATGTGGCTGTACCGTTTGCCATTTTTTAGCAAAAACCGCCGAGAATCCCCGCTAGTTGCTAAACCACCACTCTTTATTTTCAGCAGTTTGGCCGCTGCGCCGTCGTCAGTAATGCTCTCAATACCAATGTGCCAATACTGCTCGTTTACGCGTGCTTGGGTAACTTGGATGTCGCCACCAAAGTTAACCACCACAGATACACCTGCTGCTTCTTGTGCGCACTGTTTTGCAACACTATCGACAGCATATTCTTTGCCAATTCCCCCTAAGTCGAGTTCCATTCCTATGGGTAGCTGAATATGCTTAGTTGAAAGTTTCACTTTAGACCAACCAATCAAGGGCAATAACTGATTAACGGTATCGGCGCTGGGGATACGGTCTGAGCCATCAAACTGCCAGGCTTTGCGCAACACGCCAGAACTTAAATCAAACATACCATCACTCAGGTGATAACAGGTATCGGCAAATTTAAGCAGGCGGTGGGTTTCGTCATCTATTGCTACTTCAAGACCAGCCGCATGATTGATTTGATGTAGTAAATTGTCAGCCTTATACCGACTAAACTTCTGCTCAATGCGCTTGCTTTCACCATAGGCCAGTGATGTTAGATGATGAGCGAGTTGCTCGTCGGTCGAATCAATTAATAATTCACAAGGGCTGCCCATGGCAAAAAAGCGACCACAAAAGTGGTCGCTTTTTCTTTCAATGGTATAGCCGTGTTGAGTTGATTTCGTGCTCAATGTCTTGCCTGTCAGTTATCACTGTAATGATAGCTTAAAACCGATAACTCACTTGGGCAATCACCGCTTTCAAACTGGGATATAAGTCAACATCTTGTAACGCGCCTGGTTCATTAAAACCGGCATTTTTAGGCGTTTGTTGATAATATTCTAGTCTAAAGGCTAATTCATCACCATTGTCCAATTCCATGCCGTATTTTAAACCCACCGTATAGGCGGTCATCTCACCTAAGCGATAGTCAGCACTGGCAAATTCAGGCACGTTATCTCCTTCCATTAAGAAGGGACGGTAAAATTTTGCTGCGCCTTGTTGATAGTAGCGAAAGTGCGGTTGTAGGTAGCTGGTGTCAGACAAGTTAATACGCAGACGTGAGTCAATCGTGTGCGAGTCAATTTTCCAATCATCAGTGGCAAAACGATAAGAGATATCAGCAACACCAAAGTCTAAGGCGTATTTTGTTTGCCAATAAAAACTGTTGCGTGTGCGGGTATCGGGCCGGTTTTCATATAACAAATCTTGAGTAAGCCCTTGCTCGTTCACCACCGACAATATTTTAAAAGGATCAGTGGTATAGCCATCTACCAGCGACAAGCCATAATTAAACTGCATGATCATGCGTCGATTAATCACTTGGGTCAGCCCTAACATTAAGTCTATGGTATTTTTGTTATCTGAATCGTCAACGCGGGTACGGTTAAAGTCGTCTTCATATTCGTCTTCATTTTCTTGCTCATTTTCACTGTCATCGCTATAGGGCTTAATCGCTACTGATGAAAATGCTAAAGGAATCCCGCCCTCTGGTTTAATTGTGTCAAAGGCATAAGATAAGCCAAGAGATAGAGTTGTATTCTTTTGATTTAAGTCATAAGCCACAGAGCCATTCACGGCAAACGACATATAATCGTATTCATTTGAAAAATTGACCCCGACACTGGCGCGCATATTCTCGGCAATAGGTTGAGTCCACTGCGCAGTTAACTGCACACGCGTATCATGAAAGGTATCATCTAAAGGCGTTTCACCTGCGCCTGTTACATAATTGCCGTCACCTGAAGGGCGGGTAAAGGTTTGTGCAACAGGCTGCGCTACCGCACCAGTGGCAGAGGCGCCAGTTAGGCCATCGATAGTCACTTTACCGCTAAAAATGTGCTCGTCACCAAAATCTTTAGTGGCACCTATAATGGCCTCTACTGCGGTAACACGGTCGACTTCACCATAGTACATTAACGCGGTATCAAACTTCCAAAGCTCATCTGTGTCTGCCGCATTGGCATTAGGCGCACCCAAAAGTGCACACGTGGCTGCCGCTAATGCGCTGCTGATATTGATTGGTTTATTCATTAGTTGCATCCACAACCTCCACCGGCAAAGGCTCTACCGCCGCTAGTGGCTTCTTTACTAAAATAAATATGGTCGTCAAGAGCAAGGTCGACACCTTCAGCGTCAAGGGCCATTTCGTCTTTTGCTAATAGATCTCTTTCCCAGGGTTGAACACCAAGACTGGCGCAGCCCGCAAGCTGGACTAATAATAAAAGTAAGCTAATTTTTAGAACCTTATGACGCATTGGGTCTACTCCTGTTCGTTGATTAAAGTGGTAATTTCATGTTCATACAGGGCTTTTTTCTCAGTGAAAAAGCCCTTGTGTGCTAAACGTAAGTTGCCCTTTTTATCTATTAGATAACTGCTTGGCATACCTAAAAGCTGATAGGCTGAAGCAATTTCGCCTTGAGGGTCATAGACAATGGGCATGGTGGCCGGTACGTTATCTAAAAACGCGGCGGCCAATTCGGGTTCGGCATCTAAGTTTATCGCTATGATTTGTAACTTTTCTGGGTACTTGGCTTGCATTTCGTTCATCCAAGGAAACGATTTACGGCAGGGTTTACACCAGCTCGCCCAAAAATCAACATAAACGACCTTGCCTTTAAGGTCTGTCAAGGAGCCAGAAAGTTGCTCAGTTTGAATAGTAAAGTTAGGCGCAGTTTGGGCCTTTTGAGGTAAATCTTGAGCAGCAGATGTTGTGGCCATAGAAAACCCAAGGCTACAAATAACAAGGGCAGATTTAATAAACTTCAAGGGGATGTTCCTAAGTATCACGTATAGGAAACACAATAGGGGCTGAAACTTAAACCAAGCTTAACAAAGAAAATTAGGCATTAAAAAAGCAGCCAAAGCTGCTTTTAAACAAACATAAGGTGGTTGTTTGCTTATGCGTCTACCGAACCACAAAAACGATAGCCTTCACCATGAATGGTGACAATCAAATCATCTGCATTAATTTCTGATTCAAAATGCTTACGTATACGACGTATTGTGACATCTACGGTACGGTCATTCGGACGTAATTCACGACCAGTCATTTCTAATATTAATTGTTCACGAGTAAGAATTTTACCTGGGTTGCTTAAAAACAAATGTAAGGCACGGAATTCACTGCGTGGTAAGCGGAATTCTTTACTGCTTGGAGAAATCAAACTACGGCTATCGCCGTCCAATACCCATCCATTAAAGTTTACACGACTGGGTAAGTCATCATCTTCATTAGTATTGCTGGTACGGGCTAATAAATTACGTGCTCTGATAGTTAGTTCACGAGGATTAAAGGGTTTCGTTAAATAATCGTCTGCACCGATTTCTAAACCAAGTATACGGTCAACATCGTTATCACGGCCAGTAAGGAAAATAAGGCCGATATTTTTACGACCGCGCACTTCACGAGCTAAGATCAAGCCGTTTTTACCCGGTAAATTAATATCCATAATAACGAGGTTAATGTTATTGTTTTCAAAAAAGTCATGCATTTGCTCGCCATTTTCAGCTTCAAATACGTTATAACCTTCCGCTTCAAACAAACTTTTTAGCGTCGTGCGGGTAACGACTTCATCTTCAACAATTAAAATATTAGGAGTCTGCATAATTTAACGCCATGTTAATAAATTTGGTTAAAAGTTTATCAGAAAATATCTAAAAATCAGGGTTTTATCTAGATAAAATTTATAAAAACACGAGATTATTACGCATATTTAGCGCAAATTCGTATTATTCAGTAAATTTCATCCTTGATTACGCCCCATCCCTTGTTTTAAAACAAGGCGCTGCGAGGCATTTCTGACGGATCCACCCGTTTGACAGGGAAAATTATTTTAAATTCAACACCCTTGTCATTTTCACTTTGCACAGAAATTGAACCATTCAGTGCTTGTGTCACGAGGTTATAGACCAAATGCATACCCAAGCCACTGCCACCTTGCCCTCGTTTGGTGGTGACGAAGGGATCAAAAATACGTTTACGTAATGGCTCTGGTATACCTTTGCCATTATCCTTGAACGTAATACATACTTTTTTCTCATCTTGCATCTCGATGTTGATATCGATAATGCCATGTTCGATAAATTCAAAGCCGTGAATAATGGAGTTCATGATTAAATTGATCATGATTTGGTTAATAGGGCCGGCCTTTGATTCTATGTACAAACTGTCATCACAATGGATCTTTATTTCATGCTCTACGCGTTTTAACTTAGGCCGCATTGACATTAAAATTTCGTCCATCAACTTACTGAAACAAAAAATGCGATTATTTTCAGAGGTTTGATCAACCGCCACTTGTTTAAAACTCGAGATAAGTTCGGCAGCACGATTTAGGTTTCGATAGATAATATTTAGATTTTCTTCACTTTCAGCAATAAATTTAGCAAGAGAGCTGGCTTTGAGCGTTTTATCTTCAAAGGCCTTACGCAGGTCTACTAGCCTGTCTAACATCATAGTAGAGGCTGTTACGCCAAGACCAATAGGCGTATTAACTTCGTGTGCGACACCTGCTACCATATCGCCCAAAGATGCCATTTTTTCGTTCTGGACCATTTGGCGCTGAAATTGATGGAGCTTTTCTAAGGTTTGAATGAGTTCAGCATTTGCTTCTTTTAAGGCTAAGGTACGATGATTGACTTTTTCTTCTAAACTGACATTGAGAGTGCGGTATTCATTTTCTGCGTCAGCTTGGCGCTGAATATGACCTTGAGTTCTTTCTAACATACCATTAAAGGCTTCAATCAGAATATCTAACTCTTTTATACCGTTAAGTTCGGCTCGATTTGAAAAGTCTTTTTGCCGGGTAATACGTTGCACCAATACGACCAAATTTTTGATAGGGTGAGTGATGGCTCGTTGCAATCTAAGGGTGAGGATAAAACACACCACAACACAGGCGATTAGCACAAACAAGGTTTGTATGATTGACTCACTGATGTGCTCATCAACTTCTTCAGCAGAGGCTCTGAGGTAAATATAACCAATGAGTTTGCCTGTTTCATTTTCATAAATTGGTTTAATTACCTCAGCAAGGTTGCCAGTTATGATGACGTCTGCTAGCTCTTCACTTTGCTCTGCGCGCGACTTTACTGGCGCAATACCTGTCTTGTTATAGCTGGCAAAAAAAGCGGGCTCGCCGTTTTCCAGCAGTCTATAAATATGAGCATTTTCAATAAAGTTGACTGCGGCAAGTACCTGCAATTGTGATTCTAATGCGTCGCCAGCGTCGTTTTGTATATCGGCAACTGAGGCATTAGAGATCAAGGCCGCCATCACTTGGATGTCGCTAATTAAGGTTTCTTTGTATGAATTGATTTGCGAATAAAGATTAATACTCGATGCGACAATAAGTGATAGGGTGGTGATAGCCATCACAACCCAAATGATCAGGCTTTTAATTGATAAAAACTTTGTTTTATTGGTCATACCTGAACTAGTCATCACTCTCTTTTTTGCTGTTGTTACATTTCAAGCAATTGCAGGCTCTGTCTTTTCACTCTTGCATACAATGACTGTATACAAATAATGATAATTGGACAAATTCAATCTCTGATTAACGCTAAAATTTCGTCTTTATTCAGCTGATAACGCTCAGTTAAGGCTTGCCAGGTTAACTCGTGGTCAATTTTTTCAGTGGCACTTGGATTAGGCTTAATTAAAGGTTTAATGTCAGTCAAGCATATACACAAGATGTCATTGGCGTTTAACGCAAGGCTAGGAATAGCGATTTTGGTTTTTTTATATAATAGCTGAGGGCATGCTGTTGTGCGACTCGGCGATTGTAAACACAATTCTGGGAGTGCCAGAGCGAGGAAGCTAAATGTCCCTAAGATACTGACTAACACTAACCTGTTTAGCAAGCGATGCAAATTAATATAAGGCCTCAAGATAGAGCTTTTCATATTCTTGCGCAGCCGTTTGCCAAGTAAAACGGGTATGCATGGCACGCTTTTGCGTGGCAACAAAATTTTCTGGGTATTCATGATAAAACAACAGTGCTCGTTGAACGCAAGCTAACAAGCTGGCACTATCTGGTTGCTCAAAAATAAAGCCCGTTGCCGCAGTCGGGTGTTCAGCAAGATCCACTACCGTATCTTTCAGTCCTCCCACCGCCCTAACAATAGGCAAGGTGCCAAAGGCTAAGCTATACATTTGATTTAAACCACAGGGCTCAAATAAAGATGGCATCAAGAAAAAGTCACTGCCTGCTTCGATCATATGAGCTTTACGGACACTAAAGTCTTCGTGAAACGCTAACTTGGCGGGATGTCGTTGTGCAACCTCGTTTAAAAATCGACAAATATCGGGATCGCCCGTGCCGACAATCACTAACTGCACCTCGTGTTGCATTAGCTTTTCAAGCATGGGCAAAATAAAACTGAAGCCTTTTTGTTCAGTTAAGCGGCACACCATGCCAATAAGTGGAATATTCTTTTCGTTTGGTAACTGCATTTCCCGTTGCAAATCGGCTTTACAAATTGCTTTACCGTGAAAGCTATCAACGTCATACCGTTCAACGATGTGGGGATCATTGATAGGGTCCCATTGCGAATAATCACAGCCATTTAAAATGCCTGATACATCTTGGCGGCGTTGAGTAAATTCATTAAACAAATGATGAGAGCCTAATGGCGTAAGCAGCTCTTGGGCGTAATTAGGGCTCACCGCATTGATCTTGTTAGCATAACGGATACCCATCCGGATAAAGTTGAGGGCGTCACCATCAAGTTGATGTTGTAACTGATAATGAGGTCTTAAGTAGGGGATATCGTCAAAGCGATGTGTACCCTGATAAGCGCCATTATGAATGGTAAAAACAGAACGTGATTGGTTAAAAAAGCCGGAATCGTCAATGCTTAAGAAATAAGGCGTGAGCGCCGTATGCCAATCATTGCAGTGCACAATATCAGGCTGAAAATTTATCGCTTGCGCTGTTTTTAAAGCAGCATGAGCAAAAAAAGCAAAACGTTCTGCGTTATCAGCATAGGCGTGATAGTCGTCAGAATATAAGCCCTTACGCGCAAAAAAGGGCGGATAATCCACACAAAGCACGCGTAAGTGTGCTAAATGTAGTTCACGAATGGCAAATTCGTAAGCGCGTTGCTCAGCAAACAAGGTTTGTTTGGCTGCGCATTCAGATGCATTAAATCTGTCAGCTAGTGTTTGGTAATAAGGCATGACAATTGTGACCTCATGGCCCAATTGATTCAGAGCAAGTGGCAAAGATTTAGCAACATCTGCCAAACCACCTGTTTTTACTAAATCTTCAACTTCTGACACAACAAACAATATTTTCATTAGCATCCTATTAATCGGCCCTGGGCCACCATATTGCAGAAACAGCTCTAAACTTACGTCATCGCAGAGCCCAGTTTTGTTGCCCTGGGATTTACACTATTGTGTCGCTCACGTTTTGAATAGTTTTTATATCAACGGGCACGTAAACATGAATAGACACTAAACTTGGTTGTTTGTTGAACTAAGGTAACGTTTTTAAATTGTTTTTCCAATAACTCTGCGTAACGCAAAAATTGATTTGCCACTAAAATTAACGCGCCTTCTGACGTTAAGTAGTTTTTGCAATCGCTAATAAATGTTTCAGTGACAGAATAATCGGTTTGGATGCCGGTATGAAACGGTGGATTAGTAATAATTGTCGTAAATTTAGCGCTCAAAGCTTTCAAGCCGTTTGAGGGCTGGACATCAACATTCAGTTTATTCAGCAAGGCACTTTGTTCTGAACAATAGACAGCGAGGGCGCTGACATCAGCCATGACCACTTTACTTGTAGGCTGGGACAAAGCCACAAAGCAACCAATGATGCCGGCACCACAACCAAAATCTAATACTCGTCCAGAATGATATCGAGGTAAATTTTCTAATAAAACGCGAGTGCCAATATCAACTTCACCATGGCTAAACACGCCAGGCAAAGAACATATCTGATAGCTTAAACCTGCGACATCAATAGTTTGCACAGTTTGCCAGGCGATAATGTCAAAGGGCTTAGCCGTTTGAGTAAGCTCGCCACCAAAGAGCGCACAGTGCCGCGCGGAGTCAATTTTGTTAACCTGTTTGCAGTAGGGCTCAAGTAACTTGGCCGCACTTTTAACGCCGCTCTTGTTCTCGCCAACTAGCATTAATTGTGCGCCGGGTTTTAAGCAGGCAGCCACATTGGCCAATAGCATTTTTGCGTGCTCCTTGGCTTTAGGCATGTAAATAACGGCCCCATCAAACAGCTCGTCAGAGGTATAGCTAGCTCCAAAGCGATGTTTGGCAGCTTCACCTAAGCGCTGACTTTGTTGGTAAATATCAAAAAATTGATGAAAGACTGAAACGTCTGAATCACTAAGGTCCTGACAAATATGCGCGTCAGCTGGATTAACAAGTAACCATCTTCCCGACGTAAAAATTTCGCTATTTCTAAGCAATACCTGACTGGTTGGCGCTAACATTAATTTACCTTCTCAAACATTAAATCCCACACACCGTGGCCCAAACGATGGCCTCGTTGCTCAAATTTGGTTAGCGGCCTTTGGTCGGGACGGGGCACATAGTCACCACTTTCTGACTGATTAACAAAACCGGGCGCAGCAGACATCACTTCTAACATGTGCTGTGCATAATTTTCCCAGTCTGTGGCCATATGAAAAACGCCGCCAAGAGCTAACTTGGTTCTTAAATTTTGTACAAATTCTGCTTGCACGATACGTCTTTTATGGTGTTTCTTTTTATGCCAAGGATCAGGAAAAAATAACTGCACTCTGGCTAAGCTGGCATCTGCTATACAGTCGGCTAATACAGCGACCGCATCGTATTCGTAAACACGTAAATTAGTCACTTGATGCTCGGCCGCCTCGGCTAAACAAGCTCCCACACCTGGCCGGTGTACTTCAATACCAATGAAGTCTTTGTCAGGCTCATTCTTGGCCATTTCAACCAAAGATTTGCCCATGCCAAATCCAATTTCCAGCACAAGCGGAGCTTGGCGACCGAAAGTGTACTCAGTGTCGAGTTTGCCATCTGTGTGCAATAAACCCATGCTAGGCCAATATTGTTCGAGTGCTTTGGCTTGGCCACTTGTGAGGCGTCCTTCACGTTTTACAAAGCTTTGAATTTTACGAATGTAGACACCGGACTCTGCGGCTTCTTGTTCAGATTTAAACTGACTCATGTTACTTACTCTTAAGGACTGATTTGATCATATTATCTTTTAAGCGCGCATTATCCGGCGCATATCCTTGATTGCAAGGACTTCATTGGTTTAACGTCTTGGCTAAGTGGTCTGCAAGTACCTTTGGTTGCTCTAAAGGTAGCATATGCCCCGCAGCGGCAATAATCTCTAATGTGCTGTCTGGTATTTGCTGTTGAGTCGCTTTTAATTGGCTCGGGCTCGCTAGTTGATCATGCTCGCCAGCAACAAAATGACAGGTAAAGGTACTTTTGGCGAGTTGTGGTATCAGGTTTTTTCGTTGGTTGGTCGCCTTCATCTGACTGGCTAGTGTAGCTATGCCTAAGTCTTGCTCCATTTCTCGGATAATACCTATGATGGCTGCTCTATCAGTGTCTTGTTCATGCAGCATCGTCAAAATTTGCGTATCACTCATGCCTTTATACTGACCTTGCTGTAAGGCTTTTAATAGATTTTTTCGCTCGATTAATTTTGCATCAGGTAAGGCTTGGCAGGTGTTGCCAATTAAGGTCAAAGAAGCAATTTTGATAGGGTTTTGCAAGGCAAGTAAGGCGGCAATATAGCCGCCCATCGAGAAACCAACTACATGCACCGGCGAATCAAAATAATCGAGTCTGTCAGCGCCTAAGGCTAACATTTGAGAAAGATCTTCAGCCCACTGCAGCGGAACATACGCTTGATAGGGTATGTCGAGGTATTGCCAACAGGGCATGAAAACACGCTCGTCGCAGAGCGTACCCGGTAAAAAAACCACGGGTTGAGCAATCTTATGTACGGGGTAAGAAGAAATCACTGGATGTAAACTAAACCAAATCGTCAGGGATAGGGTATTATCCCGCATATCTGTTCAGAAGCAAAATAAGCATCATTGTGACCTTAAATAAAAATTCAGACCTAGCTACTTTCGCCCAACGTATTCTCTCTTGGTTCGATAAATATGGACGAAAAGATTTACCGTGGCAGCGAGCTAAAACGGCTTACTCCGTTTGGATTTCAGAAATAATGCTGCAACAAACGCAGGTCACGACCGTTATTCCTTATTACCAGCGCTTTATGCAACGCTTTCCTGATGTGCTGAGTTTAGCTGAAGCTAAAGAAGATGATGTGTTGCATCATTGGACTGGCTTAGGGTATTACGCCCGAGCAAGAAATTTGCATCAGGCAGCAAAGAATATTGTCGAACTTCATGCAGGCACGTTTCCGAACACACTTGAGCTAGTCATGGCTCTGCCTGGCATTGGTCGCTCAACGGCCTCTGCAATATTGTCTTTGGCGCAAGGCCAGCATCACAGCATATTAGATGGCAATGTCAAACGGGTATTAGGGCGCTATGCGGCGATTGAAGGTTGGCCTGGCAATAAACAAATTGAGACGCAGATGTGGTTGTTGGCGGATAAGTTAACTCCTGCACAGCGCACTGCTGATTACAATCAAGCCATGATGGACATGGGCGCAACACTTTGCACTCGCAGCTCGCCTGCGTGCAGTCGATGTCCAGTGTCACAAGATTGCCAAGCTACTATGCTGGGAAGGCCAACAGACTTCCCCGGTAAAAAGCCTAAAAAAACGACACCGGTTCGGTCAACCTTGATGGTAATACCTCTTTGGCAGAACTCGGCCTTGATTTATAAAAGACCGTCTACTGGTATTTGGGGCGGTTTATGGGGCTTTTATCAGATTGATTCTTTGGACCAACTAGAGCAGCAAGCCCGCACTCTGGGTTTAGAGAATTTTAGCGTAAAATTCTTGCTGCCTTTTCGCCATACCTTTAGTCATTTTCATCTTGATATTCAGCCAATTGTACTGCTGCTCAGCACTGCGCCCAAAGCACAAGGGATTGGTGAAAATCAAGACCTTTGGTATGACTTAGGCAATCCGCCTGCTCTAGGATTAGCCGCACCTACTCAGCAACTGTTAACTGCACTACGAGAAGATCCGTTTAGTTAATATCAGCTAGTCTAAGGTGCGGGCTGTTACTTAGCATAAAAAAATAACTATCGACTAGGGACTCGGCATTTTTTGCCAAATCATAAGTTTGGGGATGGAACAGCCAATTGTTCATAATGCCACTAAAAAAGGCGT
Source organism: Flavobacterium sp. W21_SRS_FM6 (assembly GCF_052119645.1). Classification (NCBI taxonomy): domain Bacteria; kingdom Pseudomonadati; phylum Bacteroidota; class Flavobacteriia; order Flavobacteriales; family Flavobacteriaceae; genus Flavobacterium; species Flavobacterium sp. W21_SRS_FM6. The sequence continues at coordinate 113,064 of NZ_JBGQOM010000006.1, forward strand.
GTTTAGCAAAAGCGGCTTTTTTAATATCTAAATTCACAGGTAGCTGCCCCCGCTTAATGGCATTGTTAAAGGTTCGTTCAATTCTGCTGGTGACTTCTTGAAATGAAAGTAGTTGCTTTTCTTCTAGTTGAGTAACTTGGCCGTTATACTCAAATTTATGCATCATTACTGAAAAAACTTGCTGTATGCGTCTATCTGACGCTATTTGCTGCAGAAATTCTATGGAAAATTCACGAAACTTCCCAAGAGGATCTGGTTCATTTTCGTCAGCGCATGCTTCTACCAAAGACTCCAAAGGCAGATGCACTCTCTCTATCATGGCTTCAAATAGTTCCATCTTATTTTTGAAATGCCAATAAATCGCGCCACGCGTCATACCTGCATGGGTCGCAACATCCATCAAGGTTGTTTGAGAATAACCTTTGTCGAAGAAAATCTGCTCTGCTGAATCTAATAATATATTTCGCGTTGCAATAGCGTCTTCTTTGGTTTTTCGGGCCATAGATACCTCGTTATGTGCCTAAATTGTTTCTGCTGCGTAAAGAGATGTAACAAAATTCGTAATTCTCTTTGCAGCGGTTGCAATTGTAGCGGTATAACCAGTAGAATACAATACATGCATGAATGTATGTAAATATTTTGTAAATAAAACTTATTCTTATTCTTATCTTGTTTCATAATTAGCCGCCTTTAATGTCCGCTAAATTTGAACAGCTAGTAATCAAATTGAGGTCTTAATGAAACTTTCTCGCTTTTTTACAACATTGGTTTTACTGGGTGGTAGTGCTTTATTTTTAAGTGCCTGCTCATCAGAAAAAAATGGAGCGGAAAGTCAACAAAGGCCTCCTCAGGCCGTCGATGTTGTTACATTGGTTACACAAGACGTACTGTACACTCAATCGTTACCCGCACGGTCTATTGCATCGAAGAAGTCACAAATTCGACCTCAAGTAAGTGGCATTATTATGCAACGCTTGTTTGATGAAGGCTCGGTAGTAGAAGCGGGCCAACCTTTATATCAAATCGATCCTACCGTTTATGAAGCAAATCTACTTTCAGCAGAGGCAGAAATTGCTGAGAACAAAGCAAACTTGCAAGAAGCTAAAGCGGATTTAAGTCGTTATAACAAGTTGATTAAACAAAAGTTGGTGAGTCAGCAAGATTTGGATATTGCTCAAGCTCAGTTTGATGGTCTTGAGGCAAAAGTAGGGGTGCTTGAGGCTGCTCTACATAAAGCCAAGTTAAATATTAAATACACCAAAGTGTTAGCGCCTATCGGTGGCCGCATCAGTAAGTCCAGTGTAACCGAAGGGGCGTTGGTTGTTGAGCAGCAAGCTGCTGCCCTAGCTGAAATTACTCAGCTTGATCCTATTTATTTTGACCTACCCATGGCAAATGATGATTTGCGCAGAATTAAGCAACGTATTGCCACTGGTGAACTTCAGTCTGTTGACCCTGTCGCAGTGTTAACCTTCAGTGACGGCGAAAAGTACGTGTACGATGGTGAGGTTAAATTTAACGAGGTTCAAACAGACCCTTCTACTGACACCGTGTCTATCCGCGTTGAGTTTTCTAATCCTGAATATATTTTATTACCCGGCATGTTTGGTAAAGTCACAGTGCATCAGGCAAAACGTATCAACTCTTTGTTGATTCCACAGAAATCATTGCTGTTTAGTCAGGACAACAAACCCTATGTTTACGTTGTAGATAATAATAATACGGTGCAGCAGCGTTTTGTCACTATTGACCGCGCTTTTGATGCTTCATGGTTAATTTTGTCAGGTTTAACAGCAGGCGAGAGAGTGATAGTGGCTGGCCTGCAAAAAGTGGCTATTGGTATGACGGTAGCGCCTAACGATATTAATCAGCAGCAGAAGGCGGCTTAATCATGGCAAAGATTTTTATCGAACGACCCATACTTGCATGGGTAATTGCGATTATGATTATGTTAGGTGGTACCTTAGCAATGATGCAACTGCCGGTATCGCAATATCCAAATGTAGCGCCTCCCACCGTGACGATTTCAGCGTCTTACTCGGGGGCGTCTGCGCAAGTGGTGCAGGACACTGTTATTCAAGTTATCGAGCAAAACCTAACGGGTATCGATAACGTTCAATATATAAGTGCTAATAGTGATTCAACGGGTAACGCCAATATCACGGTGACCTTTGAGGCGGGCACGGATCCAGATATTGCCCAAGTTCAAGTGCAAAATAAATTACAAACGGCGATGACCTTACTACCCGAAAAAGTGCAACAAGCTGGTGTTCGGGTAGCTAAATCGTCTTCTGGTTTTTTGTTAGTAGCCGGTTTTTATTCCTCTGACGGGCGTATGGATCGCTTCGATATTTCGGATTATGTGGCCTCTAATGTCAAAGACCAAGTTAGCCGCTTGTCCGGCGTGGGTACTATTCAGTTTTTTGGATCACAATATGCGATGCGAGTTTGGCTTAATCCAGACAAACTAACGCAGTATGGGGTGACGGTCAGTGAAATAATTAACGCTATAAAAGCGCAAAACTCGCAAATAGCAGCGGGTGCATTAGGTGGCGCGCCATCAATTGCTGGCCAACAAATTAGCGCCAGTATCGTGGTAGAAACCGGGCTTGAAACGCCTGAAGAGTTCGGTGATATACTGTTACGGGTTGCTGATGACGGATCAACCTTGCGATTGTCAGATGTAGCACGTATTGAACTGGGTGGTGAAAATTACCAAATATTATCCGAGTACAATAATCAGCCGGCAGCGGGTATGGCTATCAGTTTGGCATCTGGTGCTAATGCTTTAGACACGGCAGCCTTGGTTAAAGAGCGTATTGCTCAATTGCAGCCGCAATTTCCAGCGGGGCTAGAGGTGGTTTATCCTTATGATTCAACACCTTTCGTTAAACTATCTATTGAATCAGTTATTCATACCTTATTAGAAGCCATTGTCTTGGTCTTTTTTGTTATGTTTTTGTTTTTACAAAACTTCAGGGCAACGCTTATACCCACTATTGCTGTACCGGTAGTGTTGTTAGGCACCTTCGGTATTCTGTATCTGTTCGGTTACTCAATAAATACCCTCACGATGTTTGCCATGGTATTGGCTATTGGGTTATTAGTTGATGACGCAATTGTCGTAGTAGAAAACGTTGAACGGGTGATGCATGAAGATGGCTTGTCGCCCAAAGAAGCCACTAAAAAATCGATGAAGCAAATTACCGGAGCACTTATTGGTATTGCGTTAGTGCTATCTGCGGTGTTTGTGCCGATGGCCTTTTTTGGCGGTTCAACAGGTGTGATTTACCGTCAGTTTTCCGTCACCATTGTATCTGCGATGGCACTATCGGTGCTGGTGGCGTTAATCTTAACGCCGGCCTTATGTGCCACTATGCTCAAACCTATTTCTAAAGAGCACAAAGCGCAAAGCGGCTTCTTCTTTTGGTTTAACAATAAATTTGAATCCATGACCAAAGGGTACCAAAACTCATTGGGTCGCATTTTAGGTCGTACCGGCCGTTATATGCTGATTTATGTCGTTTTGGTTGCCGTACTAGGCGTGTTATTCATGCGTTTACCGACAGGCTTCTTACCTGATGAGGATCAGGGGCGTATGTTTGCTCTTGTTTCTTTGCCCCAAGGTGCCTCAATGGAGCGCTCATCTTTGGTGATGGATAAAGTAGAAAACTACTTTTTAGAAGATGAAAAAGAAAATGTTGAAGCGATGTTTTCAGTGGTTGGCTTCAGTTTTCAAGGTAGCGGACAGAACAACGGTATGGCCTTTTTACGACTCAGAGATTGGGAAGAAAGACCTCGAGAGGATCAAAACGTTCAAGCAGTGGCTGCGCGCGCCATGAGGGCGTTATCGCAACTTAAAGAAGCGTCCGTATTTGCTTTTATTCCTCCACCTATCGCTGAATTAGGTAATGCCACTGGTTTTACATTTGAGCTACAAGACCTTAGTGGTAAAGGGCATCAGGCGTTAATGGCTGCACGTGACCAATTATTAGGTATGGCGTCTCAAGATAGTCGTTTACTCGGAGTACGTCCTAATGGCTTAGGGGATACCACCCAATTTAAAGTCAATATTGATAAACAAAAAGCCATGGCCTTAGGAGTGTCAATCGCCGATGTCAATCAAGTATTTACTACTGCTTGGGCTTCTACTTACGTCAATGACTTTGTTGATGGTAATCGAGTGAAAAAGGTCTTTGTGCAAGCCGACGCCCCTTACCGCATGATGCCGGATGATATTAAAGACTGGTATGTGCGAAATGATGAAAACAAAATGGTGTCACTCAGTGCGATCAGCACCTTTGGATTGGTATCAGGCTCACCTAAATTAGAGCGCTATAATGGCGTTTCGTCTGTCGAAATTTTAGGGCAAGCCGCTCCGGGTCTGAGTTCTGGTGCAGCAATGGAAGCAATGGAAGAATTGGCAGCCAAGCTTCCTGAAGGTTTTGGATTTGAGTGGTCAGGGTTATCGCTACAAGAGCAAAAATCGGGTTCGCAAGCGCCCATGTTATACGCGCTGTCGATCCTAATTGTATTCCTATGTTTGTCCGCCTTATATGAAAGCTGGAGCATCCCTACCGCGGTGGTATTAGTTGTGCCGCTAGGGATTTTAGGTGCAGTGATTTTTACCTTGCTCAGAGGTCTTACAAACGATGTGTATTTTCAAGTCGGCTTGCTCACCACCATAGGTTTGGCCGCCAAAAACGCCATATTAATTATTGAATTTGCGAAAACCTTGTATGAAGAGGGAAATAGTCTGATTGATTCTGCAATTGAAGCATCAAGGCAGCGTCTACGTCCTATCATCATGACATCTCTAGCCTTTATGTTGGGCGTTACTCCCTTAGTATTAAGTTCAGGAGCAGGCTCCGGAAGTCAGCACGCTATTGGTACTGGTGTATTTGGTGGAATGTTTTCTGCAACTGTTCTAGCCGTATTCTTTGTTCCGCTGTTTTTTGTATTTGTTTATCGAATTTTTGGTATAGACAAAAAACAAAGCGAACCACAAAAAGAGGATGAAAGTCATGTTTAGTCCCTTATTTGTTGCCTTGGTGATGGTTATCTCCCCAATGCTGGCCTACGTCTTGGGTGCGCTACTTTTTTCAATGTTTGAGTGTAAAAAAATGAAATCTACTAGCAAGGTTAAGGCTCAGGCTTAAGGTTGTATTTGCTATTTATTGGGTTAGGACTGAAGCAAACTAATTTGCTAAACTGCTGCCACTATCGATTTTAGGCTTACATGCACCTTTGATTATATCTTTCTTGGGTGCTTGAACGTTATTCAGACAAAAGGGTACTAACATGACTAGAACAGTACAGTGCAAATACTTAAAGAAAGACGCTGAAGGTCTCGACTTTCAACTTTACCCGGGTGACTTGGGCAAGCGAATTTTTGACAACATCAGTAAAGAAGCATGGGCGTTGTGGCAAAAGAAACAAATTATGTTAATCAATGAAAGAAAGCTAAACATGATGAATGCCGAACATCGGCAATTTCTAGAAGCTGCTATGAGCGACTTTTTGTTTGAAGGCAAGGATGTTGAAGTTGAAGGATACGTGCCGGTAAAACAACAGTAAAACCCACTGTTTTTGGAATGAAAGCGGGCAATTTGATAATTATTAACCACTGTTTGTTTGTTTTTACAGCAGTCAGTAAAAAAAGTGTTTTTTTTTATATAAAATAGTTGACTTGAATCGCCATAATCCGTTTAATACGCACCCACGACGAAGCAGGTCCTACAAAACATCGTAAGGCGCTAGTCAACCAGTTTTGCCCAGATAGCTCAGTCGGTAGAGCAGGGGATTGAAAATCCCCGTGTCGGTGGTTCGATTCCGCCTCTGGGCACCATTACAACAAAGCCTGCAAGAAATTGCGGGCTTTTTTGTTTGAAGCGAAATTAAGGTAGATCTATTGTTACCTGTAAAAAGCAGCCTGGCTTATTGCTTAAATAGATATTAGCTGACAGTCTAGCCATTAACTGTGTTGTATTTTTACTTTAAGACGCTTGCCTTCTAAAAATCGATAAGTTTAATATTGGTTGAAACGTCAGGAAAAATTGAAAAATATTTAGGTGAATGACTAAACAGTTGTTCAGTAAAGATTAGTCGTTATAATCTGATCCAGAATTTTGCTGAGGACGTTTTAATAACGTCAACCCTTGTGGAGAGAAACGTGAAAATAAAAAGTTTGATTTATATGGTAGTTGGTTTGTCTTTAACCTTTGTTGCTCATTCTCAGGATGCCGCCTCTGATGATATTAAATCGCGTATTCTACCTATCGGCAAAGTTCACGTTGCTGGTGCTAAGGCCGAAACAGCTTCAGCTGGCCCTCGTAGTGGCGCTCAAATTTATGGTAAAGCCTGTGTGGCGTGTCATGGAGTTGGCGTATTAGGCGCTCCTAAGCTACACGATGCTGCTGATTGGGCGCCTCGTATCAGCCAAGGGTTTGATACTATGTGGCAGCACGCTATTAAAGGTTTTAACGCGATGCCGCCAAAAGGCACTTGTGGTGATTGCACTGACGATGAAATTAAGGCTGCCATTGAGCACATGATTGAAGGTATTTAGTGCTTAGTATATAAGACAAAAGCACAAATTAAGGCCACCTAGTGTGGCCTTTTTCGTTTTTATAGTTTATTTTAAGAGATTAATTTTTGCCAAAATTCTAACTATAAGTGCATAAAAATTCATAAAATGGCTGCTCCCGATATTAATGTGGAACTTTCTCTAGAAGAGTTAAGAGAGTTAGTTCCGCAATTACAACAAGTGACAGAAAAATATAAGCGATCTGAAGCGATTCAGAAGTCGCTATTTGATATTTCTGAACTAGCCAGTTCTGTGAGTGACTTAGCTAGCTTGTACCCAGCAATTCATGAAATTATCGCTGGATTTATGCCAGCAAGAAATTTTTACGTGGCATTTTTAGAAGAAGAAAATGCGATAGTTGATTTTGCTTATTTTGTTGATGAATCTGAAGATTTACTTGAACGACAGATGTCGGCAGAAGATTTAAAAAACAGCTTAACTGGGTATATTCTCTCCAGTGGTAATTATTTATTTTTAGTCAAAGAAAACTTTCAACAACAAGTCGAACAGTTAAATATTAAGTATATAGGCCCCATGCCTGTTGATTGGATTGGTGTGCCTCTTAAGCGAGGGAATCAGATCATCGGCGCAATGGTGGTGCAAAGCTACGACGAGGCAGTACGCTACAAACAAGAAGACTTAGATGTACTGTTGTTTGTTTCACAGCATATAGTGAATAGTTTGGATCGTGTCAAAAGTCGTGAATTAACTGAAAAGACAATCCGACAACGGACAAAACAGCTTCGTCAGATGAATGACGAGTTGCAGGAAGAAATTTCAGAACGTCAAAAAATCGAATCACTGCAACAGGCGCTATTTGAAATTTCTGAATTATCTGCCTCTATCGATACCGATATGAACGTTTTCTATGCCGCTATTCACGATATTCTTTCTAGATTGATTGGCGCGCCAAACTGTTATGTGGCGATACTCGATTCCCAAAAAAACTCCTTAACGTTTCCGTACTTTAAGGATGAGCTAAATACCCAAGCTGAAACCCGTTCATTGGGCCTTGGTTTAACCGAATATGTTATTCGCCAAGGGCGAGCAGCATTACTTGATTCAACTAACGTAGGTCAACTCACACAAGACAATGAGCTGGATGAAAGAATTGCAAATGTGATGATTGCTTCTAATGACTCTTGGTTAGGCGCGCCTTTATTCATTGATGGCAATATTTCGGGGGTGATTGCAGTACAAAGTTACGGTGGTAGTCATAAATATACCCAGAAAGATTTAGAGTTTCTGCGTTTTGTGTCCCACCACATTGCGGTAGCACTAGGGCGTAAACGCTCTACTGAGGCCATTCAAACCTACAATCAGCAGTTGGCGGAAAAAGTCAAAGAACGCACAGAAGAATTAAACCAAACCAATTTGTATTTGCAAAAACAAATTGAAGAAAGAAAACAGATTCAGCAACAGCTCGAATACGACGCGCACCATGATGGCTTAACCGGACTTGCCAACCGAGTACTGTTTAATCATCGACTTGAGCTCGCAGTAGCCAATAAACTTCGTTATCCACAAAATAACTTTGCGGTGGTGTTTATTGACCTCGACCGATTTAAGCAAATAAACGATTCTCTTGGTCACCATGCCGGTGACTGTTTTTTACGTGAAGTGGCTCAGCGAATATCATCTTGTATTCGTGGTCATGATTTACTGGCCCGTTTAGGTGGCGATGAGTTTGTTGTTTTATTTGATAATTTTGAAGTAGAAAAAGACATCGAAGAGATCTCTTCTCGTATCATTAATGCCATTGCTGAGCCTTTTGTTATTGATAATAAAGAAGTGTATTCTGGCGCGAGTATTGGGATTGCTTACATTGAAAACGGTTATCAATCGGCGGATGAAATTTTGCGTGATGCCGATGCTGCAATGTATCAAGCCAAAAGCTCAGGTCGTGGGCGTCATGTTATTTTTGACAAAACAATGCGAGATAAATTACTCGAAGAGCTTGAGATAGAAAGCGAGTTTAGACAAATGCTGAAACTTGAAGCTTTTGAGTGTTATTCGCAGCCAGCCTTTGACTTAATAAGCAAAGAGAACATTTACGAAGAGTGTTACATTAGGTGGGAACATTCAACCCTCGGTAAAATTAAACGAGAGCAGTATTGGCAAATTGCTGAGCAAAGTGGCTTAACCGTTGAGATGGACAAGTTCATGCTCAAAAAAGCCTGCGCTGTGTTAAAGCAATGGTCACTAAGCAACTCACAGAAAGTTAATCACCGTTTAGCCATTAATTTATCTATCCACCACCTTACTCAATCATCGCTAGCAATCCAATTAGTCGAACAAATTAAGCAGGCTGGAGTTGATCCTAAAAAGCTCGTTATCGAGTTTGATGAAAACGATTTAAATCGCCGCTCACAATTTGTCTTACCAGCCATAAAAGTATTAAAACGTTCAGGCATTACCTTGGTATTGGATAATTTTGGTAGTGGCTTAGCGTCTTTGAGTTACTTGTATTCCTACCCTTTTGATTATGTAAAAGTCGATCATCGTTTTGTTAGCACCATTCCTCGTTCTGAGCGCAACTTAAAATTAGTGCAGTCGGTCTTATCTATCTCCACTCATTTAAAATTTAAGTTAATCGCAGAAGGCATTAAAACCGATGAGCAATACCAAGCATTGATTAACGCTGGATGTGAATTTGGTCAAGGGACTTACTTGCAAAAAGTACAGCTATTACCGATTTGTCATGAGGGGATAAAGAGCGTTGAACCTCACCTCATTTAGTGGAGTGTTATTTTTTAGCTAACATATTGCGTAGGTTTGCTATACCAACCTGACCTTTTTGTTGACGTACTTCAGCGCTATCCTTATTTTTCTTTTGTTCCCATACAATGTCGTCCTGAGGCAGTTCATATAAAAATCGACTGGGTTCAGGATTAATGATTTCACCAAATTGACGTCTTTCCTTTACTAAGGTGAAAAATAAATTTCGCTGTGCCCGGGTAATACCCACATAGGCTAGTCGCCGCTCCTCGTCAATATTGTCTTCATCAATACTGCTTTGATGGGGCAGTAAACCTTCTTCCATCCCGACCATAAAAACATAAGGGAACTCCAAACCTTTTGAGGCATGTAGGGTCATTAACTGCACTTGATCTGACTCATCTTGGTCTTCTCCTCGTTCCATCATGTCACGTAAGATGAGGCGATTGACTACTTCTTGTAAGGTCATCGGTGGGTCAAGTTCGTTGCCCTCTAACATACCGCTTATCCAGCCAAATAAAGTACTGATGTTGGCCATAGCCATTTCGGCTGCTTTAGGGCTTGTGCTAGTCTCGTATAGCCATTCTTCATAGCCCATGGCCTTAATCATGTCCCGCACTGTGGAAATGCCATCGCCTCGTTGAACGTGGTCAGACAATTCAACTATCCATCGGCTAAATTGTTCAATTGAAACCAGTGCTTTACCGCTTACATGCTCTTGTAATTGCGGATCAAATGCCGCGGCAAACATTGAGGATTTATTTTTGTTTGCTAAGTTGCCTAGTTTTTCTAGGCTTACACGTCCTATGCCACGTGTAGGGGTATTGATTACCCGTAATAAGGCATTGTCATCATCTTGATTAACCAACAAGCGCAGGTAGGCCATGATATCTTTTACTTCAGTACGTCCGAAAAACGACATGCCACCACTTATTTTGTAGGGGATACGATTACTCATTAAAAATTTTTCGAATACTCGCGACTGAAAATTTCCGCGATACAAAATGGCATAGTCTTTAAAGTGTGTTGCCTTCATAAATTTGTGTGCAAGCATTTCAGCCACTACCCGCTCTGCTTCGTGCTCTTCGTTTTTAGCAATGATGACATTCAAAGCATCACCATAACCGAGCTCAGAAAACAGTTTTTTTTCGAAAACGTGAGGATTATTTTGAATTAATATATTAGCGCAGTGCAGAATTCGACCTGAAGAACGATAATTTTGTTCTAACTTAATTACCCGTAAACTGGGGAAATCTTTTTGTAATAAAATGAGGTTTTGTGGCCTGGCTCCACGCCAAGAATAAATAGACTGGTCGTCATCACCTACCACGGTGAAACGCGCCCGTTCACCAACCAACAGCCGTACTAGCTCATATTGGCTGGTGTTAGTGTCTTGATACTCATCGACTAATAGATAGCGGATCTTCATTTGCCATTTTTGGCGAACCGTTTCGTTCGACTGTAACAACAGCGTTGGCAGTAAAATCAAATCATCAAAATCAAGGGCATTATAAGCACGTAAATTATTGTGATAACGCTGATAAAACTCGGCAAATTCAGCATCACTGGCTGATAGCGACATTTTCTGTAAATGTTCAGGCAAGATTAAGTCATTCTTCCATGACGAAATACGGCTTTGTAATTGGCTCAGTTGTTCTTTATCACCGTCAAGCTCGACAGTGGTGAGATCTTTGAGTAGGGCCAAACTGTCTTTATCATCAAACAGTGAAAATCCCGGTTTTATACCTAGGGTTTTCACTTCAGCCTTAATAATTGTTAAGCCGAGCGTATGAAATGTCGAAACTTTTAAGCCCCTAGCTTCTTTTTTCCCGAGGGTTTGGCCAACTCGCTCTTTCATCTCACGGGCAGCTTTATTGGTAAAAGTAACCGCAGCGATAAATCGGGCAGGCATGTCACATTCACGCACCAAATAAGCTATTTTATTGGTAATTACTCGAGTCTTGCCGCTGCCAGCTCCAGCGAGAACTAAGCAAGGGCCTGAGATGTAATTTACTGCTTCATTTTGGCCTGGGTTGAGTTTCATGTGTCCTTAAAATTGCCTGTTTACTGTGTGGGCCGTGGATTGTAAGAAATTATCAATGTTTTGACCAACAATACCCGAATAGATTGCGCAATGAGGTTTTTTTAAGGTGGTTTATCTTTTGGCTTTGGTTACAATACGTTTTTATTCAAGGACAAAACCCATGTTAAATCCCAAAAAGCTAGAAGAAATAGCCAAACAAATTTCTGACTCAGTACCCCAAGGCGTAAAAGAAATGGCTGAAGGTGCTGAATCACGGGTTAAACAAATTTTACAAAATCAAATTAGTCGCTTGGATTTTGTTAGCCGTGAAGAATTTGATGTGCAAACTCAAGTCTTAATTCGAACCCGTGAAAAATTGGCTGCGCTTGAAGCGCGTATTGCTGCTTTAGAAGCCAGCGCTAAGGAAGATTAAGCCAATAGTGCAGCATAATGCCTAAAGCGATGACTAAACCCACGTAGTGATTATGTAAAAATGCGGCAAAACATGCTTCTCTCACCCGATCTTTAATTAGAAACTGTTGATACAGAAAAAGTCCGAGACTAATAACTAGGGCGCAATATACCGGCCATGAATAGCCGAGTGTGATACTGATGAACAGCAGGATTGCCAAGGTGATAAGTTGCAATGCAAAGATGATTAGTTTGTCGTACTGACCGAATAATACTGCCGTTGATTTAACGCCTATTCTAATATCGTCATCACGATCTACCATGGCATATTGGGTGTCGTAGGCCACCGTCCAGCATAAGTTGGCTAAATACAAACACCATGTTATCCAACTGAGCTCTTGATTGATGGCCATAAAAGCCATAGGAATAGACCATCCAAAGGCGGCCCCCAAAACGACTTGAGGTAGATGAGTATATCGTTTCATAAAAGGGTAAAGAGTGGTTAAGGCCAGTGCGCCAAATGAAAGCACAATAGTTTGCCAGTTCAACCAGAACACCAAAAATAGCGCAATCGCCAACAGCGAAAAAAAGCACATTAAGGCCTGTTTACTACTAAGCTCTCCTGTTGCTAAGGGGCGTTGAGAAGTACGTTTAACCGCACCGTCAATTTTACGATCAGCAAAGTCATTAATAACGCAACCTGCGGCTCGCATGACGACAGTACCAAGTACAAATATCAATAAAATCCCTGATGATGGTACACCCTTCGCTGCTATCCACAGCGCCCATAAACAGGGCCACAACAACAAATAAATACCAATGGGTTTGTCCATGCGCATTAAGCGCCAATAAGCTGAAAAGGGTTTAGTTAACATTAAGTGATACTCGTATCGCTGCATTGTTCATAAGCCGGTGACTGAGGTAAAAACAACTCTGCGACTGACATAGGTAAGCCCGAAAATTGAAATATTGACCGCCGCGCCCATATTGTTTGCTGGCATGAAATATTTAAGGCAGCGGTAACCGCGTTTTTTTCATCTAACTGGGTTAGTTGAAAGGGCATACGCTTAAATCGTGGATCATTGAAAATGAGCTTTCCAAGTGGTTGCTCACCCAACTCTGCAAACTCTGCATCGCACATTTTCTGAGGAATAATCGAACGAGCAAATACCCATGGTTGGTGATTGCCCCACAACACCACCTCTCTAACTTGCCAATCTTGTACGTGCTTACTTGGCACAAGACTATTTAATTGTGACATTTCCTCAAGACTGACCGGGACATGCCGTTGACCTAGTAATTGCACATGAAAATGATCACAGTGTGACTGTAAGCGCTCAGTTAAAGAACCGGTGTCTAACAGCCAGTTTTTAAGTTTGGTGTTAGGGATAAGATAGCGTTCAGGTGGTTGCCAATATGCGCTAAGACCAATTGGAAATGAATGACTCGTTTTCAAATTTTGTTCTTTGTATTTTCAATAGTTTGCATAGTAACAAGACAGACGCTAAGACTAAAGCAAGGAAGATATAGTTTTATCTAATCTCAATAATTTTGTTAAACTGTGGTCACTGTCTAAGTAGGTAATTCAAAATCATATGTATAGATACATGCGTAAAATCTCTTTGATATTTGCTTTAGTGTTTGCTACTCAAGGTCAGCTTGGTGCTCAAGAAGTCGCAGGGAAAAATTTTGCTTATTTTAGTCTTGAGCCCGACATCGTCACTAATTACTTGGGCGTGAATGCACGAAAGTTGGGCTATGTGCGGGTTACATTAGAGCTTATGTTGGAGGATGCGGATTACTTAATCGCAGCTGAGCATCATGCCCCTTTGCTGCGAGCTATTACCATAGAAATTTTTGGCCGCCAGACTGAAGAGAAAGTAAAGTCACTGACTGGTCGTGAAGATATTCGTCGTGCCTGTCTCGAAAAAATGCGTGAATTAATGAAAAAAGAAACAGGCAGTGAGATGGTTAAAGATGTTATTTTTACAAAATATCTCTATCAGGGATAACCTGTTTACATTCAAACCGGCTTAAGACGAAAGCAAATAAACACCCAGATATTAGCCCCGCCGTATGAGCAGTATTGGCCATATGGAGCCACAATATATCGGCATAACCTACGACTAACCAAACCAATAAAAAAATAATTATTGGTTTTGGTAAGCTTATTCCCCATTGCGGTTTTAACCAGCCTAACCACCATACACAGCCTACTAAGCCATATACCACGCCAGACAAACCGCCAAAGTTAGGGCCATCAATCAGAAGTTGGGCAATATTGGATGTAATAGCGGTAAATAAAAATAACAGCAACAAACAACTCTTCCCAAAGGTTTGCTCAATTTGCTTGCCTAACATCCACCACCACAAAATATTAAAAGCGATATGAAGGGTAGAAAAATGAATAAAGGCGGGTCCCACTATCCGCCACCATTGATGGTTATCGGCTAAATCTGACAGCGGCAAAATTCGAAGCCAATTATACGGTCCCAGTATGCCCAAAAATGCCAAGCCAAAAGTGAGTAAGCATACAACCAGTATAATAGAGGTGAGGGGAACTTGTTTGAGGTTTTGCACGATAAGCTGCGACGAAAACCACGAGCTAGCGGGCAAGTTAATACTGTTACCTTGTTGCCAAGCTGCTTCTTGATATTTTGTTGCATAGGGATCAGCAACAAATTCATCTGCAATGGTTTTTGCTATTTGCCACTGTGACTGATGCACCACGACACTATGACCATTAGGTTCATGGGCCAAAATATACTGTGCTTCAACCCCCTGATTTTGCAGATAATCAGTCAATAATCTCGCGGGGCGTTCTTTAGAAAAAGTGACTAATAGGTTTAAATCAGAAATACGTATTTTCCTTACTACTTTTACTCTGCTTGACCTTGAGCGATTGTTTGGCTTTTACGCCACGCCTCAAAACCGCCATCTAAGCTATACACTTCTTCAAAACCTTGGTGGATCAGAAACTGTGCAGCTTGTTGGCTACTAATGCCATGATAACAACAGACAATGACTGGCGTAGAAAAATCCGTACTCGCAACAAATTGTTGCAATGTACCGTTTGTTAAGTGGCTTGCTTGGGGAATATGCGCCGCTGCAAATGAGTTTTCATCACGAATATCGACCACTTTTGCCAATCCCAGGCTTAATTTTTGCTGCGCATCTTGTACAGATATATGAGCGAACTGCTCCATCATATAGCGTTCCTAGTGAGTTTAGGACTAAATAACTTGCGGTATTTAGCCCAATAATTTACTGCCAATTTAGAATGACTTTGCCTGATTGACCCGAGCCCATGATCTCGAAACCTTGTTGAAATTCATCAATGGGAAACTGGTGCGTTATTATCGGACTTAAATCTAAGCCACCTTGAATAAGACTTGCCATTTTATACCAGGTTTCAAACATTTCTCGACCATAAATGCCCTTTATTGTTAAACCTTTAAAAATGACTTGGTTCCAGTCAATAGCCACATCGTTAGGAGGAATACCTAACATCGCGATTTTTCCGCCATTGTTCATATGAGTGAGCATATCTCGCAGGGCTACAGGTACGCCAGACATTTCTAAACCAACGTCAAAGCCTTCGGTCATGCCGAGCTCATTCATCACCTCTTTAAGACTCGTTTGAGTAATATTAATTGCCCGGGTTGCGCCCATCTTTTTGGCAAGCTCCAAGCGAAAATCGTTTACGTCGGTAATCACTACATTACGAGCACCCACGTGTTTCGCTACTGCGCAAGCCATAATTCCGATGGGGCCAGCACCGGTAATTAATACATCTTCGCCAACTAAATCGAACGACAAAGCTGTGTGTACAGCATTGCCGAAAGGGTCAAAAATGGCAGCTAGTTCACTGGAGATATTATGTGGAATTTTAAAAGCGTTAAACGCTGGAATAGCCAAGTATTCAGCAAAAGCACCTTGACGGTTTACCCCTACACCGGTGGTGTTACGGCACAAATGACGACGCCCAGCGCGGCAGTTTCGGCAGTGTCCACAGGTGATGTGCCCTTCGCCAGAGACGCGATCACCAATAGCGAAACCTCTTACTTCTTGTCCTAAAGCAACCACTTCGCCAACATACTCATGCCCCACGACCATAGGCACAGGTATGGTTTTTTGCGACCATTCATCCCAATGATAAATGTGCATGTCAGTGCCACAAATGGCGGTTTTATGGATCTTGATTAATAGATCGTTATGCCCCACCTCTGGCATCTCGCATTCGGTCATCCATATGCCTTTTTCTTTGTGTAACTTGGCTAAAGCCTTCATGCAATCACTCCTAAGTCTTTACCTACGGCAATAAACGCGTCAATGGCTTGATCAACTTGTTCAAGGCTGTGAGCCGCTGACATTTGTGTACGAATACGAGCTTGTCCCTTAGGCACGACTGGGAAAGAAAAACCAACGACATAGATCCCTTTTTCAAGCATGCGCTCAGCCATGTCACTGGCAAGTTTAGCGTCGCCTAACATAACCGGAATAATGGCATGGTCTTTACCTGCTAGCGTAAAGCCTGCATCGGTCATGCGTTGTCTAAAGTGTTTGCTGTTACGATTCAATTGCTCACGTAAGGCTTTGCCTGTACTCATCATCTCAAAGACTTTCAAAGATGCTGCAACAATGGGCGGTGCGACTGAATTCGAAAATAAATAAGGGCGAGAGCGTTGACGTAACCAGCTAATCACTTCTTTTTTACCAGATGTGTAACCGCCAGATGCACCCCCCAAAGCCTTGCCCAAGGTGCCAGTTAATATATCTACACGACCTAATACGTCACAATATTCATGACTGCCACGACCCGTGTCTCCAACAAATCCAGTCGCGTGGCAATCATCGACCATAACCAAGGCATCATATTTATCTGCTAAGTCACAGATGGCTTTTAAGTTTGCAATCACACCGTCCATTGAAAACACGCCATCTGTGGCAATGAGTTTGGTTCGTGCTCCGTCTAAACCAGCTTGAATCAGTTGTGCCTCTAATTCTTGCATATTGTTATTGGCATAGCGATAACGTTTCGCTTTTGATAAACGCACACCATCAATAATACTGGCATGGTTTAAGGCATCAGAAATGATAGCGTCGTCAGCCTCTAAAATGGTTTCAAACAAACCACCATTGGCGTCAAAACAAGACGGGTACAATATGGTGTCTTCGGTTGCTAAAAAGTCGCTGATTTTAGCCTCTAATTGTTTATGAATATCTTGGGTGCCGCAAATAAAACGCACTGATGCCATGCCAAAGCCATGAGAATCCAACCCCTGTTTTGCTGCCGTAATAAGATCGGGGTGATTAGCCAAACCCAAATAATTGTTTGCACAAAAATTGAGTACTTGCTGGGCGTTGTTGACGGTTATATCAGCTTGTTGACTCGAATTAATAACACGTTCTGTTTTGTACAAACCTTGGGCTTTAGTGTCTTCAATTTGCTGCTGTAGGCGGTTAAAAAAGTCTTGTTTCATCATGCTGTCCGTTGAAAGTCTAGGAGGCTATTCTACTGGTATTCAAGGGACATAAGCCAATCTGTTGTGTAAATTAACTCGTGCAGAGTAAGCACCAGTGTCAGTAGAATTTTACAATGTTGAGGATATACTTCAATGCTAGTTAGAAGGGGTAAGCCAAATTCCGTTTTCTACTTTATTGGGTAATAGGCTATAGAGCTCTATTTCGTCAATCGGTTTAGAAATAAAATAACCTTGGCCGATATTACAACGCATCGTGCTTAACATTCCAAGCTGAGCCTGTGTTTCGATGCCTTCTGCTATCACTTGCATACCAAGATTACCGACCATTGCAATAATTGACGAAACTATCTTCATTTCAGCATTATCTTCTTGCATGGTAGAAACGAAACTGCGATCTATTTTTATGTATTCAACCGGCATTTGCCTTAAATAAGACAACGATGAATAACCAGTACCAAAATCATCGATTGAAAAGGTAAAACCTAAGGCACGTAACTGATGCATGGTATCGATGGTTTGCTTTACATCAGCTACGACGGTTTGCTCAGTGAGTTCTAATTCGATTTGCGAGGCATCACGAGAGTAAACCACCAATTGCTCTTTGAGAAAGGGAATAAGTAAGGGATCCAAAAACTGACTAGCAGATAGATTTACCGCTACTTTTAAGCCAGGCATGCCAATTAAATCTAACTTTTCTAAGATGACAAATGCACGGCGTAAACCCCAATAGCCTAAATTGATCATGCTTTCTGAATTTTCAATAACCGGAATAAATTCATCAGGCGCGATACGACCTTTTTGAGGATGAATCCAGCGTATTAAGGCTTCAAAACCAATTAACTTATGAGTATTGATGTCAATCTGGGGTTGCAGAGCAAAACTAAGCTCGTCATTGTGCAAGGCGTGACGAAGTGCTATTTCTATCTCAGCATGGCGCATGACATCGTTCAACATATTGCTATTAAAAATTGTAATTTTATTGCTTCCAGCGTCTTTAGACGCTTTCATGGCAATGTCGGCTTGGCGGATAAATTCATCTACCGAGATAAGTCCTGTATCAGTGCAAGTCACGCCAATACTGCAAGAAGAATAAAATTGACGTTCACCAACAACTATAGGGTCGTGAAAATGTTGAATCAGTTTTTTAGGTAGTTCTTGAGCTCGATTGCCTTGCTCACTTTCGTGAAAAATAATGATGAATTCATCACCGCCAAGGCTGAAAAGTTGTTCATTATCTTGTAAACATTGCTGAATATGGTTTGCGCCTTGGATCAAAAATTCGTCTCCAATACTGTGTCCATAGCTATCATTGACCTTGCGAAATTTATCAAAGTCTAGAAACAGTAAGACGAGCCTGCCTAAAGTATGACTTAAATCGGATAAACGCTTTTTAATCTCATGATTCAGCATGTTTCGATTTGGAAAACCAGTCAGGCGGTCGTATAAGGCAATGGTTTCGAGTTCCTTTGTGCTCTTTTCAATCTTTTTGTCGAGCTCTTCTAATTCATCACCTAATAAACAGGTGGTGTCTTGCAGAATGTCTATTTCATCTAAAAAATATTGCTGGTCGGTTCGTTTATGCTGGCGAAATTCACGATAATTTTTATCTGCCAATAATGGCAGCATCTTGGTAATTGCCATCAAACGTTGGCGAAACTGTCTGGTTAAAAGCCAAATCGCGATAGCGCACAGAATCACTACGAAAATGGATATGCCAATAACATTGGTTCGATAAGCTCTGTGAGCATTACTGACATTACTAATATCATGTACGGTCAATAAATAAATTGCCTCGTCAGTGGTCAGATCAATAGGAATAAGATTTAACAACAAATCACTCTGTGTTGCAGTGAGACGATAGCCTGTAGCAAGAAGAGAACTGACTAATAGATGAGATGGTACTTGCTGCAGCTGGTCTTGCATAAACTGCCGATTACTGGTGCTAATAGGGGGTTTAACAATAAGGTCAGTTACTTTTTTGTTTATTATCTCTTGTTGGCTAATGCCGACTATTGCCAAATCCGCCAAGGTGGTTTGATTCAGTGCTGCTAATACTTCCATCAAGGAGCTACTGATGGTCAGAACAATCACCCGGTCGTTATCAATTAAAATAGGCATACTGATAAATTGTTGGCACTCTTCGAGGCAGCGTACCACCGACAGTGATGATTGTTGTTGCAGTACATCATTAGCATGTTCTTTGACAAACTGAGGGGTGTCATCTGACGTGCTAAACAAAGTTGTGCTGTTGTTATCAATTAACCATAAGTTATTAATTTGCCAATTAATATTTAGGTATTCAAATTCGTGTCTAAGAAAAGCAGCGATCGCGTTAAGTGAGTCAGGGTTGTCGTCTTGAAAATGAACAAATGACTCAAACCAAGATTCAATTCGGTTGCGCAGTAAGTCTTGAATAAGCTGAAATTGTTTTTTATCTTGCTCGCGCAGTAATTGTTGTTGGTATAAATAATCTTGGTCTGTTTTGTTTATCCACAAAGCGGTCATAGAAATACTGGCAATCAAAAGAAAAGCCATAATCAGGCTCATGATTTTAAAAGGCAGACTGACAAAACGACGCATAAATTAGTACCAATACATTAGCTGGATTGCCCACATATCCCAATATTCATGCTGATTAAACTCAGTGTTTGGGATTAAGTAAGGTGCTAAATGACCAGTACCTTTTACTCGGTGATATTCGGTTTGCACTTGAACATTTTTAGCAAATTTCCATGTCAGTCCTAAGGTGAGTTGATCCATATATCCAAAATAAGCGGGAATGTTGCCATCCGATAATGCCTCTAATTTTTTACCACTGCGATCTTTTCTGTCTCTGTCATAGAGATCTAAACGGGTCATTAGTGTTAGTTGTGGATTTAAAAAATAACGACCTTGAACATAGCCACCGTCGGAAGTTGTTTTTAATTTATACGACGGAAAAAACAGGCCATCTAAAGTGGGTTTTTCTCTAATAAATTCTGAAGCAAATTCCCAATTTTCACCTTGATACAAAAAATGCAAATTCATGCGCTGAGTTTTCGTCGCCCCATCAAAATAAATATCTTGCTCTGCGGCATCATAGCTAAAGTCCACTTCTAATAATGAGACACCGAATTGCCATTGCGATGCTTTGGGGCGCCAATAGATGCTGGCTTGAAGATCTTTATCGTGATTTACCTCGCCAAGAGCATGCACACCCAGCAAGCGGTCTCGTTGTTTATTACTGACAGGTGTTGAGCCATAGCTAAGGTTTATATCCCATTCGCCCCACGCATTTTGCGTATTGGCTACGGCCATAATCCCATCCACACCAAGGGCAAAATCTCGAAAGGCGTCAAAGTACATGGATTGTGCTAAGACGATAGATGGTCGGGTGTGTGGCACGTCGCGGGTGGCAGAATAGAGCCAGTGATAATTTTTGTTGCGACCTAACTGTAATTTTAATTGCCAGTCAGCATCGCTGAGTAATTTCCATTCAAGAAAAAGATAGTCAACACGGAATCCTTCCGGGTAGCGATTACCGCCATTTAGATAAACACCTTGCCCTGCAACACGCAATTGATTGTTGATTTTATAAGAGCCGTTTAACCCTACTTCCGTTAACTTTAATGAAACTTCTCCATCATTTTGGACAAAATTACTGTCTTGAGCTTGGATGACGCCTTGGGCCACAAAACCATGAATTTTAAGGTCGTCAGCATGAACATTGAAGGCAAACATAAAAAATACAATGAGACAAAGCCAAGGCATAATTACTGCTCCTCAATTAACTGAATTAAATGAATACCCATGGGTATTTCTGAGGTCATGACATACCCTATTGCGCCTGGTTGTTGTTTTACTTTTGCAAGCATTTCACTTTCAGTTTGCACCCTAATAGGACCTTCTCCTAAGCCAGAAAAAATCAGCTTGTTCCAAATGCGTTCTAATTGATACGGAAACACACCAAGTATCTCGCGACTAAAGAGTTGATGGGTTCCATTTTGGTTGGCGAGTACAAACACCACGATAGGTTGAGCGTTTGGCCAGTTGGTCTGATACATGGTAAAAATGCGTTTTACTTGATCGTTGTCGAGTCGGTCAATATCAACAGATTGATTGGCGATGATACGAATGTTTTTTTCAGCGCAATAGGCAGTAGATAAAGCAAGGTTGATTACAAGTAGTAACCCTATAAAACTAACTTTTGTCGCCATCCCGCCAAATTTCAAGCCATCACTCCATTTAAACGATTTATTTTATACTAGAATATTTGTTTGAAATTCGCACAAATAAATTAGTATTCAATCTCTTACAGCTAAAACTAGTGGTCTAGAGCGCGTAATCCGATATTCATCACTATGCTGAAATCTGGTAAAGTTTAGTCTGATAAAAAACGAGCCTTGAATACATGCCAAGATTGACTGAATTAAGCGTTAAAGGAGAGTTAGCCCGCTATCTTTATTCACTGCTGTGGTTGCTATTATTACCTATTTTACTGATAAATTGGTTATTTAATTTCACTAAATTTAACTCAGTGGTAGCCAAAGAATATTTGTCACGCTTTGGTTATAGTAACAAGAGCATCGTAAAAGGCGGTATCTGGTTACACTGTGCGTCGGTAGGTGAGGTTGTTGCGATGCAACAATTGGTGGAACGACTACTAATCACTCAGCCCTGTGGGGCAATTACAATCAGCACCAATACTATGACAGGGCGGGAGCGTGTTCAGCAACTGTTCGCCGATAAAGTCGTTCATCTGTATTTACCCTATGATTTTTCTTGGTGTATTTATCCACTATTGAAAAAAATACAACCCAGAAAGCTGTTAATTACCGAGATGGAGCTGTGGCCTAACTTATGCCATTGCAGTTGGCGTAAAAAGGTGCCTACTTATCTAGTTAATGGGCGCATGAGTGAAAAATCAGCCGCTAGTTATCAAAAGCTTGCTTGGCTGAGTCAACCACTGCTCAATAAGCTGTCTGGGATTTGTGCTCAAGGCACCAGGGATGTGGATAATTATTTGGCGTTGGGTGCGAATAACACCACCTTAGTGCTGACCAATAATGTTAAGTTTGATTTAGTTATCAGTGAAAATGACTACGCTGAAGCAGCTAAAATGAGTGAAAAATTTCACCTTAAAAACCGCACTATTATCGTTGCGGGTAGTACCCATGATTCGGAAGAGCTGGTGGCGATTGAGGCCTACAGGCAACTAGCGCAACAATTTCCTAATTTGCTTTTGATACTAGTGCCACGCCATCCGCAGCGTTTTTCAGAGGTAAATGACATCTTGCTACAGCAAAAACTGATCTTTACTCGAATGAGTGAGCCGGAGTACAAAGAGAACCTAGAGGTATTACTCGTCGACAAAATGGGTGTGCTACGAGCGTTATATTCTTTAGCCAATATCGCTTTTGTAGGAGGCAGTATTGCCTTGCGCGGGGGGCATAATGCCCTAGAGCCTGCTGCCTTCGGCGTACCTATCTTAATGGGAAAATCAACCTACAATAATCCACAAATTTGTGAAACCTTACATCAAGCAGGCGCGTTAGCCTTTATTGAGAATAGTGACGACTTCAGCCAACAATGTGTCAGGTGGTTGGAGGATGAAACATTGCGCCAGCAAGCTACTGACGCAGGACTAAGGGTTATCAAGCAAAATAGAGGTGCTATTGAGCGTACATTAGCTGTGTTGAATTTATTGTAAGCTGCGAAAATATTCAACCAAACGTATAGCTTCATGCTCAACACCATATTGTTGTTCTACATTTATTCTGCCGTTGCGCCCTAAAGCGAATAATTTTTTTGTGTCTGCAAGTAACTGATCCATTTTTTCCGTTACGGCTTGTTGGTCATTAACTGGCACAATGTAACCATCAATGCCTGGTCGCACAATATCTTCCCATGCGCCCGCTTGGGTGGCTAATACTGCCGCGCCACTGCTCATTGCTTCTAAAACAGTTAAACCAAAACCTTCATTGTCACTCAGTGCACACACTAGGCTTAATGCGCTGAAAATTTTTGGAATAGCTGCAAATGGTAGCTCGTCGGTAAAGGTTATCCGGTTGCCTAGTCCTGCGGCTTCAATCTTCGCTTTGAGCTGGTTGACCAAGTCTTTGTTGCTGCCAGAGATAGCGCCAACAACGACAGCGTTATAATCGGGATACTTATTGAGTACATCAATGCATCCTTGAACAAACAGATGCACACCTTTTTGCTTGCGCACCCGACCCAGAATACCAATCCCGTATTTGCCGCCATAACCTAATGCCTGCCACGCTTTTACTTTATCTGGTGCGGGCGAGTAGTTTTCAATTTGTACACCATGGGGATTAATCATTGCTGGTGGCTCAGCTAAATAAGAAGCAGAGCGATTACTGACTGCAATAACACCATCCATTTGACGTGTTAACCACAGGGTTGACCCCGACCGATGACGTTGCGCCGCAGAACTAAATACCAGCTTTATTTTGGCTCTGAAAAGATATTTCAAAATAACACCTTGGATCATTTCATCTACACGACGTGCATGAAAAATGCGCCATTTGCCATTTTTTAGGGGTTTACGGCACATCCAAGCCGTTTGCCAAAAATTGATAGCCAAGCTTTGGTCAGATAAAAAGTGTTTTCCCATCACTCGCAAATTGATCATGTCGCGTTGATAAGACAAGACTTGCAACATAGTCGAAGTCACACCCGAAAAGTTAGAATTAGAATTACCAATAATGAGTTCCACTTCGTCAGTTGGCACGGGTGTGGTGTAAGATTCACTCATGTTGTATATCCTGCTTATTGATTGAATTGGGCTAGAAAATCGAGACTATTTTTGTGATTTATTTACAATAAGGCTCACACTATCGGGAGTCCGCATAATAGCATGCTACAGATTGAGCGAAAAACTATTGGTGACAGTGTTTTACTGTTCGAAGACGATTTATTGGCTGATGTGTCTGTTGATATGTTTAGCGCAGACTTTTGGCAGCAGCAGCATAAAGTCACAGGTCAAGCGTTTGGACGAGGCGTCACCACTTTTTTTCAACAAAAGGGTAGAGAATACGTATTGCGCCACTATCGCCGTGGTGGTTTAGTGGGAAAAGTCTTACATAATCAGTATTTATTTACGGGGTTACATCGCACCCGCGCTTGGCAAGAAATGCACTTGCTTAAGCGAATGCATCAGTGGGGCTTGCCTGTGCCCAAAGCAGCGGCTGCTCATATATGTCGTAGTGGATTCATTTACACAGCAGATATTATTTTAGAAAAAATCCCCTTAGCCCAAGACGTATTTAGCCTATTAGAAAAACAGCCTTTAAGCCCAGCGGCTTGGACGACAATTGGTGCAGTTATTAAGCAAATGCATGATAAACAAGTCTTTCATCACGATTTAAACATCCACAATATTATGCAAGATGTGCAAGGAAAAATTTGGCTCATCGACTTTGATAAATGTTACATCCGCAAGGGTGAGCAGTGGAAAAACGAGAATTTACAAAGGTTATTACGCTCTTTACGAAAAGAGCGAAGTAAAAATTCCCTATTTTGTTGGCAAGAAGACCACTGGCAATGGTGTCTGAGCGGTTATCAAGGAACTAACCTTTAAAATTAAATTGGCGTGAGGGTAGGTCTTTAAGTTAGCCTAAAGCATTATTTTTGTTGTTAAAGTTAATATATGCACACTAAAGCCATTTATCCGGGTACATTTGATCCTATCACTAACGGCCACGCCGACTTAATTGAGCGTGCCGCCAATATGTTTACTCACGTTATTGTAGGCATTGCCGCCAATCCTAGCAAAAAACCCTTATTCAGTTTAGATGAAAGGGTAGAGTTGATTAAACAAGTCACTCAACATTTACCCAATGTCGAAGTCATTGGTTTTAGAGGTTTATTGGCTGATTTTGCTGAGGATCAAGGCGCAACTGTTCTCATTAGAGGTTTACGAGCAGTTTCAGACTTTGAATACGAGTTTCAATTAGCTAACATGAATCGTCGTTTAAATCCTAATCTTGAAAGTGTTTTTATGACACCATCTGAAGAAAACTCTTTTATATCCAGTACTTTGGTGAAGGAAGTGGCCTTGCACCGGGGCAAAGTAGAGCAGTTTTGTCATCCTTGTGTGCAGAAGGCATTAACTAAAAAGCTGCAGGCTCAACAGGAAAACTAGCAGCAATTGAAGGGCTGTTTGAGTGTAAATTAGGATTAGAGAAAATATCATCTAATCCTAATTAGGTTTTTAAGGATTTAAAATAAACTCATCTTTTCTAAAAAATAGTACATCCCCGCTAGTATATTTTCCATTCAAAATATCGATTACATAACGTGACATATGTCGACAATCCATTGCATTAGCATTGGATAAATTCAAGTTATCTCTAAATTTTGTATCTATGGCACCAGGGCATAAACAGAAGGCTTTGACCTTATCGTTTGCTAAACATTTAGTAAAAGTAATAACAGCCGCTTTTGATGAGCAGTACGATGACCAGTCAGGGTAAGCGTTGAAACCTGCCGTAGATGATATGTTAATAATAGTGGTTTGAGCATTAGCGTGTAAAGCTTGTTTGGATACTAAGAACGTACCGATAAGATTAACATTTATATCATTAATCCAAGCATCAGCATCAGCATCTAAAATACGTTTGGGATGAATGCTCCCAGCATTATTGATAACAGCATCAAAATGTTTATCTGTAAAAAACTGCTTCACTGAGAGCGGATCAGTGACATCAAGTTCTTTGCGACCAACTGTGGTGATATCGAATTGATGCCTAAAGTCAGCAATAAAACTTTGCGCCCAATCCCCGAGGCCACCAGTGACCAATATCTTAATCATTTTTTGATAACATCGGGAATTGAGTGCGTATCAGCAGAACTGACTAATTCCTTATATTGATTATAAATTTGTTTTTTGAGTTTTGTGCTACTAACTCCTGCGCCATAGGGGAAGTAAAAGACTTTCACCCCTAAGTCCCTTAAGTAGTCATATTTACCCTTCCAGTCATCACCAACGACAAAAATATCTATATTCAGATCTTTTACTCTCTCAGTATGTTCAAGAGAGCGTTGCGGGATAACAACATCGGGGTACTTTAGTGCTTCGATAATGGCAATACGTTCTTCAAAAGGAATTGAAGGTGGCTTTTTATAAGAACAAACTAATTCATCAGTGCTGACGCCAACAATTAAAGTATCTCCGAGACCTGCTCCATATTCGATCATTTTTAAATGATTCCTATGAAACAAATCAAAGGTTCCTGACACATAGACAACAGTAGTCATACCATATTCCAAAATTAGAAGAAGAGTTTATACAAATTAAAACATGCTCAAAGACGCTTTAAGTCTTGTCTCGATTTTACCGATGAACGTGGAGAGTAAGCTAACATTTTCTGACGTTTTGACGCAAGGCTGTCGTAACCAATGTAATCGCTGTGGAACAGGGTGGCATCATACTTTCTTAGGTAACTTATTTGATTTTCAATGAGCAGCTCGCGAATTTCTGCTATCAGGTCATCATTTATGAGCTTTATCGACTAATTAGACACCATCGAAAATCTTGCCTAAATATCAATTAGACCTACAAATTAGGAGATATCATTTTTCTTATCATGGCAGTCAAATTAGGCTGCGCACAGGGATGGAAGACTATCAAAATGTTTGGTGATACCGAGCTAGATTGATTACCCAAATACCGGGAATTCAAACACGGTATTGCTACCCTATACGGTAGGGCGAATTATCCGTAGTATCAACAATGAAGCCCTCTCAGAGCGTTTTGGACAATGGATTAATGAAAACGATAAGACAGTAGTAAACCTCATATCACTTTTGATGGCAAAACCTCAGAGGAAGTGGTCGTTGCTCATGAGGCGATGCCCTTCCTACGATGAGTTCGATGCTAATGGCCAACGGTTTAGTGCTATCGCAACGCGAGACAGAGGGTAAGAAAAATGAAATCAAAACGATACAAACTAAGCTGGGTTGTTTATTGTTAAGGGGGTTCGTCAGGAAAGCGCAGACGATGTATTACAACCTAAAGATAATCGAAAAAGTTTACATGAAGAAATCAAGACCTACTTCCATAAACTCAGACGAGAGCGTAGTTTCTTATTTGACGCAGAAGTCGTTACCAAGGTGGATGAGGACGACTTGTGGAACGCTATTATTGCATGTTAGTCATTGAGTTATCGAAAACAGCAGGATTGGTTCTTGGGCGTGAGGTTTAGGGAAGATGAAAGTCAGATTTGGACAAAAATGGAGCCAAAACGTTGCAGTTTTAGACGGGCATTTTCGAATCTAATTAAAGGGCATTGCCTAAAAGATAATGTCGCAGGTAAGAGACATCGTGCAGGTTGGGATGGCAATTTCAAAGCTGAGTTTTTAGTTGGTGGATTTATAACAAAGTATGCTCCCGACCTGTGCGTCTTTAATAGTACAGATGTATCATCCCGCTCGAAAAAGATAGCATCTCACTCAAATAAAAAACAAAAATGAATCCAATTGGCTTTACATTTCTCAATTAACACTACTACTAGACGGTCGAAGAAAGTAAGTTATTAGTTTTTTACCATTGTCCATTATTCTTATATGCGATTAATTGCTGTTGATAAAACTTGATAACCTCGGCCACTTTTTCCTCTGGTGCAAAGCGTCCCATCGGATACTGGCGTTTTTGCAAATATTGGCTTTGTTGTAGTTGTTTGCTTAAATGCGTCACACTATCAATATCGACCAACTCTTTATCAAACAAAGGTTGTAGATATTTAGCACCTTCGGTGGCGGTGGCAATAATCGGTAAACCTGCATGCATTGCTTCTAAAAAAACTAAGCCAAATGGTTCCGTGCGAGCAGCGCTGACAAACAAATCGAAGGATGCTAACCAGTCCTGTGGAGTGTCGCTAAAGCCTGGCATAATGACATGAGCGGGTGCTTCTTCTCGGATCGCTTGCCAGTTTTTCCCTTCGCCCACAATCACCAAATAGCTATTAGGGATTGCCGCCAATAAAAAGGCTTTAATTAACGTATCGTGGCCTTTGCTTTTTTCAACCCTACCTAATGTGCCAATTACTAATGCATCTTCCGGTATCTGATATTCTCGCCGCAGCCTCTGGCCTGCTAGTTCTGTAGTTACACGAGGCCCTGACCAATTGTCTAACTGAATGGTATGCGACTTTAAATGCTTGGGAATGGTTAATAATTGCCAAGGGGCTATTGCAATAAGCGCGTCTAGCTTTGCATGTTGCTGCTTTTTATAGTGAATATGCAGGGTGGCTATGCGTAAACATAAGCCCTTAAGACCTTGCAGAACCCGACAGGCAGCGCTTAAATGCGCGTGTGCCACATCCGGCTTGAGTTGCTTGAGTATGTTGCGGCAGCGATATAAAGCCAACAATTTAATACCACCGATCAGCATGATATTAACCTTTGGAGAAACATGCTGTGCGATTGCATTTGAGCGAGTTTCGGCACCACGTTTATGCAGAATTAGCGTCACATCGTGTTGCTCAGCCTGCAAGTTGGCTAACTCAATTGCATAGCGCTCACTTCCGGCAAAACTATGGGTTAAAATAAGATGGGCAATTTTCACTGTTTTGAAGTCTCGAGTAAAGGGAGTGGTTAAGTTACCGATAAAATGAAACGTTATTTTTTATAAAACGAAAATACATGGTGCCTCATGTTTGCCATATTTACCTCTTTTATATACATGATGGAGTGAAACTCGGCTATTTTTCGTCTGCAGCTAGACTATTTTATAACCCATTAACCCCGGCGTAGAGCGTTTATAGTTATTTTTACCTGTTTATGTGGCCTACCCCATTCTTTTGGCTCTTTCAACGTGTTTTAGAGGGTCTTATCCTGAGCAATATTGTCAGTATATCCGCACGCTGGGGCGCCAACCCAGACTATCCATAAAAACCACCGTGTAATAGCTAGGCTTTGTATTTCTCAGTTTGAGTTGTTTTATCATGATCTCTCTATTGACCTAAGGATCCAGCAAGACTTCCGGTTCCCCTTTGGTAGGGCACAGACCGCGCCAAATAAATACGCGTACTCATATTGCTGCTGTTTAACTACTCTTGGCCGACTTCCTTTTACGACCCATACGCCGGTTGTTGTGTTTCGTTGTCCAAAGCCAGCTTCATCTTGAAACCAAATATCGACCTTATCCAAACGAATGCGCCCTAGACTAAATTTACTCAATTCAATTTCAGTTTTTTTAAATTCTTCTTGGATTTCTTCTGGGAACTATGCAGAAAATGGAGCCAAAAACAAGGCATGGTTTAGGCAGGCATTATTAAATCAGATTAAAGCGCCTCCGCCGAAAGATAACATCTCAGAGAAACGGCAACGTGCAAGGCGGGAAAATAATTTTAGAGCGAAGACCTATTTTGGATGATTTATGAACTAAGTGCGTTGTAGCCCTTCGCAATGGGATAAATAACGGTCGTTGTGGCATTGGTGAATTTCTTGATATTAGTGCTATCTTTTTGCATCATGACTGAGTGAGTCAGGCAAGCTATAGTTTTGTAGTCATGTTTTTTATCTCGGTTAATTTTTAAAGGAAGCGTAGTGAATTATTAC
This sequence comes from Flavobacterium sp. W21_SRS_FM6, assembly GCF_052119645.1. Taxonomy (NCBI): domain Bacteria; kingdom Pseudomonadati; phylum Bacteroidota; class Flavobacteriia; order Flavobacteriales; family Flavobacteriaceae; genus Flavobacterium; species Flavobacterium sp. W21_SRS_FM6. The sequence continues at coordinate 142,852 of NZ_JBGQOM010000006.1, forward strand.
TTGTTTTATGTGGTTTTAGACTATTCATTTGAAATACTTAGGCCATTGCAACAAGAAATTCTTAAGCGAGGTGATGATGTTGCGTGGTTTGTTGAAGGCATTGAGGTGGATATGTCAAAATTTCATCCTGAAGAACGTGTTTTATCTTCAGTAGAAGAAGTTATCAAATTTGATCCAATCGCCGTTTTTGTGCCGGGTAACACGGTGCCAAGTTTTATTCCCGGCTTAAAAGTGCAAGTTTTTCACGGTTTTGAATGGAAGAAGAAGGGGCATTATCGAATCCGAGATTGCTTCGACTTATATTGTACCCAGGGGCCTTTGTTCACTGAAGAATTTAATAAGATACGTGCCAATGCCAAAAGTAAGCATTTTGAAATAAAAGAAACAGGTTGGCCTAAAATCGATACTCTTTTTAACGCCCCAGCTTATGAGTGGAGTGATAAACGACCCGTACCCACGTTATTATATGCACCAACCTTCTCACCAGCCTTTACTTCTGCCCCTGATTTATACGAAGAAATTAAGCGTCTTGCACAAGATAAAAAGTGGCAGTGGATTGTCAAATTTCATCCCAAAATGCCGGAGGAGTGGATTGAAAAATTTAGAGAATTAACCTCGGACAATATTCATATCGTTGATATTGAGTCTCTGGCTTCGGTACTGCAGGCCGCCGATGTAATTATTTCAGATACTTCATCCATCATTACCGAATTTGCATTGCTAAATAGACCAATAGTGACGTATAGAAACTCAGTTCCTGAACCCCACTTGATTGATATTCAGGAAGCCAAAGCTTTAGAACAAGCTATTGAACGGGCTTTAACACCCTCTGATGCGCAGATGAAAAAAATTCAAGAGAATGTAGCTAAATTGCATCCTTACAGAGATGGCCATTCCAGTACTCGAGTTTTGGAAGCAACCTTGGACTTAATCAATAGAGGCATAACGCATTTGGATGCAAAACCTTCTAATATCATTCGAGAATTTAAAATGCGTATGAAGCTATCTTATTGGCGTTTTTAAACTGAAAATATTACGCTATTTATTTTTGGCAATTGTCACAAAAGAAGGTATTGCGTTGGCCAATAGTGACTGATTGAATGGGTTTAATGCAATTGACACAAGGTTGATTTAGTCGGCCATATACTCTGAGTTCTTGGGCAAAATAACCGGGTTTACCATCCGCTTGAGCAAAATCTTTTAAGGTCGTACCGCCTTGTTGGATTGCGTGGGCTAATACTTGTTTGATGATTTGGCCAAGGGCAAGGTAATCTTTCTTTTTTACTTTGTCGGCAGGTTTTCTTGGATCAATACCGGCTAAAAATAACGATTCGTTTGCATAAATATTACCTACGCCGACCACAATTTTATTGTCCATGATAAAGTTTTTAACTGCGACGGATTTTCCTCTTGAGCGCTCAAACAGTGTTTTACCGTCAAAATCATCAGTAAGTGGTTCTGGTCCTAGATTGCTGAACACACTTAAAGCAGGTTGACCCACCGCTTGCCATAAACATGAACCAAAACGCCTCGCATCATTAAATCGCAAGCAAGCACCGCTACTCACCACAATATCTAGATGGTCGTGTTTTTTAACTGGCGTATCACTGGGTACAATATGTAATTTGCCTGACATGCCTAAATGAATCACGATGCTGCCGAGTTCGGTATCAAGTAATAAATACTTGGCGCGGCGTCTAATTGACTGAATCACCAAGCCTTCCGCAAGGTGAATATCCTGAGGAATTAACCAACGTAATTGACGATGCCGAACAACAATCTTTTCAATTCGTTGGTTTTCTAAATGAGGGCTTATGCCCAATCGACTTACTTCAACCTCTGGTAATTCAGGCATCACTTATCACTTTCTATGATTAGACTGTTGTAAGGGGCATCAATAAGTTGATACAGGCGCTGTTGGCTTAAAACGAGCGTATTACCATTAACCTCGAATACTTCAAACTTTAGAGGTGATTGCTGGCCGAGCACACTAATAAAAACGATGCGACTATTACTGGCTTGCGAAATACTCAGCTCGTTTGCTGCGTTATCTATCGTGGCGTTTAACCAAGCTTGGTTCAGTTCAACGAGCTGGTGTAATTGCACATCAATCCCTACAGCGCGCCAACCTTGACCGATACGTTCTACCTTTACATCGCCAAAATCTATAGAGGCTATTACAGCGTCTTGGGGTATTAGATGACTGGGCTGCTCACTATCAACACCACCATTGAGAAAATTGGACGTGGAGTTAAACAAGAAAATCAAAATCAACATACTGAAGATAATGACGTTATTCCATGCTCTGCGCGATAATTTAATCATGATGATGTGCTTCTAAGCCCAAATATAATGAATTATGCCATATTGGTAAAACGCAAAAAACCCAGCCAAAGCTGGGTTTTTCAGGAGACAAAACCAGTAGATTTACTTAATTTTGGCTTCTTTGAACAAAACGTGCTGACGAATTTTAGGATCAAACTTTTTGATCTCCATTTTGCCAGGCATATTACGTTTGTTTTTATCGGTAGTGTAGTAGAAACCAGTACCAGCAGTAGAAACTAATTTAATTTTATCACGCATGATCTGATTCCTTAGATTTTAACGCCGTTGGTACGTAAATCAGCTAAAACTGAATCAATACCTTTTTTATCAATTATACGCATACCTTTTGTAGATAAACGCAACTTAACGAAACGGTTTTCACTTTCAACCCAAAAACGGTGGGTTTGTAAGTTTGGCAAAAAGCGGCGACGAGTCGCGTTTTTAGCGTGCGAACGGTTGTTACCTACCGTTGGCCCTTTGCCAGTAACTAAACATACTCTGGACATCGTATTGTCTCCAAACAATCTAAAATTTTAGCTCTGACAAGAAACAATAAGCAACGTGCCAGCTAATTCACTATTAACAAGAGGGCGCATTTTATACAGCAATCCCTAAGTGAGATCAAGAATATTTGCAGAAAAACTACGTTTTTACTATCTCGAAGGGGGTTTTGATGGGCTTATTAAGTTTTATCGCTTTTCAGATCATCAAATTGATCTCGAACAATTTTACAGCGCCGTCATCTCGTTTGTGCCCAAAATGTGACTCAATGGCACCTAGCTACCTTTTTAATGCACTATGCCCTCAACAGTTTTTATCCTCAAGCCCTAGGTTAGTACAAAAGCCGTTTAGCGGAATCATCACTTATTGCGCTTTTAATGACGTTCGCATGGCTCAACTCATATTTTATAGTAAACCGCGCTGGGCAAAAGACACCGCTACGCCATCACCGATAACAAAATGGTCAAGCACTCGTATGTCGACTAAAGCCATGGCGTCGATAATCCGCCGAGTGATATGTTGATCCGCTTGGCTTGGTTCAGCTACGCCTGATGGGTGGTTATGCGCGAGAATAACCGCTGCGGCGTTATCATCTAAGGCTTGTTTAACAAGCACCCTTGGGTACACACTGGCGCTATCGATGGTGCCGTAAAACATAGGGCGATACTTAATTAAACGGTGTTGACTATCAAGCATGAGCATGGCAAATACTTCTTGGCGTTGATCGCGTAACTTAGAGAGTAAAAATGTTTGGGTTTGTTCTACTGAGTTGAGTGCATCGACTCTATCCATTTTTTCCGCAAGAAAACGTTTAGTCATCTCCACACTGGCTTGCAACTGTACAAACTTAGCTTGTCCTAAACCTTTGACCTTACAAAACTCGGTTTGAGAAGCACTACATAAACCACGTAAACTGCCAAAGCTCGATAATAAATAACGGGCTAAATCAACAGCGCTGCAACCTTGAATACCGGTACGTAAAAAAATGGCGAGAAGTTCGGCATCAGAAAGTGATTCTGAGCCCAACTTAAGTAACTTTTCTCTGGGTCTTTCATCCACGGGCCAATCAGTAATTTTCATGCTTCCTTGCCTTCTTGCTTGAATTGAGACTCAATCCGGAATGTGAAGTAAAATAAGCCTAGCAAAAGGATGCCTTTCCAGCCAATATTACAGGGAGTTAGAGACGGTTAATCCATAAATAAGTATGTTATGTCGATAAATAATAAAAATGTATTGTTAGGTATAACCGGCGGCATTGCTGCCTATAAAGCCCCAGACTTGGTCAGAAAACTCGTGGCTCTAGGTGCCAATGTACGTGTGGTATTAACCCAATCTGCACTGGAGTTTGTCAGTCCCTTAGCCTTGCAAGCGGTCTCGGGAAATCCTGTCTCTGATAATTTACTGGATAAAGATGCAGAGGCGGCAATGGGGCATATTGAGCTGGCAAGATGGGCTGATATCTTATTAATTGCGCCCGCAACGGCTAACTTTATGGCGAAGTTGACTCATGGTTTGGCCGATGATTTATTATCGACGCTGTGTCTGGCAACGGCTGCACCTATCGTTATTGCTCCGGCCATGAACCAGCAAATGTGGCATGCCAGTGCCACCCAGCAAAATGTAAATGTGTTACGCCAGCGTCATGTTCGCATTTTAGGGCCAGCTGCGGGAGAACAAGCTTGTGGCGATGTCGGCTTAGGAAGAATGTTAGAGCCACAAGATATTGCTCACTTATTAAATGAAGCTTTGCCTTCGAAAGTGCTACTAGGTAAAAAAGTGATGATTACGGCCGGTCCAACACAAGAAGCTATTGATCCGGTGCGTTATATCTCTAATCATAGCTCGGGTAAGATGGGTTATGCTTTAGCAAAAGCCGCACAAGCGATGGGCGCTGAGGTGGTTTTAGTCAGTGGCCCAACTAACCTTGTTGTTCCGCAAGCGGTGACGACGGTGCAGGTTAAAAGTGCGGAGCAAATGCATCAAAGTGTGATGGAACAGGTTGCTACCTGCGATATTTTTATTGGCTGTGCTGCCGTTGCTGATTATCGACCCGCACAAACTACCCCGCAAAAAATTAAGAAAAATGACCAAGAGTTAACGCTTACTTTTGTTAAAAACCCTGATATCCTTAGCGATGTAGCACATTTGCAACATCCACCCTTTACCTTAGGTTTTGCTGCCGAAACACAGAACGTTAGAGAATACGCACTATCAAAATTAGCCCGTAAAAAGCTCAACATGATTGCGGCCAATGATGTATCAGATAGTCGTATTGGTTTTAACAGTGAGCAAAATGCCTTATCGGTATTTTGGCCGGGGGGTGAAGTTACCTTAGCGATGGCCGATAAACAGAAACTGGCCTTGCAATTGTTGCAACTCGTGTCAGAACAATTTAAATAGAAAACAAAACAATATAGTGAACGCCATTGCTAATTAGGACCAAATAATGCCAGCAACAAAACGCCCCAATCGTCGTGCCCAAATACTGCAAGCTCTAGCCAGTATGTTACAAACCAGCCCTGGTCAAAAAGTGACTACGGCAAAGTTGGCCGCCCACGTGGGAGTGTCTGAAGCTGCGTTGTATCGTCATTTTCCGAGTAAGGCGCGGATGTTTGAGGGCTTGATTGAGTTTATTGAAGAAACCTTATTTTCTCGTATTAATAAAATCCTCAACGAAGAAAAAGACACCGCTACTCGCTGCCAGCTGATTTTGCATCTTATTTTAGGTTTTGCAGAAAAAAATCCTGGTATTACTCGGATTCTAAACGGTGATGCTCTAATGGGTGAGCAAGACCGATTACGTGAGCGTATCGCACAATTGTTTGAGCGCTTAGAGACGCAGATGAAACAAGTACTACGAGAGCGTAAATTACGTGAGGGTAAAACTCTACCTGCAGACGAAGGTTTGATTGCCAACATGCTAATTTGTTATGCCGACGGTAGGATCAATCAATTTATTCGTAGTGAATTTACTCGCCGTCCCACTGAAGGTTTTACTGAACAATGGCAATTTATTAATAAGCAGTTTTTTAACTAGTCGCTGTTTTATACGCCCCATGCAAAAGCCCGCTAGTTTAGCGGGCTTTTTGTGTTAATTGGCTATGCATTTATTTCGAGAAGGTATCACCAAAAAAGTCACCTTCGTTCCAGCTTGAGCGTTTTGCTTGATTCGCTAAGGTTAAACCAATTTGGTAGTTTACTTCGGCAAACTTGGTCGCCGCTTTCCAATTAAAGGCCTGATTAAAGTCATCGCCTGGTTTGTGGTAATTGGTCGCGATAAAGTTACCAAATTGTTTGCTGCCATCAATGTTTGGATCCGCAGACTGCAAGCCCGGTACAATAAATACCGAAGGGATACCTTGTTTAACGAAGCTGTAGTGATCAGAGCGAGTAAATAGCGCTTGCTCTGGCCATGGATCAGGGCTAAGGATTAAGCCAATATTCTCGGCCGCTGTTGCAACTGAGGCTTTTAAATCACTGTGGTCAGCACCAAAGGCAATCACATCAGCAAATTCATAGGTCAAAATTGGCATGTCTAAATTAACGTTAGCAACCAAGGCACTTTGTGGCACAGTAGGATTTTGTGCATAGTAATCAGAGCCTAACAAGCCTTTTTCTTCGCCCGTTACCGCAACAAATAAAATCGAACGCTTAGGGCGGTTTTCGAGTTGACTAAATAAACGCGCAGTTTCAAGCAATACCGAAGTACCTGTTGCATTATCCATCGCGCCATTATTGATTTTGTCTTTGGCGACTGTTTTAGCAAAACCGATATGATCAGAATGAGCAGAGTAAACGATATATTGTTTTTTCAGCTCAGGATCAGACCCTTCCAGAATAGCGACAACATTAGGGCTTGAAATCGTTTTGTGCTCGCTACGTGATTCAAGTTTTACGCTCAGAGGTATGTCAAAACCCTTTGGCGATTTATCTTCTTCTAACATAGCGTAAATCTCATCGAGATTTTGCGGGGCATTAATAAACACAAGTTCTGCTGCTTCTTTACTTAAATAAGCGCTACTTAGCAGTTGCGGAAACACATTCGCTGGCTGACCACTTGCATCTAACCATCGCACGCTTGGAGTGTGCAAGTAGTTCAGTAAATTTTGGTAAGGGCGCACTTTTTCAGCAGTTGGAGTACTAATAGTAATAAAGCCAATCGCCCCATTTTCGCTGGCGTGTTTTTGTTTTTCAGAGCTAGAGCCAAAATGAGCGCCTTCTTCGCTAGGGAATGATTTTGGCTTACCAGACAACGCCACTACAACCTTACCCTCAACATCAACATCCGCATAATCGTCATGCTGTAGTTCAGGCGCTACAATACCGTAACCCACAAAAACCAACTTACCTTCCAACAAGGCGTGTTCAGTCACCGGGTTTGCGCCAGATAAAAACTGTTTCGGGTAAGAGAGTTCTATATCACCTTCTTCGCTGCTCAACGTCATGTTAATTGATGCTTGGTCAACATGGGCTTGTCTGAAGTTAATGCGTTGCATGTAAGTACCATCATCGCCAGCGGGTTTTAAGCCATATTTCTCAAACTCGGCGGCGATGTACAACGAGGCTATTTCGTGGCCACGTGAGCCAGTATCGCGCCCCTCTAACAAGTCATCAGCTAAAAATCGGATGTGGGATTTAATGCGCATTGGATCGGCATGTTGTTCCATTTTTGGGGCATCAGCCTGACAGGCTGCTAATATGATTGAGCCTACTAGAAGGCTGGTGTATCTGCGTAAAGTCATCAAAGCACTCACTATTATTATTGTTGAATAAAACCGTCTTACATTAAGCGAGTTTGCTGCAAAATGCCATCTTGACAGAATCATTATGTCAGCTAATCTATTGAGAACATATGTTCTAAAACTGACTGAATTTTATGCCTCGTAAAGCGCAATACAATGTTGACGCCGTACTAAACCAAGCCATTGATATTTTTCTCGAACATGGATATCACGGGACGATCATGGATGAAATTATTGCGCGTGCTGAGTTTAATCGCCGTGGTTTTTATCTTGAGTTTGGCAGTAAACAACATTTCTTATACTTGGTGTTGGCACATTACCAGCAAAATTACCTTAAAAAGATCATGCAACACCTTGAGACAAACCAAGGATTGCCCTCTATTGCTGCGTTTTTTGAAGCCTATGTCAAACATGTCAAAGGGAAGGGATGTTTACTGATTAATTGTATTGCAGAGCTTGGTTTTGACGATGCGAAAATTAGGGAAATTGGCCGTCATTACCTCGACCGTTTACAAATTGATTTTATTGGTTGCTTAGAAAAAGCACAAAATTTAGAGCAGCTACATCCACAAACTAATATAGAGTCCACAGCGTTGCAGCTTACAAGTTATGTGCAGGGTTTTGCTGTAAATGCCATTTTGGCTGGCGATACTGATGAATTACAAATTGCGACTCAAGCATTACTGGGGCCCTTATCACTCAAGCCGGTATAGATTAGGTCGTTTGAACACCAAATGAGTCAGTAGATTTTACTCTAAGCCTTGAGAACAGCCCGATTCATCTCCATATTTAGCCATCATAACAGCAAAAAACAAATGCCTTTGTTTTATCCTTTATTCACCCCTTTTGAGTTGTCATCATGTCTACTAAAAATCCCTTATTTCGTATTCAATTTATCAGTAACGGCGAGCGTTATGAACTGTTTGTGCGAGAGGTCTCGCAAGGCTCGATGTTTGGCTTTGTTGAAATAGGTGACTTTGTCTGGGATAGCCATACGAGTTTGGTACTAGACCCAAGTCACGAAAAATTAAAATCAGAGTTTGCCGACGTCACCCGTACTTATATTCCCATGCATAGTGTGTTGCGCATCGATGAAGTAAAAAAGCAGGGAAGTTCTAAAATTAGTCAACTATCTGATAAGGTGATGGCTTTTCCTAGTCCTATTTACACCCCGAAAAATACCCCAAAATAACCACATGGTCATTTCAAAACGGGGTCAAATCTCTTATGCTGCGATCTAAGCTCTGAAAAGCATGCGGATTATTGATGAAATTAGTTGTATCGCGATTGTGTATTATTTTGGTTTTGGTGGGTTGTTCACTGGGTACTTATGCTAAGGCTAGCGAAGACACTGAAACCGCGTTTAATACCTTGTTGGATGAGATCTGGCAGTACGAATTATCTGTTCAGCCAGTGAGTGCAACGGGTTATGGAGTGCATCTGTTTGATGACCGCCTCGCCGATACATCACCGGCAGGTTTGGCGGCAGAAGATGCTCAATACCGCTCTTTTTTAGCGCGTTTAGCGACTATCAATAGCGCTGAATTGAGCCGAAATGAGCAAATTACACTGCAAGTTCAGCGCTACCGTTTGCAAGACTACATCGACCAATATGCCTTTAATGCGCATTTTATGCCTCTTACTTCTGAGTCTGGTTTTCATAGTAGCTTAGCGTTTTTACCTGCGATGACGCGTTTTAAGGGTGTTGAAGACTACCAAAATTATCTTGCTCGATTGGCGCAATTTCCCCGTATTTTCGCTGAGCAAATTTATTGGATGAGGCAGGGCATCGCAACCGGTATAGTGCAGCCTAAAGCGGTACTCACAGGCTTTGAAGATTCCGTGAAAGCGTTTATTTTTGAAAAGCCCCAACAGAGCGAGTTTTATCAGCCTTTTTTACAACTTGATAGTGTGGCGATCAATGCAGTTGAAAAAAACCGTCTGCGTTCTCAAGCTGAGCAAATTATCCAAGACTCTGTTTTTGTTGCTTATCAGGATTTTTACGATTTTTTGCTACAAGAATATTTACCTGCAAGCAAAGATAATATTGCCGCTACCAGCTGGCCTAAAGGCCTCGAGTATTATCAAAATCGCAGCAATCACTACACCACCACCACCTTGCCAGTCGAAGATATACATCAATTGGGCCTAAGTGAAGTGAAACGTATTCGTGCTGAAATGCAAATTGTGTTAGATGGCCTCGATTTTGAAGGTGATATAAATCAGTTTATTAACTTTTTACGTAGCGATCCGCGTTTTTATGCAAAAACGCCAGAAGAGTTATTGAAGCAAGCGTCGTATATCGCGAAAAAGATGGACGCTCGCTTACCGCAGTTATTTAATATATTACCGCGTATTCCCTATGGTGTAGCTCCTGTGCCTGAATCTATTGCGCCTAAGTACACGACTGGGCGTTATGTTGCACCCACTCGCGATGATCAACCTGGGTACTATTGGGTTAATACCTATGCCTTAGACAAACGTCCCTTATATGCACTGACGGCATTAACCTTACATGAAGCAGTACCAGGCCATCATTTGCAAATATCCTTAGCTGCTGAGATGCAAAACTTGCCTAATGTTCGGCGCTATAGCTACATGTCGGCTTTTGGTGAAGGCTGGGGACTGTATGCTGAATACCTTGGCAAAGAGGTGGGCATGTACACTAACCCATATGACGAATTTGGCCGTTTGAGTTACGAAATGTGGCGTGCGTGCCGCTTGGTTGTTGATACTGGCATGCACGTAAAAGGCTGGTCTAGAGAGCAAGCCATTGAGTTTATGTTAGAAAATACTGCTTTGTCAGAACACAATGTTAAAACTGAAATCGACCGGTATATTTCGTGGCCAGCTCAAGCCTTGTCTTACAAAATAGGCGAGCTGAGCATTAAAAAGTTGCGTTTAAAAGCCCAAGAAAAATTGGGTGAACGCTTTGATTTGCGGGCATTCCACGACGCTGTGCTGGCCTATGGATCAGTGCCATTGTCTGTTCTAGAAACCAATATTGAACATTATATAGCGAACCAACCATGATCATCTTTGGCGTGATAGCGGTCTTAGTTTTAGCCTTGATTTTTCTGGTTCTGCGTGCACAAAATGCCCAAGCAGAATTAAATAAAGCAAAATTCGAACTTAAAACCTTACAGAAAAACACCAAGTTTTCACTTGGTTCAATTATGTTAATGTCTAAACAATTAACTAATAGCTATCGCTTAAAGTTAGATGCGTTGCGACGTCATGGCGTATTACATGGTAATGACTTAGATGTGGCGCAATTTATTGTCGAAAACGTCGAGTTTGTTGTCATGCAGTGCTGTGAAAAACATGCCACAGTTGAAGAAGCAATCAAAGGGGCGTTAGAGGGGGCAACGATTGATATGGCAGCGGTGCAAGAATATATCGCTCGCCAGTCAGTTGATGTAAGGGTGCCGTGGAGTAAAAACACCTTGGATGGCTATTTAGCAGCCTGTAATAATTTACTGACGACTAAAACCAAAGCCCCCGAAGCTGCAATCGAAGAGGCCGCTATCTGAGATTTCGGTGGGTGGATAGTCAAAAAAAAAGTTTTTACTGCGTAGTTTAAAGTCATTTTTTACCATCAGAATCGAGCAATCGAGTGAATAAGCTCGCTGTTATTCACTCGAAGCCTGTTATTTAGAAACAGATGCACCTAAATAACTGAGTGGAATAGGCGAGGTGCTGGCAACAATTTTTTGTACAACTACGTTGTCATCTAATCGCCATAACTTGATGGTGTGCTGCCCTTTGGGAACATCAACAAATACCCGTTGTAACATACGTGCGTTGGTTTTTACCGCTTCATTCCAATCCCGTTGTTCTTGTAGAGTTGTGGCGTTAGGCGCTGGTAATAGTTTGTCTGCCACTACTTGCATGGGACCATCATCGACCGATAAACCAAAACGTAAGGTAGCTTGACCGGTGGTATTGAGAGTGGGTACCAAAAACACCTGCACACTTAAATCCCCAGTCTGTTCGACAATGATGTCATATTCTAATCGTACCGCATCGTCTTTGTTGGTGGGCTCTTGCCCCTGAGGAAATGCTGTAACAGCCCCTTTGGTGCGGCCTAAGTGGTTAATGACCTTCCATGTTAAGCCTTTGTTGTTGACCGCTCGACTAAAATCAGGCCCTTCAATGGCACTGATATTAGGCTGTAATTTGCCTGTGTTTTGCTCAGTAAATTGAATAGGTTTACTGGGCTTGTCGTTGATGACTCGGGTAATGGCCGGCATGACTTGCTCGTCTGGTTGCTGCCAGCTGGTATAACCAATGTGGGCTTGTGCCATCATGCCGTCCCATTTGCCGTTTAACAGACCATGATAAGTATCGGTAAGTTGTTGGTCCCGCGCAAAAGTCGATTCTACTTGGTCCGCAAAAAAATTCGCTCTGCTGTCATTGGTAGCCGCTAAGCGGTTATTCCAAGCTGCTGCATAATAAAGTGCATAAAGATTAGATAAAGCAGCAATTGGATACTCTACCAGCTGATAATAGGCAGGTAGTTGTGGCTCGCTTAATGATTTTTTAAGCATTAGCATTTCTTGCTCAAGGTCTTGCCACTGATGCACAAGTTTGGCAAATTCACCACCGTCTAGACTGTCGGCTGTTGATTCCCCCAAGTTAAAACTGTTGGCATCGATAAGTTCAGGTTTACGCCTTGCGGCATATTGGCTGTAGCGAGTAATTAGCATGGCAATTTTATCGGCATGTTTAGTGCCAAACGCGGCTTGTGCCCAGTCTTTAGGGTAAGCATGTAGCTTGTCTAAAGTCATGGCTTCTGGGTTCCATGCTTGTGCCATGAAAGCGCTTAGAGGATACTCAACGGGTTTAATATCACCTACATTGACTATCCAAATATTGTGAGCACCCCGTTTGTAAGCAAGATCCATTTGTTGCCATGTTTTTTCTATTTGCACGGTATTGAGCCATTTGTAGTTACGTGGCACACCAACATAATCGAAGTGGTAGTACACCCCAAAGCCCCCTGAACGCTCGAGGTTAGTGGTGGGTAAACGGCGAATTTGCCCCCAATTATCATCAGCGAATAATAACGTGACGTCATCTGGTACCTGCATGCCGTGATCATAATAATCTTGAACTTCTTTATATAAGGCCCAAACTTGCGGGGTTTTTTCTGCCGATTTTTCGGTCACTTGTGCAATGATTTTGCGCTGATCTGCGACGATTGTTTCTAACAACTGAGTTGCGGTATCTTCGTGCATGGCTTCATCACCATCGCCCCGCATCCCCACGGTGATTAAGGACTCGTAGCCTTGCCCATCGCCCTTTGACATCATGCGCTCTATGCCACCACGCCAAAACTCACGTAAGTTTTTTGCATTACTGGCGTAATCCCACTTACCACCAGTAATACCTTTATCTTGGTTGCGGTGCCATTCATGGTGGGCTCGGCTTAAGGGTTCATGATGGGACGTACCCATCACCACACCCATGGCGTCAGCAAGTTTCATGTTGTTCGGATCATCATCGTTAAAGGCTTTGGGTGGCCACATAGCAGGCCACAAATAATTGCCTTTTAGTCTTAATAATAATTCAAAAACATGGGTGTACATTTTGGCGTTTAAACCGCCAAAATGTTTATAAGACCATGTGGTGAAACTGGGTGCTTCGTCATTAATAAAAAAACCGCGATATTGCACTTTAGGGGCGTCTTGATATTCACCTGCATTCACGTAAACATCATTTTGATGTTCAATGGGTACATCAGCAAACCAGTACCAAGGTGACACCCCCATTTGTTCTGATAACTCGTAAGTACCAAATACCGCACCGCGTCTATCTGCGCCTACCACCACTAAAGCTTGAGTGATCCCCGCGAAAGGCGAATCAATCACCACGCGCTTATACGCCTCCCATTTGCCTGTGATGTCGTCGATATTGAGCTTGCCTTGAGTGACTAACAGGTCAATTATCTTACTTTGACCTGCTTCAGCGATAATGACTACTCGGTCATTGGCTTCATTGAGATCATGCACTGTTTTTGACTTCTTGCTACTAACCAAAGCCAAATCTTGCGCAAAGCTTTGAGCGACATGTTGCAAGGCTGAGTTAGCTTGTTTTTCTACAAAAATGGTGGCTGGTTGGCCCGCTTTTATTAGTTCGAAGCTCCCCTTATGTTTCTGCAAACATACCGAGGCGGGTACCTCACAGGCCTGTGCAAAAGAAAAAAGTGATATGCTGATAACGGTCAAACTAACGCGTAAAAAATTATACATAACTAAGCCTTATTGTTCATCTCATTCAGATCACATGAGATGCGTCTGAAAACTCAGTACGCAGTATAGAGGTAAGTAAGTGGTTGCCGGGTTTACTAAATTTGTTAATTCAATAAGGGTATTTTGTATGCTAGGTGTTAAGGTGGTCGTTTGGGCGAGGGTACCATTTAAAAATAATCAATGAGGAACGCCATGCTACATAAGCGATTTTTTGTTTTTTCATCCATATGTTTTTGGCTAAGTGGATGTGCAACTGACAAGCCATCCGAGCAGTGGGTGAACTTATTTAATGGTAACGATTTAACAAATTGGACCGTCAAAATTAATCATCACAAGGTAGGAGAAAATTATGGCAATACGTTTAGAGTTGAAGACGGTTTGCTTAAAGTCAGGTACGACCAATATGAATTCAATGATGAGTTTGGTCACCTTTTCTACAATACGCCTTTTGATAATTTTCATCTGCGACTCGATTACCGTTTTATTGGTGAGTTTGAAGAAGGTGCCCCTAGTTATGCCCGACTCAATAGCGGCGTGATGTTTCACAGCCAGTCTCCTCGTTCTATCAACCTAGACCAAAACTGGCCTATATCAGTAGAAATGCAATTTTTGGCTGACACGGGTGATGGCTCTCGTTTTACTGGCAGTATGTGCTCACCGGGTACTGATGTTGTTTATGCGCAAAAGATATATCCAGAACATTGTTTGCCATCGAATTTTAAAGCCCTCACAAAAGAACAGTGGGTACACGCAGAGTTGATCGTTAAGCAGAACACGATTACGCATATGATCAACGGCGAGGTTGTTTTGCAATACAGTCGCCCCACGATTGATGGAAAAGATGGCATTGTTGTGGGGCAAAGTCCCGAATATAAAGAACACGGCAAGATACTCCAATCGGGTTATATTGGTTTGCAAAGTGAAGGCCAGCCCATAGAGTTTAAAAATATCATCATTAGAAGACTCTGAAGGTTGGTAATACATTTATGGGGTGTAAATGATATTGCGCGCTTCCCCATACTCCCATGTATTTTATGTTTATTGGTATGGGAAATGCAGAACCCTAGTATTAGGCGTGCCAATCGTGTATAAAATTTAATCTTAATTATCCCTGTTCTAACAATACTAATAAAGATTACTGCTACATGATAAATCGGGGCGTTTCAGCTTATTTTCTAATCACACTATTATTTTTAGCCAGTGCCTGCGGTGTTGTCGCCCATGCCAATGTTTCACCATTAATGGATAACGTAACAGTAGTGAATATCCCTTATATGGACAGGCCAGCTGCCCACCGTAGATATACCGATGATTTATTAACCCTTGCACTGCAGTTATCTACAGAAAAATATGGACCTTTTAAGATCATTCGCCAACGTTTTGAAACGGTAGTGGGCCGACAATTGCTTCAGTTAGAAAAAGGGGATTGGTTGTCTGTTGCTACATCAATGCCCTTGCCCAGTTGGTTGGAAAAAGCCGACGTTGTGCATTTTCCAATTATGAAGGGGCTTGCAAGTTATCGTATGTTTTTTACTGATCAAGCACATGTAAGTGCTTTGGCAGAAATTGAATCGCTCGATGTTCTAAAAAAGCAAATGATCGGTCAGGGTCGAGGGTGGTCAACGGCTAAAATACTAGAAGACAATGGTTTTAGAGTGATGTATGGCCCTACTTATGAAACACTCTTCCCTATGTTAGAGGCCAATCGCTTCTCTTTACTGATGCGTGGCATTTATGAAATTGAAGCAGAGCTGCCGCTTTATCAAAAAAACATGCCTAGTTTAAGAATTGCTGACAATTTCGCAGTTTACACCTATTTACCAATGTATTTTTTCGTGAGTAAAAAGCAAGCTAAGTTAAGCCAGCGCTTAAGGTATGGACTTATACAAGCCGCCGAAAGTGGTCAGTTTGATGCGCTTTTCAATCGCTATTTCGCCAGCACGGTGGCGATGTTGCAGAATAATAATCGTTCAGTGTTTTACCTCAACAATACCAACGTTGTTGGCCAAGACTTTAGAAGGGATGAACCCTATTTACTGGACTTTATTCGTCAACTTGAGCGCAATAAGCCTGTTATTCAAAGTGACGAAATCGTTTTGCTTGGTGAGTAAACCTACCCCTTTGTTGCTTTCAAAAGCAGCTCAAACTCGTTTTTGCTCACCGGCATTATCGACAAACGGTGGCCTTTTTTAACCAAACCTATCTCAGTAATATTTGGCATACTTTTGATTTTGGCTAAACTCAGCACTCTAGAAAACTTCTGTTTAAACTGCACATCTACCATCACCCAGCGAGGATTGTCTGGACTGGCTTTAGGGTCAAAATATTTGGACTCGGGATTAAATTGGCTGTGATCGGGGTAAGCTTCTTTTACTACTTCAGCTAAGCCGGCAATGCCTACTTCTTTACAGCTGGAATGATAAAACAATACTTGGTCACCTTGTTTAACCTCGTCGCGCAAAAAGTTACGAGCTTGGTAATTACGAATCCCGTCCCAGTGTTCGGTTTGATCGGGTTTAGCAGCGAGGTCATCGATACTAAAGGCGTCAGGTTCAGATTTAAATAACCAGTATTGCATTGGATTGCCATGATAAATGAAGCAGATAGCCTTAATTATCCTCGATTTAGTCGTGGTTTCAAGTTTGTCTGATGCACTGTGAAAATGTTCAAAAGCTAAGTTTATTAACGGCATTAAAAAAGTTTTTAGGCCGCAGATAAATACGTCTATTTTTTAGTAACTTAGATTTTTACCATGACGCAAAACTTGCATCTCAAAAAAGCCTAAATATACTGTATATAATTACAGTATGTTGTGAGCTTATGAACCCTATCCTTGAACATCTCAAAAATAAAAACCTCTTATGGCAAGCTAATCATACTAGCCAAATAGCGTATGCAAATAGCACGGGTTTTAGTGAGTTAGATCAACAACTACAAGGCGGTTTTCCGCAAAATGGAGTAATAGACATTGAAAGCCCCATTGGCATTGGCGAGCTTCGTTTACTGTTGCCTGATTTATTGGCTCGTCAGCAAAGTGGTGATCGTTTGTTGGTTTTTATCGCTCCTCCCATGCTATTAAACAGTGAAATGTTAGCGGAGTTTGGCTTTGAACTACATCGTGTTTTGATACTAAAAACTATTTCAAGCGCGCAATCTTTGTGGTGTGCAGAGCAATGCTTAGCCAGTGGTTGTTGTTATAGCGTGGTGCTGTGGCAGCACGACATAGCCATAAATCAAGTGAAACGTTTGCATCTGGCGGCAGACAAGGGGGATGCCCTCATCACCATGTTACGCCAGCAAAAAACGGTACAGACTGCTTTACCGGTATCTTTAGCCTTACGTTTACGTGCGCAGCCTCAAGGCTTACATGTTGAGGTAACCAAACGCAAAGGGGCTTGGCCTAGCTCTGCTTTCACTGTGGATATGAGTAATAAATGGCCTGAGTTGAATTGCCAATCTATCGCAGAAAATGTCGTGCAGTTTCCGAATCGTCATTCTCAAATCGCATAGCGAAAACGCAATCATGTTGTGGTTGTATCTCGATTTTCCCAATTTGCAATTAGATGCTTTGCTTGCTCAAGTGCAAGGCGAAAAGATGCCTCCTTTGGTGATCTTAGATCAGCGTAGCCATAACATAGTCCAAGTGAGTGCAAAGGCGAGAGCTGTAGGTATTAATTTAAATATGGGTTTAGGAACGGCTGCTGCACTGGCACAAGACCTACAAGTGGTGCCTTATGAGCCCAAAATAAACGACAACAAGTTACAAGAAATTGCTGAAATATTATATCTCAGCACCAGTGATATTAGCTTTTTTGCACCACAGGGCTTGTTGCTTAGAATTAACCATATGCTGAGACTGTATGGTGACTTAGCGAATTATTGGCAAGTGATAAAAAACCAATTAGCCCCTTTAAAACTGACCTACCATTACGCCACGGGGCACTCACCATTGGCGGCTAAAATCTTAGCTAAAAAAAAATGGGATACCATTAGCGATGATCTTAGATTACTGCATCACAACATTTCTCAGTGCCAACTATATGAAACAGATATTAGCCCTAAAACGCAGCAGCAATTGACACGTGTAGGTGTGCGTACGATACAAGATTTACTTGCCATTTCTTTTGCTGATATGGCTAAACGTTTTGATATTGGGCTAGTTAATTATTTAGGACGATTAAGTGCAGAGTTTAAACATCCAATTGAATTTTATCACCCGCCTGAGATATTTAGGCGTTACATGGAATTATTGTTTGATATAGATAATAGTCAGTTTTTACACAGACCATTAGGGCATTTACTACAGGCATTAGAACAATTTTTGAAGTTGCGTGACCGATTAACACAGACTCTTATCATTCTATTTTATCAACGTGAACATGAGCCTATTGAATGGACGATTGGTTCACAACAAGGAGAATATTTAGCGAGCCGATGGCAAGCGCTGATTAAAATCAAGCTAGAGCAGCTACGCTTAGATTCTGCGGTTTATGCCATCAATCTGACAACGGGGCAAACGCAAATTAGAAGTCCTGATAAAGGCGACTTATTTAGTGCCAAACAAGGCACGTTATCGCGTTTGCAATTGGTTTCGCTGCTGCAAGCTAAGTTAGGCGAAAAGGCAGTGATGAGTCCAATTGTTAATGACGATTATCGTCCTGAGCATGCTGCAAACTATGCCCCACCGGTGTTGCTCGATGAATCCAATCATAATGTGAGCCATATATTACAGGCCATGCGACCTAGTTTTTTATTAACGCCTCCGCAACCTTTACGTGAAAAAGTGAGTATTGTACATGGCCCAGAACGGCTCAATACCGGCTGGTGGGATAATCGCACCGTGGTCCGTGATTATTACATTGCGCGAAATCAACAGGGTCAGTGGTATTGGGTTTTTAAAGAGCAAGATGCGGTTTGGTACTTACACGGTGTTTTTAGCTAATGCGCAGTTCTAGTTATGCTGAATTGTTTTGTCAGAGTAATTTTTCTTTTTTACAAGGCGCCTCACATCCACAAGAGCTGGTAAAGCGCGCTGACTTTTTGGCTTATCAAGCCATTGCTATAACGGATGAGTGTTCTGTAGCTGGCGTGGTAAGAGCTTTTACCGCTATTAAAGATCACCAATTGAGTATTAAGTTGATTGTGGGCAGTTTATTCAAACTCAACGCCCAGCTTAGCGTGATATTACTGTGCCCAAATCGTCAGGCGTATGCAGAGTTATGCCGCATCATTACCAATGCTCGGCGCCGCGCAGTTAAAGGTCAGTATCAACTGGATAGTTGGGATCTTAAAAGTTGTCAGCACTGCCTTGCCCTGTGGTTACCTACCGGTGACGTCCCTAGTGATCATCAAACTGCCAAACAGCTACAAAGCATTTTCAAACAGCGTTTATGGATTGCTGTGCAGCGCCACCTTACTGCCAATGAACACCGATATTTAGAACATTGTCGTTGTTTACAGCAATTATACCACCTGCCGATCACCGCATGTGGTGCAGTGTTAATGCATGATCCTGAGCGTTTGATGTTACAACACGCTTTAACTGCGATAAAACAAGGTAAAAGCATCAGCAGTTTAGGGCGGCATTTATTATCAAACAGTGAGCGTTCCTTACGACCATTAGAAAAACTTCAGCGTTTATATCCGCAGAAATGGTTACAGGAATCGGTTGAGATTGCTGATCGTTGTACCTTTGATATGAGCGAATTACGCTATGAATATCCCGCTGAATTAGTACCTGAAAGAAAAACGGCGACTCAATACCTACGGGAATTAGTTTTACTGGGCATGCATACGCGTTTTGCCCAAGACGGTAAGTTAGCGTTTGCGATTAAACGGATCATTGCCAAAGAGTTGAAGCTCATCAAAGAGATGGGATATGAATACTTCTTTTTGACTATCTATGACATTGTACAATTCGCTAAAAAGCAAAACATCCTTTATCAAGGTCGTGGGTCTGCCGCCAATTCGGTAGTGTGTTATTGCTTGGAAATCACCGCAGTGGATCCTCGGCAAATCGATGTATTGTTCGAGCGTTTTATTTCAAAAGAACGACAAGAAGAACCAGATATCGACGTGGATTTTGAACATCATCGACGTGAAGAAATCATTCAGTACATTTATCAAAAATACGGACGTGAACGTACCGCCATTGCAGCCACGGTAGTGACATATCGACAAAAAAGTGCGATTCGAGAAATTGGCAAAGCCATGGGTATTGATGAAAGCCAATTGGCGTTTTTTATTAAAAACATCGACCGCCGTGATGTGCAAGTTGATTGGCAAGCACAAATTACTGAGCTTGGCTTTGCTTCAGAATCATTGCAAGGCAAACATTTTGTCTATTTGGTGAATGAAATTAAAGGGTTTCCGCGGCACTTATCACAGCACGTAGGAGGCTTTATCATCTCTGCCGGACCCATGTATCACTTAGTACCTATTGAAAATGCCGCCATGGCTGAGCGCACTATTATTCAGTGGGATAAAGACGATCTTGAGAGTTTAGGTTTACTTAAAGTTGATGTACTGGCCTTAGGTATGCTGAGTGCGATTCGCCGAGCTTTTGATTTAGTAAGTACCCACTATCAGCATGATTGGAGTATTGCGAAAATAACTAAGTTAGGTGATGACAGGCAAGTGTATGAGATGATTCAACAAGCTGACACAGTAGGCGTGTTTCAAATTGAGTCACGTGCACAAATGAGCATGTTGCCTCGACTCAAACCTAAATGTTATTACGACTTAGTAGTACAAATCGCCATAGTAAGGCCTGGGCCGATACAAGGGGATATGGTACACCCTTATCTGAAACGGCGCGATGGAATAGAGCAAATCCATCATCCATCTAAAGCCGTTGAGGCAGTACTTAAACGTACTAACGGCGTGCCTATATTTCAAGAGCAAGTGATCAAAATGGCCATGGTGGCTGCAGGTTTTACTGGCGGTGAAGCTGATCAACTAAGGCGGGCCATGGCCTCTTGGAAAAAAGAGGGTGAGCTGCTTAAGTTTCGCGATAAATTAGTCAACGGCATGTTGCGACGAGGCTATGAGTTAGATTATGCCGAGCGGATTTTTAATCAAATAAAAGGCTTTGGTGAATATGGTTTTCCAGAGTCGCATTCTGCTTCATTTGCCGTATTAGCCTATGTATCTTCATGGCTTAAACACTATTATCCACAGGCATTTTACGTCGCATTGTTAAATAGCTGGCCGATGGGCTTTTATCCGCCAGCACAATTAATACAAGATGCGCAGCGTCATCGTATTCATATATTACCTGTGTGTATCAACGCTTCTGACTACGAACATAAATTCGAATTTTATAATAATGATTGGGCTATTAGGTTAGGTTTTAGCCTGATTAAAGGCTTGAAGAAAAACGCGTTAATTTCTGTATTACAACAGAGACCATTAAGTGGTTTTAAACGGATGGAACAAATTAAAAAATTGGGCTTAGCCCGTCACTATTTGGAGGCATTGGCCAGTGCCAATGCCTTTAGTTGTATCAGTGATAATCGTTATGCCGCACGGTGGGCGTTAATGGATAGCGAGAGTGACTTGCCATTATTTAATCAAGTTGCTGAGTCGATAGACATCGGTATGCAAGCTTCATTTGGAATTACAACACCGAGTGCCAGTGATACCTTAATTGAAGACTATGCTTCAATGAGTTTAACCTTGGGCAAACACCCTATTGCCTTGATCAGAGAGGCAGGGCTTCTGCCTAAGCATGTGAGTGCTGAACAACTCATTAATCGGCCGCATAAAACGGTTGTTAGTGTGGTGGGCTTGGTGGTTGGCCGACAACGCCCAGGCACCTCAAAAGGCGTTACTTTTATTACTTTAGAAGATGATACCGGTAGTATGAATGTGATTGTGTGGTTGGCTACTGCGAGAGCCCAGAAGCAAGCGTATTTAAAATCTAAAATATTAAAAGTGAATGGTATTTTGGAGCGGGGCGACGGTGGCGTCACCCATATCATAGCCGGAAAATTAGAAAACTTAAGCCACCTAATTGCCCAGCTTGATTCCCGCTCCAGAGATTTTCATTAAATGTCGCCTATGCACAGCCTCTCGCTAAGGCAAGCTTTTAGTTCAAGAAAGGTGAGCGTAAGTCTGTCATGTCATTTAACTCAGAAGGTCTATTCAACTTCTGACCACCATCACGAGCGATAGGAATCCAAGGGATTCTGCCTCTACCTTTGGCAGGTTCAAAGACAAATAAGTCGAAAGGAATAGAGATATAAAAGCCTTTAGTAAAGCTTCCTTCGCCATACTCTTCAGCGCTTACGTTGGTAAAAGCAGCGTAGGCACCCACGATCATGCCACTGTCAAACCGTTTAGCAAACTCGATATTTACGCCTTTATCTTTGGCTAAAAACTGTCCGGCACTCACCGTTATTTGAGTGTCTGACATAAATGAGGGGCGCCAATAAACATTGGCATGTCCCGTTAGGACCTTATAATCCATAAAGTCCCAATCATTCTCAAAAGAACGCTGCTGAACGTAGTTCAAATCCACCCCAAATGCTAGGTTGCTGTCCACAGGTCGATATAAAATTTCAGCGCCTACCCCACCAAACATCCCTTCTAAGTAACCAGCATAAGCTTGGGCATAGGTATCTTCCATAACTCTATCGAACCAACTTAAATAAGCCGACTCCATGGTGACTTTACTGCGTGTGACATATTCTCTTGTGTAGGTTCTAACACGGGGTAAAGGCGTATTAAGACCATCAACTTTGTAATTAAATTTATCGAAATTTTCCAGTAACGTCGCTTTTATACTACTTTGGATGGAAAAATGGCTATTGAAGGAATAGCCTCCAGTCATATATAAACCGCCTTGATATAGGTAAAAATCTTCCGGGTTACCAAAAGTTTGGATCCAAAAACTTTCTGCTCCATAAAATATACCAGAGGTGATATTGGGATTATAATGAGTTAACGCTTCTTCTGAGGGATCTTGGCGCTTATAAGTTGAGCCAATATCACTTTCCAATGCCTCTAGGCGCGCAGCGGACTTAAATGTATCTGCATCAATGACGGTTTCAAGAATGGGCAAACTACCAGCATTTTCAATTATGTGGTATTGCTTAATATCATTTGGAAGCTCTGATGCGAGAATGCGGCCAACACGCTGAATAGACTCATCCTTGTCGCGATAATTAAGTTGCGAACCATAAAAAGTGATTTGGTTATCCGCTTGATAAGTGGAATTCAGTATGAAACCACCATCCTTTAATAATTCATTATAGAGTTTGTTTCTATCAAGGTCTTGCATTGAAACCGCGGGTGTGGTGTTGATTAAAGAGCGCGGCGCTCTGTCTAGCTTAATCTGTTTAGCCGTATGCATATTTAGCTTGTAGCTTATGCCGAAGCCAATGGTGTTACCGCGCTGATAATTTAAACTGAAGTCGAAATCTTTCCATTGATACACTGCACCAACATTCCATTGGGAATCTTGAACTAAATTACCTGCCCTATCATTGATATAATTTTTACCCTCGTACTCTAGCTTAAGCACTAAACCGTCTACCGGCGTCACATATTCAATTCCGCCGAATAATGAAGTGCTGCCTTTAAAAAATTTACCAAATTCTACGGTACCACCACTGCCAGAAAAACCATCTTCGCGATCACAAAAGCGATCGGCAATTTCACAAAAAGGGTTAGTAAAATTATCGCCCGTTCCCAAATAGCCCCAACCTAAACCAAGGTGAAAATCCAGCGATCCAAAAGCTTTACTCAAAGCAATAAATTCACTATCAAAGAAGCCTGTACCACCGATATCTTTAAAACCTACAGAGACATCCGGAGTATAAAAACTTTCTTGCAAGAGACGAAATTTGACATCTATCCCCTTATCTTTAAGTGTTTGTTTACCACTGAAACTGGGATAGGGGCTATACAAGCGGGTTCGCACATCGGTGTACCTTACTGTTGATTCCATCCAAGGGAATAATTGTAATGTAGCGGACCAAAACCGATATTCCTCATTATCCGTATAATTGAGAGTCAGACTCCCATCGGCAGCCATGCGAGCAGTCGGTGTTTGTATTAAACCTACTCCTCCTTGCACCATTTGTGAGGGGTGGTTATGAACCAGTGGACCATTAGCTTTAATTGATAAACTTGTAGCCATTATTGCGAAGCTAAAAATCCATACACCTAGCTGACGCAAAAAGTCGGTAATACTAACCATTACATTATCCTATTTAAGGCAAGTCGAGCGATTTGATTATTCAAATCTTGGTTGTCACTAAAAAATTGCGACTCATCGAAAGGAACAAATATTTGACTGCCAGGCATAATGTCAACGCAGGCGGCATTCCAATAAGCAATGCCTATTTTATCAATTTGACCATCGGCCGTAATGAGGTAAACAGAATCTTTATTTTGTAGCTCTGGGAGGTTAGCTGCAATATATTCATGGGCGCAGGTATCTTTTTTCATCGAAATATTAAGTGTTTGCGATACTAAACCAAATACATTAAAAAAATTGGGGCGGGTAACTAAGTCGATTTGGTATTGCCCTTGTTCAAATTGCGGGTTTAATTGTGGATTAGTTTGAGCGCGATCATAGTCTAGGTTAATGATGACTCGATCAGCTAGTTGCCAATTTTTTATCTGTTTTATGAGGTCACCGACTAACACTGCATTCTCATCCGACGCGCTTAATTGCATAAACTTCAGCTTAGTTAGAACGTCATTGCGCAGTGTTATAGCATTGCTAGTATTTAAACGAAACAATTTGGCTGCTGGCCAGTACCAGTTGTCTGCATAAGCAATATTATGCAAAACTTGGTCAAGACGCGGAGGTTCAGCAAAGGTAAAATTTTGCTGATTTATATTAATATTAATGTCTGCAGAGCAAATATTCGAAAATAAAATAAAGATATGCAAAACTAATACACGCGTCAAAATAGCGTTCCATTTTTGGAAAAGTAAATAAATCATAATCTCACGGCCCGGCTTACATATGTGACATCAAAAAAATGTCCGTTGGGTAGGATTTTCTGTTTGCTACGCAAAAGTTGCCCGGTCTCCCGATGTAACCAAAACTGATTCACCCAACTGTGTTCCTCTTGCTCTCGTAGTTTACTTGCAGTCATATGAACCTGTTCTTCAATTAAAAGAGTATCAATCGATTTATCTTGAATGGTGATAGAGCGATTCCCCAGAACAGAAAAAGTTGAATCTACATTGACACCAAAATTGACGGAATTAAAGTCAATCACTCTGTGCCAAGTTGTAGCCTCGTCAATCGTGTCAGGAGATAACAATGGGTCAGGTGATGTTGAAAAAATAAAATTGAGATTATCATTCAAAGAAATGGTTTTAATTATTCGACCATTTTTTTCGATGAGCGCTGCATTATCAACCGAGACCCACTTATAGTTACCATTTTCTATGAAAGCTAGGGCTAATATTATGGTTGTTGAGTCCTGCTGTTTTACATAGATTAAATCCGCTGGAGACTGCTTTACCTGTTCTGTGGATAATACAAAATTTTGAGGGTCTTCAAATGCCATGCGCATACTATTTATATACGCTTCATGTGTTGAAGAACAGGAAGGCAAGACAAACAACAGGCTTAAAAATAAAATGAGACAAAATTTACGTTGTTGCATATTCACCAATAGTCGAAGAGCGGAATAAGACACATAAAAAAGCCGCCAAATGGCGGCTCCCTAAACTACACTTAACTACTAGTTAACTAGAGCGGGTGCATAAGTAAATGTTACTGGTACGGTAATGGTAGCTGTACCAGTGTTAGTGCCAGTACCAGTGCCAGTAATAGTAACTGTAGAAGCTGTACCGATACACACACCATCAACCGGTGGTTGATCGCCCTCAGCACATGTATAAACTGGCTCGACGGGTACACATGCACCAGCAACTAATTCTTGTCCATCTGGGCACTCTACAGGAGGGCGGGTTTTTACACTACCATTGCTATTAGCAATGGTAGCCGCAGCCACAGCCGCAGCCGCAGCCGCAGCCGCGATTTGAGGTAAAGTCATCTGACCAATACTGTATTTAGATGAGTAAGTGCCGCCAGCATTTTCCTGAGCATAAAGATTACTAGAAATTAGCAATCCTGCAGTCAATATTGATATCGCAAATTTCTTCATAATTGTTCCTTGCAAAAAATTTTAAAAAGTAAATTTAGGCAAACATAATAATTCATGACTGTTGGGAATTCAATCAATTATTAGTCAAATATATGATGCAGCTGAAGTCTCCGGATTTGGTGTTAACACAAATCGAAAAAATCACTAAAAGTTTACTTTAAATAACTTAAAATTCAAGAGCTTAAAAAATTTATGCAAGGAGAAAAAAATGTTTTTCGCGGCAACAATAATTTTCAACCGAAATGAGGAGTGTGGTGAAATAATTTACTCTTTTTATGATCCGCTATTCAATAAATATAAAAAGAGTTGATTCTTTGTCTATTGTTGCATTTTGTTTGGTCATTTAAAGCGTTTAACAAATTATGAATAGGGTAAGACCAGTTTGTGTCAGTGCCGACACTCTTTTTATCATTCTTGTTTATGCCAAAAATTGCTAAAAACCATGCTTAACGAATAGGTTTCGTAAATACACTTGTGTTACATTCACCTTAGCCGAGTATTTTAAAAACTATAATAAACTCATGGGGTTACGTCTTTTTGTAATTCAATGTGAAATAATACAGGTTATACAACAACTTAGCTTCAAACCCTACACACAGGATTACAATCACAATGACAGATTTTCGTCAGCAAGCTCTTGACTACCATTCCTTACCGGTGCCTGGAAAAATCAGTATTGAACTAACTAAACCAGCAGAAAGTGTAACTGATTTAGCCTTGGCTTATAGCCCCGGTGTAGCAGAACCTGTTCGCGAAATTGCAGCAAATCCGGACGCGGTTTATCAATATACTGGCAAAGGAAATTTAGTCGCAGTTATCTCTAATGGTACCGCTATCCTTGGCTTGGGAAATTTAGGTCCCTTAGCGTCTAAGCCAGTAATGGAAGGTAAGGCGCTTTTATTCAAGCGTTTCGCTGGCATTGATTCCATTGATATAGAAGTTAAACATCAAACTGCTGATGACTTTATCAATACGGTGGCCAATATTGCGGATACATTTGGCGGCATAAACTTAGAAGACATCAAGGCACCAGAATGTTTTGTAATAGAAAAAGCATTAATTGAACGTTGTGATGTGCCGGTATTTCATGATGATCAACATGGTACGGCAATAGTCACTGCTGCCGGAATGCTTAACGCTCTGGAGATTCAAGGCAAACTCATAAGTGAAGTTACCATCGTATGTATGGGGGCCGGTGCAGCCGCTATAGCTTGTATGGAGTTATTAGTAAAATGCGGCGCTAAGCGTGAACGAATTTATATGCTAGACCGTCAAGGTGTTATTCATACGCGGCGCGTCGATTTAACTGAGTATAAGCAGCTTTTTGCCAATAATACTGATAAACGAACCTTAGAAGATGCCTTAGACAATGCTGATGTGTTTGTTGGCGTTTCAGGGCCTGATGTGTTGCCCGCAGAGGCATTGACGTTGATGGCACCTAATCCGGTTATTTTTGCTTGTTCTAATCCCGATCCTGAAATTAAACCTGAACTGGCACATAGTGTCAGGCAAGACCTTATCATGGCCACCGGGCGCTCTGATTACCCCAATCAGGTAAACAATGTATTGTGTTTTCCGTTTATTTTTCGTGGCGCTTTAGATGTACGCGCTTCGCGCATAAACGACGAGATGAAAATTGCCGCAGTTGAGGCTATTCGAAGTATTGCAAAAGAGACTGTGCCTGAAGCAGTGTTAAAAGCCAGTAACGTGACAAGTTTGAGTTTTGGTAAAGAGTATATTATTCCCAAGCCGATGGATCCGCGCTTGCTTAAACGAGTGGCAAAAGCGGTTGCCTTGGCTGCTGTTGAATCTGGCGTTGCCAGAATCGCTCTACCCGCTAACTATATGATGTAGACTCCCGTATATTTTCGGCTCGCTTGTCACTTGAGTTGACAAGCGACCTTTTAATGCTTCTACTGATTTTGTGCCTTTGGGGGCCCATTTTATAAACTGATGACTAAGGCATTATCTCGAATAACAATATTTTGCGGCTGTAATCCAGGAAAAAGCTGATTGATTTGTTTTATATCAAGTAAAAATATCATTGGTAATTGCTGACCAATTGCTTGCTTCAACGAATCTAAAACAGCTGCAGATTGTGCTATCGAGTTATCAAGAACCGTAAATTCCCGCAAGCTAGGTTTAATAATTTCAATTACTTGTTGTTGTTTGTTGAAGTACACCTGTCCTTGGGCACTGGCAATGGCGCGTAATTTTTGGCCGTTTTGCTCCGCCACTATTACCGTTTTTAAGGCAATATTGTTAGTACTGCTGATGAGGGTCACTTTAGGATCAGTAAATGTCACATCAAAGCCTTGGTAACTTTGTTTTACCGGAAAGCTCATGGCTAACATGCTATTAATTTGTTGCTCTGCAAGGGTGATTTCGAATGCCTTGGCACTCAATGTGACTACCATTAATAAACAAAATAAAGTGATACGTTTGAAAGAGACCATTTAACCTCCAAAATTTATAGGTTGATTCTACCGCGTTTAAGGCCCACCCACAGTGAAATTTAAACTGTATTGCAATAAATGTGTTTCTGCTGATTTCAAGCTAGGCATACCCCTACAAAAATCCAATCGTAACCACTTGGTGAATCGAACAAATATTCATAATTAAACTTATCTGATTAATTTGGTTTAGTCAGACCCGTATTAATGCCAAAATTCACGTCAATAAGATGAATATCTGGAGTAATAATGAAAATTGCCTTAATGAACGAGTTTAGCCAAGCAGCTAAAAATGAAGTGGTACTTGCACAATTAAACGATGTAGCAGGTGGATTAGGCCATGAAGTGTTTAACGTCGGAATGAGTGATGACAATGACCATCGTCTAACGTATATCCATTTAGGCATTATTGCCGCGTTATTGTTAAATTCAAAGGCAGTGGACTTTGTCGTATCGGGTTGTGGTACTGGTCAAGGCGCATTAATGTCGCTAAATGCCTATCCAGGCGTTGCTTGTGGCTATTGTATTGACCCTGCTGATGCCTATTTGTTTGCTCAGATCAATAATGGCAATGCACTTGCTTTACCTTTTGCTAAAGGATTTGGTTGGGGGGCAGAGCTAAATGTTCGTTATATTTTTGAAAAAGCCTTTACGGGTGACACGGGTATGGGTTATCCACCTGAGCGCCGTGAATCGCAAGTAACCAATGCTGGGATACTTAACGGCGTTAAAGTGGCAACCAGCAAACCTTTGTTAGAGGGGTTGAAAGCACTTGACCCTGAGTTAGTTAAGACTGCTGTAGGCGGTAAACGTTTCCAAGCTTGTTTTTTTGAGCATTGCCAAGATCAAGCACTCGCGGATTTTGTGAGACCATTTACTGTATAATCCTATTAGGCTTAAAAACTGCTTACAAAAAAGGCCAGTTTAATCTGGCCTTTTTAAATCTAAGTCAGCGTAACTTTATCGCATTTCAGCGTATTCATTGTCCTTCATCGAGGGTTTCAAAACGTAAACCCTTTGCTGTCCGTTTTTTAAATCCCTGCCAATAGTTATGTTCTTTTTTGGGTTCGCCAGCATCATCCATTGCCCATACCCCGTCGTTCGAATTTTCAATAAGGTCCAGATAATCATCCATCGCTACGTTATGTTTTAAGTATTTATTTAACCAAGCTGTGACAAAATGCTGAGCAATATTATTCATCCTAGCACTGTCCCACACGGCATCAATATAATGCTCACTGACATTGAAGCCTAAATCTTTATCAAATACAAAAGACTCTTCGGGTGCAGGCATAACCGCTCCGGCATTGTGATTGGCGTTATCGTATGTGAGTAAAGAGCGTTGGGCATTTTTCACACCTTGCCAAATGGCTCTCACGCCGTTTTCATAACCAGAGACATCATCTTGAGAACCCGCTATAAACAACATCGGCTTGCTGATTTTTTGTAAAGTATTAGCATTCCACATGCCGTAGTTCATCCCCCAAGGCGCAAAAGCAATAACGGTCTTTAAGCGGCTATCGGCTTGTGGTTTTTTGCCTGTTTGATGGCGAGTTAGTGTAGCAAACGCTGGGCTTTGTGGGCTGTTCGCCGCTAGCTCTGTTACGCCAGCGCCCGCATTGATTACTGCACCGTAACCACCCATTGAATAGCCAATAAGTGCGCTGTTTTTAGCATTAACCAAGGCATATAAAAACGACGTAAGGTTAGCAGACATCTGCTCAATTTGGTCTAATACAAATAACTGATCAATAGGACGATTAACCAGGGTAGACGCAAAGGCAGCTCTAGTGCGATAGGTGGAGTCGGTGTGGTCAATAGAGGCAACTACGTAGCCTTTAGAAGCAATATTTTCGGCTAAATGCGCTAGCAAATATCGATTACCCGGGTATCCGTGTGAAATCAGAACTAAGGGGTAAGCTTGTTTATTGACCAAAGGTGCAGCATCACGTACCGCTTTGCCATGCAGTTGAACTTCGTTTTTACCGTCTCGTATGTAGGCGTCTAAGGTCGTTTTGCCTTGACTGTTTTTAACAGCTGGATACCACAATTCCACAGTAAGCGGGCGCTCATATCGCGGTAAAACGGTAGGTTTAGGTTGAGAAGGATCCAGCGCCAACATATCAATTTGGTTAGGGTTAACGAGGGCTATCGTTTTAACGCCAATTGCGTAGGGTCCATACGCGGCTAACTCTGGTGCATCGGGGCGCTGCGTATCGATGCGATTTTCTGCCCAAGCACTATTGAGTGTACCAATAGCCACAGCAGTGTAAAAAAATACTAAACTTTTTTTAATCATAACCACCTCCAAATCCAAGATTATGCTCATATGAATATGACATTCTGAGGAACTATCGGTGGTTTTGCACTGTTTAATTTACAGTCATTCAAGCCTAAAACTAATCGATTGGCTGGAGCCTATTGAACTAAGTGCCTGATAAATTTATTTTTTTAACATCCACTCATGATCGGGATCATTGTAAAACACCCATTCTCTTTTGGGACCCGCCATGACATTTAAATAATACAGATCATAGCCATGTGGTACACCAACAGGGTGATAGCCCTTAGGCACCGTCACTACACTGTTGTGCTCTACGCTAATGGTTTCGTCAATACTGCGGTCGTCGGTATAAACCCGTTGAAAGGCAAAACCTTGTTGTGGTTTGAGTTTGTGGTAATAGGTTTCTTCTAGTGCACTTTCTGTTGGCAAGGCGTCAGTATCGTGCTTATGTGGCGGATAGCTTGACCAATTACCACTCGGGGTGATCACCTCGGTGATCAGAAGTTTTTCCGCGTTCACATTATTCATCATAATATTACGTACATAACGAGTATTGCTGCCTTGTCCTCGGATCATTAACTCGCAATCTTCGGGCTTAATCAATCTAACGGGCAGTTTGCCTGCCGCTGGAGCACGGCATAAGGCAACTTCGCAGTCAGTTAATGCGCTGATAGATAGGGTTTCACCTGGAGGCGCATACACTGCATAAGGCGCTTTATCTTCAAATACGGATTTACGTTCGCCGAGGTTTATAAAATTTTGTTCATGGGTGGCAATATCAACTCTGCCAAATACTACTACCGCACAAACTTCGGTTTTGTCAGTCGCAAAACTCTGGGTTTCACCGGCTTTTAATACTACGACTTCAAAACCGACATAATTCCAATTTGCAGAAGACGGAGTGATATGTTGAATGCGTTTTTTATTGTCCAGAGCCTGGGGACGAATATGTAAATATGACATCAAATTTCCTAAGGGTTATTTGGGTGGTGTATTAGACCTAACATCAATGCTTGAATAATATTCATGCAGCCATTTAATGAACGAAAAGAATGGATTTCAGCTTCTTTAATTTTTATGCATACATCAGCTTGGTCAGCTAGGGGGCTCAACGGGCTATCAGTTAAGGCCACTAATTTTACGCCTCTAGATTTCGCTTCTAAAGCAATGTTGAGCGTTTCACTGGCATAAGGACTAAAACTAATGGCAAACAAGGCATCACCCTCTGACATTAAATTACACTGGGCTTTGCCCATCTGGCCGATACTGTCGATCAGGTGGGCTTTGCGGCCAATATTGTTTAATAGATAGCTAAAATAGGTGGCCACCGGAAATGAGCGCCTTACTCCTTGAATATGAATAATATTTGCTTGATGCAGTAAGGTAATCGCTTGATTGAGTGCGAGGCCATCCACTTGTTCGCACATCGTTTCCATGGCTTGGGCACTGCTGGCACTCACTTGGCGCAACCAGCTTAAACCGCATTGGTCGTCATGTTCGCTTGAAGCTTGGAGCACTGATTGCATACGGGTTTGATAATCTGGTGCTGAGACCAATAATTGGTCTTTAAACAGTTTTTGCATATCACTAAAGCCTTCAAAACCCATGGCATGCGCAAATCTAACCAGGGTTGAGGCATGCACACCCGCAGTGCTCGCGATGCTGGCCACAGTACCAAAGGCGATACTGTTGGGGTTATCTAAGACAAAGCGAGCGACTTGTTGCAGGCGTTTACTCAAAGAAGCGAATTGGCTTTCAATAGCGTGTTCAAGTTCTGATTGCGTTGTAAGCATGACATCCTACGAATGGTTAAAAGGCATCAATCTATCTATTGCAGAATCATAGAGCATAAAAAACAAATATTCCATAATTGATTTTATGAAATATTTGTTCTATTTTAGTTTGGTATTTAATGATTCATTAACAAATAGAGAGTACGGATATCCATGCACGGAGAAAAGAATTTAGATGTTATTTGCTTGGGGCGAGCGTCGGTGGATTTATACGGACAGCAAATAGGCAACCGTCTGCAAGATATTTCGTCTTTTGCTAAATCCCTTGGCGGGTCTTCCTGCAATATTTGTTTTGGTACCGCAAGGCTTGGGCTGCGCTCTTCCATGTTAACCCGCGTGGGAGACGAACAATTTGGCGAGTTTATCCGCGAAGAGCTTCAGCGTGCAGGTGTAGATACCAGCCACGTGATAACTGATCCTGAGCGTTTAACCGCTCTGGCTATCTTGTCCATTAAAACCAAAGAAGAATTCCCATTGTTGTTTTATCGCGCTGATTGCGCCGATATGGCCATCGATGTGAGTGATTTCGACGAAGCTTATATTGCCTCCTCCCGTTCTCTGTTAATCACCGGTACGCATTTTTCAACCCCACATGTGGACAAAGTAGCACGCCAAGCCATTGAATATGCACGTAAAAATAATACAAAGGTTATATTAGATATCGACTATCGCCCGGTCTTGTGGGGCTTAACTCGTCCTGGCGATGGTGATACTCGCTTTGTATCAAATCAAAGTGTAAGTGCACATTTACAATCAATTATTCCTTTGTGCGACTTGATTGTTGGTACTGAAGAAGAAGTGCACATTGCTGGTGGTAGCACCGATACCATCAAAGCGCTAAAAGTGATCAGGCAGCACAGTAATGCAGAGATTGTATTAAAACGTGGCGCCATGGGCTGCTCTATCTTTGCTAATGCCATACCCGATAATATTGATGAAGCGCCGTTTTTTGCAGGGGTAAGAGTTGATGTATTAAACGTATTGGGCGCAGGAGATGCCTTTATGTCTGGCTTCTTACGCGGCTGGTTGCGCGGCGACGACTACGCCACAGCATGTGGCTATGCGAATGCCTGCGGAGCCTTGGTAGTGTCACGCCATGGCTGCGCACCAGCTATCCCCACCCCAGAAGAGCTTGATTACTACATCGCCAATCAATACGAAATCGCAAGGCCTGACCTCGACCCTGAACTTAACTACCTCCATCGCGTTACTACCCGCAAATCCGCTAATTGGAGTGAGTTATGTATTTTAGCCTTTGATCATCGCAAACAGTTTGTAGAGATGGCGCAAGAAGCAGGGGCTAACATCTCTCGTATAAGTGTACTAAAGCAACATATTCTGGCGGCACTACAACAAGTGGTTGAGCAGAAAAAAGTATCGCAGCACGTTGGCGTGTTGATTGATGATACCTATGGCCAAGATGCCCTCAATGCGGTGACTGGAAAAAATTGGTGGATAGGTCGCCCTGTTGAAGTCCCTGCTTCAAGGCCGCTTGAGCTTGAAGGTGGACGTTCTATTGGCTCACGTTTAGTCACATGGCCACAAGAACACATCGTTAAATGTTTGGTGTTCATGCACCCGCAAGACGATGTCGCCATGTGGGACATACAATCAAGGCAAATTATAGAGCTATATCGAGCCTGCTGTGTCAGTGGTCATGAATTACTGCTAGAAATCATTCCACCCAGTGATATGGCCGCTGATGACAACACCGTTGCGAATGCCATGGAGATGATTTACAAACTAAACGTCCGTCCAGATTGGTGGAAGTTACCGTCACCCTCTGTTGCTGCCTGGTCAAAGATCAGCGCACTGATTACTCGTTGTGCCCCACATTGCCAAGGCGTTATTTTGTTAGGTTTAGATGCACCACTAGCCCAACTGGCTAAAGGCTTTGCAGACAGTGCGAACTTCCCTTTGTGTAAGGGCTTTGCGGTTGGGCGTTCAATATTTTCAGCGGCAAGTAAATTATGGTTAGCCAATAAAATTTCAGATACCGAGTTGCAAAACCAAGTAGCTGATAATTATCTCACCTTAGTTGAGGCGTGGAATACACGTAAGGACCAGTAAATGCAAACAGTTACATTAACCGCCGCTCAGGCTCTAGTCGCTTTTTTGCGCCAGCAATACATGGTGATTGACGGTGAAGAACAGCCTATTTTTGCTGGGGTATTCGCGATTTTTGGACATGGCAACGTCGCCGGCATGGGTGAGGCTCTAAACCACGTGCGTAAAGAATTTCCAACATACCGAGCACACAACGAGCAAGGTATGGCGCATGCGGCAATTGCCTTTGCCAAAGCCAATCAACGACGCAGAATGATGATGTGTACAACGTCAATCGGCCCTGGGGCAACCAATATGGTTACCGCAGCGGCTTTGGCCCATGCCAACCGGTTACCGGTATTGTTAGTGGTGGGCGATATTTTTGCTAATCGCAAACCAGATCCTGTCTTACAGCAAATCGAAAACTTTGGCGACCCAAGTATTTCTGCCAACGATTGCTTTAGACCTGTTAGCCGCTATTTTGATCGTATTAGTCGTCCAGAACAGATGATTAACAGCCTGCCGGTTGTCA
This sequence comes from Flavobacterium sp. W21_SRS_FM6, assembly GCF_052119645.1. Classification (NCBI taxonomy): domain Bacteria; kingdom Pseudomonadati; phylum Bacteroidota; class Flavobacteriia; order Flavobacteriales; family Flavobacteriaceae; genus Flavobacterium; species Flavobacterium sp. W21_SRS_FM6. Next base: position 177,919 of record NZ_JBGQOM010000006.1, read on the forward strand.
TGCAAACTTTACTAGATCCTGTTAATTGTGGGCCAGCCACTTTAGCATTTCCACAAGATGTGCAGGCCGAGGCCTTCGATTTTCCGACGTCTTTATTTGCTAAAAAAGTGCATCGTATCCGTCAGCCGCAAGCAGAAACCTACGAACTTGAACAAGCCCTAGAAGTTCTCAAAAATGCTCGCAAACCGCTGATCATTGCGGGCGGCGGGGTACTTTACTCTGGCGCCGCGGAGGTGTTGTCAGCGTTTGCTAAAGCTCGTCATATTCCGGTAGCAGAAACCCAAGCCGGCAAAGGTTGTTTAACTTGGTCTCATGAATGCGCTGTGGGTGGCATCGGCGTCACGGGAAGCGAAGCGGCGAATCAATTAGCAGCAGAAGCTGATGTGGTGCTGGCTATTGGCACACGTTTGCAAGATTTCACCACGGCTTCGCGCACCTTACTAGAAAGTGCTGATAAAACTCTGATTCAGCTCAATATTGGTAGCTTTGACGCCGCAAAACATAATGCCTTACCACTGGTGGGTGACGCAAAAGCGACGCTTACCCAGTTAAATGAGCAGTTAAGTACGTGGCGCGCAGGGTCGACATGGATAGCGCAAGCGCAAGCGTTAAATGCGCAATGGCAAGCAAAATACCAAGCGCTTACTGCCAATAATAGCCAAGGTTTACCTTCAGATGCCCAAGTATTAGGCGCGGTAAAACGGGCCTCGCAGCCTACTGATGTTGTGGTGTGTGCCGCTGGAGGATTACCGGGTGAGTTACACAAGTTGTGGCGGGCCGAAGGGCCAGGTACTTACCATGTTGAATACGGCTTTTCATGCATGGGCTACGAAATTGCGGGTGGCTTAGGGGTAAAAATGGCCTCTCCTGAGCGTGATGTCATCGTAGTGGTGGGTGATGGTTCGTACATGATGATGAATTCAGAGCTCGCGACATCCGTGATGTTAAAACAAAAACTCATCGTGGTGCTTTTAGATAATCGCGGCTTTGGTTGTATACATCGTCTGCAAAACGGCACCGGTAACGCTGCGTTCAACAATTTGCTTGAAGATTGTGCAGGCGATCATCATGCCATGCAAATTGATTTTGCTATGCATGCTCGCTCTATGGGGGCAGATGCCGAAAAGGTTAGTAATCTTGATGAGTTAGAAAGTGCCATTACCAAGGCCAAAAAAGCCCCAAAAAGTACGCTTATTGTTATTGATACCGACCCTCTCATTAGCACCGATAACGGCAGCTGGTGGGATGTAGCGGTACCTCAGGTTTCCCATAGAAGTGAGGTTAACGCAGCGTATGAAGCGTATGTTAAACAGCAATCAAAACAACCTTATTAATCCATTAAAAAACGTCTTACGAGAAAAAACATGCACACTTTAGGTAATTTTATCAACGGTCAAAACGTCGCAAGTCAAAGTGGTCACTTTGCTGCAATTTACAATCCAGCAACAGGTGAACAAAGCAAGCAAGTGGGTTTATCGAGCGCAGCAGAAACCCAAGCTGCCATTGCCGCTGCCCAAGCCGCATTGCCACAGTGGAGTGCCGTTACCCCACTAAATCGCGCGCGAATTATGTTTAACTTCAAGGCTTTACTTGAAGCAAATAAAGATGAACTGGCCGCCTTAATTACCGCCGAACACGGTAAGGTTTTCTCCGATGCGCAGGGCGAGCTGACCCGCGGTATTGAAGTAGTAGAATTTGCCTGTGGCATTCCGCATTTGCTTAAAGGCGAACAATCGATGAATGTGGGCCGTGGTGTGGATAGTTTTACCCTCATGCAGCCCGTTGGCGTGTGTGCGGGCATCGCACCGTTTAATTTTCCCGCCATGGTACCGCTCTGGATGTTTCCAGTCGCCATTGCCTGTGGCAACACCTTTGTAATGAAACCCTCTGAAAAAGACCCTAGCGTGCCCTTAAGACTTGCAGAACTCCTGAAAGAAGCGGGGCTGCCTGATGGCGTATTTAATGTGGTAAACGGTGATAAAACCTCAGTTGATGTGCTATTAAGCGACCCAGATGTAAAAGCCGTCAGCTTTGTTGGTTCTACGCCAATCGCTGAATATGTTTACCGCACCGGCAGTGCGAACGGTAAACGAGTACAGGCATTAGGTGGCGCTAAAAACCATATGTTGGTAATGCCTGATGCGGATCTTGATGGTGTAGCTGGCGCATTAATGGGTGCAGCATATGGTTCAGCCGGTGAGCGGTGTATGGCTATTTCAGTGGCTGTGTGTGTTGGCGATGCGACGGCAGATAAACTGGTTGCCCGCTTAAAGCAAGAGATTAGTGAGATGCGTGTTGGTCCTGGTATGGGTTTAGATAATGAAGCACATATGGGCCCACTCATCAGCAGACAACACGCTGATAAAGTATTGAGTTATATCGAATCGGGTATCGAAGATGGAGCGCTTTTGTTAGCCGATGGTCGCGATTATCAAGTAGTAGGTAACGAACATGGTTACTTTGTTGGTCCCACTTTATTTGACAACGTGAAGCCTGGCATGCGCATTTATCAAGAAGAAATCTTTGGTCCGGTCCTATGCGTGGTGCGTGTGAATAGTTTTGAGGAAGGACTTGCCTTAATCAACTCCCACGAATATGGAAACGGTACGTCTATTTTCACCGCGAATGGCGAAGCCGCCCATGCCTACACCCATAATGTTCAAGTGGGCATGGTGGGCGTAAACGTTCCAATCCCTGTGCCAATGGCTTTCCATAGTTTTGGCGGCTGGAAACGCTCAATTTTTGGACCATTAAACATGCACGGTCCTGACGGTGTACGTTTTTATACCAAGATGAAAACTATCACTGCTCGTTGGCCAAAAGGGCAGCAAAGTGAAAATCAATTCACTATGCCAACCATGAAATAATCTGCTTGTTTTTACAGCAAATCAGTATGTTAGAGGGAGCTTGTGCTCCCTGCAGCCATCAACAAAGTGCATGAATACCCAAGGAGATAATAACAACATGACGACTGTGCCATTACCTGCACCATATAATCGTGCCTTTTTGCTTGAACATTGCCATTCAATCTTAAATTTTTATGACCCTAGAGTGATAGATAACGAAGGCGGTTATTTTCATAACTATCTGAACAATGGTGACTTATTCGAAAAAGGTATGCGCCAGTTGGTCAGTAGCTGCCGCATTGTGGTGAATTATGCCCGCGCTAGTCGAGAACTACACAAAGCCGAATATCGTGATGTGGCCTTGCATGGCTTAGCCTTTGTTGAACAAGTGCACTGGCGTCCTGATCAGCAAGCTTATGCGTGGTTGTTGGAGGATCACAATCCACTTGATATGACTCAGCAAAACTACGGCTATGCCTTTGTATTATTGATGTATTCAGCCATTCACAAGGCCGGTATTCGCGATGTTGCTGACAAAATTGCCGCCACCTATCAATTAATGGAAAGTCGTTTTTGGCAGAGTGACTATGAGCTCTATGCTGATGAGCTTAGTGCTGATGGTGTGTTGTCTGATTATCGCGGTCAAAATGCCAATATGCACAGTTGCGAAGCGATGATTGCCGCTTACGAAGCCACCCATGAATTGCGTTATTTAAGACGCGCCAAGTTGATTGCACAAAACATCACCGAGCGGCAAGCGGCGTATACAGATGGTCTGATTTGGGAACATTACACCCCTGATTTTAAAGTCGATTGGGACTACAACCTCGATGACCCTAAAAACCTTTATCGTCCTTGGGGATTCCAGCCCGGCCATCAAACCGAATGGAGTAAATTATTATTGGCTATTCATCGTTTGAGTCCTGACCAAGCATTAGTCACTAAAGCGACGTTCCTCTTTGATAAAGCCTTTGACGTGGCTTGGGATCATCAGCATGGCGGTTTGATTTATGGCTTTGACCCACAAGGTAAGTGGTGTGATGACGACAAATACTTTTGGGTGCAAGCCGAAAGCTTCGCCGCTGCGGCCATGCTGTATCAAGAAACGGGTGACAATAAATACAAAGTCGCCTACGAACAGCTCTGGCAATACAGCTGGACCCACATGATCGATCATGAATATGGCGCGTGGTTCCGGTTACTGACAAGAGACAACAAAGCATATTCAAATCAAAAAAGTAGTGCTGGAGCAAAATGTGATTACCACACCCTCTGCGCGTGTTTCGATGTTTTAACTGGTATGGTGTAAGGAGTCAGCGATGCAAAGTTCACAGTCAAACGTTAAAATTAGTCAAAAGCCTGAAGGCTTGAGTATACATTTTGCCTTTGCGGCCATGACCTCGTTGTTTTTTATTTGGGGTTTTATCACTGCACTTAACGACATTCTTTTACCCTACTTAAAAGGGGCATTTAGCCTGAGCTATCTGCAGGCAGGGCTTGTGCAGTTCTGCTTTTTTGGTGCGTATTTTATTGTTTCTCCTTTTGCCGGACGCATGCTCGAAAAAGTAGGGTATAAAAATGGCATCATCATTGGTCTAGGCACAGTCGCCGCGGGGTGCTGTTTGTTTTTTCCCGCAGCAGAAGCAGCGATTTATGCAGTATTTTTATTTGCTTTATTTGTGTTAGCGGCCGGTATCGCTATTTTACAAGTTTCAGCTAACCCTTATGTAGCGGTTCTCGGATCAGAAGAGACCGCCGCTTCGCGTCTTAATTTTGCACAAGCGATTAACTCTTTAGGTCACACTGCGGGCCCCGCCTTTGGGGCAATTTTGATTTTATCGGCTGTAGAGCAAAGCGGTTCAGCTAAGGCTGTCCAGTTACCTTATCTACTTATCGCGGTGGCTTTAGTGGTGGTAGCCTTGGTTTTTTATAAACTGAAGTTGCCTAACATAAGCGAGCATTTAGACGAGTCAAAAGCCGCTAGTCACTTTACCTTGTTTAGCCATAAACATCTCACTTACGGTGTGTTAGCTATCTTTTTATACGTGGGCGCAGAAGTAGCGGTAGGTAGTTACCTAGTCAATTTTTTTATGCAATTGGGTATTGAAGACATGACCACTGTGACCGCCGGCAAAATGGTATCGTATTACTGGGGAGCGGCCATGGTTGGGCGTTTTGCTGGCGCATTGATCATGCGCTATGTGGCACCCACCACTTTACTTGCGATTAATTCAGTCCTCGCGGTAGCGATGATCATTGTTGCGGTAAATTCCAGTGGTGAAATGGCCATGTGGACCATCCTAGCGGTAGGTTTTTTCAATTCTATTATGTTTCCCACTATCTTCACCTTAGCCATACGTGGTTTAGGGGAACACACGGGGCGCGGGTCAGGTTACTTATGTCAGGGCATCGTTGGTGGGGCCATTTTACCTATGATTCAAGGCCAAGCCGCTGACATGATGACTTTGCAATGGAGTTTTCTCATCCCTGCTGTCTGTTACCTTTATATCGCGTGGTATGCCTTACGGGGCAGTCGTGTGAGTGTGCCAGTAGGAGAATCCGCCTCTGACGCTGAGAAGCAAACGAAACACCCGGAGCGCTCATAAATGAATAGCTATTTAAATCGTCGAGGTTTTATCAAAACCAGTTTAGCGGCCTTTAGCGCCAGTTATTTTGCCTCGTTTTCGATAAATGCCAAACAACTTGAGTCTTATTGGAGGCAATTTCAACAGTCTCGCCACCCCAGTCAAAGACCGATTATTAATACGGGTAAGCGACTAGATGTCAGAGACTTTGGGGCTAAAGGCGATGGAAAAACGAAGGATACCAAAGCCATTCAAGCGGCAATTGACGAGGTAGTTAAAAGTGAGCAGCCCGGCACGGTATGCTTGTCTGCTGGCGTTTATCTTAGTGGTAGTTTGCGCCTCGGCAGCCAAGTTAACCTGCAAATTGACAAACAGGCGATGTTACTAGGCAGTACCGACATTCAGGATTACGAGGATGCGCAGGGCAATATTCTCGCATTATTGGCTGGCGATCACTGTGAGTCTGTTTCCATTAGCGGTGAAGGCACAATTGATGGGCAGGGCAGGCAGTTGGCATTAAATATTAATCGGCTCCATCATGGGGGAAAGCGGGTTGAGGCCGACTTTAACGAGCGTAGAAATCGTTCCAGACATCGCCCTAACGTTGTTGCACTTCATCACTGTCAAAAAATAAAAATCTATGATGTCACCATTAAAAATGGTGCCTTTTGGGTGCAACATTACGCGGCTTGCCAAGATGTAATGATAGATAACATCGTGGTGGACAGTGACGCCTTTTGGAACAATGATGGCATTGACATAAACGATTGCAGAAATGTCCGCATTACCGGTTGTTTTGTGAATGCCGCCGACGACGCCATTTGTCTAAAATCGACCACTGGCGGCGAGTTTCACAACGACAAGGTTTACATTGGGAATTGTGTAATGCGTTCCAGTTCGAACGGCATAAAGTTTGGGACTGAATCGATGCATGGTTTTACTAACGTGACTATAGAAAATATTCGCGTGTTTGATACTTACCGCTCAGCGATTGCCTTAGAAACTGTTGATGGCGCTAAGCTTGAAAATGTGCACATAGATGGGGTAGATGCGAGTAATGTCGGGTGTGCCATTTTCATCCGCTTAGGTCAAAGAAACCGAGATGTACCGCAAAATACTCCCTTAGGCACACTTAAGAATGTGGTGATTAAAAACCTCAAGGCAGAAATTTCCGCAAGCCGCGCCGATGAAGATTATGAAGTGCGCGGACCGGGTCTAAATACCTTTTTTAATCCTATTCCCTCGTCAATTACTGGTTTGCCAGATGCAGCAGTTGAAAACATTCGGTTAGAAAACATTGATATTACCTATCCAGGTCGAGCGAACAAGGGCTTAGCTTATCGGCCTTATGACCAGTTGTTTTTAGTACCACAAGAGCGCGATGCTTACCCTGAATACACCATGTTTGGCGAACTTCCCGCTTGGGGTTTATATGTAAGGCATGCCAAGAACGTAGAGCTGATAAATATTACATTGAGGGTCAATGAGGCTGATTTTAGGCCTGCATTTGTGTTTGATGATGTAAGTGGCTTAAAGCTCAAACAAAGTAAAATCCATGCGCACAATGACAAGCATTTGATACTGCATGATGTCAAAGGACTGTCTGTGGAAGGGGTGTTAGCGCTAGATACAAACAAACAACTTGCGCCTGTTAAACAGGATGCGTGGTATCAGAGCGCCAGCTGAAGTTAAGTTAGTGATACAAACTAAAGGCCCCTAAAAAAGCTAACGTTTATGCTTGAACAGAAAAATGAGCGTTTGGGGGTTTATAGCAATCCGTAACGATAGGAGCTTACTCAGCAAGAACTTAAACCCTGAAACAAGGCGCTTGAATGAAAAAATAGTAGGGCTCTTTCGAGTTCGAGCAACCCAGAGTAAGGACTTTTATACCCTAACCTCTGTTTTGGAGCAAAAGAGAAGGCATCAGCCACTGACGTTTAGCCCCAATCTTGTATCCAAACAGATATCAGAACCCTCAGAAGCTAAAAGATACCCGAGTGCTTATCAATAATCTCAGTTTGGTGGTTAAGCCGAACCCGCTATTTATTGGCTGCCACGCTGGTTGACGCTCGAATAACTAATTCTCCATCAAAAATTTGCGTGCCGTCTGGCCCTCTGGCTGGTACTTGTGATTTTTTATCTTTGAGGCGGCCAATCAATAAACACGCGGCTTGATAACCGATAGTCAACAGTGGATGGCGAATGGTGGTAATGTTAGGCCACACTTTGGTTGTGAGGGCGATGTCATCAATGCCGCACACGGAAATGTCCTGAGGCACTTTTAAATTTCTACTTTGTATTTCGTACAGTACACCCAGCGCCATTTCATCATTGGCGGCAAAAATAGCGGTAGGGCGCGGCGTTTTATTCAACAAGGTCGCGGCGGCATCGATACCTGATTGATAGGTGTAATAACCTTGTGCGATCAAGGCCTCGTTGACTTTTAAGCCCGCTTCTGCAAATGCTTGGCGATATCCTGCTTCACTGCGCTGACTTGATTGCTGATCGGGATGCCCCAACACAAAACCGATGTGCCTATGTTGCAATTTTAGCAGGTAGTTGGTCATGTCATAACTGGCTTTTGTTGAATTAAAGCCAAGTGACTCGCCGCGATTAAGATCTTTAGGGCCGATACGTAAATAACTGACGTTTTTTCTGTCTAACATTTCGAGCAATTCGATTTTGTCGCACATCGGCGGGCGTAAAATTAAACCGTCGACCAAGGTACTGTCGATATATTCTTCTACTTCTTGTACCAGAGTAGGGGAGCGGTAGTTGCAGTCATATAAAAACAGACCCATTTGTTCTTCAGTACAGCCTTGGAGTATGCCTTTTTGCAAGTTCATCAAATAGCCGGGGCTAGTATTGTCTGACACCAATGCAATAAATAACGACCTGTTTTTGGCCAGCGCCATACCCAGTGGATTGCGTTTAAATCCGAGCTCTTGAATGGCCATCTGTACTTTTTGGCGCATTTCGTCTTTAACGTTAGCTTCATTATTTATGACGCGTGATACGGTTTTCTTGGATACACCGGCATGACGGGCTACATCCATAATGGTGACTGATGCCATACTTATTTACCTGTTATTTTCGGCTACGTTTGAATCTAAATGCCTTGCTATGCAGCATGATCATATATAACCGCTTTATTTACTAGAAGAAAGCGCTATTCAGCGAAAAGCGTACGATGAAATGTAGGGCATTGTTTAAATCAATGTTGTGTGTTTTTTGTTAAATTGTTTGATTTTATTTGTTATATGATTTTAGTTATAAAGGGATTTGACACCGGTGTCAAATCCCTTTATAACTTATTGATATCTTCGGACAACGCTGTTCATCATTATTGCTTTGGTCTATTTTTTCGTCATTTGACGACATTAATCTACCAATAGCGCGAGATTTAGCATTTTAGATGATCCAGCCCTATTACATCGTGAGAAAAAATCCATGTCGGCCAGCAGATTAAATTTAGCTTTGCTTGAAAAACAGCAAATCAGCACGTACCGCCAAGCAGAAAAACCAATCAGTATTGTGCATTTAGGCATCGGTGCCTTCCACCGTGCCCATCAAGCTTGGTATACCGATAAGGTAAATTTACTGCAAGAAAATGAACCTTGGTACATTGCTGGGGTGTCATTGCGTAGCAGTAGTGTGCAAAAGCAGTTACAACCACAAGATGGATTGTACAATGTCGTCGAGTTTGACGCAGACTTTCAACATACCCAACTTGTGCAAGCTGTTTCGCAAGTGCTGGTGGCGCCCGACTCACCTGAACGTGTACTTGAATTAATGGCGCAAGAGCACACTAAAATTATCTCACTGACGGTGACTGAAAAGGGATATTGCCACGATCCTGCAACAGGGCGGCTAAACCTTGACCATCCAGATATCAAACATGATTTAGCCAATGCTAATGCGCCCAAATCAGCTATTGGCTATTTGGTGTTTAGTTTGCAGCGCCGGTTTAAGCTCGAAGCCACAGGGGTTACCGTGCTGTGTTGTGACAATCTGCCGCAAAATGGCCACACCCTAGCTGGGCTTGTAGGTGAGTTTGCTAAGCGCATTGACCCTGCTTTAGCATCGTGGATTGTGGACAACGTAAGCTTTCCGAACAGTATGGTAGACCGCATTGTGCCAGCCACAACCGAAGAGGATATCCAACAACACGCTCTAACCGGACGAGAAGATCGTGGGTTAGTTAAAACAGAGCGCTTTAGCCAGTGGGTAATTGAAGATAATTTTATTGTGGGTAGGCCGGCTTGGGAACAAGTTGGCGTGTCACTGGTTTGTGCAGTAGAGCCATTTGAAAAAGCCAAATTGCGTTTACTAAACGGTGCTCATTCGGCACTAGCCTATCTTGGTTATTTGAACGGCTACCAATTTGTGCATCAAGTCATGCAAGATAAATCCTTTGTCGTTTTTTTACGTCACATGATGCGCAACGAGATTTTACCCACTTTAGTCGCACCAAAAGGGATGATACTTGAGGACTATATAGAGCAATTGCTGACTCGTTTTACTAACCCTAACTTACACCATCGAACTTACCAAATTGCCATGGACGGTTCGCAAAAGTTGCCGCAGCGCTTGTTAAATACCATTGAAGATCGTTTAAATAACAATGCGTCTTTTGACTGCTTGTGTTTTGCGGTAGCGGGTTGGTTGCGTTATTCCATGGCATTTGATGGCAAAGGTGAGCCAATTGAAGTGCAAGACCCTTATGCCCGCGAACTTTTTGCCATTCAGCAAGCGCACTTTTATCAGATAGACGATCTAATCGATAACTACTTGTCCTTCGACAAAGTGTTTTCAAGGCAACTAGCGCAGTCAGAATTATTCTGCTCTCGCTTGAAATATTGGCTCGGTATTATCTTGGCAAACGGGATTAATACCGCACTGAAAGTGTTATTGATTGAGGTCAAATAGCCTCAGGCAAACACACGAATATTAATCAAACGGCATATGAACTAAGCATAAGGCGATATGCCAGCAAGTAGCGGATAGCCTCGGTAGGCAGTTGGATAGGACAAAGAAAAGATATGATAAACGTAACAATGTGGAACGAATGTCGTCATGAAGTAGAAGATGAAGAAGTGGCCGAGGTTTACCCAGAAACCATCGGTGGCTGCATCGTCAATATGCTTGAGCCTTATGGCTTTAACTTAAGGTCAGTTACCCTTGATGACGAGCATCAAGGCTTGAGTGACGAGCTAATTGCTCATACTGATGTACTGATTTGGTGGGGCCATCGCTACCATGATGAGGTGTCTGATCAGCTGGTAGATAAACTGCAAAAACGAGTGCTTGAAGGCATGGGTTTGATTGTTTTGCACTCAGGTCACCATGCCAAAATATTTAAGCGTTTATTGGGAACCAGTTGTAACTTAAGTTGGCGTGAAGCCGAAGGTGGTGAGCGTGAGCGCTTATGGTGTTTAAAGCCTTCTCATCCTATCGCTGCCGGGATCCCGCCGCATATTGAGCTGCCAGAGTCTGAAATGTACGGTGAGCCTTTTGATATCCCAGATCCCGATGAATTAATTTTTAACTCGTGGTATCAAGGCGGTGAGGTGTTGCGCAGTGGTTGTACCTTTACTCGCGGACGAGGCAAGATATTCTTCTTTTCGCCTGGCCACGAAACCTTCCCGATTTTTCGTAATGAACACATCATTCGGATTATCGCTAATGCAATTAAATGGAGCAATCAGGCTCATCAAGATGGTTGGTTTTTTGAAAATTGGGGGCGTCCTGAGCCTCTAGAAAAGGGCGCACCACGGCAAACCTACTTTAAAAAACCCCGTAAACTGATGGTGGCTGAAAAGCTTGCGGCTAAAAATGCAAAAAATACTAAATAAGCCATGTCTCGTTAGATCGAACATAAATAAAGCTGCCCGTTGGCAGCTTTATTTATATCGGAGTCATACTTTATAAAACGATAGTTTTGCCGTCAGCGCCAGCGCTGTCTTTAATGGCATCCCACAATTTCGCCATTGCAAGGCCTTGCTGAATATCCGAAGGATTAACAATATCACCCTGAATGGTTTGCATGAACACGTTCATCAAGTTATTGGCTGATTCTTGTTCTTTGCGTACCACGTGACCTGTACTGTCTTCAATTTCAATCCAGCGGCCCCATGCACAAATACGCACTACGTAGTGGGTAAAGTAACACTCAATACGCGAAGTACAGCGAATACTGTTGCCGCAAGCATGCAGGTTAAACAGCGTGCCGTTGGCTAATTCTCCGCTCACCGTCGTGACGATATCAACGGGGTAGTTCATGTTCTGCATATTCGCGGTAATGTTGCGCAGTGGGCTATTCATTATCATTGAGACGGTATTCATCATGTGTGCGCCGGTATCAAACATAAAACCGCCGCCAGAGATCTCAGGTACTTGTTTCCAGTGGCCTTCATAGGTCGTAGCCCAGTTTTCCCAAATTGACGCGGTCACACTAACTAGTTCGCCGTAGGTCTTTTCTTGGACGTCTTTTTTAAGTTGATGAACCAAAGGAGATAAGCCGCCTTGGTAAGCGACCACTAAGGTTTTACCAGACTGTTCTTGTGCAGCAATTAAGCGCTCGGCTTCGGCAACACTGGTAACCATTGGCTTTTCAAGCAAGACATCTAAACCCAACTGCAGCGCCATTTCAGCCTGCTCAGCGTGATTAGCGTGAGGCGTACAAATATATACCGCATCCAAATTATCTTGCTGACTTTGCAGCAATTCTTGCCAGCTTGAAAAGAAAGCGGGCTGAGCTTGCGCTTGTTGCTGTGCGATACGGCCAATATTTTCCATAGCTTGGGCATTGGGGTCCATCACTGCTTGAATACTGATATCCTCTCGGGCTATCCACGTTTCGATATACTGGGTCGCTTTTTTACCACAACCGATCACGGCTAATCTTAGCGTCACTCACTATCTCCTAAGTACCACACAGAGCCAGAATTCTCTCTCCATGTCTTTGTACAATTAAATTTATTTGCTATCTGATACCAACATTAAATTTCATCTTGACACCGGTGTCAAGATCCGTGATATTGAAAATGTGATTATTTTGTTAAATTACCTCGATAAGGTGTTTGCAGTGTGAAGAGTTTTGTTAACGTGTATTTTACGAGTTGCTTGGAGACTCACGGTGGGCGTTTTTATTATGGGGTCGATTGACTGATGGTTAAGTATGTATACAGCCTATTAGCGGTAGTGGCACTTAATGCAATCGTGCCTGCCAATGTGCTTGCTCAGGATTTAGCAAAAAAGTCTACTTTGGTGATTGCCGAACACCGAGCAGCAAGACTTGAAGCCTTATATAGCCTGCAAGACAAGTTAGAGCAGCAATTAGGTGTTCAGCTCAAAATTGTTGAGTATCCGGCACCAGCGCAAGACTATTTTACTAAATTGGTGACCGAGTTAAGAGCAGGCAATGCGCCAGATGTTTTCACTATTCCTAGGGATCTACAATTGGATGATCTCGCGGCCGCAGGTTATTTAGTTGATCTGTCTGGTGCTATGGAAAATTGGGATGGCTATCAACATTTACCAGAGCTGATTAAGTTGTTGTCGAAGGGTAGCTTCGATGGTCACAACTATGCGGTGCCATCTATTGTTGCGGTTGAACAGCTTTACTATCGCCATGATTTGCTAGAACAAGCAGGTATCAGTACCGCTCAACCCACCAGTTGGGACGACCTGCTGAATCGGGCCAGACAAATTAAACACGTAACAGGGCAGTTTCCTTTGTTGTTTCCGGCAGGATTAACCTGGGGTATGGGGTCGTACACCGAGGGTTATCGTTATTTATTGGCAGGTTTTGCCGACTATCAATTATTAGACCAGCAAGGCAGGTATCGGCTCGGCGAAAAAGCGCCCCTTGAGGCCTTTAAGTTTTATCAAACCTTGGTTGATGAACAGTTAATGCCAATCAAACCCCTACTCAATCCAGAACCTTGGGTTATTCCTAAATACGAAATGTTCCCTAAAGGTCAATTGATGATCACCACCTGCGGTACGTGGTGCCGCGTATTTGATTGGGGAGAAAATAGTCGTAATCCTATTGCGAATATTGAGCAAGCGGTCGGTACATGGAAAATCCCAAGTGCAGATGGCTCTGACCCTTTTGTGCTCGCGTCTATGGTTTACGCATGGGCCGTGAACGCTAAATCACGTCAAGCGGATTTGGCTATAAAGTTAGCGCTTGCGCTTGGGGACAACGATGTGGCCATTACCTATGCGCAAAAGCTAGGCAATGTACCCGCTCGTTTAGATGCCGAGCTTCATCCGGATTACGCCAGTTTGGGCATACTTGCTCAGGCTCACAAGTTATTACCTCGGGCGCGAGCATTGCGCACCACAGTAGGCTCAAATGCCGTGATGGCAGGGGTTGCTCGCGCAACTGAGGCAGTGATAATTGGCCGAGAAGACGCTGCTGGAGCACAACAACTATTGGAAGATTACGTCAGCAGTGTCTTGGGCGACGAAGCAGTAAGTAGGAATCAATAATGGCAATGAGTTTTGAACGAAAAAGGCAGCTGGGTTATCGCATGATGATGGCGCCCGCCTTGATATTAATGGGGGCCTTTATTGTATTTCCTGCGTTTTATGCCTTCTCTTTGAGTTTGACGAATGATGCTTTATTAGGCTTTGCTGCCAAAGAATCCTCTTTTGTGGGATTGCGTAATTTCAGCCGTTTATTTAGTGATCCCTTATTTTGGAATTCACTCAAAGTGACTTTGATTTTTGTAATCGGTTCGGCGGTGATTGGTCAGTTTGTTTTGGGGTTTGCCGCTGCCGTATGTTTGCAACGAGATATAAAATATAAATCTATCTTTAATGCCATTATTTGCTTGCCGAATGCCGTACCAGAAATGGTGGTCGGTTTTTTATGGATCTCGATGTATGCCAGTGGCGACTACGGTACCTTAAATCGCATTGTTGCGTGGTTTGGGGTTGACCCACAGCAGTGGCTGTACACCTTTCCTCTCTTTTCGATCATCATCGTAAACACATGGCGGGGTATCGCGTTTTCCATGATTTTGTTGACCTCTGGTCTAGCGTCGATCCCTAAAGACATTTACGAAGCGGCTCGAGTCGACGGTGCGACCGACAAACAAATCTTTATGCGTATTACTTTGCCAATGATGATGCCAACTATCTTTCTGTATATGTTTGTTTCAACCGTAACGACCTTCGCCATTTTTGGTTTGGTTTATACCCTCAGTCGAGGCGGGCCGGCTAATAGCACTGAAATACTCGGTATCTATATTTACAACCAGTCCTTCACCTCATTTCAGCTTGGTTATGGCGCTGCCGTCGCAGTGGTCAGTTTGGTGGTGTCTATGCTGATCGGATTCTTGTATGTGCGTGCGTTAAAGGTTGAGGTGTAGGATGTCGCTAGAAACAAATGTAGTTACACAACGTTATAGCAGCGCAGAGCAAGCAACAAATCGAAAAACGTATTTCACGCTTATTTTGATTTCTCTGTACTGTATTGTGCCGTTTTTTTGGGTTTTACTGGCTGCCTTCGATCCCAAGGCCAGCCAATTCTTGCGTTTACCAGACGAGATAACCTTTGGCCACTTTTGGAATTTATTTGCTAATGAAAATGGCTTGCGCTGGATATTTAACTCGGTTCTTATCATTGGTATTGCAACCCTATTAACCCTGGTGTTTGCTGGCTTTGGTGGTTATGCCCTATCACGCACGCAAGCATGGTGGAAACGTCCTTTGTTGTACGCCATTATTTTGGTGCGCATCGTACCACCACCCGCCTTAATTGTGCCCGTATACAAGGTGATGTTGGCTTTAAACGATATGGTCAACAGCGCAATTCTCAATATTACTGATGACATAGAAACTCAAGTGATGCTGAGCCGCATGTTTTCTTTTGTTGATGGTTATTTAGGGCTAATACTTATTCATACCGCGATGCAATTGCCTTTGGCCATTTGGATCATGAAAACCTTTTTTGATGCCATTCCTAAAGACTATGAAGAAGCGGCGGCGCTAGATGGTGCCAGTCAAATGCAAACCGTGCGAAGAGTGCTTATTCCGTTAGCGTTGCCGGGTTTTGCCGCTGCGGGTCTGTTTGCTTTTATCAACGCATGGGGCGATTTTTTAATGCCCTTAATGTTCACCTCATCACCTGAACTACAAACCTTGCCACTTGGCATGTTTAGAGCGTTTTTACGGGTTGACGCCATTGATTATGGATTTCTTACCGCACTGGCTGTTATCTACACACTACCAGCCGTTATTGCATTTTCGTTTGCTAGAAAGTTTCTGACTCAGACTTTTTCTGGTGGAGTTAAGGGTTAAACAGGACAGCACAATGTCAGAAATTGAATTGATAAATATCAAAAAGCAGTACCAACAAACAGAAATTGTAAAAGGTATTGATATAAAAGTTGAGCAAGGCGAGTTTGCCGTTATTGTTGGGCCGAGTGGCTGTGGTAAGTCGACCTTGCTGCGTATGATTGCCGGCTTAGAAGACATTAGTTCGGGTGAATTACGTATTGGCGGGCAAGTGGTTAACCATGTATCGCCAGACAAACGGGGCATAGCTATGGTGTTTCAATCTTATGCATTGTACCCCCACATGACCGTCGCCGATAACATTGGTTTTGCTTTGAGTTTAAAAAAAGTCGATAAAGCTGAAATCAGTAAACGAGTCAAAGAAGCGGCAGAGATGCTGGAACTTACGCCCTTGTTACACCGCAAACCGGCCGAGCTTTCTGGTGGCCAGCGTCAACGTGTAGCCATCGGTCGGGCGATAGTGAAACGTCCAGAGGTGATCTTATTTGATGAACCACTCTCTAACCTTGATGCCAAGCTTCGGGTGCAGATGAGAGCTGAGCTGATGCGGTTGCACCGCGAATTTGGCTCGACTGTAGTGTATGTCACCCATGACCAAGTTGAAGCCATGACCATGGCGCAAAAAATTATTGTGTTAAATGAAGGCAAGGTCGCACAAGTAGGCAAGCCTATGGAGCTTTATTTGCAACCAG
The DNA here is from genome assembly GCF_052119645.1 of Flavobacterium sp. W21_SRS_FM6. NCBI lineage: Bacteria > Pseudomonadati > Bacteroidota > Flavobacteriia > Flavobacteriales > Flavobacteriaceae > Flavobacterium > Flavobacterium sp. W21_SRS_FM6. Next base: position 194,353 of record NZ_JBGQOM010000006.1, read on the forward strand.
AAAATCAATTTGTGGCGCAGTTTATCGGTATTCCCAAAATGAATTTATTAGAGGGAAACATCGACGGACGAACTTTTACCCTTAACAATGGTGAACAAATAGAACTGCCAGGTGACTTTGCACGCCATACTAAAGCGCAATTAGGTATTCGCCCTGAGCACCTAGAAGTTAGCGATAAAGCAGGGCCATGGCATGTGTTTTTAGTCGAGCGTCTGGGGGTTGAAACCTTTTTACATCTGCGTGATCACAACAATCAACAAGTGGTAGTGAGGCTTGAAGGTGATAGCAAGCTAAACGAAGGCATGAAGGTCACACTAAACTTTGCTGCACAGCGCTGCTTTTTGTTTGACTCAAAGGGCCAACGAATTGCCGCAGCAGTGGCTCAGCTCAACAGAGTTAAAAGCCCCGCTTAGTTGCTCTTAGCTGCGTTTAATCAGCCTTTTGTGGCTCGTGCGTGTCTCGGTCGAAGTACTTGCAGGGGGTGAAGTTCTAAGCGAAACCACCTGCAATTGATTGTTTCGCATAACCGGTACAAAAAAGGGCTTTTGATGCGGCGAAAGCGCTGTCTAAGTAACAACATCCTCAGCGTGGGGCAAGTTTAGATTTTCATCATTCTACCTTAACCAAGCCGCTAGCGCTGGGGCTATGTCACTTTGAACATGATGTTTTACGCGGGGGCGCTTATTACTTACCAAACAGTGCTGAGGCCGGGGTGATAGTAGTGAATAATCCGCTAACCCTTCAATTAGATATCCAGCGTTTTAACGCTCAAGGGTACATAATGAGAACCCGATCAGGCCAAGGGATGGTACGTGAGCCAAGCTAAGAGAATGACGCTACCAAAAGTGCTGCACAAATCATGTCCACTGATGTTTATTCTGGCTCCTCCCATCGTGTTGATTCAAGCCCACCGCTTTGTTTTATAAAAACCTTGCCGTGTTCATCATTTAGTCACAATACAGCCATACATTAAGCATCCTTAGTATAACTTGAATTGTTGTTACCGGTGTCATTACTAATTATAAAGGTCTGTAGCGGTTTTTTAGCTGATTTAATATAGGTAAAAGCGAAATTTGTCTATAACGTATACAAATACTTATCAACATAAAATTTACATTTTATATTAAGCAGCAGCTACACGTTATCTGAAAGCGTGGTTAATGACCTAACTCCCTTTAAAAATAGCGTAATTGGTGAGTTAACAAAAATTTATCAAATATTTACATTTTTTGTTGACACCGGTGTCAGTAATTCATATTGTTATGTTGTTATTTTGTTAATGAAAGGGCACATAAATGAAAAATAGAACAAAAAGCGTACTAGCAATCGCGATAGTAAACGTTTTAGCTACTTCGTATTCACCCGCGTTACTGGCACAAGAATCCACTGATGATACAGAAATAATCGAGGTTAAAGGTTTTAGAAGTTCGGTTATTAAAGCAAAAGATTTAAAGCGTGAAGCGCTGATTGCACAAGATTCAATTGTTGCAGAAGATATCGCAGATTTTCCTGATTTAAACTTGGCTGACTCATTGCAACGTATTCCAGGCGTGGCAATTACCCGTGAAGGCGGTGAAGGTCGTCAAATATCCTTACGCGGTATGGGCCCTGATTTCACCCGAGTAGAATTGAATGGCATGGAAGCGCTTGGTTCATCTTCGTCTCCGATGGATAGTCGTGGCGCAACCAGTCGTTCAAGAGCCTTTGATTTCAATATTTTTGCCTCCGAATTGTTTAATCAAATTGATGTAAAAAAATCTTATTCTGCTGATATGGAAGAAGGCGGTATTGGTGGTACGGTTGGTTTACATACGGCGAGACCATTCAACTATAAAGGCTTTGAATCATTAGTTGGGGTGCAAGGTGGTACCAATACTAATACGGATAGCTTTGATCAACGTTTAGTGGGCATGGTCTCCAACACTTGGGATAATTTTGGTGCATTGGCTTCGATTGCGTATAGCACAAAAGAGTCTCGTGAAATGGGTTACAACACCTATAGATGGCGTAAAAGAAGTACCAGCAACTATAGCGATAGTTTAGATAGTCAAACCCAAGCCTTGCTTGAAGATGGTGAACTGTGGTTCTCCCGAGGTAACCGATATTCAGTATGGAACAACCAGCAAGATCGCCTCGGTGTGACGGCCGCCTTACAGTATCGCGCTTCTGATGATCTAGAATTTAGTCTGGATTTTTTACATGGAGAATTAGAGAACACCTTAGACGAGCATCATATTTCAACGGGCGGCTCCAGTAGTACAGCTTTAGGTTTTGTAGAAGAGCTGGATTACATTGATAACAATGGCGACAAAGAGGTGGTCTTTGCACGTTACTCAAATTCTATAGTTAGAACCGAATCTCGAGAAGATTACAACGAATCAATCTTCGACCAAGTGACCCTGCAATCTAAGTGGACCATCAGCGATGAGTTGAAAATGGTTGCACAAATTGGTAGCAGTAAAGCAGATTATAATCAGCCTAAAGTAAATAAAGCTAACTTGATCCGTCGAAACAGCGGTATTACCACTGACTTTACCCAAGACCGTTTTTATGGCGTGAATACCTACGATTTTGACCCAACCTCATTAGATGGCTGGGCAGTGAAAGATATTTATTTCAAAGAAGACTACATTACCACTGAGTTTGATAATGCTAAGTTGGATTTTGACTACTTAGTCGGTGATTCTGGTACCTTGACCTTTGGCGTTAACTACAAAAAGTTCGTCAACAGCGGAGAGCGTAGAGAGGATTCTGGCTACGTTGAAAACAAGGCTCCACCTCTTAATGCCGGTATTGATACCGTTACAGCTGACATCACTGAAGTCTACTCTGCACATCCAGACCAAAGCTGGTTACAACTCGATATGGATGCAGCTAAAGCCTTTTATGGTTTAAATGGCCTAGAGTTAGGTGAAGACAAAATTGTGCCCACCGAAAGTTATCAAGTACAAGAAGAAACACAAGCCGCTTATGCCCAGTACACTTGGGACAATATGTTAGGTGATTCTTTGTTACGCGGAAATATCGGCTTGCGGTATTACAATACTGAACTCACAGCAACCGGTATTTCTGAAGGCGAACAAATTAGAATAGTGAGAGATTACTCAGGAGTCTTACCGACCTTAAACTTGTCTTATGAAGTAATGGAAGATGTACTGTTGCGTTTTGGTGCCAGCAAAAACTTAACTCGTCCGTCATTAAACGCCTTGTCGGTTTCTGCAAGTGTTTCTCAAGCTACGTTGGCTGAGGGTGACATAGGTAAAGTGACAGTGGGTAATCCAAGCTTAAAGCCTTACTCTTCTGTAAATATCGATACATCAATTGAATCGTATTTTGACGGTGTAGGTTTCTTGTCAGCTGCGGTTTTCTATAAAGATATCAAAGATTTTGTTGTCACTGAGACTTTAACAGAAACCTTTACACTGGCTGAGTTGTCGTTGCCCAATTCGTTGCTACCTAATGGTGGTACACCAACGAGTCAATTTAACGTGACGTCACCGCAAAACTCAGATTCATCTACCATTAAAGGTTTTGAGTTTGCCTTTCAACGTGACTTAGACTTTTTGCCGGCACCTTTTGACAAGTTAGGCGTGATAGCCAACTACACATGGGCAGATGGCACCAGTAAATACCGCAATGTACAAGGCACAGGTGTTGATCAAGTTAAGGCTTTCCAAGGCTTATCGAAAAGCAGCTACAATATGACATTGTATTATGAAACTGATTCATGGGGTGCTCGTATTGCGGCGGCCTACCGTGACAGATTCATCAGTGCTGTTGAAGCCGGTTTAGGTGATGAAGATGAGCGCGGCTTTCATGAAACCACTTATGTAGATTTTTCAGCGTTTTATCAAGTTAATGAGTCAATTAAAATTAATATTGAGGGCATTAACTTGACCAATCAACGAGAAGAGCAATACAGTGATTCCAGTGATCGTCAATACAATACAACAACAAGTGGCAGAACGTATATGGCTGGTGTAACTTACAAATTTTAAGTCAGTTACTCAGCGTTATCGAAAAACGAAAAGGCGTTGCGAATTTCGCAGCGCCTTTTTAATTGATAAATAGCAAAAATGTAAATAACGAATTGCATAACATCCGAGTCTAAAATTGAGAAGTGTCATGTTTTACAAAAGAATACCTCCGAGCAACGCCTTGTTGTGCTTGTTACTACCTGTGTTAGTTTCCTGTCAAAACCATCAGGCGAAGTCATTGAGTGAACACATTACGCAGGCAAATAAAGGCAAACAATGGCTAGCTGGTGATCACCATATACACGGTAAATACAGCGCAAAATGGGATACTTCGACGAATCCGCCCACACCTATATTGCGTGGTGACGCACAATATGCCACCGCTATTTATGCGCAGATGGCAAAGCACCATAACTTAAGTTGGATGGTTACTACAGATCACGGCGGACCGAACCACAGTGAGTTGAATTTACACCAAGCCTATCCTGAACTTGTAGACTCACGTAAAGCCACACCAGAAGTATTGCAGTTCTATGGTATGGAATTCGACACGCCGGGCGCCCGTCATTGTAGTTTGATTATTCCTTACTCTGACAACGAAGCGAGTCAGTTATACAACATTGAAAAAAACTTTAATCGTCGTGAAATAGAGCCTGATACCAGCAGTCGTGATAGCAACGAATTTATGCTTAAAGCACTGCGTAGCATGCAAGCACAAGCATTAAAACCCATTCTAATCACTAACCATCCAGCCAGATTGGCCACTGATCTAGGCACATTCAACAAAGTGACACCCGCTCAGTTGCGCAGTTGGCAAGATGCAGCACCAGATGTGGTCATTGGTATGGAAGGCGCACCAGGTCATCAAGCCAATGCCCTTAATCCTGACGGCTCAATTCGTAAAACTGGGCGTCGTGGTGGTTATGACGACTTCCCGACTATGGGGGGCTTTGATCAAATGACCGCCCAAGTAGGTGGCGTTTGGGACAGTATGTTAGGCGAGGGACGCCATTGGTGGATCACCGCTACATCTGACAGCCATATGCACTATACCGAAGGGCGAACGGACTTTTGGCCTGGCGAATACTCTAAAACCTTTGTATATGCCGAAAAACAATACGACAGTATTCTTGAAGCCCTGCGCGGTGGTCATGTGTTTGTGGCCACAGGTGATTTGATTAACGAACTTTCAGTGTTGGTGAGCGATGAACAAGGGCAACAGGTTGATATCGGTGGCACCTTAAAGGTGAAAAAAGGCGACAAGGTGAATATCCGCATTCGTTTTCGAGATCCCAGCCAGCCAAACTTTGGCCGTGGTACGCCAACGGTAGCCCGTGTCGATGTTATACAGGGTGATGTAACAGGCAAAGCAGCTAATTCTTCTGTCGATCATAATCCAAGTACAAAAGTGAGTGCTCGCTACACTTCAAGCGATTGGCAGGTCAAAGGCGAATATCGGGAATTTCAATTTGCTATTGCGGATATTGAACATTCACAATATATCCGTATTCGCGGTACAAATCAGGCAAATGAACTAGAGCCAACAATCGACCCTCCGGGCGAAGACCCATGGTCTGACTTATGGTTTTACAGCAATCCGGTATTTATTCTGGTGGAATAAGGCCTTATAAGCTTGGCACCGGTTTAGCTGATAAAGCCTGATCGGTGTCAGGCATTTATGGTGCTTGTCGCACTTATTTAGTGCCAAGTTAAATAAGTTTAGTAAAGATACTTAAAATACAGTCCAAATGACTGTTGCTCATTTAAATTTGTCCATTTTTTTTCAAATGTCCCGTGCAGTGAAATATTTTGCTGGGTATAGATAGAGTGAGTAAGGGCTAGGCTTTTAATGACTTGGTCCCCCTGTCGTTGATTGTCGGTAATTGAAAATGACACGAGAGTTTTCATATCAAATATTTGATAAAACATCAGACCTACCTCTGGGCGAGTATAAATATAGCCATGCCCCTCACTAAAGCCTAAACCTACATTCATCTGTGAATACAACAATAAATCATGGGAGAGTTTCACTGCGAGCCCTATGCCGCTATAAATATCTAAGGCTAAAGCACGCTGTAAATACGGGTTTACGTGTTGTTGAACACCAATGCGCAATTGGCTAGATACGCCACCGGTAAAAGGCTCATAGGGCACCAAGCTGCGCATTGCATACAACGACCATTCTTCTAACTCAATCTTTGTATTTTGGGCTGAAACTAAGAGTGATAATGAGGATAGTTCCAGTGCACTTTCACTAAAGAACTGACGATTATCATCTTCGAGTCTGCGTGATGCTGGCATATAGTGAATCTGAAACCAATTTTCGCTGTCTATTTGACGCATCCCTACCGAAAACTGCGAGTCGTTGGGCGCCGCGATGGGCTGTTTATAAGCGCTCAAATCAATGTCGAATTGCTCTAAGTTTTGGTCTTGGCCAAAGGCCTTAAGTATTCCTTTATTATCGTTAAAAGTAGTTCTATCTATCGCTCCATTTTGTAATTGGTAGAGATAAAAACTTTCAAGTAGCTTTAATGATAAAAACTGTGATTCAGCATGGCGTGACGCAAGGTTTGCTAGATTTCGAGAATCGATCTTCGGGTCAGGTATGGGGTTATTTCTCAGGGAATGTGCGTCCTGCAACATTCTAATTTTCCACTTATTTGCAGCTATAACAGTGGTTGTTGATATTAGTTTATTTGCCTGTGCTGACTTCACGACATCTAGAGGTGTGACCCATGCGTTAGGTTCGGGGCTCATTGTCGGTTGGCCGATTGCTAACAGCAGTTGAGTTAGCGTTGCGCAATTATAGGTGTGAAAAAAATAAGGGATGGTCGCATTTTTTAATTCCCATAGGTGGGCGTGAATAAGTTGCAGTTGCTCTGGGTTAAAATCAAGTTGGTATTCCCATACATTCCGTTGCTCTGCGTTTAAATACTGATCAATGTGCTCTTGATAAGGAGATACTTTGAAGAAACTTTGTTTGCCAATAAAGAGACTTTCCCACAGTATTTTTGCAGCATTAATACTGTCTAGTTCGGTAAAAAAAGAGACGGCATGAGAGACGGCGTTAGCCTTGTTATTGGTCCCTTCAATTTTCAACATAACATGGCCCATCATGCTGCTGGCTTGAGTTAGATTTTCAGAGGTATACACCAAATAGATTTTGTCTGCTGGGGCTAAAGTAGAAAACTCTGTGTAGCCTACGCAATCGCTCATTGAGAAGTTTGACAAGCTGATAGTTAACTGGCGTTCAATGTAGCGTTTTCGCGCGGGGAAACGGCAGGCAGCAGATGGCTGCATAGTCAGTAATTCGATCGTTTTGCTTAGTTCATTTAGGCTGCTAAAGTCTTCTGCAGAAAGCAAAAAGGTAGGATCGGAAATTCTAGGAGTATTCGCTTGAGCTTGAATCAGGGCTTGCCATACTGGGTCTTTAGCAAGAGTCTGCATTTGAGTAGGTGACACTGCGGCTTCTGTCTGCTGAGAAAAAGTGCAAATAAGCAATAGCGCAAATAAAAAGGAAGCCGTAAAGCTTCCTTTGTTCAGGTAAAACATGAAATATTAGTTACAGCTGATAGTGACAGAGTCCTGATATTTCCACATTTTTTTACTTCCCATGTCGGTACTTGAACCGAAAACACCACCAGAAAGAATGTTCACCCAAAAAGTAGGTTCAATTTCTTTGTTCAGTTGGGTTTCTGAAGTACAACCTTCAGCATCAGTGACTAAAATTTTATCAGCATTTTCTTTTTTAAGAGTGATAACACCCGGTGCTTGCTGAGTGGCTCCATCAACGTTGACATCAATTTTTTGACCATTAGAGGTAGAGACGTTTATTTTGTGAGTGTCTTCAGAAAGAATTGTGGCACAGCCAGAAGTTACGATTACAGTGGCAGCAACTAAGGTTCTCAAAACCAATTTTTTCATTCAAATTTCCTTTTTATTTTATAATTTAGGCAAAAGCCGCCGGCATTATACTCAAAGTAGTATTCGATGCACTCAAAATAGGTCTGGTTAAAATTTTTTGCAAAAAAGTGCAATAGAGAACGTTATATCCCGCTTGCACCCATCATGCTAATGTTGAATCGACTTAGATGGTGGTAAGTTTTCGCTACCCCATTTAGAGGGCTTTGAGCCCATTTTGAGGATGAGTTCTCCGCCGTTGATGATAGCTTCGTGTTCAATCCACGCCTTATTGAAGTCTTTACCGTTCAAGGTGGCAGAGACGATATATTTGTTTTTATCACTTAAATTATCAGCTTTGATCTTGAAAATCTTGTTGTTACCAACATGCAAGGTTGAAGACTTTAAATACGGCGTATTGAGTAAATAATAAGGTTGACCTGCATTAGGGTATAAACCCATCATATGAAAGGCTAACCATGAGGACATTGCACCCGAGTCGTCGTTACCGGGTAAGCCATCGCGTCCACTATGGTAGTGTTTATCGATGATTTGATGAATTCTATCCGAGCTTAAATAGGGTTTGCCTAACCAGTGGTAAAGCGTTGAGGTTAAGAATGAGGGTTCGTTACCGACATTGTAATAGTCTTTATCAAACAAGGTATTTAAGCGCTGTTCAAAGGCTTGCTTACCGCCGCTTTTTTCAATGAGTTTGGCGACATCGTGGGGCACATAAAACGAGTATTCCCACGAACTGGCTTCATAGAAGAAGCCACACCACCAACACACACAATTTGGCCAGTCTTGGGCGATAGGTGTGTAAGGAATACGGGCGTTTAAGCCTTCAGTGCTGGCGCACGGCACTTCGTCAACCCAATTACCCGTGGCATCTTTAGGCATAATAAAACCCTGCGCCCCATCATGTTCAATGTCGCGCCATAGGTTTTGCCAATTATCAGCTTGTTGGCTAAACCGGTAATACTCGCCCATGCGCTCTAAACCTTCTGCGACAGTTGCCAGTGCAAAGTCATTATAAGCGTATTCAAGTGTACGATTGCCTGCACGAACGTAGTCTGTAGACACATACCCCAAACGATTATAGTCCTCTAAACCGCCTCGGCCTTCTCGCTCCGCATTGCCGCCTGGTGCAATAGTGGCGTTTTTAATCATGGCTTTTAACGCTTGGTGATAGTTCACGCCACTTAACTTTTTAACGTAGGCATCGGCAATCACTACATCAGCATTCGAGCCTCCTTGGGTTCTGCCGTTGCTGTTACCGCTGCGTCCTTCAGGTAAATAACCGTCGTATTGATAGATATTTAGCATGGCGTTGATGATGTCTGCCTGACGCTTGGGCGCGATCAAGGTAATCAGCGGAGAGGATGAGCGAAAGGTGTCCCAAATGGCGTAAAAATCATCGTAGTAGGGCGTGGCGGTCCATAATGGGTTTTCGCCTGAACGGTCAACTGGCATCAACATGGTATGATATAAGCCGGTATAAAACATGATTTTTTGTTCACGGCTGGTGGACTTATCAACTTCAATTTTAGAAATTAGCGCCTCCCACTTGTTTTGCGTATTCTTGACTACCTGGGCAAAATCCCAGTTGGGTAATTCGCTGTTGAGGTTTTGTTTGGCTTTGGCTTCACTGATAAACGACAGTCCTATTTTCAGATTCACCGTTTTACTTTTGTGATTGCTAAACTCACACACTAAACCGGTTTTTTCAGCCGAATCAAACTGGCTGATTTGCGCTGGGTAAAGGGTTTCACTTTTAAACGTGCTGAAGTTGTCACAGGGCTGATCAAACATGGCTGCATAATAAACGGTATAAGCACTGCCGTTGTTCCAACCGCCACGAATACGACTGTAACCGCGCACTTCAGTTGGTGACACGACCTCGACTTCAGAGCCCACAAATTGTTGAGCTTCACGGGAGTCAGGTACCGACTTCTCACCCAGAAAAAAACCACCGTCTATTTTAATGGCGTTGTGTTTGGTGTCTTTGAAGGTATAGCGATGAAAGGCGGCTCGATCAGCGGTGGCTAATTCGGCTGTGATGCCCCATTTACTCAATTCAGCGGCGTAATAACCCACTTTGGTGCTTTCACTGGTGCGTAAACTGTGTTGCTCAATGCTATCAAAGTCACCAGAGTAAGGCATGACGGAAATATTGCCGTATTTCGGGCCGCCACCCGTACCACTAACATGGATTTGGCTAAACCCCACAAGAGCTTTGTTTAAGTCAGGATCGTAACCACTGTTACTGTGAGTGCCAATATCTGGACCTGGTTTTACCATGCCAAAAGGATTGCTTGGTCCAACAAATACGTTACCTAAGCCTACTGAGCCGATAAACGGGTCGATATATTGGTGGTAAGTGGTCTGGGCAATACTGCTGTTACAAAAAATAGTCGCGCTTAACAACAGCGACGTTTTGACTAAATTAGACATGGATTGACTCTTTTTTAATAGTTACGATTCTTTACTCATGAAGCGGGCAAACAAACGCTTCTTGAGGGTGTTAACGTATTTTTAACACACTATTGACACCGGTGTCAATTTCATCGAACGCCTTATCAAAAGGTAAATCAGTGAAGCGTCTGTACCAGTGTGAGAGCGCTCACTATTAACGAATCTTGGCAATTAAACTGGGCAGTTGAGCGGCATTTTCAAACTGGTATACCTGCTCGAAAGGGCAATGTTCTTGATGGGGGTTATAAAAAAATACGTGCATCCCGGCTTTTACTCCCGCCTCTATACCAGCCATGCTGTCTTCAATCACGGCACATTGCGAGGGCGCAAAACCCATTTTTTGGGCACTGCATAGGTAGATGGCGGGGTCGGGTTTAAAGAAGCCAATATCGTAGGCACTAAATAGGTTTTTATTAAAGTACTGGCTTAAACCACACAGGTCTAATGCTTGCTGAATTTTTGTCAGCGGCCCATTTGACACCACTGCTTTGGCTTGCGGCAATTGCTCGAGGGCTTCAGGTATGCCGCTAATAGGGTTGAGTTTACGTTTAAATAACTCGGCTACCACTGCTCGATAACGTTCAATAAAATCATCGCTAAGTGTTACGTGATGAGTTTCAGCTAAATTTGCAAAGATTTTTGCTAACTCACCCCCGCGATAATGTTTAACCAAGTAAGCGGTATCCAGTCTTACGCCCAATGGCCGAAACAAAATAGCGATGGCGCGATTACACAGCCATTCACTGTCGACTAAGGTGCCATCGTTATCAAATAGTAAACACTGAATACGGCTCATCTCGTTATTTTAAGCTGGTATTGGGCGTGTCAGACATGGTTAATTCGAGCACACCACCTTGTACTATTTCACTGTGGCGCAAATAAGTGCGTGACAGGGTAAGCCCGTTTAGTTTGATGGCCTTGATATAGGGGCTTGTTGCATTATTACCTGTGGCGACGATGCTAAATGTGCGGCCCGAGTAATATTGCTGATCGAGATGAATATCGATGCGTTCGAACTGCGGGCTACCTATCCAATAAATGGGGTCGACTTCTGTACCACCAGTGAGTTGAAATAAACCTATCTTCATCAGTACACTCAAACTGCCCATTAAGCCCTGATCTTCATCGCCGTTGTAGCCAAAGTCAGGGCTTAAATCTGCGTACACCGTATCAACGACTTTCCTTGACCAGTATTGAGTTTTCCAAGGCGCACCTGCCGCACTAAACATAAACGCAGTTTGCATACTGGGCTGATTGCCGTAATTAATAGGCGTGCGGCTGTAATCAGCGTTAGCCTCATGGGCATGGGCTTTACCAGAGGTAAACTCCTGTTTTTCTGCGATTTTAAAAGCATCATCAAGGCGTTGAATTAATACCTCATTGCCCCCCATAAGTTCAGCTAAACCCTGGATATCATGGGGCACAAACCACGTACCTTGTGCTGGGTTAGACTCAACAAAGCCGTTTTCATACAAATAAGGATCAAAGGGGGTTTGCCAGCTACCATCTGCATTTCGGGAGCGCATAAAGCCTGATTCTGCATCAAATACATGGCGATAGTTTTGTGCACGATTACTGTAATACGCATAGTCTTCGTCGTGGCCCAAGGCTTTGGCAAACTGAGCTAACGCGTGATCTTGAAAGGCGTATTCTAAGGTCATGCCCGTGCCACGGCGGTGGTTACCATAGTTACTTTCGTTTTCTGGTAAGGGGTAGGGCACATAACCTTTGTCGAGGTAATGGCTCATGCCACCACCCGCTAGGCTGTAATGTTCATAACCTGCTCTGGCCATCATGCCTTGTGCAGAATGACTATGTTGTAAACCCCGATAAGCCAAATCAATATCAAAGTCACGAATACCTTTCATGTAGTTAGACACTATAAAGGGGGTTGATGAGGCTCCCGTCATAACGTAGGTGTAGTTACCACCAGAAGGACCACGCGGAATTTGCCCGCCATCACGATAATACTGCAACAAACTATTCGTAAAATCAGAGGCCACCTTAGGATAAGCCAGAGGCCATAGCGTGCTGATAGTCCACTGTGCACCCCAAAACGAGTCTGAATTATGCTGGTTAAATTTCGGTTTACCTTGAGGGTCAAGGGGGAGTTGCCCCACGCGCGCTATACTGGCTGTTTGATCCATATATTGGCCGTTGGCATCTGAAATAATTCGGCGGCCTTGCAAGGCATGCCATAAGTCGGTGTAAAAACGGCGTCGCTGGTTTTCTGTGCCACCGCTAATTTCAATCTGCGACAGCATCTTGTTCCATGTTGAATCGGCCTGTTGTTTTACTTGCTCGAACTGCCAATGAGCCAGTTCTGCGTCAATATTGGCTTTGGCATTGTGTTCAGACACATAAGAAATGCCCACTTTGAGTAAGGTTGCCTGAGCTTGTCCTTTCAAATTCACTAATACGCCAGCATCTTCGCCATCAATCCCGCTAACGTGTTCAAAAATTTGTTCTTTGCGCCACGCAGTGAGTGTGTCGATGTCTTGATTAAACTGCGCATAAAAATAGACTTTAGTTGGGCGTGGTCGTCTAAACGTTGCTTTGTTAGTGATGAAGCCACTAAGCGCTGAGCTGCCTTGCTGATGAATTTCAGCGTGGCCTAATTCTGAAGGGCCTAATTGGCCGCCAAGTTGAAATAAAAGCTGTTGTGCTTGGTTAGCGGGATACTGAATTTTGTGCAAACCCACCCGAGTGGTGGCAGTAAGCTCTACATTGATATTGTAACGGTTTAAATAAACCTGATGATAGCCTGGCCTGACTTGTTCTTTTTCGTGACTGAAGCTTGAGTAGTAATCATTTTTTAGTTCTTTGAGCGGTGTGTCACTTGAAACAGGCATCACCGATAAGCCAGATAACTGCCATGCATGAACATGACTAAAGCCTTTGATTTCTTCGCTATTGTAGCGATAACCGCTGCCCCAGGCGCCGCCAAGTTCAGTGTCGGGACTTAAGTTGACCATACCAAAAGGTAATGATGCCGAGTCGAAAAAAAACCATCTGCTATTAGCGGTATCGAGATACGGGTAAACCAAATCCGTGTGTGACTCAGTAGCGTGAACATTAACTGAGGCCACCACTAAACTTGCGATACAGAGCCGTTTGGCAAAAGTCATAAGCATGTGTCTATTTCCGAGAAAAATAAAGTTAACTGACTATATACCAACAGGACAGTCCAATTGCAACTTTGGTCTGTCCAATTTTAATCAGCTAGTGATAAGGCATAAGTCTCAGTCACTTGCGATAAATGTTCATGCATAACCTTTCTCGCCCCTTCTGAATCGCGTCGGCTCAGCATCTGATAGAGCTCTTCATGGGCTTTAATATTTGGGTTAGCACCGTGCTGACGGACTTTTTCAGTAAATAAACGACTAATCTCTGAAGATTCTCGCAGGGCCCATAGCCATTCGACCATGGTGAAAATAGCGCTGTTTCTTGATGCGTGTGCAATAAGTTGATGAAACTTACCGTCAAATAATTCTGCTTCTTTGATTTGATTCTGCTCAACCAATTTGCGCATTTGGTTTAAATAAGTTTTTAACTTGAGTAATTCTTCGTTGCTGATGCGCTGTGCTGCCAAGGCGGCCGCTTCGCCCTCAATTAACAAACGTGCTTCCATAATTTCGAAAGGTCCGGGGGCATCTTCTAACAATAAAGAGTTTTTGATTCGGTCTGACTTGAGCACATACACCCCTGAACCGGGTCTAATTTCCACTGAGCCAGATACTTCCAAGGCAATTAGCGCTTCACGCACAGTTTGCCGACTTACATCAAATTGTAAAGCGAGATCCCGCTCTGCAGGAAGGCGATGCCCCGGATTCATATTTTGCGATTGGATCAGCGCTGACAACTGGTCGGCAATATTCAAATAGAGACGCTGGGTATGTGTATGACTTTTGTCGCGCTGGGTGGGTAAAACAGGTACAAACATAGGGATATGGCCAGGGTTTAATTGCGCTGAATTGGACGGTTCAAACCGTAGTGTGTCGTCTTTGGATTGACCAATTTAAGCTATTCGCCCCTGATTTTCAAACCCAAAGCAGATTTAATCATTAGCCCACCCAAGGTATTGTGGGGACACGTTAGGGGGTTGATAGAGTCAAAATAAAAATGGGCAATGCCTATCATTGCCCATTTTCTCGTTACTTATTTATCTTCAAGTGGGGTGTTGTCAGTAATAGGAACCGTATTCACATCGCTATCCATTTCTTCATTGGCCTTGCGAACGCCGGCTTCATACTCAGGATGCACGCGTTTTAATACTGCGTACCATCTCTCTTTAACTGCCATAGAACAAGGTCCCATAGCTGCCGCGTAATTTGCGTATAAGCGTTGCTTTTGTTCGTCGCTGAACAACTCGAAAAGCGCTCTAGGTTGAATAAAGTCGGCATCTTCTGTCTCCTGTTTATATCTATCAGCATTGCCGTCAATTTTTAGTGGTGGCTCTTGCACACTCGGATCAGCCACAGGGCCGTCATGCTGGTTGGGTTCGTAATACGCGTCGGCGTTATCGAAATCATTGGTGAAAAAACGCATTGCACCATCTTTGTGGTAATGGTTCACCTTGGCATTTTTAGGGCGGTTAGCCGGTAAGGCTTCATAATGGGTACCGAGGCGATACCGATGGGCATCTGCATACGAAAATACTCTCGCTTGGAGCATTTTGTCTGGACTTAGGCCTATACCAGGTACGACGTTTGAGGGGCTGTAAGCGGCATTTTCGACCATCTGAAAGTAGTTATCTGGATTTTTATTCATCTCAAGCTCGCCCACTTCTATTAACGGATAATCAGCGTGCGGCCACACTTTGGTCACATCGAAGGGGTTGTAGTTTTGTTGGCCGGCTTCGGTTTCAGGCATCACTTGAATAAACAAGGTCCATTTTGGAAAATCGCCATTATCAATCGCGTTGTACAAGGTTTCTTGGTAGGCCTCTCGGGTTTTACCAATCAATTTTTCGGATTCTTCATTAGTGTAATGCTGATGACCTTGTTGCGTTTTGAAGTGAAACTTCACCCAAAAACGCTCGCCTTGCTTGTTGTACAAACTGTAGGTGTGGCTGCCGTAGCCATTCATGTGCATGGGACTAGTTGGAATGCCGCGATCAGACATCAAAATAGTGACCTGATGTACTGACTCTGGCTGTGCAGCCCAAAAGTCAAACATCGCTTCGGGTGACCGCAAGTTGGTTTTAGGATGACGTTTTTGCGTGCGAATAAAATCGGGAAATTTATAGGCATCACGTACAAAAAACACTGGGGTGTTATTACCCACCATGTCCCAATTACCCTGTTCTGTATAAAATTTTAAGCTAAAGCCTCTCACGTCTCGCTCGGTGTCCGCTGCGCCTGATTCACCGGCAACGGTTGACCAGCGGCTCAGAACTTCGGTTTGCTTACCGATGCTAGAAAAGATATCTGCACAGGTATATTGGGTAATATCATGCGTAACTGTAAATACCCCTTGCGCGCCCCAACCTTTGGCGTGGACAGCGCGTTCAGGTATACGCTCTCTGTTTTGGTGGGCTAACTTTTCAATCAGTTGGTAATCTTGAAGTAGTGACGGACCACGGGCGCCGGCGGTAAGGGTTGTGTCATTTGATGGAACAGGCGTGCCTGCGGAAGTTGTTAGAGTCGGTTTCTTAGACATGTTATTGGTTTCCTTTTTTTAACGCTATCGAGCAAATTTTGTCGAGTAAAACATCTAACTACTGTTCAAATATCACGCCAAAACATGGATCTACGGCTAAATCACTCCCTCGTTGCGGCGTGTAGTACGTCTCGGTTCATCGCAGCTCGTTCAAAAATCGTCAAACAAAGGCTGTTATCCTGTTAAATCCGCAAATGTTACAGGTCAGTGAGTAATATTTACGCTATCTGGGGTGTAAAAATAGGTAAAGCGCGTTAAAGCCCTCTATATAAGGCTTATCATAGCTGGTGTGTAACTTGCTCTTATCACTCCACATTCGTTTCGTCGCCTCGGTATGGAGGATAAGCACTTCATCTTTAAAAATAAGACGTTGGTAGGCGGGCGAAAATTTTTTTGATGCACCAAGGGAGCTTACTATGCACAGCACTTCTCACTATTTAAAAACACTGTCAGTTGATGGCAAAGCGTATCGCTACTTTAGTCTTGAGACTTTAGCCAAAGACTATGCGCTATCTAGGTTGCCATTTGCGGCTAAAATTTTATTAGAAAATTTACTGCGTCATCATGATCAAGCCTTTGTTCAGCCTGAGGACATTGTAAAATTGGCCAGTTGGGATGTATTAGATCCAACACCCACAGAAATAGCCTTTGTGCCCTCTCGCGTTGTATTACAAGATTTTACCGGCGTGCCTGCTGTAGTCGACTTAGCTGCGATGCGCGACGCAATGGTAGATTTGGGTGGCTCACCGCAAAAGATTAACCCATTAAAACCGGTAGAATTGGTCATTGACCACTCTGTTATGGTTGACTTTTTTGCCCAAAAAGATGCGTTTAGTAAGAATACCGCCAAAGAAGTCGAACGAAATAAAGAGCGTTATCAGTTTTTACGTTGGGGTCAGAAAGCCTTTGACAATTTTAAGGTGGTGCCACCAGGTAAAGGCATCGTGCATCAAGTTAATTTGGAATATTTAGCCAGAGTAGTTTTTATCGATGACAAGAGTGACAGTGAAAATTCAGTGAATAATGGCGACAGCGAACAAGCCAATCAAATTAGCTCAGCACTGTTATATCCAGATACCTTAGTGGGTACTGACTCACACACCACCATGATTAATGGCCTTGGGGTATTGGGCTGGGGTGTTGGTGGCATTGAAGCAGAAGCCGCCATGTTAGGGCAGCCGGTTACCATGTTGGTACCAGAGGTAGTAGGTATGGAATTATCCGGTGCTTTACCCGCGGGTACTACTGCAACTGACTTAGTGCTCACCATTACCGAAACGCTGCGTAACTTTGGGGTTGTAGGTAAATTTGTCGAATTTTTTGGCGAAGGTGTCAAACATCTGTCGATTGCTGATCGTGCAACCATTGCTAATATGGCGCCTGAATACGGTGCAACCTGCGGTTTATTTCCATTGGATGAGCAAACTGAAACTTATTTAAAGCTTACTGGCAGAGACGAGCATCACATTAAGGTCATTAAAGCGTATGCCAAAGCGCAAGGCATGTGGGGAACAGAGGCGCAGCAGTCTGCAGAATATCACGCCACTTTGAGTCTGAATCTAAGCGAGGTGGTGAGCTCGATTGCTGGACCCAAACGCCCACAAGATCGTATTCCTTTGACTCAAGCTGCGACCCAGTTTAATCATTGGTTATCAGAGCAGCAAAAATTATTGGTCACCACTGACGATACTGAGAAAGGTCGTTTTGATAGTGAAGGGGGCCAGCAAGTGACGCCTGATGATCACGAGCCTGATTGCGACTACAAAGGCCAGCAATTTAAACTGAAAGACGGCGCTGTTGTTATTGCCGCTATTACTAGTTGTACAAATACTTCAAATCCATCGGTATTGGTAGCGGCAGGTTTGTTGGCCAGAAAAGCCAAGGCCTTGGGGCTTGCGGTAAAACCTTGGGTAAAAACCAGTTTTGCCCCAGGCTCGCAAGTTGTTACTGAATACCTCGACAAAGCACAGTTAACCACCGACCTAGAATCCATGGGCTTTAATTTGGTCGGCTACGGTTGTACTACTTGTATTGGCAATTCTGGTCCTTTACCTGACCCCATTAGTCATGCAATTCGACAGGGAAAACTGAACGTTAGCGCTGTGTTATCCGGTAACCGTAACTTTGAAGGCCGCATTCATTCTGATGTTAAAGCCAATTACCTGGCATCTCCGCCTTTAGTGGTGGCGTACGCACTAGCGGGTAACATGAACGTGGATTTGCTCACCGAACCACTCGGTACTTCTAAGGCAGGCAAGCCTGTGTATCTGCGAGATATTTGGCCAACTAATGATGAAATACAAACCCTAGTGAACGAAGTCGTCAGTAGTAAAATGTTCACTGAGCGTTATGCCCACATTTTTGAAGGCGACGAGAGCTGGAATGCCTTAGAAATAGCTGACAGTGCCCAATATGATTGGCCAGAATCAACTTACGTTAAAAAACCAACCTTTTTTGCCGACATGGCGCTAAAGCCCGCAGCGCTCAGCGCCATCAAAAACGCTCGCTGTTTGTTAAAGTTGGGAGACTCAGTGACTACCGACCATATCTCACCAGCTGGCAGTATTGACCCTTCTGGCCCGGCTGCGGAATATTTACGTGAACATGGTGTGGATGAGCAAGACTTTAATTCATTTGGTTCACGCCGTGGTAATCATGAAGTAATGATGCGCGGCACCTTTGCTAATATTCGTTTGAAAAATCAATTAGCACCTGGCACGGAAGGCGGTTGGACACGGTTACAGCCCTCAGGCGAACAAATGAGCGTATTTGCTGCCGCCATGCAATATCAGCAACAGGATATTCCCTGTATTGTGATCGCCGGTAAAGAATACGGTACGGGGAGCTCACGAGACTGGGCGGCTAAAGGGCCTTTGTTACTTGGTGTAAAAGTAGTGCTTGCTGAAAGTTACGAGCGAATTCACCGCTCGAATTTAATAGGCATGGGCATTTTACCCCTCCAGTTTAAGGAAGGTGAAAGCGCGGCCAGTTTGAAACTTGACGGTACAGAACAATATTCCATAGATGTTATACAACCAGATCAGCAAGACGTAACAGTGAGAGTGGCAAAAGATGATAGCGAATTTAGCTTTAGCGCCACAATACGCATAGATACCCCCAACGAATTTAGCTATTACAGTAATGGCGGTATCTTGCAATATGTATTGCGTCGCTTAAATTAACGCAAAGCCGCAAAGCCGCAAAGCCGCAAAGCCTAAATTGTCCGGCTGTGTATTCAACCAACGTTGCATGCACAGCTCTATTTTTTAACATCAAGCATTCACACTGCGGCCTCTCACCCTCTTTCTCGCCTTTAGTTATCCTATCCCGCGTATTTTTGCATGGCTTATTTTTAAAGGGTCGTAACAGAATTATCAATCTGCGTTCTTGCATCGGTGAACTAATTCGCTCTTTATATGAATTGTGGTATGACCAACTTCCTATTTGACTAACTATCATATGACAAGTGTTCGTCAGTGCCGAGAGTAGAAATTTACGTTGCAAGGTATGAACGGTGCCAGTTTTTAACGATTGTTAGCGCAGAAAGGGCTTTATAACCCATGCGCTATGACCCATGCACTGATTGGTAGAGGAACAAGATGCGAGAGGAGGTAACAAGGAAAACCAACAGAGTTACCCCTTTGTTTTCTATTGAAAACACTAATTGGTTGACAGATTGGTAATAAGTTAATACTGTTTGTTATAGCTTATTGGTCAGGCATTGAACCCATTAACACGCCTGAATGAAGAGTTAAGGTACAAATTTGTAGATACAAATTCGACTTAGCCCCTTTTGTATGGTTTTAAGCTCAGGCTTTGTGGCCCTCCGGATTTGCCGCTCTGGTGGTTACATTAATGAAACTGGCAGGCGAAAATTCTGCTTGTTAAAGGCGATAATCGAGTAAGGAAACCATCAATGAAAAATGTAATTCACCTGCTTCAACCTGGTGTCATAGTGGGTGAAGATGTTACAGCTTTATACAGTCATGCCCGTAGCAATCAGTATGCGTTGCCGGCGGTTAATGTAGTTGGAACCAACTCAATTAATGCCACATTAGAAGCAGCCAAAAGAGCACAATCTCCGGTGATCATTCAGCTATCACATGGCGGGGCACAATTTTTTGTTGGCAAAGGTCTGTCTTTGCCTGGCCAACAATCTGCTGTACTTGGCGCTCTAACTGCAGCGAAGTATGTTCATGCCGTAGCAGAACATTATGCAGTGCCTGTGATGCTGCATACCGATCATGCTGCTAAAAAATTATTACCATGGATTGATGGCTTGTTAGAAGAAGGCGAGCGTTACTTTGAGTTAACGGGTAAACCCTTATTTAGTTCACATATGCTCGACTTGTCCGAAGAGCCATTGCTGGACAATATAGACATTTGTGCAGCCTATTTGTCTCGCATGGCCAAAATGGGCATGACCTTAGAAATCGAACTGGGTTGTACCGGCGGCGAAGAAGACGGTGTCGATAATTCTCATTTAGATAACTCTGCCTTGTATACGCAGCCTGAGGACGTTGCTTTTGCCTATGAACGTCTAAGTCAAATTAGTCCTAATTTTATTATCGCGGCATCATTCGGTAACGTACACGGCGTGTATAAGCCGGGTAATGTGGTGCTCACTCCGAGGATATTGCGAGAGTCTCAAAGCCATGTGTCAGATAAATTTGGCCTACCCGCTAATAGCTTAAACTTTGTATTTCATGGCGGTAGTGGTTCTGAGCCTGAAAAAATCGCCGAGTCACTGACCTATGGTGTGGTTAAGATGAATATCGATACTGATACACAGTGGGCAAGTTGGCAGGGTGTTTTACATTATTACCAGCAGAAACAGGATTATTTACAGGGGCAAATTGGCAATCCGGATGGGGAAGATAAACCTAATAAAAAGGTTTATGATCCGCGAGTGTGGCTGCGTCAAAGTGAAGAATATATGGTAGAGCGACTTTTGCAATGCTTCCAAGATCTTAATTGTGTAAACCGGTATGCACTAAACACGGACTAACAATTAAGGCATGCTGAGTCTGCGCGGAACTTAGTATATTCGCTCAGTCTTTTACGAAATGGGTCATTTTTAGTGTTTGGAGATTATTGAATGAAAACCTTAAACAAAGCGCTATTTAGCGCTTTTATACTAAGTAGTCTATTGGCCTCGAATGAGACAATAAGTGCCACAAGCGCTAATGACTTCACCATTGCGGCGTCGCATCTTTCGTTAGCTGAAGGGGTTCTACTTGGTGATCTACAAAAACTTGATCCGAAAAAAAAACCGAGCGAAAATTTTGACTTATTAGATTGGAGCCTAACGCTGCCAACCGATCTCAACAAAGACAAAAAAGCCGATACCGTTTATGAAAAACCACTGAGTGAAGGCTTCGAATTAAAACCCTTATTTTATACCGCAGATGACGGAGGCATGGTGTTTGCGTGCCCTAATGAGGGGGCAAAAACCTCCAATAATACCAAGTATGCGCGAACCGAGTTGAGAGAAATGTTGCGCCGCGGCAATACCCGCATGAAAACACAAGGAATCACCGGTAACAACTGGGTATTGAGTTCAGCCCATGGCTCAGACCGTAAAAATGCAGGTGCGGTTGAAGGCAGTCTAGAAGCGACGTTAGCGGTTAATCGGGTGTCGACGACGGGAGATGAAAAAATGGTCGGTCGGGTCATTATTGGTCAGATTCATGGGACCGATGATGAGCCAATTAGGCTGTACTATCGCAAGTTGCCTAATAATACCAAAGGCTCTGTCTATTTTGCCCATGAAATAAACGGTGGCGATGATGAGTGGATCGATTTAGTGGGTTCGCGTTCTCACACCTTGGCAGATCCGCAAGATGGCATCGAATTAAATGAAAAGTTTAGTTATAAGATCACCGTAGAAAACGATGTTTTATTTGTCACCTTGATACGACAAGGGAAAGAAAATGTTACCAAGCATTTTGATATGAGCAACAGTGGTTATAGCAGCAGTGACCAATACCTGTATTTCAAAGCCGGTGTTTACAATCAAAATAACGGCGGAACCCCCAAAGACTACGTGCAGGCTACTTTTTACCACTTAGATAATCAGCACTGACAACAACGAGCCAGTGTGATGCGCACTCATAGAGATAACAAACCCTGTGCTAATAGATGAAGCAACGTTACTGCCACTCTACGATACCTGCCGCGTAGACGATCTTGGTCTACGTTAGCCTCTGTTAAGCCTCACCTTTATTTTATATCAAGTGCCCCGCATGGGATGCCCCGCATGGGATGCCCTCATATATCTGTCTCTACATCCTATAGTTTGATGCCTTTCATCATGAATGCTTGCTGCCTGCAACAATCAATCGCTCTGGTCTGATAGTTCCTTATCTTAAAATCCCCTTTTTGGTGATTTTTATTGGTAAGTTTATTATGTGGCTGTTTTCTGAAATTGGTAATTTATATTGGTAAGGTTTATTGGTAACAATTATTTTGTTAATTGGTTGATACATTGCTTTTAATTGCGTATATTCAAAACAACAATTGCATAACATAAATATAACAGGCAATTCTCAATCACATGCTCGCTCAAAAAATAACGGAGAACTCGATATGTCGTTGATATCAAGGAAACATAGAGACTTAAGTAATCAGGAGGAGCAATTTAGGCTTTCGCCTGTTGCAAAATTGGTGAAAGCTGCCGTTTTCGTCTCTTTAACCAGCTCATTGGCATTTGCTGCCCAAGCTCAAGAGTCGTCTGCGCCAACGTCTGCTGACGTCGATGATGAGTTGGAAATCATCAACGTAGTTGGTACACGTAAAACCATTCAAGACCAAATCGCCATCAAGCGTGAAGCGACTACTGTTGTTGATGGTTTATCTTCAGATGACATTGGTGAATTACCAGCTCTGTCAATTGGAGAAGCGCTGGAGTCGATTACTGGTGCGGCGTCTCACCGTGAAAATGGTGGCGCCACGGAAATCACGATTCGTGGTCTTGGTCCGTTTTTGAGTGCAACCCATATCAATGGCCGTGAAGCCACGAATGGTAGTGGTGACCGTTCAGTTAACTTCTCACAGTTTCCGTCGGAGTTGATGAGAAAAGTAGCCATTTATAAAACTCAAGATGCATCGATGATCGAAGGTGGTGTTGCAGGTGTTATTTCCTTAGAAACCGTACAGCCCTTAGATTTTGGCAAGCAACGCATTCAAGGCGAAGTGAAGCTTAATTACAATCCTGATGAAGGTAATATCGACAATTCTTTACAAAGTGATGTGGGCTACCGCGGCACCTTTAGTTACGTCGATCAATTTGAACTAAACAATGGCCAGTCTCTTGGGGTTTCGCTTGGTGTACAACGCCAAGACATCAGTCAGCCAGAGGCAGAATACCGGAGCTCAAGTCCAAGCGGTACATCGCTATGGCCTTGCTTAAACGATCCATCCAACACCAATGAAGGTTTTTACCGCAGTAGTGCTGGTGACTGTGAAGACCAAGTGTCAGGTAGCAGTAATCAAGGGTATCAGACAGGCATAAACCCTGAAACTGGCAAAGCGTACAGTGATGGTACGCCTTATGCCTGGACTGGCAGTAGCCGTAGCTATCGTCAAAATGAAACCCTAGATGAACGTGATGCGTTTTTCTTAGCAGTGCAATATCGCCCAACTGACGCGTGGGATATTAATATTGATGCGCAACTATCAGATCGAACTCAAGAAGAAGCCCGTCATGATTTGATTTGGCTGCAAAAGCGGGTTACGCCAGGAGTAACAGGTCAAAATCTCATTACTAATGAGGTGGGTGGCATACTGCACTGGGAAGGCGAAGAGCGATTTGAATCGGCCGGAGAGCAATTCTCACGCGAAGAAAATTATGTTGGTTATGGCATCAACATTGAGCATTACACGACAGATGCTTTAACTATTAACCTTGATCTTGCTTATTCACAAACCAAACGTGAAGAGCTGCAAATATCCAACCGCGGCAGAACGGCAAATCGTCCGTTCTTTACTTGGGATATGGGAGAGTATATTCCTTCCATTACCGTCACTGATTTTGACGTAAGCGATATAGCTAACTTCACGGATAGCCTACGTACCCGCCTTGACCGTGAAAACGTTCGTGAAAATGAAATTATGTCTGCTCGCTTAGATTTTGAGTACTTGCTTGATTCAGGTATGTTCAGAGCGGTTAAAGGTGGTTTGCGTGTGTCTGAATTAACCTTTTTGCAATTAGGTGGCACTGAAGGTACGGGTTCAAGAACCGAATATGCCTTAGATTCATCCGCCCCTGAAGCACTGGGTATACTTGAAAATTGTCAGATTGATTTCCCTGAAAGCAGCTTTTTATCATCGGTGTCAGACGGCAATCTGATAACCAACGTTGATAGTGACGGAAAGGTAATTAGTAGCGGCACAGGTTCGTCTTGGGCAACCTATGACAATGTCTGTTTTTCACAAGCCGTTGTTAGCTTGAGTGGTGGAGACTTTGCGTACCCCGAGCTTGAGTATGAAAATGCGGGCACAATTGATGTTACCGAAAAAACCAAAGCCATCTACACCATGGTTGATTACGATACTGAAATGTTTGGAAAAATCGTTCGTGGTAATTTTGGCCTACGTATCGTAAACACTGAAGTCACCTCTGTTGGATTTAGAAGTAGTTTCAACGTATTAGTTGATGAACAAGGCATCCTCAGCTTACAAAAAAATGCAGTTAACGAGAGCATTGTAGGAGGTGGTAGTTACACAGAGGTATTGCCAAGTTTTAATTTCGTGATGGATTATTCTGAGGATGTCTTGTTACGTGCGGGTATTTATCGTGGTATGTCACGTGCCAACCCCGGCAACCTTGGCTATAGCCGCGATTTTCAAACGGATGATGATTTAGCGCCTACCTCAATTGCTGATTTGATTGTTGGGGTAAATGGTTCGGGCAACCCCGATACTAAACCGCTCATGTCGTGGAACTACGACCTTGCTGTTGAATGGTATCCCAATGAAGACTCGATTGTTGCACTTGGTCTTTATTACAAACAATTCCAAGGCGGTTATCAGCAAACTACCGTGCTTGAAAACTTCAATATTGAAGGACAAGACTACTCCTTACCTATCACTAACTCAGTAACCACCAACGATGAGTCTGAGATCATCGGCCTTGAAGCGTCACTTGCCTATCGTTGGGATAGTGGCATTGGCATCAAGCTAGGCTACAACTATGCGGATTCAAATTTTGAGTTTGAAGACAGTTTGTACGGTGACACCTTTGTTACCGACGTAGAGGGTAATACAACTCAGCTAACCGCTGGCATCATCGAGCCTGCGGGTGTACCTGGTTTCTCAGAGCACGTATTCAGTGGGCAGTTGTATTATCAAGTGGGTGATTTTGATACGGCACTTATCTACAAATATCGCAGCGACTACTTCCAGCCTTACACCACTGACGGCACACGTTTACGTTACGTTGATGAAGTAGGTGTGTGGGAAGCCCGTGCGTCTTACAAAATCAATAGCAACATTCGTGTGAAAGTCGAAGCGATTAACCTATTCAGTGCACCTAAGTCACAAGATTTCTTTGTTCGGAATAATTTAGGTGAGGTCAATGATTATGGTCCGCGTTTATTCGCTGGAATTAGCCTTAAGTATTAACCGAATCTAATCAGGGCTTAGTCAGAACGCAGCATAGTAAGGGTAAAACTCGCAAGCCAAGGCTGACGGGTTTTATATCGAATGCTTTGGGTTTGATTTGGATAAACCAACCAGCTCAAGGCAATTTTGCTCAAGCGCCTGATTCAGACACTTTATTCGCTAGAAGAAGTTAAAAATTTATAAATACAGTATTGGTAATAACAAAGCTATAGAAAGACAGTTTTTTTGTCATACCAATTCAATTAACACTATGTTGGCATGTACCACCTGTGGTGGATAACTAAGCAACGTAATAGAACTGAAACTTTCAGGAGTAGAAAGCATGGTTAATAAGTCACTTATATCCATCATCGTCGCGACCACCTTAGTGGGTTGTGGTGGTGGTGATAAAGACGAACTGGACGGCAATAGTAGAGGAAGTATCGCAATCACTGGTGGCGACTTAATTGCAGGTGCCACACTGACTGCATTAGCGACTGATGCAGACGGAATCAAAAATGACACCCTAGTTTATGCATGGTCTACAGGCGCAACTGGCTCGTCTTATACCATTACCGAAGCAGACGAGGGTTCAATTATTTCGGTATCGGCTCGATACACCGATGAAAAAGGTATTACCGAAGGGGTAGGGGCTGCTACCTCGGTTATACTGCCAACCCTAGAGGTAAGAGCTAAGGTTGTAAAAGGATCAGTAAGCGGTGCAAGCTGCGAACTATTTGCCGTCAATGAGAGTGGGGTAGCGCTGACGCCTGCTCAAGCCTCAGCCACCTCCGATAATACCGGTGGACTGACATTTGTAGATGTTCACTTTGAAGGTACAGGCCTCGTTTCATGCACTGGCGGAACGTATACCGATGAGTCAAGTGGTGCAACCCTTGACGCCCCAGCGCTTAGAGCGGTGTTGAGTGTTGTTGAAAATTTAGGTCTGGATGATAATGGCGAAGCGATCCCATCACCCCGCTATGTGGTTTCGCCTTTGACTGAGATGGCCGTTCAGGCTTCTAGTGCTGATTTAAATGCTTTTGCAGATAATGCGGCAACTATCAATGCCCGTTTTGGTATTCGTTTTGATACAACAACAGTGCTACCCACAGAAGTAGGAGTGGTTACCCTTGGCGCTGAAGGTGCTGAAAATGCAGACCGTTATGGCTCAGCCTTAGCGCTTTTATCGCAACTCGATGCCGATAACTCAGACAAAGACATGGCTGCTCTGATAGCCGATATTGCCGTTGATGTAGCAGATGGCACATTTTCAGAAGCAAACTTAGCTGCATTTGAAACAGCACAAGTAAACTTACAAACTACCTCTGCCGTTGCTAACGATCTAAATGACGCTTTACTTGACGTTATTGGCTCGGCTATTGGTTACAACAATACGCCAGTTGCAGCCATTATTGAGGGTACATTAAGCGGTACGGTAAAACATACTGCAATGAGTCCTCTAACGGGGGCCGTCAGTGTTGTTGATCCCAATTTTGAAGAAGATGCCATTCTGGCTCAGAGCGACGTGGTACTCGATTTTGGTACCTTCAGTATCAATGCTCAAGGCAGTTGGTCGTATACCGTTGACGTAGACAATGAAACGGTAGCGAACCTTGAAGTCGGTAACTCTGTCAACGATACCGTTACCATCGCGTCAATCGATGGCACCACAGCAGAGATAGCAATTCGTATCGCAGCGCTAACCCAAGTGGTAAAAATTTCAGATACGGGTAGTGACACGGGTGAGATAAAATTTAGCGTTGACAATTTACGTCAAGGCAAGTTGAGCGCTTCATTCTTAAAAGAGGTAACGCTAGGTAGCGATGGAAATGTAAAAGATGCTTACATTGCGCTGTATGGCAGCTCAGGTAGCTCAAGCGAAGCGCTAATTGATTTGCGTATTCAAGGTACGCAAACCGATAGTCTAGGTAACACGATTGAACCTCGATTCTTAGTTCGCAACACCGAAAATAGTGCTTACCCAGGTACAATCGTTACTGCTCCATTTGTTGAAGATAAATTTTATGAAGTAGAGATTACTTGGGATTTGGATGCAACTGAGCAACTCACTATTACCCTTGACGGTGAAGTGATTGGCGGTGGATCGTTTGCTACTGCAGCTGTTGTTGACTCGGATTTTACTAACCTAGATCAATGGTTTGCTGAAGGCATAAAATCGATTCAATTTAGGTTGGGTGACAACGATAGGACCATTCCTTTCGGCGCCTTCTTTGTTGACAACATTGCGGTATATTCCGATGTTGCCGGCACAGTAAGCGTATTTGCTGATGACTTTGAAAGCTATAGTGAAGGCAATACCTTAGACGGTGATGCGAGTTTGTATAGCCCCGCGATCTACTCTGAAGTCGTTGTATTTGATGCGGGTGACGGCACTGTTGAACCGACACCAGCAGCGTTCTTTAATCTAACTGCATCAATTGCCAGCGATCAAACAACACCGTTGACTGACACAGTCAGCATAATCGATCCCGATGAAGGTGAAGCCTCATTAGCGCCAGCAACCTTTACTTCAACCTATGGTGATTTTTCGATTCAAGCCGATGGTAACTGGACGTATACGCTAGATACGGCTAACGCAACTATTGCGGCCTTAGTTCAAGGCGAGAGCGAAACAGATACTATTTCTATTATGTCATATGACGGCACAATGGCTGACTTAGTGATTACAATCACAGGCAGCATAGTTGTGGATACAGGCGCAAATAATGTTGCAAGAATAGTTGATACAACCACTTCAGCTGATGGTGAGTTACGTTTGACAACCGCGTCACTGGCTGAAGGTTCTATTTCTGCATCCCTTAAGCTACAAGCAATTTCTGGCTTCACGGCGACACCTGATGTGGGTGAAGATAATACCGCTTATATTAGTATTTACGGTGGTTCTGCATCTTCGAATAACCTAACGGGTGAAATCATCTTTAGTAATGGCGCAGTTAAATACCGTGATGCTGCAAAAGAGCAGCAAACCATAGAAGGCCTAACTTATGCTGATGATACTGACCTTGATGTAGTTATTGACTGGACTGCAACAGGTTACTCGGTTTCAATCGATGGCGGCACAACGTTTTACGGCCCATATACGGCGATTAATACAGGCACAGCAACAGAAACGTATCAAATCCGTATTGGTAGTTCGTCGAAAGAATCAGCAAAAGAATTAATCGTTGATGACATCGTCATTGCGGATGGAACAGATACAGCCATTCTATCTGATGACTTCGAAATGTATGTTGATGGTGAAGATTTAAGCTCAACTTATTCAAGCTCTGCTGAGGCAACAGTTAGGACGCTAGCGGGAACGAGTGTAGACCTGGTAGCAAGAATCGTTGATACAACCACATCGGCTGATGGTGAGCTACGCTTAACAACCGCGTCACTGGCTGAAGGTTCTATTTCTGCAACCATTAAGCTACAAGCAATTTCTGGCTTCACGGCGACACCTGATGTGGGTGAAGATAATACTGCTTATATTAGTATTTACGGTGGTTCTGCATCTTCGAATAACCTAACGGGTGAAATCATCTTTAGTAATGGCGCAGTTAAATACCGTGATGCAGCAAAAGAGCAGCAAACCATTGAAGGCCTAACTTATGCTGATGATACTGACCTTGATGTAGTTATTGATTGGACAGCAACAGCTTACTCGGTTTCAATCGATGGCGGCACAACGTTTTACGGCCCATATACGGCGATTAATACAGGCACAGCAACAGAAACGTATCAAATCCGTATTGGTAGTTCGTCGAAAGAATCAGCAAAAGAATTAATCGTTGATGACATCGTCATTGCGGATGGAACAGAGACAGCCATTCTATCTGATGATTTCGAAACGTATGCTGTAGGTGATGATCTCAGTACAACTTATTCAAACTCTGCTGAGGCAACAGTTCAAGAAGACTGATCATCTAGTAACGGTAGATCAATCGTTTAAATATGGTGTAAAAAATGCCGCTTAGCAGTAAGCGGCATTTTTTTAGTTTGTACTATGTTTCTAATTCTTGAATGGCCCTTAGCAATGTCATATGCCACTTAACAGGAGCAATTAGCAGTAATAAGAAGGGAGAACATACCCGATAAAAGCATTGCAAATGTCACCAAAGATATTTTCAAGTTTGAGTGTATTACTCTGTTATCCAGCCTTGGATTACGTTGGCAATCATACTGCCACTGACTAATTTAAAGTTTTGTGTGTCGCTGGGCATTATGTTGTGACCGTCTTGAGCCACCATCAATCCTTGCGGAAATTGTGGGCCCAGCGGGGTTGATACTATTTCTATACCATCTGTTTCGGATACGCCGTCGATCATTTTGTCTAAGTCCATGGCGATCTGAAAGCTGCCTAAATAGCGATTGTTGTCTTCAAGGGCAAATACCGCATAGCTGTTGTTACCTTGGCTGGAGGCAATTAAATAGCGTTGTTTGTTCATCTGATAGATGGCGAGGCCTTCAACATCAGCTACAAAGTTATCTGCTAAAGGCGCAATCAGTACTGGCATGCTTTTAGTCGGCATGGCCGGTACTTGCCAAATACCGACTGCTTCTTCACCAAAGTATAACTGCCCACTGTTATCGTCTGCCACGCAGCCTTCGGGTTGGCTGGCGACGTTAAATTCACGTACCAGTGTGCCGTCAATCTTGCCATTATTAGTATTGAGCTTGTATTGCTGAAAACGGCCATTGGTGTCATTCACAAACACATAGTAGTGGTTGTTTGATTGATACATACATAAGCCGTAGGTGTCGTCTAAGTCGGTAGGGAAGTCACTTAACCAACTGACTTCACCCGTAGCAGGGGCGATGGCAAATAAGCTGAGGCTTTTGTTGCTGCGGTTGCTGGCGGCAGCAATATCAATGGTTTGGCCATTAAGCGTAAAACCATAACGCACATCAACATTATTAACGCGGCCCATATCCAATTGTTGCAGCAGTTTGCCTTGTAGGTCATGTACCATCAAACCACGCTTTTTGTTGGTGGCCAAAATACGGCTTTGTGCGGGATTCTGGCGGTTAACCCAAATGGCGGGATCATCGGCAGCATCGCCCGACGTGCCTACCGGTGTGGTTTCTGCCGCAGGGAGTACTTGGCTAAATACCTGATGAGTCGCTGTACCTTTAGGCAAAGTGATATCTATCTTGGCGTGATAGTAACCACCACTTTCGTCGTCGAACAAACCGATGTTTAATCCTTGCTCAGTGCTAAGGGCGACGGCACTTTCTACCGCTTGAGCTTGCTTGAGCGGATAGAAGCCTGCTGATTTAACCTGCGCTGGATCAATTATCCATATGCCCTGTTGCTCTGGTGTGCTAACCAATAAGCTGCCATTGTCGAGTACATTAACTGAGGTGACCTCGCCCTCTAGTTGACCAAATTCACCGGTCGCTGCAACAAGCTCACGTTGCAATTCGGCTTCAGGATCAGCCGAATAGCGCCACACGCCTATGTTACTCTCAACCAGGTAAAGAGCATCACGCTTATCATCCACGGCGCAGGATTTAACTTCGGGTACACCCACAAAATCACGCAGTAGCACATCACTGATGCCTTGTTGATTTCCGTCTACCACAATGCGCTGGCTTACTTTGCCCTGTTCGTCAGCCATAAACAGTGCGGTATGGCCTTGGGGCATGGTGTACCAACATAAGGTTTCGATGGCGGCGCTGGGTTTAATGGTCATTAGTAAGCTAAATTGCAGGGTTTGCCAATCTAAGCCTAGGATCAGCACCTGGCCATTTTCTTTGTTGCTGGTGGCGATTAAGCCAAGTTTTTTGCCAGCAAGGCTCACATTATCGCGCCAATCAAGCGCTTCCATGGAGCCTGCAAAGTGGCTAAGCGTTTGGCCTTGTTCATCAGTGAGCAGAATACCTTGCTCTTCACTGGTCAGTAGCCAATAGCTTTGCTGTTGATGTTTTATCGGAAACGCCAATTTGCCTTTTATATTGTTATTTACCTCAAAAGGGCTCATTTCAAGAGCATTATTTGACTTTAGACTGACTGTCATGCGGTTGTCAGCGTGGTCGTTATTTACCTGACATCCGGCGAGTAGGCAGGGCACTAAAAGGGCGGTAAGTAGACTTCTTTTCATCATTAGTCCTTATTGATTTTGTATTGATACAGCACGTTGCCAGTGCTGCTTATAAATTGGGTTACCAAGGTATTTTGGTTAACAGATACTGCCGCAAAACCTGCCGTTGATTGGGCAAATTTGGCAAATTCACTTTGTTTAACGGGCCGAACTTCAGAGCCTGCACCTGAGACAAAATGAGCTACAGTCGTGCCTTTGGGCTGATTATGTTGTAGGTCGTGTTCGTGACCAGCGTAATAGGCATCCACATGGTATTTTTCAAATATCGGCTCAAGCACTTGGCGAATGCCATCGGTTTCACCATAACGTTTGCCGCTTGAATATAAAGGGTGATGCCCAATCACTATTTTCCACTTTGCTTTGGATGTAGACAGTTTATGCTCTAACCAAACTAGTTGTTTTGGCCCATCTTGTTTTTGGGTTTCAGCGTATTTGGCTTCATTTTTATATTCTGGGTTTAAAGGATTGGTATCTAAAAACACCAACAATACAGATTGCCCACCTTTTAGCTCAAAATTAAGAGCGTAATAGGGAGCAGGCATGTTCCAGCGGCGGCTAATATTGCTGTAGTCGATTTGCGCTTGCCAGTTACCGCGATAATCGTGGTTGCCTAGCGTGGCATACCATTCTTCAAATAAGTGCGGACCAGTGTAAATGGCTTCATACGAGCTATACCAGTAAGGATCATTGACTGAAGCAATGCCGTTTGAATAAAAATTATCGCCGGTGGTCACAATAAAATCGCCATCGAGTTGTTCCATGGTGATGTCCATCCACTTAGCCACGGCGCGTTGCTCATAGTGGCCATTACGGCCCCAGTCGCCTAACACTAAAAAGTTTAGGCTTTTGGGTGTCGTGCTTAATTGCTCAATGTGATGTTGTTGGTAGTAGGCTTCGTCGTAGATTTCTTGGGCTTGCGATTGATCGCAGCAGAGAAATAAAACGGCCAAAAAACCGGCTTGTAATCTTATGCAATGCAAAATTGAGCGGGGTAAAATCATGATTTTCTCCGTTAATACTTAAACAGCTAAACGCGCCAATTAATGGCACGTGGTTGTTTGTAAATAAAGCTGGGTTCATACCCTTTATCCCGAGCGGCGTCCGCTTGAAACTGCACGTTTGTTGGCTTCACTCTTTCGTCCCAATCGGTAACCGACGTTGCGCCAACCGCGTTGCGCCAACCGAGTTGCAATTAGTACGGCTAAACTCATGGGGTTTTCACTCATTTGCCGCCACCGTGCAATTCCATCCTTAGGTTCGCAAAACAATACGTCCCTGTATTCGCTTTCCAATGGTATTGGGTAAAGTGACTACCTAGGACAGGGTAAACCCAGATAAATTGCAATGATGAACTATAACTTCCAATTAAACCCTAGCTCAAAAGTGCGACCATATTCTTCGTATTGGGCGCTGATACTGCGCTTGTCGAAATAGTTGTAATACGCTTCATCATTGATGTTAATGGCGTTGAAATACACATGCATGTTGTCGTTGATAAAGTATTTGGCCATAAAATCCAATTGCTGGTGGGCGTCTTCCATACGCATCATATCGCCATCGATTTCATCCAAGTTTTCACTTTTGTATGAGGTAGTTAAACGCAAGCTCATTAATTTACTTTCGTAACCTATGGTGAAGTTAGCAATTTTATCTGACTGATTAGGTAGGGTGGTTTTAAAACGCTCACCATCTAATTCAGTGATGGCTTCTGAATCACTAAACGTGCCGTTAGCTGACAATAATAAGCCGTTATCGAAAGCTTTAACCCAAGCTAATTCTAGGCCGCTTACCTTGGCAGATTCACCGTTTATGGCTTGCTTTACTTCTTTAAAACCTTCCCAGCCACTGGTGCCCGCTACATCTGCAGTGATAATAAAGTTGTCAATATTTTTGTAAAAATAGCCAACGGATAACACCCCAATGTCACCGGGGTAATATTCTAAAGTGGCATCGAAGTTAGCGGATTCATAAGGCTGTAATTCAGGATTGCCTGCTTCTGCTTCACGTTCCGTGACAAATTCGCCGTCGTCTTCTTCGGTTTTTGATTCGATTATTTGATAGGCACCCACATCTTCAAATTTGGGGCGAGAAATGGTTTGGGTATATGCAAAACGTGCAATTAAGCTATCGTTAAATTCGTAGCGTACGTTAATGCTTGGCAACAAATAATCGTAATTATGGTCTTTTTCCCAAGGGGTATTGACCACCTCTTCGCTATCAGTTTGCTCATTTTCAATCAGTTCAACACGCATACCGGCGGTACTGAAGTCGGTTTTTTCGTAACGCAGACCCGCGACAATACGCAAGTCGTTTATATCAATTTTACCCATTAAATATAGGGCAAAAATGTCTTCGTTATTGCTGTAAGTGGCACCATTGGATTCAACTTCTGAATCCAGTTCAACCAGCTCTAGTGCACTGCGATTTTGATTAAAATTGTCACGCATAACGTGTTTATTCAGACCAGGACCAAAATCGCCGAGGCCCCAATCAGGTGTCGACGTGGCAAATGCAGTTGCATCAACAACATCAAAATCACCGTCATAAATTGACGTATTGGCGCGATTAAACTTTTCGCGTGTACGATATTTGCCTCCAAATTTGATTTCAGTAGAGTGGCCTTGCCATTCGCCTAAACGTGTAAAATCAATCTTTGCACTGCTTTCGGTATCTTTGGCGTAGTTTTTAGCATACTCAATTTCATCTAAGGCATAGTTGCTCATGTCCATGGCGGCAGCATCTTGGGTAATAGTTGGAACTTGCCCCTGCATATCTGAGTCGATGTTCATCTCTTCGCCCACAAAAGTGTAATACAGCGAGTGAGGCTCTTTTTCATCGGCTTTTGAGTAGCCTAATTGATATTCTATTAACCAATCGTCGAGTTGATGTTTGGCGCCAGCGGTGACAGATAAAATGCTTTGAGCTTCGTAGCGGTCTTTACTTTCCCGTTCAATTTCTGAATCATCACCGTCAAAGGTAAAGGTATTTCTTAGGCGGTTTTCATCGTCAGAAAATTTACTGTATAAGCTGCGAATATAATATTGATTATTAAAGTTGGGCCGAAAATCCACGTTCAGTGCTGCGCCTAAACGCTCACGATTAATGGTGTAATAACGCTGTTCGATTTCATCGTCACCGTTCGACTCAATGTTATCAGAGCCAAAGTCGCGGCTAAAATAAGACACCGCAGCAGCTACCCCCCATACTTCGTTGATCACCGTGGTGCCACTGGCCGATACTTTAGGGCTAGTTTTATCACGTAAGCCATTGTGGCTGGCTTGCAAGCTAATACTGGCGCTATCACCCTTTCGGTCAAAGGCACTTAAACTTTTCACTTCCACCGACCCACCAATCGCGTCTCCGTCCATATCAGGGGTGACAGATTTAGACACTTCTAGGCTTTGAATTAATTCGGAAGGAATAACATCTAACGCAACAGAACGCACACCGGCTTCGGGCGAGGGCACATTTAAACCATTAATGGTCACACTATTTAAGTTTGGATCGATGCCACGGATACCAACAAAGCGGCCTTCACCTTGGTCTCGTTCAATGGATAAACCGGGTAAACGTTGTAAGGCTTCAGCGGCATTTTGATCAGGAAATTGACCAATCGCGTCAGAAGACACAATGGATTTTATACTGTCAGAAGCGCGCTGTTGGTTAATGGCAGTGGCTTGGCCAGCACGTTGGCCATAAATCACTATTTTGTCATCGGCAGTCGCCAATATAAAGGCCTGCTCAAGGGTTTCTCCAGCTGCGATAGTAATAGACACTTCTTCAGAAGGTAGGCCTAAATAGCGAATCACTAATGTGTAGTTACCTTGCGGTAGGCTACCAAAGCGAAATGAACCATCACGGTATGATACGGTGCTTATTCCCAATTCTTTGACGGTAATCTGTGCCCCTTCAAAATAGCTGGTTTGGCTTTGGTCAGTCAGCACACCTTGTAAGGTGCCGATGACTTTTTCTTTGGCCAAGGCAGTTGAACTAATGAAGGCAGCTAAACAGGCGAGGGCGAGTTTAGATTTGATTCTTGGCTTGAGGTTTACGCTTGGCATGGTGTGTCTCCGGGCAAATTTCTATTTGCTTTAAAAGCCGTTAATGTTTTGGTGGCCGACACGCTAAAGAAGGGCAATGACAGTTTTATTACGCTGCTATTTTTATCTGGTACTTAAAGGGCCAAAAATACCGAATTGTTGGGGTTTATTTGCACTGCCTGAGCTAATATGACCTCCCCGTAAAGGCCTAAAATTCATAGGTTTGACACTATTTTCCTGCGTTTTTTGTATTTCTTTTCATCTTTTTGTCATCTTGCTGAGCCAAAATGACCTCTTTGCTTCTCCTCCCTTATGTCAGGATAGTGGTTTAGTTTTTTGAGAGCCCATACATGAACTTTTCTTTATTGGCGCGCCATCAGATCTTGGTATCAGTGGTGGCGGCGTGTTTGTTTTTGTCCGTGAGTTTGAGCCTCGGCTTGGGCGAGCTGAAAACGTGGTCCGAAATCCAATGGTTGGATATAGTGGGCGAGGGCAGTGTAGCCGTGTTCTCGCTACTATGGATTGTGGTGTTATTGATTAGTCGCCCGCCTGGGCGTGTGACCACAGGTTTAGTCATCGGTTTAAGCTGCTTTTTATTTTCTGCTTTATTGGATTTGTTTGACGAATTTGTGCATTACCAAGCTGCTGCAGCAGGCCTAAGCGTGATTGAGTCGATGCCTGCTGCCTTTGGTATGGTGATCATGAGTTATGCTTTGTATCAGTGGCATCAAGAACAACTCGCCTTAAATCGCCAGTTGCAACGCCGTGAGCTTGGTGTGCGCGAACATGAGCAAATCGACTTTATTACTCAACTGTATCGTGCTGACTATATGCGCGGTCAAATTGATATGCAGTTACGAACTAAAGATGGCAGTGACTTTTCTATTGTGATGTTGGACATCGATAATTTTGATGCTTTTAATCGGCGTTATGGCAGCAGCGACGGTGACCGATTGTTGCGTGAAATGTCAGAACTGATTTTGATGAATTTACGCAATACTGATTTGGCGTGTCGTTATGCTGGTGACCGCTTTGTTCTTTTATTGCCCGATACGGATTTGGTTGTGGCAGAAGAATTAGCCGAGCAAGTTAAAAGTGCTATTAACCATCTGGCCTTTAAACCTCAATCCTCTAATCAGGCGGTTTATCATAGTGTTACCCATGCCGCCGAAGTGGCGCAGCCAGCAGATGGGGTAGATGCACTCATTGGCCGTGTCAACCAACGGCTTAATCTGACTAAGGAAGGGGCATAAAAGTCGATGTCTCGCCGCCAATTAGTAAGTCTTGAAGATAAGTTTTTACCGGCGCATCAATTGGCGGCAAGCTTGATCGACTTGGCGATGTCGCGCGGCTTAGACAAAAACCGTTTACTGCGAGGCACGCGGATTTTTTATCAAGACATTAAAGGCGGTACTACGCATTTAAATACTGAGCAAATGTTACGTTTAATGGCCAATGCTCGTTCGTTGGTATCAGGCTTTGATTGTTCATTTCAATTGGGCAAACGGGTGTTTCCGGGCAATTACGGTGCTATATCAAATGCCTTATTGCATTGCCGCAATTTACAGGATGCTCTGCGTGTACTGAGGGTTCATGCCCAGCATATTTGCCCGTTTATGCACAGTTACGCTTATCAGGATGAGCAGCAATATCATCTTGTCATCTTTGACGCGGTGGGCTGTGGCGAACAATGGCAGTTTGTGCTTGAAACTTATTTTAGTGCACTGGTGTCTGCAACTAAATTATTACTTGGCCATCGTATCCCTTTTCATTTTGATTTTCCTTTTGCGCGTCCACGCTATATTCAAGAATATGAAACTAATTTGGGCCTTAGGCTCAATTTCTCTCAGTCGCAATTGCGCATTCGTTTTGATTTGGAATGGTTGAAAGCGCCCTTTGCGCAGCAAAGTCAGAGCTTGAAAAGGCATGCCTTACAACATATCAGGCAGCATCAGCCACCTTATCAAGGTTTTATTCAAGCAGTTCGCGACAGTTTGTGGCTCAAACGTCAACAAACGTTACAAGAAACTGCATTATTATTTGCCATGAGTCCGGCAACCTTTAAGCGCAAACTAAACCAACACGGGGTGCGCTTTCAGCAGATACAGGACGAGTTGGGTAAACAGCAAGCCTTGTACTTATTACAAGTACAGAAACGTAATAATGAAGACAGTGCCAGCATGATGGCTTTTTCAGATATTCCTAACTTTCGCCGCGCTGTTAAGCGCTGGACGGGATTAACCCCTAATCAACTCCGTTTAGGCTGAGATTACAACTTCAATAGTGTTGACGTTGACAATGTGCCTAGCGCTTTTTTAAGTATTGAATCTCGAATCCGTGATTTTCTGCCAACGCCCCACATGGATAAACGTAAACTGCAGTGTCAATTTTCATTTAATTTTTCTGCTCATAATTTTGGGGGGAAAATTCGTTTACGACATTTTCAATTAATCCAATTCCATTATTCACAAAAGACTATCTCAAATTAAAAGAAGATTTTAAAACCACCTAGCAGATTTCGGACAGTTAAAGTTCCATCTTACGGATAAGGAGACGGACAAGTCACAATTAAGTGATTGCAAATGATAATACTTATCATTTGCAATCACTGTTTGAGTGTTTATAATGAACGCGTTCTTCAAACACCTCCAAAATTTAGAGAAAACTATGACCTATAAGAAAATCTTTGCGCTATCTCCGATTATGCTGGCGTTGAGCATTCATGCACAAACAGCAGAATCAACCAATAAACAAACAGCCAAAGCCAAAGATGAAGATATTGAAACCATCCGTATCGTAGAAAGCCGAATCCAGCGTGTGAGTTCTGGGGCCACTGGTCTAGGTCTAGACAGTTTTGATACACCCCAGTCGCTGTCGATAATCGAAGGAGACACGATTGCTAATTACAATCTTAATGATATCAATAGTTTATTTAAACAAGTCACTGGCATAAACATTGACCAAACCGAAACGGATCGTACTTATTTTAGTGCCCGCGGTTTTGACATTACCAGCATGCATATTGATGGTTCAGGCATCCCCTTTGGCGATATTTTTGTTGGTGACCTTGATACGGCAATGTATGACAAAGTTGAGTTTATTCGCGGCTCTAATGGCCTTATTACTGGATTAGGCAATCCCTCTGGAACCGTAAATTACGTTAGAAAACGTCCAAGTAATGATACCAAGGCTAGTATGGCTCTTACCTATGGACGTTGGGCCAATATGCGTGCCGTTGCTGATGTATCCACGCCATTAACCGATTCGGGCAGTTGGGCTGCTCGTGCCGTAGTGGTTCATCAAGATAAAGAAAGCTGGTTAGATCTATACAAAAATAATCGAACCGTATTGTACGGTGTGGTTGATGGGCAACTAAGTGATGTTCTTACACTGACTTTTGGTTATACCTACCAGGACAATAACAGTGATGGTGGCACGTGGGGAGCCGTGCCTATGATCTATTCCGATGGTCAGCAAGTGGATTTTCCGACCTCCACAACGACTGCGATGGACTGGACCTATTGGGATACTTTAAATGAAACCGCTTTTGCAGAGTTAAGTTGGTATATCACTGATAATCTCAATTTAACCAGTAAGCTAAATTATATCAAATACGAGGAGGACTCTGAGCTATTTTATGCCTATTCAAATACCGGACTTGATCATGATAGTGGCTTAGGTCTGTTAGGTTATCCAGGCAAGTTCTCTGGCGAAGATGAAACGCTTATCTGGGACAATACGCTGCAAGGTACTTTTCAAGCATGGGATCTGGAACATACGTTCAACGTCGGTATAAGCCTTGCCGATTCAACAACCAGTGATCTTGATTCGGGAGCGCTAAGCGGTTTTGATGTCATGCCAGCTTTTCCTGGATGGAATAAAGCCCAGGTTACAAGACCAACCTGGGCCGTGCCCTATGAAGCAGGTTTTACCGATGTCACGCTGAATCGTTTTTATGGTTCGGTGCAACTGGCCGTGACAGAGAACTTTGATTTGGTCTTAGGAGCCAGCTTCGTTGATTATGAAAATGAAGGAGAGTCTTGGGGGGCGTCAACCTCAACCTCAGAAGACGGGAGTAGCCCATATCTTGGCTTTACTTGGGAAGTGGTGACAGACCTCAATGTCTACGGTAGCTACAGCGATATATACCAGCCACAGTATTATTTGAACGAAGATCTATTACCTCTAGGTTCG
The DNA here is from genome assembly GCF_052119645.1 of Flavobacterium sp. W21_SRS_FM6. Taxonomy (NCBI): domain Bacteria; kingdom Pseudomonadati; phylum Bacteroidota; class Flavobacteriia; order Flavobacteriales; family Flavobacteriaceae; genus Flavobacterium; species Flavobacterium sp. W21_SRS_FM6. The sequence goes on from NZ_JBGQOM010000006.1 coordinate 234,310, forward strand.
GCTGAAGGCCGTAGTTATGAACTTGGTGTAAAAAAACGTTTCGAAAACAACGTTTTAGTAAGTTTCGCCGCCTTTAGAACAGAGCAAGAAAATTTATATGAATTTCTCGGTTATGGCGATGGTGACGGAGTGGATGACGAGGATTATTCGGACGATTTTGATTATGCGCTATACAAAGGTGTCACTGTTGATTCGAATGGCTTTGAGTTGGAAGTATCAGGGCAAATAAACAAGGAATGGTCGCTGCAAGGAGGATTTACCGCATTAAACATGGACGATGAAAACGGCGATGAAGCCCGTACTTTTGTGCCCCGTAAATCCTTAAAGTTGCTCGCGGATTACTCACCCCAGTGGCAAGAAAAACTCAGCGCCGGTGTGTCTTTGCGTTGGCAAAGTGACATGTTCTACGATACAGCGTACGGGCGAATCTCCCAAGATAGCTATACATTGATTGGTGGATATGTGCAGTACAGCGTCAGCGAACAGATTTCACTCAGTCTGAATTTAGATAACATTACCGACGAAAAATACCTCAGCTCGGTGCGAACTGAGCAAGCATTTTATGGCTCTCCACTTAATTACAGTTTTACTATGCGTTGGGACTATTAAGTTCAAATCAGCCCCAACCAGGACTGATCTGAGTAACAGATAGTGTCCTGTTTATTATAATTTTCTGATTGAGTTTAAAAACCGCTCAATTTGAATATCAACCCAGCAACAGGGACGTTGTTGCCAAGCTATTAGGGGAAAATTATGGGAAAGTTTCCGCTGTTTTTTTTTAAAAGCCAACGTTTTTGGTTAAGTGGTCCGGCTACGCTACTGGTGTCACTGTTGATAATGTTAGCCATGGCGGTGTGGTTTCCACCGGGTGCTGGCAAGGTAAATAACATTATGCTGCCACTGGTTCTGCTTCCTCTAATTTGGGCTATTTTATTTTTTTACACTTACCTGACAACCAATATGCGCAAAGCGCAGTGGCTACTTGTGGGGTTATTTGCTGTGAATAGCGCCATTCTTACAGTTAAATTTTTAGGTTAACCTTTATGAATGATCAAACCCCTACGCTTCGTTCAAAAGCGAAAGCTTTACTTAGTCTGCATTCTTGGTCTGGCATCGTTTTGGGAATGTTACTTTACGCTGTGATATTCACCGGCACAGTTGCGGTGGTGGCAGACGAAATCGGAGAATGGTCAAACAGTAATTATCCTCAACACTTAATGCTCACTAGTGACATAGACGCAACGGTTAAACGTCTCTCAGCACAAACACCAAAAGAATACCTAGATGAAATTTCTACGTATGAAAATGACCGTCAACAATTAGTGTACTTTTTTCATACTCACAAACAAAATCCTTCTGGCGACATGGACGAATATGGCGTGCAATACGCGTTGAACGCCCAAGGCAAAATTGTTACTCAAAAAACGGGCTTTGGTAGCGACTTATACGCGCAGGATGATACGTATGCGCTAAGCCGGTTTCTGGTATCTATTCATACTGAGTTACACATTCCTTCTCCTTGGGGCCTTATCCTCACTGGGATTTTAGGGATGGCCATGCTAATTGCTTCAGTATCTGGGTTTATGATGCACCGCCACCTATTTATCGATATGTTTTCCATTCGTAAGCAGCGGGATGGTCAAACTCTCAAACGTGATTCACATACGGTTGCCGGTACTTGGAGTATTCCCTTTGCTATTTTGTTGGCATTTACGGGTAGCTTCTTTAGTTTTTCTACGGCATTCGGCATTCCAGCAATGGGGGTTGTTGCCTTTGGCGGCGACCAAGAGGCGTTAATGTATGCGCTGGTAGGTGAGCAACAAAACAAAAGCGAGGCACCAATGGCGTCAGCTGATTTGAATCTTATGCTCCAAGATGCGGTTCGACGACAATCTGCCGTTCCCTCTTTTTTATCCATTTCACATTTAGGAACCGAGTCTGCCAGTGTACTCGCCTTTTTTATGCCAAATGAAGGCAAGGTGGGATACGAACAATTAGTTTACAACGGAACAAATGGAGATTTTGTTGAATATAAGCCCATAGTGGGCACAGTGCCGTCATTGGGAAGTAATATTTTATCGCTGATTTACCCCATTCACTTCGGCACCTTTGCAGGTTTATTCTCAAAAATCATTTGGATAAGTTTAGGGGTAGCCGCCTGCTATGTCACCATTACCGGACTGCAACTTTATGCTCATAGAAACCAAAAAAACGACAGCAGTTGGCAATGGTTTAGCCGAATGTGTATATGGGGATTTTTGGGTCTTCCACTTTGCTCTTTAGCAAGTGCAGTGGGCTTTTTTGTGAGCGGCTCAATGGCAACAAATCAAAGTATTTGGACCCCATTATCCTTTGTTATTTCAGCCGTCTTAATCAGTATGCTAAGTGTATTCATTAAAAATACTCTCCGCCTGAAAAACCTACTGTTAGCAGGTAATGGCCTAGTTTGTTTACTATTACCTGTCCTTCGATATACCACTTCTGGCATCGGCTGGTTACAGGCATTACACCATCAAATGCTAGCGATGATGTTTGTTGAAATGACCTTACTGTTCTGCTCAGGTTGGTGCTTTTATGCCTTGTATAAATCAATGCAATTTGAAGGGCAAACTAACAATCAGACAGTCACCACGTTTGCTACCCAGGAGACAGCGAAATGAACCACTCTCTGATGACTCTCGCTTTTATTATGTACAGTTTAGTCATCGTTTTTCTCTTAGCTTATACCGATCCTAGGCGTAATAAGCTCTCTAATAAAAACGACAAACTGACTAACAAAAAAATGGTGTTATCCGTGACTGGTCGAAAACTGCTCGCATGGAGTTTAATACTGCCCTTTGTTCCACTTGCAGTTATGGCAAATTATGCAGGTATTTTAATGTACGCTGGGGCCGTTACTGTAATCGGATGGGCGATATCTGAATTACCGACATCTGTGGTTTAAACACAAAACCACAGGGATAATTTTATTGCTTGCTGTAAGATCTTTTAATTTAAAGAGTCAGGTGGCTAAACGCAGCATGGGCTAATGTCATCTTAGAAATCTGCGCTCACTTCGTTTGGAAATTTACTTCGATGAGTAAGCACGACAATGGCGCACCCGGCGAGATTCGAACTCACGACCTCTGCCTCCGGAGGGTACCCCTGCGAAAAGGTGTTAATCGATGTACCCCGGCGAAAAACGCCAAACCCTTGTGAATAAAGGCTTTCAGAGAGTTTTTGTTTGAGACCATTTATCAACGATTAACACCGATGGTCACGGACACGTCACGAAAACGCTTAAAAAGAGTGGTTAAAAATAACCAATATAGACCCCTGCGAAAACATATTTGGTATCTCAGATTATCGAGTTAACTTTCAATAATTAACCAAATAATGGTATTCAACAGATTTTAATTCATTCTTTTTAATGTCTGGAAATGACTAATTCATTTGTTTTCGATTGTAAAAGTGCCACCCAAAAAAATGGTAATATCATCTATTAGGAAACACTGTTTGGGAAACCTGCCGACTAATTTGATGGACGTTTAACGTTCTGAAATGACGTAATATGTTCACTTGTCTGAGTGAAGCAACTATTTAAGTTTCCTCAAGCATTGCCGCGCTTGTTCATCGATGACACTACCAATTTCCTGATTAAAATCTTGTGGTGCAAGCTTAAAAGTCTTGTCTAAAGCTTGTTCCGTTTTATCCAGCAAGTGATCAATTATTGATTGAATAAGATCCTCAAACATACCTAGATACTTTCCATGAGCCAACCAATGACGCTTTTGAATGTTGTACTGTAAGCGTCTAGCAAATGCTGTCTCCTCAATCCATATTTGATTCCGCACAATGTTTTCTTTGATAATCAATCGAGGTCATTATGCGTAGAGAACGTCGAACCACAGAAGAATGGAAAGCTATAATCGTCGACCAACAATCAAGTGGCGTTTCAGCTCGTGAATATTGTGCGAAACACAATATTCATCTTCAAACGTTTTATGCACGCAGAAGTGAAATAAATAAAAAGGCAGTTCAGACGACCAGCAAGTTGGTTAAAGTCCTTAAGTCCAAGTTACAATTAGTATCCACGATGCCACCTCTAACGATTATTCATAATGGGGTGACACTGAGTTTGGCTCAGCCAGTTGAAGCCATATGGCTTGCCGATGTCATGAAGGCATTAACATTATGAAGATGTTTTTAGAGCCTAATGATATTTATTTACACAGCGGCTTTGTGGACTTCAGAAAGTCGATCAACGGCCTGCTTGTTATCATTGAATATGAACTAGAATTATCCCCATTTAATGACGCCCTATTTATCTTCTGCAACAAAAAACAAGATAAACTAAAAATCGTCTACTGGGATAAAACGGGCTTCGCGCTTTGGTACAAAGTTCTGCAAAAACAACGATTCAAATGGCTTAAATTAGACGATCTGAAACACATCAGATTGAGAGAACAACAGTTGCATTGGTTACTAGGTGGCTTTGATGTCATTGGACATCGTACGTTGACTTACACGTCCACGGGCTTATAACCTCAGATCATAAGAACGGGTTAACGATTACGTTTTAATCTACATAAAATCAGTCATTTAGCCGCATATTGAGGTAAATATGCGGTATGAAAAACTTCCCTGAAACCCTCCCTACTGACGTCACCGCCTTGCAAGAAATGGTGGTGGCACTGCGTGCTCAGAACGATGATTTAATAGCCAAGAATCAGCGTTTAAGTGATATGTTCAGGCTGGCGCAGCAAAAGCGCTTTGGTAACAGCAGTGAATCGTATCCAGGACAAGGCGAGTTGTTTATTGAAGCTGAAGAGCTGGTTGAACAAACCGTTGAAGACGATGAAGAAGAAGCTAAAATGTCCCCCCGCAAAAAGGCAAAGCGCGAAAAGATATCTGCCGATATTCCTCGTGAGCGCGTGGTGCACGATATTGCGGATGAAGATAAGTTCTGTGATTGCTGCCAACATGCCTTGCATCAGATTGGCGAAGACACTAACGAAAAGCTGGAGTTTATTCCTGCGCAAGCAACGTTAGTGGGACGTATGGCACACGCCAGACGCAAGTTTACCGATGCACAAAAAGCCATGGGCAAACACAAAAGCGGCAAGGTAGACTGGGCACTCAACCATATTCAAAAGCTGTACCGGATTGAAACCCAAATCAAAGACAAAACCATTGATGAGCGATACCGCATCATGCATGAAGAGAGCTTACCGCTGCTTGCGCAATTCAAAACCTGGCTGATTAAATCTGAACAACAAGTCATCACAAAGAATGACCTCAGTGATGCTATTCAATATTATTTAAATCAATGGGAAAAGTTGGTCCGTTATACCCTTGATGGGAGGCTCAGCATAGATAACAACAGAGCCGAAAGAGCCATAAAACCGTTCGTGATGGGCAGGAAGGCATGGATGTTCTCGCAAACAGCCAAAGGTGCACAGTCAAGTGCCGTGCTGTATTCGATAGTGGAGTCGGCTAAAGCCAATGGGCTGACACCCTATGATTACATTACCCATCTGCTAGCGCAATTTAGTCAGCCAGAGCCTGACATCGAAAAACTGCTACCGTGGAATGTTAATCTAGGCTAGGCGTCTTTGCCGAGACGCTTATGATAGAGGGCTGTATTACTCAATCAGGGAAGGTTGGCTAGTTTGGTTGATTTAAAATGATACTGCAATGGTCCACCCGGCGAGACTCGAATTCAAGACCTCGCCATGCGGAAAGACTCTAACATTTAGTGAGCTCACCACATTTGCCACTGAGGTTGTTATTAAGGGGTATTGAAATAAGTAGATAACATTTCACCTAATGATTCCTGATCAATAGCAAAATTACGAATACCCTCCGCTAATTTTTCGGTCGCCATTGCGTCTTGGTTGTGTTGCCAACGAAATTCACTTTCACTCATTATTTTTGGCGCGGTAAGCGCTACAAAATCGTTTATCAGTTTTTGCTCAAAATGGTAAGAAGAGTTTGACAATTCCTCTAAAAGTTGGGGGCTGATGGTAAGACGATCGCAACCTGCAAGCTCAATTATTTGACCTGTGTTCCGGAAGCTTGCTCCCATGACGACAGTGTTATAGCCATGACTTTTATAATATTTGTAAATACTACTTACCGAAATTACGCCAGGATCCTCAGACGATTCGTAAGTCAGACTAGTTTTTGCTTTGTGCCAGTCTAAGATCCTTCCAACAAACGGTGATATTAGAAACACTTTAGCTTCACAACATGCTCTAGCTTGAGCGAAAGAAAATAACAAGGTTAAATTACAATTTATTCCTTCTTTTTCAAGTGCTTCTGCTGCTTTAATGCCTTCCCACGTTGCAGCTAGTTTAATCAGTACTCTTTCTTTTTTTACACCAGCAAGCTCATACAATTTAATCAGTTTTTTCGCTTTTTCTATCGAGCCTTTCGTATCGAATGAGAGGCGGGCGTCTACTTCAGTTGAAATCCTTCCCGGAATGAAATTTAATATCTCCCTACCAATATTAACGGCTAGTTTGTCTTCAGCTTCTAATATTTGAGTATGTTTATCATCAGATAAACTTTTTGCGTAGTTTACGGCGTCCTCTAATAAGTTTTTATATTTAGATAATTTTGCCGCTTTAAGTATCAATGTAGGATTAGTTGTTGCATCTTCAGGATGATACTTTTGAATTTCTTCGATATCGCCAGTGTCAGCAACAACTGTTGTGACGGTACGTAATACATCAAGTTGATTTGTCATATTTACTTCTTTTTTAATTAGTAGTTTAAAATTTGTGATTGTGTGAGTTGAAAATGGATAAATCTTTTAGTCTTAGCACATTTAAGGCTTGCTCTCTTCGCTAAGCTTAGTCAAAGCTTTAGCAACTAGATTTTCTGAAGTGAGACCAAATTTTACATATAATTGCTCTGCGCTCGCCGACGCGCCAAATTCATTTACACTTAATACGTCGTTTTCGTCGGCCACATATCTAGTCCAACCAAATGAACTAGCCGCTTCAATCGCTAGTCGAGGTTTATCTCCTAACACTTCTTGGTGATACTCATTAGGTTGTGCATCAAATAATGACCAACATGGCAATGAGACAACTGCTACATGAACGCCTAATTTTTCAAGTTTGACTGCTGCCTCGATCGCTATGGCAACTTCTGTACCCGTTGCAATTATTGTTAGGTCTCTTGGTTTCTGCGTTTCTCGTATCAGATATCCACCTTTTGAGACTAAATTGAGAGGTGTATGGGATAGTCTGACTGCTGGAGAGTTTTGCCTTGATAACGCAAATAGTGAAGGGCCTGTTGTTTTTAAGGCTATTTGATAAGCCTCTATAGTTTCAGTTAAATCAGCCGGCCTAAAAACCTTCATACCTGGAATTGCCCTCAAGCTTGCAAGGTGTTCAACTGGTTGGTGAGTTGGACCATCTTCACCAAGTCCAATAGAATCATGTGTCATTATATACAGAACTTTTGTTTGCATCAGGGCAGATAATCGGATGGCATTCCTCATATAATCTGAAAAAACAAGAAATGTACCTCCATAGGGTATTATGCCCCCATGCAGCGACATGCCGTTCATGGTTGCTGCCATAGCAAACTCTCTAACACCATATCTGATGTACCGTCCACTTTTTCCAGGATTAAAAGTACTGTCGGTAGCCGCTGTTTGAGTCAAATTTGAACCTGTTAAATCGGCTGAGCCGCCTATGAGTTCAGGTAAGTTTTTACCAACGACTTCTAGCGCTATTTGACTTGCTTTGCGAGTTGCTAGGCTAAGGAGTTCAGTTGGTAAGTTTAGTTTTGCTGTTTCAATAACGTCATCAAAATTTGATGGGAGGTTCCCCTCCATTCGCCTCACAAAATCTTCTCGGTCGATTTGGGGCATGGTAGCAAGACTATTTTCCCAAGTAATGCGAAGCGTCTGACTCATTGCGCCTGTTTTCCTCCAATCTTGTAATACTTCGCTTGGAATAGAAAACGGCTCTTCTACTAAATTCAAGTTAGATTTAGCTAATCTTGCTTCTTCGCTACCCAAAGGTGAACCGTGAATACCTGCGTTATTTGCTTTGGTTGGAGCCCCATATCCGATGATTGTTTTGAATAAAACAATGGAGGGTTTTGATAATTCTTGCTTTGCTTCTTGAAGCGCGCGGTCGATATCTTCAAAGTTATGGCCGTCAGCTATAATAGTATGCCATCCCATGGCTTCAAATTTTTTATTTGTGTTGTCGGTAAATGCAAGATCTGTATTCCCATCAATTGAAATACTATTCATATCATAAAGCACGTTTAGCTGGCCTAATTTAAGGTGTCCCGCCAAAGATGCAGCCTCTTGACCAACCCCTTCCATTAAACATCCATCCCCAACAAATACCCATGTCCGATGGTTACATATGTGTTCCCCAAACTCATCTCGTAGACGTTGTTCAGCCAATGCGAGACCAACTGCCATGCCTAACCCTTGACCTAGTGGACCAGTCGTTGCCTCTACACCAGGAGTGTGACCTACTTCTGGGTGCCCTGGGGTAATTGAACCTGCTTTTCGAAAGCTTTTTATGTCTTCTAATTCAACACCGTTTACTCCAATAAGATAGAGTAATGAATATAGTAACATCGCGCCATGTCCGTTGGACAAGACCACCCGATCTCGGTCGTGCCAATTCGGCGCGTCAGGATCAAATTTTAAATGATTGCGGTACAACATAGTAGCAATGTCCGCCATCCCTAAAGCAGCACCCGGATGCCCATGTCCGGCATTTTCAACCGCATCGATGACTAACCCTCTAATAGTATTTGATAATATTTGGTAATTAATTTTGTTGTTTCTCATTTGGTCTATTCCGTGAACGAGGTTTAAGTATCTTGTCTGCAAATATCATTAAATGACTTAACACATTTGATTGCTTACAAATGTGCTTTACAGTGACAGCATCTATACGCTTAATTGTAATACAATATTACCATATGATTTGTTTTATTTTTAAATTTAAACTGAAAATTTTTAACATTAGATGCACTTTGCTTTGAAATACTAGGATATCCAGCAAAATCTGGTGGCCATCAAAAGAATTTTTGATGTAACGAATTGTTCATTGCTGCTGAAGCTGAAATATCAAATATATTTTTCATCGTATAGAATTATTCACTCTTCAAACCTCTGCCAATAACATTATAAATAGACAATAAAACGGCAAGTGGTTCCTCCATTATTATTAAATAATACAACCATTATTAAGTGGTTACGGAGTTATTTAGACATTTATGCTTTTACATTCTCTTTACATTGGTATTTTAATGTTATTATAATACAATTAAGGTTTTTCGCTTGAGCAAATAATTGCGTACAAGTGATTTCAAGAAAGTAAGGGTGTTTATGTCGCGCTATGTTTTGGGGCTAGATTACGGATCAGACTCTGTCAGAGCCTTGCTGGTGGATACCAGTAACGGTAGGGAAGTCGCTGATCATATGGTGGTTTACCCACGTTGGAGTAAAGGTTTGTATTGTGAGCCGCAGCGGGATCAGTTCAGACAACATCCACAAGATTATTTAGATAGCCTTGAAGAAGTGATGGCTGGTTTGTGGTGGAAGGTACCAACTGGTATTGCCGATAAAGTCGTGGGTTTAAGTATTGATACTACGGGGTCGACGCCGGTGGCGATTAACAAACAGGGTGTGCCTTTGGCCTTGACCCCCGAGTTTAGTGAAAACCCCAATGCGATGTTTGTGTTGTGGAAAGATCACACGGCCATTAAAGAAGCGGCTGAAATAACCCAAAAAGCCACTGCCAATTCAATTAATTACATCAGTAATATGGGCGGCGTGTATTCCTCAGAATGGTATTGGGCCAAAGCCCTACATGTATTACGCAGCGATGAACAAGTTCGTAAAGCTGCCTATAGCTGGGTAGAACACTGTGATTGGTTGACCGCGGTTTTGACCGATACCACCGATCCCTCGGTATTTAAAATGGGCCGTTGTGCCGCTGGCCACAAAATTATGTGGAACGAACAGTGGGGCGGTTTTCCTCCGAATGATTTTTTTGTGGCTATCGACCCCCTACTTGATGGTTTGGTCGATACTTTAAATGCTGATACCCAGACTTCAGATCAGTTAGCAGGTAGATTGACCCAAGAATGGGCTGCCAAACTCGGTTTGCGAGTAGGCATTGCTGTGGGTTATGGCGCCTTTGATTGTCATATGGGCGCGGTTGCAGCCAATGTTAAACCCGGTGTGTTAACCAAAGTTATGGGCACCTCGACCTGCGACATTACCGTCGTTGCACCGCAGCAATTAGCGGGTGCCAGCGTCAAAGGTATTTGTGGCCAAGTAACGGGTTCGGTTATCCCTGACATGGTGGGTTTGGAAGCAGGTCAATCGGCTTTTGGTGATTTGTATGCTTGGTTTAAAAACGTACTCAATTGGCCAATGGCAAATATTAATCTCAATATTACGGGGGTTGATGCCAATGCGGCGGTGGCGATAAAACAACATATTGAACAACAAACTTTGCAAGCTTTGTCTGACAAAGCCAGTCAGATAACACCTAAAGCCACTGATGTTGTGGCGCTTGATTGGATCAATGGCCGTCGCACGCCGGTTGCCAATCAAGGTGTGAGTATGGCTATTCAAGGTATCAAGATGGGTACCGATGCCAGCTATATTTTTAAAGCTCTAGTAGAAGCCACCGCTTTTGGTTCTAAAGCTATCACCGACTGTTTTACTGAGCAGGGTGTGCCGGTTAATTCCATCGTGGTGATAGGTGGTATTTCGAAAAAATCTGACTACGTGATGCAAACATGTGCTGACATTTGGAATTGCCAAATAGATGTACTTAAAAGTGAACAAAGCTGCGCCCTGGGTGCTGCCATATTTGCCTCTGTTGCTGCCGGCGTTTTTGCTACGGTGAGTGAAGCACAAGCCAGCTTAGCCTCCCCTGTGTATAAAAGTTATCAGCCCAATCCCAAGCGAGTGCCGGTGTACGCGCAGCTTTACGCCAAATATCAGGCCCTAGGTTGTTACGAAAATGGGGCTGTTATAAAAAAGGAACTACAGCATGAAATATCGTGAATTAAAACGCGAGGTTTATGAAGCAAATATAGAGCTGCAAACCCGTAATCTAGTGGTGTATACCTTTGGTAATGTATCGCAAATTGACCGCCAAGCGGGGGTGATAGCCATTAAACCCAGTGGTGTGTCTTATGCCGATATGAAGGCCGACGACATGGTGATTGTGGATTTAGATAACAAGATAGTGGAAGGCAGCATGCGTCCATCGTCTGACACTAAAACCCATACACACTTATACCGTCATTTTGCTGATATTGGTGGCGTGACTCATACCCATTCCACTTATGCCACCGCCTGGGCGCAGGCTAAATTGTCTATTCCTTGTTTGGGTACTACTCACGCCGATTTTGTATTTGGTGAAATACCCTGCACAGCAGAAATGAGTGACGAACAAATCAAACGAGATTACGAAGAAGAAACCGGCGTGCAAATTACCGACTGTTTCAAACAGCGTAGTCCCAACGAAGCACCCATGGTGATCGTGGCGGGACATGCGCCCTTTACCTGGGGTAAAGATGCCGCTAAGTCGGTATATCACGCGGTGATATTAGAAGAAATTGCCAAAATGGCCTATCTGACTCGTACCTTGAACCCCACAGGTTTGTTGTTAAGTAGCGCGATTTTAAACAAACATTATCAAAGAAAACACGGTAGTGGCGCCTATTACGGCCAAAGCAACTAAGCCAACATTTATTTATTACGAGGTTTAAACATTATTATGCCTACTAACAGCATTAAAAACGTCTGGTTTGTGACCGGATCACAAGATTTATATGGGCCAAAAGTCCTTGCTTCTGTGGCTGAAAACAGCCAAGCCATGGTCAAAGAGCTTAACCAAAGCGCTGGTTTAAACGTTAACTTGGTGTGGCAACCCACGGTTAAATCACCAGAAGAAATTTATGCAGTGTGCCAAGCGGCAAATACTGATCCTAACTGTGTGGGTTTGGTATTGTGGATGCACACCTTTTCACCTGCCAAAATGTGGATCAAAGGCTTAAATGCTTTGAGCAAGCCTTGGTTACACTTACATACTCAGTTCAACGCGGCCCTACCTTGGGCTGACATTGACATGAACTACATGAACTTGCATCAAAGTGCCCATGGAGATCGTGAATTTGGTCATATTGGTACACGTATGCGTATCGAACGTAAGGTGGTTGCGGGTTATTGGCGCAATAAAGACGTGCAAAAACAAATAGATGATTGGTGCCGTGCGGCCAGTGGCTGGCATGAAAGTCGTCATCTAAAGGTCGCGCGTTTTGGCGATAACATGCGTCAAGTAGCGGTTACCGAAGGTGATAAAGTCGCTGCGCAGATCCAGTTTGGTTATGAAGTCAATGCTTACGGTATTCAAGATCTCGTTGATGTGGTTAATCAGGTCAGCGCCAGCGACATTAAAAACCAAATCGAATTATATAAAAACGACTACATCATCAGCGCTGACGCCTTGAATGATAGTTACCAATATAAAATGTTTGAAAACGAAGCGCGTCTTGAACTGGGCATGTTGAAGTTTTTAAACGACGGCAAATACAAAGCCTTTACTAACTGTTTTGAAAACCTAGCGGGCATGACGGGTTTACCCGGCTTGGCCACTCAGCGTTTGATGTCACAAGGTTTTGGCTATGGCGGCGAAGGTGACTGGAAAACCTCAGCCATGGTGCGCATCATGAAAGTGATGGGTGAGGGCAGAACAGGTGGTACCTCGTTTATGGAAGACTACACCTACAACTTCGGTGCTATTGACCAAGTATTAGGCGCTCACATGTTAGAGATTTGTCCGACTATTTCGCAAGCCAAAGCCCGTCTTGAAGTGCACCGTCATACCATAGGTGTTAAATGTGATGTGGCGCGTTTGTTGTTTACCGCGTCGCCAGGCCCATCCATTAATGTTTCACCCATCGATATGGGTAATCGTTTCCGCATTATCGTGAGCGAAGCAGATACGGTTACCCCACCGGCTGAGCTACCTAAATTACCTGTGGGCGGCGCAGTGTGGGAACCAAAACCAAATCTATCTGTTGCCTCAGCGGCTTGGATCCATGCTGGTGGTGCTCATCACTCAGCTTACAGTCAGACAGTCACCACCGACATGATCATAGATTATGCAGAAATGGCTGGAGTTGAAACTGTAGTCATAGATGCGGATACCACTATCCGCGGTTTCAAAAACGAGTTGCGCCAAAGCGCTGCTTATTACCACCTCAATCGCGGCTTGTAAAAGCTCTTGGAAAAAGCCAATCTGCGGATTGGCTTTTTCAACGATTAAACAAGGTAAAAAATGTTAGATCTCTCTCGTTACAGCGCCATTATTTTTGATATGGATGGCACCCTAATTGATTCAATGGGCGCTCATATACAAGCCTGGCGCATGACCTGTGAACATTTTTCTTATCCCTTTGATGGAGATTTTATGCATGGTTTGGGTGGGGTACCCACGCGGCAAACCGTGGTTTTGTTAAATGAAAAGTTCAATCTTCAGCACTCGCCTGATGATGTAGCCGCCAAAAAACGTGAATTTTGGTTAACCCTAGACGATTCTCCGCGCATTATTGAACAAACCCATCAGGTACTGCAGCACTATCACGGCAAACTAAAGATGGGCATTGGTACCGGGGCAGAACGCGCACACGCTGTTGATTTACTAAATAAAACGGGGCTTGATCAATTAGTTACTACCTTGGTTACTGCCACCGATGTTACTCACGGCAAACCCCATCCCGAAACCTTTTTAACGGTCGCCCAATTATTGGGGGTAGATCCCGCTAAGTGCGTGGTGTTTGAAGATACCTTAATTGGCAAAGAAGCTGCTACTCGAGCCGGAATGGATTGTATTTTGGTGTTAGATGGACAAATTCAACTAGAGAGACAAAGTCTGCTCTAGGCTTGATTACGTGCTATTGACTGGTCAGTTTATTTTATTTTTATCAAGACTAATTAATTGCCTTACTAAATTATAAAAACCTTACTACAGGATAAATTATGTCTCAGACCTTATTAAGCAAACACCACACTAGCCCTCTTGTTTCAAAAATATTATGCATGCGTGCACTTACTGTCGCTCTGGCGGCTTTATTTCTAAGTGGTTGCAATCCTGCTGGGCAAAGTACCAGCCAGACATCAAGTGAAAAAACAGCCGTAATGGAACAAACAATGAAAAGTACAAAATTTTCCGCTACTAGCAAGCCCTATGGGCAATTAGCCGATGGTACCCAAGTGGACATGATCACCTTAAGTAATCCCAATGGCATTGAAGTGGATGTGATCAGTTACGGCGGGATTATTACGCGTTTATTAACCCCAGATGCACAAGGCCAGTTGGGCGATATCGTCTTAGGTTTTGACAATCTTGACGATTATGTGAGTGCCAGCCCCTATTTTGGCGCTTTGATTGGTCGTTATGGAAATCGTATTGCCAATGGCCGTTTTACCTTAAATGGTGAAACCTATCAACTAGATACTAATGACGGAGCTAACCATTTACACGGTGGGGTGCAAGGTTTTGACAAAAAAGTATGGGCTATGAAACCCTTTACCACAGCTAACAGCGCCGGAATTGTCTTAACCTTAAATAGCCCAGATGACGACCAAGGTTACCCCGGTAATTTAGCCGTCGAAGTGACCTATGAACTGACTGCTGATAATCAGTTAGATATGCGCTTTAAAGCCAACACTGATAAAGCCACAGTGGTTAACTTAACCCAACACACTTATTTTAATTTGGCGGGCAAAGGCGACATTCTTGCTCACCAGATGCAAATCAATAGCGCTACTCTTACTCCCGTTGGCGCAGGTTTGATCCCTACCGGTGAATTAAGCTCGGTCGAAGGCACACCTTTTGATTTTCGTGCACCTAAAGCCATTGGCCAAGATATAGGCGCTGATGATGAGCAACTGGCTTTGGGCTTGGGTTATGACCACAACTACGTATTAAAAGCAGCGCCAAGTGATGAACTTGTGTTAGCGGCGACAGTGAGTGAGCTGACTACTGGCCGTGTATTAGAAGTGTGGAGTGAAGAGCCCTCAGTACAGTTTTACTCGGGTAACTTTTTGGATGGTACTTTACAGGGCAAAGGCCGTACTTTTGGTTTTCGCAGCGGTTTTTGTTTAGAGCCGCAGCACAATCCAGATTCGCCGAATCAGCCACAATTCCCAAGCACCACTTTGTTGCCAGAAGATACTTATCAAACTCGCATCGTTTATCGTTTTGCGACTAAATAATACGCATTAACAAAACTCAAACGGGAGCAATAAAGATGAAACTATGGGTCGCACTTTTATTGTCGACGTTTGTGTGTGGAACTCCGATGGCGCTCGCGGCGCCTCTGAGTAAAATCACTAGCCCAGACAATAATATTTCGGTCACCATTGATTTAGATGATGCGGGACAACTGAGTTATCAGTTGTTCCGTCAGCAACAGCCTGTGATGGAGCCTTCCGCTTTGGGGATAAGCCTGCATAACACTGATTTTACTCATGATTTGAGCTTGGTGAGCAAGTCGTCGCTGGAAACCATTCGCGAACATTATTCATTAAAAACCGGCAAAGCCAGTGAAATTGATTATGTAGCTAAAGAGCAGAGATTGCATTTCCGTAATGCGGCATCCCATCCTGTGGCATTGGTACTGCGGGTATCCAACGATGGTTTGGCCTTTCGTTATGAACTGGGTGGTGAGTCGCAAGATATACGGGTGGTGATGTCGGAGGCCAGTAGTTTTAACTTTTATGCCGACACTCAAGCCTGGTTGCAGCCTAAGTCGGTGGTTAAGTCGGGTTGGATGCAAACTAACCCTTCTTATGAAGAAAGTTATGAAATGGCCATGCCAGTCGGTACTGCCTCACCCACTCAAGCGGGTTGGATATATCCGGCCTTATTTCACTACAAAGATACTTGGATTGCTATCTCGGAAGCGGGCATGGATGGTCATTATAGTGGCACAAACCTAGCCCAAAACAGCCCAAGTGGTAATTATCAGATCCGTATGCCCCAAGCCGGCGAAGTGACCACCAATGGCGCCTTACTATCCCAAGCTAAACTGCCGTTTAATTCGCCTTGGCGGATTATCGCAGTGGGCACTTTGGCACAAGTGTATGCCTCAACCTTAGGCACCGATTTAGCCTTGCCTGAAGTTGAGGGAGACTTTGACTTTGTGAAACCCGGCATTGCAGCATGGAGTTGGGGTTTACTTAAAGATGACGCCACTGTGTATCCGGTGCAAAAAGAATTTATCGATTACGCCGCGACTATGCACTGGCCCTATGTGCTAGTGGATGCCGATTGGGATGTGAAAATTGGTTACGACAAAATTGCTGAATTAGTGCAGTATGCGGCAACTAAAAATGTGGCTCTGTTGCTGTGGTACAACTCATCAGGCGCATGGAACGACACGGTTTACACCCCAAAAAGTCGTTTATTGACTCGAGCCGATCGTCGTGCTGAGTTTGCGCGTATTCACCAAATGGGTATTCGTGGCATTAAAGTGGACTTTTTCCCTGGCGATGGCCAATCAGCCATGCATTACTATCAAGATATACTCGCCGATGCGGCGGATTTTAAGCTGATGGTTAATTTTCATGGCGCGACTTTACCCCGCGGTATGCAGCGCACTTATCCAAATTTTTTAACCTCGGAAGCCATCAAAGGTTTTGAAATGATCACCTTTGATCAAAAAACCGCCAATGCTGAAGCTAGCCACGCCACGACCATCCCTTTTACTCGCAACTTGTTTGATCCTATGGATTTTACGCCCATGGTGTTGGGTGATATTCCCAATATTGAACGCAAGACCACTAACGGTTTTCAGTTAGCACTACCGGTGATATTTACCTCTGGTATCCAGCATTTGGTCACCACGCCCGAGCAAATGTCGCAGGTCCCTGACTATGTCAAAACCTATTTGCAAAACATACCTGGTCAATGGGATGAAAGTCGCTTGTTAGATGGTATTCCCGGCAAGCTCGTGGTGATCGCCAGACGCGCAGGGAACACGTGGTATGTGGCGGCCATCAACGGTGAAGATAAGGCAAAAGCATTGCAACTGGATTTAGTCTTTATGGGCAAGCAACAGGGCAATATGCTTAGTGATGGCCCTTTGCCACGTAGCATGGTTGAGACTGACATCGACAGCAAACAAACCGCCTTTGCCCTGCCAGCGTCGGCTGGATTTGTATTAGTTTTTAATAAATAGTAGATAGGGATCCCATGAGAAATTGCATGAAAACCTTTAGTCAGTTGGCCGTAATAACACTAATTCTTGCTGTGACTGCCTGTAGTATTAATGAGGGAAAACACGCTGAAAAAGCGGGGGCGCCACAAAAAGGCAGCTTTACTAATCCGCTGTTTCCCAATGGAGCCGATCCTTGGTTGGAATATTGGGATGGTAATTATTATCTGACCACCACTACCTGGACATCAGAATTGGTGATGCGTAAATCGCCTACCTTAGCTGGCCTTGCCACTGCGGTTCCTATTAATGTGTGGTCGGCCACCGAAGCCCAGCGTTGCTGCAATTTTTGGGCCTTTGAGTTTCACCGTTTAAAAGGACCAAAAGGCTACCGCTGGTACATGATGTATACCGCGGGTCAAGACGGTACCTTGGATCACCAGCATCTTAATGTACTCGAAAGTGCCGGTGACGACCCTATGGGCCCCTATGAATATAAAGGTGCCATGATGCCGGATGTATGGAACATCGACGGTAATTACCTGCAACTAAAAGACAAACTTTATCTGATTTACTCCCAATGGCAGGGTGATGAGCAACGTAATTTGATTGCAGAAATGGATACACCTTGGAGTCTCAAGGCGGATACCAAACACGTGGTATTAACCAGACCTGTATTAGAGTGGGAAATAAGTGAACGTAAAGTCACCGAGGGCGCTGAAATTTTGCAGCACAATGGTCGCACCTTCATGACCTACTCAGGTAGTTTTTGTGATACGCCAGACTACAAACTGGGTTTATTAGAATTGGTGGGCGATGATCCTATGGTTGCAGCCAATTGGCAAAAGTCAGAAAAACCGGTTTTTGAGCGCACCGAGACCGTGTTTGGCCCTGGCCATAATGGCTTTTTTACCTCGCCGGACGGCACAGAAGACTGGTTGGTTTATCATGCTAATGCCTTGGAAACCGAAGGTTGTGGTGCTTCACGCTCCCTGCGCGCGCAAAAGTTTACTTGGCATGAGGACGGCACGCCCAATTTTGGCAAACCCATTACACCGGGTGTGATAGTTGCCCCACCTTCTGGTGAAGATGGTCCCTTAGAAACCATAGTTCAGGGTCAGACCTATTCCTTAGTTAACGCTACATCACAAAAGTGTTTGGATGTTGGTCCGAGTTTTGCCCTACAGGGCCAGTGTGCTGCCAGTAATAACGACTGGGTGCTGGACTCAACTACAGAAGGCTTTTACCGCTTAGCTAAACGTAATAGCAGACAATTTTTAGACCTTGCCCAATGTGAGGCCAAAGAAGGCGTGAATACCCAACTCTCACCTTGGCATAATAATTATTGTCAGCAATGGCAGCTTAAAGCCGCGGACGATGGTTTAGTCACTATTACCAATCGCGCCACAGGTTTAAATTTGTCGCTGGCTAATTGCTCAAGTGACCTTGGTCACGCAGTGCAACAAAATACCAATACTGAGTGCCAACAATGGCGTTTACAGGCTACTGGTGAAATGGCGATACTCAGTCAGCAAAGTGGCAAGGCCTTATCCATCGGCCAAAGCCCAGCTGAATTTGCCAGTAATGTTGAACAAAGTGCTTGGACCAATAACACCAATCAAATCTGGCAGATGACGGCCACAGAAGCAGGTTTTATGCAGCTTAAAAACAAAAATGCGCCACATTTGTGTGTGGGCATTGCTGATAATGCTGTGGTGCCAGGCGCTAACGTTGAGTTACAGCAATGCGTGGCACCAACCGCTCAATGGCGTATGCAACCGGTTAATGGTGGTGGCTTTAATTTGATTAACCGTTATAGCAAGCAGGCGATGAACTTAGCCAATTGTGGTTTAGCGCAGGGGACTAATATCGCTCAGGCTCCTTTGCTCGATAATAACTGTCAGGTGTTTCACTTACGCGCAACTCACTAAACTCTCTGGTTAATGAGCAAAAGGAAGCCCGGCAAGTGCTGGGCTTTTTTATCTCAATGGAATAGCAAATTAGAAGGTTTAGTTAATACCTTCGCTGGTCATAATTATCCGTTTTAGGCTGCCATCGGCATTGTAGTTCAGGGCGTCGATGGCAACTGAGCGACGGAAACGTCCACCACTAGGCTGACCATTAAGCGGTGGCACAGCGCCAGTGTGGTAAATAAAATAAGACTTACCTTTGAATTCAATTATGGACTGGTGATTGGTTTCACTGTTACCCGCTATTTCATTCAGAATACCTTTATATTCCCACGGGCCGTGAATGCTTTTGCTCATGGCGTAACAGATCTTTTCTGGAAATTCACAGGCGTAAGACAAATAATAATTGTCGTCTTTTTTGTGCACCCAAGCCGCTTCGGTAAACTTGGGTAAATCTAATGTTTTAATCTCACCATCGAGTTCGATCATATTGTCTTTGAGCTTGACGTATTTAGGCATTAAGTTGCCAAAAAACATATACACATCGCCGTTTTCTTCAATGTAAATCGCCGGATCAATATCGTCCCAGTCGTTGGGAGTTTGTTTGGTCATGTCGTCAGTGACGAGAGCCTTGCCTAGGGCATCTTTAAACGGCCCTGTTGGCGAGTCGGATACGGCAACTCCGATGGCAAAACCAGGTTTGTCATCTTTATGGCGCACTGTGGTGTAAAAGTAATATTTGCCCTTTCGTTTAACCATGTGAGCCGCCCAAGCTTCACCTTTAGCCCAGCTAAAATCAGTGGCTTGCATAATAGCTCCATGGGGCGTCCAGTGTTTCATGTCTTTAGAGGAAAACACTAACCAGTCATGCATTTCAAAAAACACATTATTGTCTTTGGCTTCATCATGGCCGGTATATAAATACACGGTATCACCGTCTACCAAAGCTGCAGGATCGGCAGTAAATACATCAACAAATAATGGGTTTTGTGCGGCCACTGCACTGCTTAATAATAAGGTCGCAGCGGATAAATAAGACTTAAACATAATAATTCCTTGGTATTTCACGTTTAGTTCAACTTACTGCAGCTTGGCTGCTTGTTTACCTTGCCAGTTCATCGCTAAGTCACGGAGAGCAAGCACTAAACCTGCGGCTTGTATTGGCAAACGTAAGTCAATTGTTAAAAAAAACAATATTAATTGCATTGCTAGTTAATCTTATGTAAAAATGATTTTAAATACTATAGTAATATTGTATGACAAGATTGTTTTGTTGTAACTAGTCAATCACAGTTAATGCGATATACCCGACTCAACCTTGATAAGAATTCGGACACAACACATGAGGCAAACCAAAATGAAACTTAAAACAGCACTCTTTTTGAGTGGGATAATAGCAGTTTCAGGATGCGGTGGTTCAGGAGACGATAGTAATTCTCCTCCATCTTATACAGCACCTGGCAACCAAACCGCAGTCGATCCTAACGCGGGCATTTCCGACAGCAGCCAATACAACGATATCGGCGTACATGATCCCTCCATAGTGAAAGTTGACGGCACCTATTATGTCTTTGGCTCCCACATGGCGGCGGCTAAGTCTACTGATTTGATGGGCTGGGAATACATTTCCAATTCAGTTGCAGATACGCCCTTGTTTAATACTTATGCCTCTGAAATCGCCGAAGGCATAGCCTGGACAGATGGTTTTGTTGGTAACTGGGCGGCCGATGTTATTCAGGCGCCAAACGGCAAGTTTTGGTTTTATTACAATCACTGTGGTCAAGACAACCCTGACACTCCTGAGTTTGATGAGGTGTGCTGGAACCGTTCTTATTTAGGATTAGCTGTCTCTGATTCGGTTGAGGGCCCTTATACCAATCAAGGTGTGTTTTTACGCTCAGGGTATCGTGCGGGAGAATTAGACACTTATCCGGTGGATGGTGTGACTGCTTACAATCCTGCGGTACACCCTAATGCCATCGACCCCGCTGCATTTTACGATAAAAACGGCAATTTGTGGATGGTTTACGGTTCGTATTCTGGTGGAATTTTTGTATTAGCCATGGACGAAACCACGGGCATGCCAGAAGCCGGACAAGGTTATGGCAAACATTTAGTGGGGGGTAACTACAACGCCATTGAAGGTAGTTTTGTTATTTATAGCCCAGACAGTGATTATTATTATTTGTTTTGGTCTGACGCGGGTTTTGCCGCTGATGGTGGTTACAACATTCGCGTAGCGCGTTCCCGCACTCCCGATGGCCCTTATTTAGATGCCGCAGGCAATGACATGGTTAATGCCACTGTCGCCAACGAAATGGGTAACAAAATGTTGGGTAGTCATTTATGGGCCTCTGCCTTTGGCGATCCATCAGCTCAATATGGTTACAACGCACCCGGTCATAATTCGGCTTCATATGATGAGCAACTAGGTAAATATTTGCTGTTTACCCATACTCGTTTTCCACAAGAGGAAGGCCGTTACGACAATATTGAAGCTCACTCTGTGCGTGTGCACGAAATGTGGCTCAATAAAGACCAGTGGCTGGTGGTTTCCCCTCATCGTTATGCGCCAGTAGACGGTGATAATGTGGTTGACCCTGCAGATTTAGCCGGTGACTACCGCCTGATCTTGCAAGGTAAAGACAGTAATGGTGATGAACATCAGTCGGTGTATGTGTCGCTAACTAATCAAGGCCGTTATATACAGGGTGATTTGAGTGGCGTGTATAAACTCTACAGTGATGAGCCCGGCAGAATTCGCCTTTCTATTGATGATGATACGAGCTACGAAGCCGTGGCTAAGTGGCAATGGAATGTAGAAGATCAACGTTTTGAAGTGGTTATTTCAGGTATGAGTGCTGCGGGTGAATCCTTCATGGCAGCTAAGTTACCCACTAAGTCGGTGGCGCAAATTGTAGATGATATTAATGCTGCCGTGGAGCAAACCTTTATCAATGAAGCTGATCCTAGTCAAACCTTGGCTGTAAAACAAAGTCTTACTTTTCCTGCCACTGGCGCACGTGGAGCTCAGTTGACCTGGTCTTCTAATAAACCCCGTTATATAGCGGCAGATGGCACAGTCACTCGTCCTAATGTGGGTGAAGGAGATCAAACAGTTACTTTGACTGCCACTATTGACGTCTTGGGCCAAACCATGACAGTCACTAAAGATGTCATCGTGGCCGAGCGTTCTACCTATAACCGTACTGCTTATTATCCCTTTGAAAACTCCTTAAGTGATAGTTCAATGCACTATGCCGACGCCATGGCGGCAACCAGTTTTGCGGGTGATTCACTGACCTCTGCAGTGTACATTGATGGCCAAGTGGGCAAAGCGGTTAATCTAGATGGTAGTTATGGGGTGTTATTACCTAATGACGTTATCGACAGTTACCAATACACAGTGTCATTTTGGCTAAATCAGAAAATGGCCGAGCAGTGGTTCCGCCCAGCCTTTTTTGCCGCACAGTCAGCTGATCCTGCTCGCTGGGCGAGTTTCCTGCCTAGAAGTTGGAATGGTGAGTTAATGTTATGGTCAAACTGGGTGGATGATAAAGGTAATGTATCCTGGTTAGACGGTTTTAGCGGTGTGACTTATCCAGTCAATGAATGGCATCATGTGGCCTTTGCCGTAAAAAATGGCGCTTTCCAAATATACTATGATGGGGTGCAAGTAGGTTCTGGTGCCAATTTGCGTGATATCTTCACCAATTCACCAGAAGGTACGATCATTACTCTAGGTCTTAATTTCTGGGATGCGCCTACGGTTGCCGCTTACGATGAATTAACCATTTATGATGAAGCCCTCACCGCCGCTGAAGTTAAAGCCCTAGAAGTGGACCGTTTACCCGCCGAGCAACTGTTGAGTATTGCCCAGCAGGCCTTATATTTGGGTAACTTAGATTATGTCATTACCGATCTTGTATTGCCTTATTCTGGACCCTTTGCTTCGGCCTTAAGTTGGACCTCGTCTAATACAACGGTGATTGATCCCACATCAGGTAAAGTCACCCGTCCAGTGCGTGGTGAGGCTGATGTCACTGTCACGTTGACCGCAACCATGACTTTGGCTGGTGAATCTACCACTAAGGAATTTGTTGCCAAGGTTATTTCCAAGACACCTCCTGCACCTGTTGCCCGCTTTAGTTTTGAAGACAACCTAGAGGATTCAGTAGGTAACTTTAATGCGGGCGAGGCCGCGGATAAAACGGCCGAAATACCTTTGATTACTCCTACCGACAAAGTGGTGACTTATGCTGCTGGCGCTGTCGGTAATGCCATTAAGTTCCTCGGTGATGCGGGTCCTGGTGTCAAGTTACCCAATGGTTTAATCACTGACTTTAGTTACTCAATATCCATGTGGCTCAATCCAACGGTCAAAACCCAATATACCTCGGCGTTTTTTGGTTATGCAGCGAGTAATAGTTGGATCAGCGTCGCGCCCTTTGGCCCTAGTGGCGACACCATGTTGTGGTCGGGTGAAGCGTGGTTTGACGGTAATTTAGGTTCACAAATACCGGCTAGCCAGTGGTCACACATCGTGATTGTGGTAAACGAAGGAAGCTTTACTGCCTATCTTAATGGACAACTAGTGACTAGCCTTGAGGGTTTCCCCAATGTGTTTACTAAGGTTGGAAGTGCGTCCGGCTTTGCGCTGGCCACTAACCTCTTTCCATGGGATGCCAACTACAACGGCATGATGGACGAGTTAGTGATCTTCGACGACCCGTTATCGCTCGAAGATGTGCAAGGGCTTTACGCTGAAGGTAATGTCCAATAATGACCCGTGCTGAGTGGCGAGCCTCTCAGTCAATAAACACCATTTATGTTGGCCTGCTGCAAAAACAGTGGGCCGCTCAAAAAAATTTGGGAGAACACCAATGTTTAAGCTCTCTTTATTAAGCTCGGCGATTGCGACTACCTTAATCACGCTCAGCCAGACAAGTTATGCACAAGAGTCAGTGGCTCCAGAAGACTCCATGGAAGTGATTGAAGTCACGGGTATTCGTGGCAGTTTAGCCAAAGCCATTGATATTAAACGTGAAAAAATTGAGCCTGTGGACTCAATTGTGGCCGAAGATATCGGTAAGTTTCCGGATAACAACGTGATTGAAGCCTTACAACGGGTACCTGGTGTACAGGTAACGAACCGCGACCGTGGTGAAGTAGGCACTTTATCCATTCGTGGTTTAAGCGACATCACCACCACCATCAATGGGCGTCAGATGTACATTGGTACTGGGCGCTTTTACACCATGGCCGATACACCTGCGTCGTTAATTTCGCGAGTTGACGTATATAAAGCCCGCTCTGCCGACAAGATCCCCAGTGGTATTGCCGGACAAGTAGATGTCATGACCCAACGTCCTTTTAACTTTGAAGGTGAAAAGTTTGTGGTTGCCGCCCGTGGCATATATTCGGATCAGGAAAAAACCTTTGATCCCAATATCAGCGCCATGGCCAGTAACGTGTGGCAATTAGATGCGGGTAAATTTGGTGCCTTAATCAACATCGCCTATGCCAAAACTAATTGGCGCGATCAAGGTATTACTGCGGGTGCGGTATTCCCTTATTTTACAGGCTCGCCAGAAGGTCAAGGTTTAGATCGTTTTGGCAATACTGGCGATTTCCCCGCTTATGAGAGGATTAACTCGGCCTATTGGGATCCAGGTTTAGAACAAGGCTTACCGAATACTGCCGGTTCAACCCTCAATACTAATGGCTATGAAAACGAATATATTTTGTCGCGGGATGCGGTGTTTGCCAGTGATTTATCGGGGCAACGTGAACGTCCAGCGATGAATTTATCTTTGCAATTTGCGCCTAACGATAAGTCTGAATATTTGTTTGAAGCTTTTTATAATGGCTACCGTGAAACGGTGCGTAATAGCTTGTTTTTTGCTTATCCAGACTCGGCTTACAACATCAACTTTGATGATGATATAAGTTTCTACGAAGGCACTAATATTGTTAAATCCCGTACGGTGTATGACGGTGATCCTCGTTATGGTACCTGGGAAACTGATTTTAACAGTACTGACGCTGACGTACGTCAAACCGATACCTATATGTATGCCTTTGGTGGTAAGTGGGATTTGACCGACAACTTCCGTTTAGAAGCCGAGGTAGTGTCACAAAAAAGCGTATTTACGTCTGACTTTTTTGCTGTGCGTTTGTTACATGATTATTACGCCATGACAGTAGATTTTAATACTGGCGAGGGCGATGCAGGTTTGGTTTTCCATGATAATCCCGCCACGGCGGATATTGATGAATCAGATTTATTAGATCCACGTATGTATTCTATGGGTCCAGCCTGGGATAACGGTAGTCGTGATGAAGGTAAGTCAGATGCTTTGTATTTAGATGCTAATTGGTTTGTAGAATTTGCCGGTATCACGCAAATTGATTTTGGTTTGTTGTATGAAAAACGCAATACCAATAATCGTAGTCGTGGTGCCAATATGCTGGTTGGACAATATGAAATCCCCATGACTAGCATGCCAGTGGAGTTTCTTGACGCAACAGAAAACTTCTTTGACGGTCGTGCGGCATTCCCCTCTGGTTGGTTGATTGGTGATATCGACTATATGGTGAATAACAAAGATTATTTCCGTGAACTTTATGGATTCACCGATGAAAACGGTGAGCCTGTGGATAATTATCTGACGGGTGGTGCATCGTTAATTTCACGTCGTACTTTTGAAGCTGAAGAAAAAACAGTCGATCTATATGTACAAGCAAAGTTTGAATATGACGTACCGGGCGGCATATTGGACGGTACGGTTGGTGTGCGTTACACCGATGCAAGTACACCTTATATATTTGACCGGGTGGATACCGCAAATCAGGTGGTTGAACAAGACAATGGTGAAAATACCAGTAGTGATCTACTTCCGTCATTTATCGCTCGTTATACCTTCGACGACAACTATGTGTTCCGCTTGGCTTATACGGAGACCATGCGTCGCCCAGACTTTGGCTCGTTGAATCCTTATACCACTTATTCAAAAGGTGTTACTTCAGTTGGTACCGGTACGGCTAATTCGGGTAATCCCAATTTAAAACCGGTTATTTCCAAGAACTTAGATTTGTCTTTTGAATATTATTTTGGTGAAGCCAATGCCATTTATGCCACTTTGTTTGATCGTAAGATTGAAGGCTTAGTGGTGGGTTCGCGTACCGAAATTTATTATGACTATCCAGATGACGTTGATAGCAATGGTAATGAAATAGGAGAGCTATTACACATCCTTAATCGTCCTGATAACTCGGCAAATGGCAAGTTAAAAGGTTTTGAATTAGGCGTGGTGTACTTCCCTGAAAGTCTACCAGGTATACTCGACGGCTTTGGTATTCAGGCCAGTTATACCTCTTTAGATTCCTCACAGGATTTACCAGTGTATGATCAGAATGATCCCACCAACCCTGATCCAATCGGGTACGACACGGTGGAAATGTTTGGTGTATCTGATGAGTCTTACAGTGTGGTATTGGCTTATGAAAAAAATGACTTTAGCAGCCGTTTATCTTATGTATGGCGTGATGCATTTCGTTACGACAACGAAGCAGCCATCTTTGCTAACCCCTTGGCCCGTTACCGTGCACCAGAAACCAGTTTAGATTTTCAATTGTCATATAACGTCACTGAAAATATGGTTGTTACCTTTGATGCCACCAATCTAACCGATGAGAAATTCCAAGCTTATTATCAGTATCCTGATATTTATAACTTCTCCTCAGGTATTTATAGTCGCACCTTTGCCTTAGGTTTGAGATATTCACTGTAAAATTTTAGCCTTAAATCGCCCCGCCTATGCGGGGCTTTTTTTGGCTTGCAATTTATGCACTGGGAGCACAGTTGTTCGGGTTGATGGCATTATTTTCATATCTGCATTATTTGTAATACAAATATATGTAAAATTAAACTTAATCGTTCTGAGCTGAACGAGCATGGAAATTGAGTTTTATTTGCTATAAGCACCAAATAGTAGATTAACTAAAATACATTGGCTTTTGGAGTGAGCTGAACTTGAAATAAACGCATTAAAAATAATGAGTATTTAATTAGTGATTGATATATAACATTATTATTTGGTTTGTTGGGGTTTTAATAAGTGTGAAACAAGCTAAGGAGCATTGCTGAAACTAGCCTTTATTGCTTTTAAATACGGCAATCATCTCTACCTTTAATTTTGAAAAAGAATTACCTGACGGTATTTTAAGCACTGAATGCTAAATTGTTAATTTCTTTATTGACAGTTTAAATGTCATACAATATTATCAATAAAAGATAACAATACGTTTACAAGTTGTAAGGCTTAAGTGGTAACAAACCATGCCAACCCAATGTAAATACACTTTTGCTTTTTGCTGCCTTTCGCCGCACAAAGGACACACACAAACCGGAGTCTACCCATGTTTAAACTTACTCAGATAACAAGCGCGGTTATATTAGCGTTTGTTAGCCAAGGACTGTATGCGCAAGAAAATAGCACTGCAGGTAATCAAACTGAAAATGACGGTGTTGAAGTCATTCAAGTATCAGGAATTCGCGGTAGTTTAAATAAAGCCCTGAATATTAAACGCCAGAGCATGAATTTAGTTGATGCCATCGTGGCAGAAGATATTGGTAAGTTTCCAGATAACAACGTGGTAGAAGCCTTACAACGTGTATCTGGTGTGCAGGTTACAGATCGTGGTGCCGGTGAAGTATCTAGTGTCTCCATCCGTGGTTTAACTGACGTAACCACTACCGTAAATGGCCGTACTATTTTCACCGCGTCTGGTCGCTCTGTTGCCTTGGCAGATATCCCCGCTAGTTTGTTAAGTGGAGTAGATGTTTACAAAACTCGCTCTGCAGAATTAATTGAAAGTGGTATTGCCGGGCAAATTGACATTCATACTCAACGACCTTTCGATTTTGAAGGCAGTAAAGTGGTGGTTGCGGCGCGGGGTATTTATCAAGAGTTGGCTGACAAGGTCGATCCTAATGTCAGTGCCTTACTTAGTAATCGTTGGGAGTTGGATGGCGGCAAAGAATTTGGTGCTTTACTAAACGTATCTTTTGCCCGCACTAATTATAAAGACCAAAGTATAACCCCTGGCGCAGTAGTTCCTTTCTTTACTGAAGATGTGCCTGCTGGTTTTGCCCCTTACCAAGCATTTCCATCAGAAAATGCTGATGGCAGCACGGTATGGCAGCGCGGAAGCGAGTCAGGTCTGCCTTTTACTGCAGGCTCGACACTTAACTTTGAAGGTCAGGACTATGCTTATGTATTAAGTCGTGACGCTATTTTTGCCAGTGATTTTACCGGTAAGCGTGAGCGCCCCGCGGTTAACTTATCATTACAATTTGCACCCAATGATACTTCTGAGTATATCTTTGAGGCATTTTACAACGGCTATCGTAACGAGTCTTTCAACTCACTGATGTTTACTTTTGTTGATTGGTGGGGCTCTTTAGGCGACAACCCTAGTCAAAGCATTGAGTTATATGACGGTACCAATATGGTGAAATCAAGAACCGTTAATGACGTATATGGCTTTAATAGTGGCGATTTAAGTGTTGGTAAAACCGATAGTTATGTTTACGCCTTGGGGGGAAAATGGGAATTGACTGATGACTTACAGTTAGAGTCTGAAGTGGTTTACCAAAAGAGCGAATTCGAAGACACCTTTTTTGCTATGCGTACCGACCGCGTTGCACCTGGGGTTAACGTTGATTTTAATCACGACAATGGCTTACCCGCCTTAGAATTTTTAGATAACGCCGCAACCGACGTCAATGAGGCTGACTTGACCGAAACTTCTTTGTGGAACGTTGCCCAGCTTTATGACAATGGTTCTTATCGTAAAGGTGACGCCCTCACTTTTACCGTTGATGGCAGTTATTATGCCGATTTAGCTTGGATAAAAAGTGTTAAGTTTGGCCTACGTTATGACGATCGTAGTGCCGAGGAAGGGAGTCGAGCCATTGACGGTTTTTTAGGCCAGTCCTTGAGCAGTTTAGATCCGGGCTTGGCTTACAACACCACTAATTTCTTTGACGGGCGCGCTGATATTCCTAGCGAATGGGTAGTGGCTAACGGCCATTATATTTATGCCAATGCTGACGAATTCCGCACTCTATACGGTTGGGAAAAAGAATCGAACGAGAGAAACTTTGATATTAGTGAAACAACTACCGCAGTTTATGCCCAAGCTAACTTCGAAACAGAAATTGCTGGTAAAAAACTCGACGGTCAATTTGGCTTACGTTATGTCAATGTAGAAACTGATTTGTCTTTTATCAGTGAAGCAACAGGCGAGTTCACTGACGATTCTGTTAGTGCCTCTAAGTTACTGCCTAGTTTGATGGTGAGATATAACTTAACTGACGATTTGGTTGCTCGTTTTGCCTATGGTGAAACCTTACGTCGTCCTAATTTTGGCGATTTAAACCCTAATATCACTTATCAAGAAGATGTAACTAATATCGGTTATGGTCAAGGCACGGGCGGAAATCCTAACTTGAAACCGACAGAGTCAACCAATATCGATGTAACGTTGGAATGGTACTTTGCCCCTACCAGTTCACTTTACGCCACTGTTTTTCAACGTGATATTACCGGGCTAGTGAGTAGCTTCCGTAATGTGCAAAACTTTGCTGGTTCAGATGATATCGAAGCAGGTTTATATATTGTTAGTCAACCTGATAACGCGTCTGATGGAGAACTAAATGGCTTGGAAGTAGGTTTGGTGTATTTCCCAGAAAACTTACCTGAAGTATTAGATGGTTTAGGTATTCAAGCCAGCTTTACCAGTTTGGATTCTTCGCAAGAGATCCCTCAGCTGAATCAAGCGGGCGAAGTGACGGGTGTAGATAAACGTTCAATTTTTGGTGTATCGGATACCTCTTATTCCGCCATCTTAATCTATGAAAAAGAAGACTTTGATATGCGTTTAACCTATACATGGCGTGATGATTTCTTAAATAACTATGAAGCGGCTTTGTTTGCTGCTCCCTTAGGTGTTTATAGAAAACCTGAAAGCAGTGTGGACTTCCAGTTAAGTTATGACGTGACTGATAATTTAGTCGTGACTTTTGATGCCACTAACTTAACGGATGAAGTGTATCAAAGTTATTATCAGTATCCTGATACCCACAACTTTGGCAATGCTATTTATAGCCGTACCTTTGCCTTAGGTGCCAGATACTCATTTTAGCTCCGTAGTGTCCCTTGCCCCGCACTTGCGGGGCTTTTTTGTTAATTGCGTTCAGTTAAATTAGAACGGATTGTTAGTGAAAATAAGGTAGTGCTAGTAGTAAAGTGTAACCCGCTGGTGTAGACATTTGTTATGTTTGGTGGGCTCAGCAGTAAATTGTCGTAAGACACTCACAGTGGAAAATCTATGTCTAATTTAAAATTATCTGTGGTAGAAAAAGTAGGGTTTGGTGCAGGTGATATGGCAGTGAATGTCATGGTAGCGGCACTGTTTTTCTTTATGTCGTTTTTCTATACGGATATCTATGGACTCGATCCGGTAGACATGGGGATCTTGTTTTTAGTCGCTCGTTTTGTGGATGCGTTTACCGACCCCTTAATGGGGATTATTACCGATAAAGTAAAAACCCGTTGGGGTCAGTTCCGCCATTGGTTTTTGTTTTTGTCCATCCCCTATGGTTTATCCGTCATGTTGTTGTTTACCACACCCGACTTTGACTACAACATGAAACTGGCTTGGGCTTATGGCACCTATTTGTTTGCCACATTGATGTTTACGGGCATCGCCATTCCTTATATTTCCTACATTGGGGTATTAACCGCTGATCCTAAAGAGCGTTTGTCGGCCAATGGTTATCGCATGTTTTTTGCTAAAATCGCTAACGTCATCATCGTTTTTTCGGTGCCGCTGTTAGCCGTAATGTGGGGCGGGGATGATTTAGCCAAGGGTTATCAGCTGGCCATGGTCTTGGTCTCCATTTGTGGCGTTGCCTTATTGTTGTTTTGTTTTTTTACCACCAAAGAACGTATTGCTCATAGAGTGGAACAACAAAGTTTATTGCTGCAATTCAAAGGTTTGTTGAAAAACGATCAGTGGTTATTACTCTGTGCAGCCTGTGTATTAGGCACCCTGGGTTACGCCATTCGTGGCAGTGTGGCCATGTATTACGCCAAATATTATCTTGGCGCGCCTACTTTGGCTGGTGTGTTTACCAGTGCCGGTATCGCCGCGTCTATTGTTTCTATGGTGGCCAGTACGTGGATCACCAAACGTTATTGCAAAATCAAACTGTTCCGCTGGTCACAAATCGCCGTGCTGTTTATCTCTGTTGCCATGTATTTTACGGTGGGGCCGGGCGACATCGTATTGGCTTTTGTTTTATATATTTTGTTGTGTTTTGTGGTGGATTTACATGCGCCAGTCTTTTGGTCGGCCATAGCCGAAGCGGTGGATTATGGCGAAATTAAAGATGGTGTGCGTGCCTCTGGATTATCCTTTGGTGGTATCTCATTTTGCCAAAAAGCCGGTGGTGGCCTGGCAGGTTTAACCGGTGGTTTATTGCTGGCGTTTTTCGAATATCAACCTAATGCAGTGCAAAGTGATTTTACCTTAACGGGTTTAGCTTTAATGCTGACCATCATTCCCGGGGTGTTTCATGCCTTACTGGGTTTTGTATTGTTCAAATACAAGATTTCCGACAACTACTACACCACTATGATTAAAACTCAGCGTTTGCCAGAGTAATATTTTTCAGGAGCTAAAATGAGTGCTTTACCTAAACCATTGATACCCCAGCGTGCCGACCCTTTTGTGTATAAACACACTGATGGTTATTATTATTTTACTGCCTCAGTGCCTAAGTACGATGGCATAGAATTACGCCGCGCTAAAACCTTGGCCGGATTGGCCACAGCGATACCTAAAATGGTGTGGATGAAACCTGCAACAGGTCCTTATTCTGAACTGATTTGGGCACCGGAAATTCATTTTAATGACGGTGCGTGGTATGTGTATTTTGCTGCCGCACCGAGCCGTGAAATTAAATACGATTTATTCCAACATCGCATGTATGCCATTAGTTGTGCTGATGCTAATCCAGTAGACGGAGAGTGGTCATTTTGCGGTCAAGTTGAAACCCCCATCGATACCTTTTGCTTAGATGCCACCACCTTTTATCACAAGGATGAATTGTATTATTTGTGGGCGCAAAAAGAGCCGGGCATACGTGGTAACTCCAATTTATTACTGGCCAAGATGGAAACCCCCACCAAGATCAAGGGCGAGATCACCCGCTTGTCTATTCCTGAATTGGACTGGGAAATCGTCGGTTTTTGGGTTAACGAAGGGCCAAACGTACTTAAACGTAATGGCAAAATTTTCTTGACCTATTCTGCCAGTGCCACCGACGAAAACTATGCCATGGGTTTACTCTACGCCGACTTAGATTCTGATCTTATGGATGCAACAAACTGGACCAAGGTACAGCAGCCCGTGTTTTGTACTAACGATGAGCTCAGCATGTTTGGTCCGGGTCACAACAGTTTTACTGTGGATGAAGAGGGTAATGATGTGCTGGTTTACCATTGCCGCCAATATACTGAAATTGAAGGTGATCCCTTGTGGAACCCCGATCGTCATACTTTTATCAAACGTTTGCATTGGGATGAACAAGGTATGCCCGTGTTTGGTGTGCCCGGCGAAGAATAAATAATTTAACCCAAGGCTGCATTTCGATGCAGCTTTTTTCGTTAAGAATCAACAGGATTTGTTATGTTAACTCGCACACTTAAATTGGCCCTTATCAGCGTAAGTATTGTAATCACGAACACTTGTGTTAGCTATGCTGCTGAGTTATTCCCTTTACAAACAGTGCGTTTAACGGCCAGTCCATTTTTAGTCGCTCAGCAGGCTAATGTAAGATATTTATTGGCGCTTGAGCCTGATAAATTACTCATGCCTTATTTACGTGAAGCGGGCCTTGAGACAAAAAACACTTCTTACGATAACTGGGAAAGTAGCGGTTTAGACGGGCATATTGGTGGTCATTACCTCAGTGCTTTGAGTTTGGCCTATGCTGCTACGGGAGAGGTAGAACTCAAAAAACGCCTTGATTACATGTTGGCCGAATTACGCAAAGCTCAGCTAAAAAATGGAGATGGTTATTTAGGTGGTGTACCGGACGGCAAGCACGCGTGGCAACAAATTCGCCAGGGCAATATTAAGGTTGATTTGTTTTCCCTTAATGAACGTTGGGTGCCTTTGTATAACGTGCATAAAACTTTATCCGGTTTGCGTGATGCCTATGAAATTGGCCACAGCGAACTGGCCAAGACCATGTTACGCGACATGACAGATTGGTTTATTGGTTTGGTGGCAAGTCTGTCTGATGAGCAAATACAGCAGTTATTGATTTCTGAACATGGTGGTCTGAATGAGGTTTTTGCCGACGTCTACGCTATCACTAAAAATGACAAATACCTGAAACTGGCTAAGCAGTTTTCTCACCAGTTAATCTTGCAGCCACTGTTGAAAAATCAAGACAAACTTAATGGCCTGCATGCCAATACCCAGATACCTAAAGTGATTGGTTTTTTGCGCGTAGCCGAATTGGATGGCAATAAAAGTTGGTACAACGCGGCGGATTTCTTCTGGCATGACGTGACCGAAAAACGCACGGTGTCGATTGGCGGCAATAGCGTGCGCGAACATTTTCATAATGCTGATGATTTCAGTTCCATGCTCGAGTCCGTCGAAGGGCCAGAAACCTGTAATACCTACAACATGCTGAAACTCAGCAAAATGTTGTATCAAGATTCTGATAATAATGCTTATTTGGATTATTACGAGCGTGCTACTTACAACCACATACTCTCGTCACAAAACCCCGAAACTGGCGGCTTGGTGTATTTTACTCCCATGCGTTCAGGCCATTATCGTACCTATTCACAAGTAGACACGTCGATGTGGTGTTGTGTGGGCTCAGGCATTGAGAACCATAGTAAATACGGTGAGTTAATTTATGCCCATGAAGATGAAGAATTGTTTGTAAACCTATTTATTCCTTCAAAGCTCGACTGGCAACAGCACAGCGCAGAGGTTGAAATAGACACCCTGTTCCCCGATCAAAATCAAGTCACCTTAAGCGTTAGCCCAAAACAAGGTAAACAGACTAAAATGCTCACCTTGAACATTCGTCAACCCAAGTGGTTGAGCGCTAAAACCATGGTGATCACGATAAATGGTAAAACAATAAAAACCGAGCAACTTCATCAAGGTTATGTGAGCATTACCCGCCAGTGGCAAGCTAAAGATAAACTTTCTATCGACATGAGCATCAAACCGCAATTAGAAGGTTTACCGGACGGCAGCCACGAATATTCAGTGGTCTATGGTCCTATTGTACTGGCGGAAAAAGTCCAACCCTTTGGGCAAGAAGACCTGCCGTACTTTGCCAATGATGGCCGCATGGGGCACATCGCCAGTGGGCCAACCTGCTCTCCCGAAGCATTGCCGGTAATAGTGGGTGACACCGAGGTTTTTCTTGCAGGATTAAAACGTATACTTGGTCCACATCTAGCGTTTTCCATGGGGGCAGGGATTGAGAGTGGCAGCGGCAAAACATCGCTAGAAACCTCGCAACTCATTCCATTTTTCCGTATCCATGAAAGCCGTTATCAAGTGTACTGGCCACAAATGCAGGCCGATGAATATCAGGATTTTATGTTGCAAGCTGAGCAGCGTACTCGAGCTGAAAAACAACTGGCAGAGCAAACCTTGGATCAAATTAACCCAGGAGAGCAACAACCCGAAACCGAACATGGTTTTGCTGGTGAAGGCAGTCGAGCAGGGGTGAATGGCCAACGTCATTGGCGAGACGCTACTCAGTGGTTTAGTTATCAATTAGCCGATCCACAAAACCAAGCCAAGATCTTACGTCTGACCTATTTTGCAGGTGATCAAGCCCGACATTTTTCAGTGTGGATCAACGACATCAAGTTAGCCGACGTGAGTTTAACAGGCGACTCAGAGCAGGCCTTTTATGAGGTGGACTATGTTATTAGCGAAGCCATACTCAAAGTGGCTAAAAATGGCAAACATGAGGTCAAATTTGTCGCCAAGAAAGATTCCATCGCTGGTGGTTTATATGGTGTGCGTTTGTTAAAGGCTAATTAATAACCAGTCTTCGTTATCCATGTGTTGTTGTAAAAAATCAATAAACGCTCTAACCCGCGGCGGAACCAGCCGTCGTTGTGGCATAACAGCATAAATAGAAGTATCCATATAATAATCAGGCAAGACTCTGATGAGTCTGCCTTGCTCAATATCCTTATTAATGTGCCACGTTGAATGCAGAGATATACCCAAATCTGCTAAAGCGGCATCACGCAGCGCGTCACCTAGGTTACTTTCTAACTGTCCGCTTACTTTTACATTGTGTTTTTGACCTTGAGAGTCTGTCAGTTTCCAGCGATCTTCTACGCCATGAAAACCCGCCAGTAACAAACACTGATGGGCGCTAAGGTCTGTTAGTTTTTGTGGTGTGCCTTTGGTGGCAAGATACTGTGGTGATGCACACATGATACGGCGATTGCACGCCAGCTTTTTGGCGACCAGTGCGGAATCTTGCAGGGTATCCGTGATACGAATGGCCAAATCGAAGCCATCATTAATGAGATCGCGCTTTTCATCGGTTAAATTCAACTGCACTTGCAAACGCGGATATTGGGCTAAAAAAGCGGGTAGCAAAGGCGAAATATAATGATGACCAAAAGACACCGCAGCAGTGATCCGCAAGGTGCCACTGACTTCTTTACCTGACTGACTTAGGCCAGTGGTTAGTGCTTCTAAGTCTTCTATTAGTGGCCGTCCTTGAGAAGCTAGCTCGTTGCCTTCGGGGGTCGCGCTGACTTGCCGAGTTGTACGATGTAGCAAACGTACACCTAGGTGTTTTTCTAAACTGATCAAACGTTTACTTGCTACGGCGGCACTTAAACCCAAGCTTCGTGCAGCCGCGCTAATGCTGCCGGTATCCAGCACACGGATAAAAATGGCAATGTCGGAGAGTCTATCCATATCTATTTTCAATGAATGGTTGAAAGTGATTCAATATTTGCACGTCTACTGGATTGAATGCAAGAGCTCTACACTAGCCGCCTCTTTTTGTTATTGAGCAACTTAAACAATGAATTTTTCGCGTTACTTTAAATATCCGGCGCTTTATGCCCTAGCAGTAGGGGCCTTTGGTATTGGCTCGACAGAATTTGTCATCATGGGCTTGTTAGAGCAAGTGGCTAATGACATGCAAGTGAGTTTGCAAGCAGCCGGTTTTCTTATTTCTGGTTATGCCCTAGGTGTAGTAATTGGGGCGCCAATATTTACCTGGCTCAGTGGGCGTTTCTCACACAAACGCACATTGATATTGATGATGTTGCTATTTACTTTAGGAAATTTAGTGTGCTGGTGGGCACCAAACTATGATCTTATTTTAGCGGCCAGAATATTAACCGCTTTTGCCCATGGTACTTTTTTTGGTGTGGGCTCGGTGGTGGCAACTAAGGTTGTTCCTCCTGCGCAAAAGGCCAGTGCCATCGCATTTATGTTTAGCGGTCTAACCTTAGCTACCATTTTAGGGGTGCCGGCTGGAGCATGGTTGGGGCAACATTTTGGTTGGCGTACTCCGTTTGCGGTGATCAGCCTTATCGGTTTTTTGTCGATGTTTATTCTTGCTTGGTTTTTACCTCACACTGCCAAAGATGCGCTTATTTCTGGTGCAAGCTCATCATTAAAACGACTATTGGGCTTAGACATTGTATTAAAGCTGCTGACTACCGTATTGGCCTTTGCCGGCTTTTTTGTGGTGTTTACTTATGTTCAGAGCATGCTGATACAAGTCAGTGGTTTCAGTCTGGATGCGGTATCGGCCGTTTTATTAGTGGTAGGTCTTGGTATCGTGCTCGGCAATACCTATGGCGGGCGCTTGGCCGACCGTCTACCGCAAAAAGCCAGCATGCTTACCCTGTTGATGTTACTGGCTGCCTTGGTTTGTTTGCCCTTTTTTCTACACAGTCAGGTAGGCACAATTGTGTTTTTAGGCTTACTAGGGGCGGGAGCTTTTGCCACTGTGGCCCCTTTACAAATGAATATGCTCAACGCGGCACAGGGTCTATCGCCCACCTTGGTATCTAGTCTTAATATCGCAGCCTTCAATTTGGGCAATGCCTTTGGGGCGTGGTTAGGTGGATTTGTGCTCACCAGGTATTTGAGCATCGCTTATCTCCCTTGGGTAGCGGCCGTTGTGGTGGTATTGGCTGTCATTGTTGCACTAATTGATTACCGCCGCAGTTGTTCAACCAGGGAGGAGTGTAAGGCAGTCAATTTTGCACAAACGAGCGAATGTCAGAGCTAACAATCAACAAACTAATTAAATCTGGAGTGAATATGCAGCATACAATCGAACAACGTTTTTTAGGAGATTCAGGTTTCAACTTGCCTGTTCTTGGATTTGGAGCCGGCACTTTTGGTGGCAAAGGCCCATTATTTAGTGCTTGGGGCAACTCACAAGTTGCAGAGGCTAAGCGCATGATTGATCTTTGCCTTGAACATGGAGTGAATTTATTTGATAGCGCCGATGTGTATTCAGATGGTGAGTCTGAAAAAATTCTGGGACAGGCTTTATCCGGCAGACGAGACAAGGCGATTATTTCTACCAAAATGACCTTGCGTACAGGGGATGGTGCTAACGATGTGGGGGCATCGCGTCATCATTTACTTAAGTCTACTGAACAAGCATTAAGACGCTTAAATACCGACTATATCGACATACTGCAATTGCATCACTTTGATGCACAAACGCCTGTAGAAAGTGTGATGAAAACTCTCGATGAATTGGTGACATCAGGCAAAGTAAGGTACATCGGTGTATCAAATTTTTCCGCTTGGCATATTATGAAATCACAAGCTGTCGCTGAACGTTATGGTTATCAAAAGTTTGTGGCTAACCAAGCGTATTATTCATTGGTTGGACGTGATTATGAGTGGGAACTGATGCCAGTGGGTATGGACCAAGGATTGGGGGCGATAGTTTGGAGTCCTTTAGGTTGGGGTAGATTAACCGGTAAAATTCGCCGTGATCAACCAGTGCCAGAGCAAAGTCGCTTACATGCAACTAAACAGTTTGCTCCGCCGGTTAGCGATGCGCATTTATATGATGTAGTGGATGTGCTGCTGCAAATCTCCCAAGAAACCGGCAAAACGGTAGCGCAAATAGCGATTAATTGGGTATTGAGCCGGCCCAGTGTGGCCTCCGTATTAATTGGTGCCAGAAACGAGCAGCAATTGCTCGATAATTTTGGTGCCTTAGGCTGGTCTTTAAATGCAAGCCAACTTATGGCTTTGGATGAAGTCAGTAACGTAACGATACCTTATCCCTATTATCCTTATTGGAATGGGCAATTTAGCGAACGCAATCCGCCAGTTTGTTAAAAACGGCCATCCGCTCAATAACCCGCGCGTTGCAGGTGATTGAGCGGAATTTGATGTTATTTATTCAGCAGATTTTAGTGTGTTCTTTTGGTTGTCTGAATATTCACGTTCAACTGACAATATGACTAGGTTTAACGCTGCATTCAACGGTAAACCAACAAGTGAAATTTGTCGCTCAGTAAAACTCACAGTGAGCTATTGTTATATAAGCAAGTCTTACATTTTAACCAGTAATTTTTACTATTCTGCTATGTTTTATAATGGAGTGAGGCGCTAAAACCCCCGATATTTAGTGTATTTCTTAACCGGTGTGAAACTTGCCCCCTATAAGCTCTATTGCGTCGATTGGGGCTAGAGAATTAAATCACTCTACGGCAGCGGTTCTAAAATAAAGAACTCACCACGCCTAAGTATCTGCAAACCTTGTCAGTGGATGACAAAGAGTATCAGTACTACAGTCTTGAAAGTCTGGCTGATGATTACCAGTTATCGCGCCTGCCATTTGCCGCTAAAATTCTGCTTGAAAATTTATTACGTCATCACGATCAAGCTTTTGTCCAGCCTGAGGATATTAGCAAACTGGCGAAATGGGATTTACTGGATACCACACCTACAGAGATCGCTTTTGTGCCGTCTCGCGTGGTACTACAAGATTTTACCGGTGTTCCAGCAGTGGTGGATTTAGCTGCCATGCGTGACGCAATGGTTAGTTTAGGTGGCTCACCACAAAAGATTAATCCTTTGAAACCCGTTGAGTTGGTTATTGACCATTCTGTGATGGTAGATTTTTTTGGACAAAGAAATGCTTTTAGTAAAAATACTGCCAAAGAAGTAGAGCGTAATAAAGAACGTTATCAGTTTTTACGCTAGGGACAAAATGCCTTTGACAACTTCAAAGTCGT
The DNA here is from genome assembly GCF_052119645.1 of Flavobacterium sp. W21_SRS_FM6. Classification (NCBI taxonomy): domain Bacteria; kingdom Pseudomonadati; phylum Bacteroidota; class Flavobacteriia; order Flavobacteriales; family Flavobacteriaceae; genus Flavobacterium; species Flavobacterium sp. W21_SRS_FM6. The sequence goes on from NZ_JBGQOM010000006.1 coordinate 273,809, forward strand.
GCCGCCTGGCAAAGGCATAATGCATCAGGTGAATTTGGAATATCTGGCTCGTGTGGTTTTTATGGACAAAGTCGATGATGCAGAACAAAGCGACGTGGCTGCTATGTTGTATCCCGATACTTTAGTGGGTACCGATTCTCACACCACTATGATCAATGGTCTAGGGGTCTAGGGGTCTAGGGGTCTAGGGGTCTTGGGTTGGGGAGTGGGTGGCATTGAAGCCGAAGCGGCCATGCTCGGACAACCCGTTAGCATGTTAGTGCCGGAGGTAGTGTGTATGAAGTTATCAGGCGAATTGCCGGCTGGTACCACAGCCACTGATTTGGTCTTAACGATCACTGAGAGCTTGCGTAAATTTGGGGTAGTAGGCAAGTTTGTCGAATTTTTTGGCGAAGGAGTAAAATATCTTACTATTGGGGATAGAGCCACTATCGCCAATATGGCACCTGAATATGGTGCGACTTGTGGACTGTTTCCACTGGATGAACAAACTGAAACCTAGCTAAAGTTGACTGGTAGAGATGAACATCATATTAAAGTCATAAAAGCTTATGCCCAGGCCCAAGGAATGTGAGGCAGCGAAGCTCAAGAATCAGCACAATATCACGCCACCTTAAGTTTAGATCTAGCTGAGGTAGTGAGTTCCATCGCAGGACCTAAGCGTCCACAGGATAGGATCCCCTTAACTGCAGCGGCCAGTCAGTTTAAACATTGGTTAGCTGAGCAGGACAAACTATTCATTTCTACCGACGATACTGAAAAAGGTCGTTTTGAAAGCGAGGGTGGCCAACAACCAACACCCGCAGATAATGAACCTCACTGTGACTACAATGGTCAGCAGTTTAAGCTTAAAAACGGTGCTGTTGTCATTGCCGCCATTACCAATTGTACCAACACCTCTAACCCTTCTGTGCTGGTAGCGGCAGGATTGTTAGCCAAAAAGGCCAAGGCATTGGGTTTAACCGTAAAACCTTGGGTTAAAACCAGTTTTGCGCCGGGCTCTCAAGTAGTCACCGAATACCTGGATAAAGCCGATTTAACGTCTGACTTAGAGGCAATGGGTTTTAATCTTGTCGGTTATGGCTGCACGACTTGTATTGGAAATTCGGGTCCTTTGCCTGAACCGATTAGCAATGCTATTCGCAAAGCAAAATTAAACGTCACCGCCGTTTTGTCGGGTAACCGTAATTTTGAAGGGCGTATTCATGCTGATGTCAAAGCCAATTACCTCGCGTCTCCGCCTCTTGTTGTGGCCTATGCCTTAGCGGGTAATATGAATATTGATTTACTTAAGGAGCCACTAGGGATCTCCACAGATGGTAAACCTGTTTATTTGCGCGATATCTGGCCCACTAACGACGAAATACAAAAGCTGGAATGCGCTGCAAATTGCTGACAGTGCACAATATGATTGGCCAGAATCCACCTATGTTAAAAAGCCAACATTTTTTGCTGGAATGGATATAAAACCAGCAGCGCTGAGCGACATCACGCAGGCTCGCTGTCTGTTAAAGCAGGGTGATTCTGTGACTACCGATCATATTTCTCCTGCCGGCAGTATCGACCCTGATGGGCCGGCTGCCGAGTATTTACGTGAGCATGGCGTTGAGGAAAAAGACTTCAACTCCTTTGGTTCACGTCGTGGTAATCATGAAGTGATGATGCGCGTTACTTTTGCCAATATCAGGCTTAAAAATCAATTAGCTCCTGGCACTGAAGGTGGTTGGACACGATTGCAGCCATCCGGTGAGCAAATGAGTGTATTTGCTGCCGCCATGCAATATCAGCAACAAAATATTCCCCGTATTGTGATTGCGGGCAAAGAATATGGTACTGGCAGTTCACGAGACTGGGCTGCTAAAGGTCCCTTATTGCTTGGTGTGAAAGTGGTACTGGCAGAAAGTTATGAACGCATTCACCGCTCTAATCTTATCGGTATGGGGATTTTACCTTTACAGTTTAAAAATGGTGAAAGTGCCGCAAGCTTAAAACTGGATGGCACCGAACAATATACTATTGAGGCTATAAGGCAGGGGCAATAAGAAGCAAGAGTGAAGGTGAAACGGGACAACACTGAATTTAGTTTTAGCGCTCAAATCAGGATAGATACCCCCAATGAGTTTAGCTATTTCAGCAATGGCGGAATTCTGCAATATGTATTACGCAGACTAAATTAGAGGGGGTTTGTTAGATGTATATCAGCGACTTTGCATGCAATCTACTGGAATGCAAAGCCGCTGTTAGTTGTTGCCGATTATTTTTGACTAGTATGCAATTGGGTTATACGGTTATTTAATTCAGTTGGGTCGACTACTGGCCAACCGTCTTGCCAGCTCATGGGTAAAATACGCAGTTTTTGTATGCCTTTATCGGCGGCTTCGTAGGCATGTAGTACCAAATAATCTTTGCCATCAAAACTATAGGCTGCGTTGTGACCCAAGCCCGGCCAGTCGTTGTTACCTTTAATGACCGGACTGCCAGCACCTTGCGCCATGTCTTTACCGTCCTTATCCAGATAAGGGCCAGTGACTTTTGTCGCGCGACCCACTCTCACGTTGTAGTCACTATTGGCAGCACGACAACATTTATCGAAAGAGACAAACAAATAGTAATAATCGTTTTTATGGAAAATATAAGGGGCTTCGATAGCGCCGTTTCTCTCGCCTTCAATCTTTGATTTTGCATTGCGCGGACGGGCAGCAATAGAGTGCCATACTTCCGGCTGGGCGATTCGCGTTAAGCTAGAGTCTAATTTGACTAATTTTAATCCTGCCCAAAAGGAGCCAAAACTCATCCAATAATCGTTATTTTCATCTTTGATGATGGCAGGATCAATAGCATTCCAGTCATCCCGTTCGGGCACCGATTGAAGCACAATGCCTTGGTCAATCCAAAGATAATCTTTAGCCTTTGGGTCGAGTGTCTTATTAACTGTTACGCCTATACCAGAGGTGTTTTTACCAAAGGCTGATACCGAGTAATACAGGTAATATAAACCATCTTTTTGAATGATATCGGGAGCCCATAAATGACCACCAAAACCCGGTGCAACTCGCTGAGCCCAGCTGGGCTCGTCTTTAAATACTCGTCCACTGAGTTGCCAGTTCACTAAATCTTTAGATTGATAGTAGGTAATGCCGGGGCCGGTGCTAAAAACGTAGTAGGTATCACCTTCTTTGGCCATAACAGGATCATGTACTTCAACTTGTTTGGCCTTGCTCACATTGCCTAAACAGCACAGGCTCAAACTAATAAGGCTAAGAATTTTCCGGGATTTTTGCCCTAGTGACATAAAACTATCCTTTTACATGGTAATTAGCCGTTAATGTTAGCATAATTGTAATACAATATTAACAATGTATTTTATGAAATAAGCTGACAATTAAACCAAGAGTATTACTTTATGTTATTTAAAAATGCCAATAAACATTGCTTGAATCTGTGTCTATTACTTGCCTTTAGTCCTCTGTCGAGTGCTGCCACTAATTCTCAGTTAAATATCGATAACCCCATTGTATTGCAACGTGCCGACCCTTGGATTTATAAAGACCCAAATACGGGCTGTTACCAGTTCATTGGTACCTCACCTTTATTTGATGAAATTGAAATACGCAGTGCCTGTCGTATCAATGATCTTAAACTGGCCGAAGCAAAAGTGATCTGGCAAAAACATATAGAGGGCAATATGGGCGCGCACATTTGGGCGCCAGAATTACATCGTTTTGACGATAGCTGGTATGTCTATTTTGCCGCAGGGGATGTTGAGGAACCATGGCGCATACGAATGTATGTATTAGCTAACAAAAGTGACGATCCCAGGGAAGGTGATTGGCAAGAGCTAGGGCAAATCAAGACTCCTGATGATAGTTTTGCTTTGGATGCCACTACTTTTGAGCACAAAGGAAAACGTTATTTAATCTGGGCACAAATGAACGTTCCACGTACCTATAACTCTGCTTTACTAATGGCCGAGATGGATGGCCCATCGAGCATTACTGGCCCTGTGATTACCTTAACTGAGCCCACTTTAGAGTGGGAAGTACAGGGGTATAAGGTTAACGAAGGCGCTGCGGTACTTATCCGCCATGGCAAAGTATTTGTTACTTATTCCGCTGCTGCCACCGATCATCGTTACGCCATGGGCATGTTATGGGCCGATGTAGAGAGTGACTTAATGGACAAATCAAGCTGGCATAAATCACCACAACCGGTATTTAGCTCTCAGCCTGAATTAGGCCGTTTTGGTCCAGGTCACAATAGCTTTACGGTGGCAGAAGATGGTATTACCGATTTGTTGATTTACCACAGCCGAGAATATCTTGAGCTAAAGGGCAGCCCTTTAAGTGATCCTAATCGGCATGCCAGAGCACGACCTATTTATTGGGATGCGCAGGGCTTTCCGTTATTTTTTAATGGGCAAGGAGACTGATTTTTAAGCGCTAATAAAAAAGCCCCTGTTGAATTCATCAGCAGGGGCTTTTTTTATGGAATTTGATTTACCAAAAGCGGTAGTAGATTAGTACCGTAATACCTAGGATACCCGCAGTATGCACGTAGTCCCAAATGTCCATACTTTCTGCGACTTCTTTTAGTCTGGCTTTACCTAAACAACCAAAAGTAAGTCCATCAATTTGCTCATCTGTGGCTTGTTTGGTAAAGATACTGGTTATGATCATCACAGCACAGACTAATACAAACAGTAAAATACAGAAATACAACCAGTTCATATCGGTGACTGGCGCCAAAATGGTGCCTTGCAAAGAGTCTTTAAAGGGTAGTAATACAAGGCGGAACATACCTAATACAAAACCCGCTACTAAGCCGACAAAACCGGCGGCTGGGGTGATTTTTCGGGTAATTAAGCCAAGTAAAAATACTGCCGCAATACCAGGGGCGATGAGTGATTGCACACTTTGCAGATATTCATACAGTACATCAGCAATTAAGCTCATTACCGGTATCCACAACATACCTAAAATTACCACCACTACGGTTGCCCAACGACCCACTGACAATAGGTGTTTTTCAGAAGATTCTGGTTTGAATTTTTTATAAAAATCGATGGTAAATAAGGTCGCTGATGAGTTAAATAAGGATGCTAAAGAACTCATCAATGCGGCAAAAATACCACCTATTACTATGCCTTTTACCCCAGAAGGTAATAATTCAGCCACCAGTGTTGGGAAGGCCTGATCGGCACCATCGTAATGAATCAGTCCTTTTTCTTTTAAAGCAAAGGCAATCATACCTGGGACCAAAAAGATAAAGACCGGTAGTAGTTTTAAATAGCCAGCTAACATAGTACCGCGGCGGGCTTCTTTAATGCCTTTTGCCGACAATACCCGTTGCACGATATATTGGTCGGTACACCAGTACCAGAAGCCAATAATGAAGGAGCCAAAAATAATACCAGGCCAAGGGAAGTCTTCGTCAGTGGCTGCGCGGATCAAGTGCATGTTGGCGCCATTTAAACGTTCTACTTCGGCCCAACCACCCACTTTATCTAGGCCAACCACAAGGATAACAACCGAACCGATAATCAATACAGGAGTTTGCAAGACCGAGGTCCACATAATGGCTTTCATGCCGCCTAATACGGTATAAATCCCGGTAATGCCCACTAAACCAAAGGCACATATCCAAAAGAAATCAATGCCATAAATAGTATCGATGCCTAGGATGGTTTGTAAGGCAATGGCTCCGGCATAAACCGTTACGGCTACCTTGGTGAGTACATAACTGACTAATGAGATAATCGACAAAAAAGTACGTGAAGCAGAGTTATAACGACGTTCTAAAAACTCCGGCATGGTGTAAACTTTGCTGCTCCAGTAGAAAGGTACAAATACCCAACCTAATAACAATATGATCCAAGATTGTAATTCCCAGTGAGCCAGTGCCATACCTGACTGAGCGCCTGCACCCGACAAACCAACTAAATGTTCAGAACCAATATTTGATGCAAATATCGATGCACCTATTACAAGCCAACTCGCGTTGCGGCCTGCCAAAAAATAGTCTTCGGTATCTTGGCCTTTTTGGCGCATAGATACCCACACCACCCCTATAAGTAATACAAAAAAGCCGGCTAACACCAGCCAGTCGAGTGTACTCAGTTCAATCATCTTGTTGTTCTCACAGATTGTGCATTAGTTATTGTCGTTGTTTTACAGTTTTGAATATTGACATATTGTATTACAAATGAGAAGTGTTACATGGATGTTAATTAAAAATAAACTTCAAAGTGAAGTTGTTTATTTGTCTGTGCTTTTAATCAAAGTCGTTGACCTTACATCTTTTAAAATTATGATAAGATAATCAAACAATGGATATTTGAAGTGAAGAGTAAGCATGGCTTTAATTGAAAACCTGAATTTATCAGACAAAGTAACTCAAGAGTTAGGCCGTGCAATCATTTCCGGTGAATATTCGAACGACTCAGGTTTCCCTAGCGAAGCAAAGATGTGTGAAGACTATGGTGTAAGTCGCACCTCCATCCGCGAAGCCGTAAAGATGTTAGGAGCCAAAGGCCTCATCACCTCTCGCCCCAGAAAAGGCATAGTGGTAGAACCTGCCAGTAAGTGGAATTTGTACGATACAAGTGTGCTCAAATGGATGCTTGAAAGTAGCCCGTCTTTATTTGTATTACGTGAGTTTTTACAAATGCGTATGGCGATTGAGCCTCAAGCTGCGGCACTTGCTGCACAATTTGCCACAGATGAGCAAATCAAGCAGATTGAACAGGCGTTAAAAGGTATGGAAGCGGCTGGTAGCGATCCTACCCTGTCCTTACATGAGGCCGATATTGCCTTTCATACCAGTATCTTAGCTGCCAGTAATAATCGGTTTATTCTCCAGTTACGTGATTTTGTTAGCACCGCATTAAATGTCAGTATCCAGCACACCACTCCGGCTAAAGGCAGTATCAAAGCTATTATTGAAGAGCATGATAAAGTGTATCGGGCTATTAGCTTGCGCCAGCCAGAAAGAGCAAAAAGCATGACTGCTTACCTGATTGACGAGGCCATCATTTTTATCGATGCTGAAATTGCCAAACAAGAACAAAAATAGTCGCTGATACTGCCGGAAAAGTTGCTTATTTTTCGTGTAGAACAGACCCATAAGCTTAATAAAAATACCTTTAAGAGCATTTAATGTCTGCTAATAATGAACAGATAAGCCAATATCCAAGTCTCAACAATAAACATGTTTTTATAACGGGTGGAGCCACAGGTATTGGTGCCGAAATTGTGCGTGCCTTCTACCAACAAGGCGCTAAAGTCAGCTTTATAGATATTGACGAACCGGCCAGCCAACAATTATGTGCAGAAATGGGTGGTAGCGATGAGCAACGAATTCAGTATTTTGTATGTGATATTCGCAACATTCCCCATTTATTAGAAACCATTAATCTCGCCAAAAGTCAATTTGGTGATATTGGGGTGTTAGTGAATAACGCCGCAAATGATGCTCGTCATGATACCGAAAGTCTGTCGGTAGAGTATTGGGATGACCAAATGGCGGTAAATTTACGTCCAAACTTTTTTACTGCACAAGCAGTTGTCACCCATATGAAACGTTTAGGTGGTGGCAGTATTATTAATCTTGGCTCTATTAGCTGGCGCATTAAACAAGACTTTATGCCGGTTTACACCACGGCTAAAGCCGCTCTAGAAGGTATGACACGTACGTTGGCTAAACATCATGGCCGTGACAATATTCGCGTAAATACCTTAATTCCGGGCTGGGTAATGACAGAAAAACAGCTTTATCATCGCCTGCAAGCCAGTGATTTTGAAGACATTCGCAAAAACCAATGTATTAAAGAAACTCTCGAATCTACACATATTGCCAGCGCCGCGCTATTTTTAGCCGCTGACGACAGTAAGATGCTTACCGCTCAATCCATTATTGTTGATGGCGGTTGGGTTTAATATTAAGCTATTTACGGTATTTGGTTTGAGTGGGGGTATAAGCATTGTATAAAGCCTAAACTCATGATATTCATAATACAATATGTCAAATGTCAGTATGCGCAGCAACAGAATTGATGATTTTAGCTTTTCATGATTGGGCTTTAGTTTATCTAATACTCATTACAGGTGCCTGCTTACAAGGGCTTATTGGCTTTGGTCTGGGCTTGTTCAGCGCACCTCTTTTATTTTTAATTGCACCGCAATTAGTTCCCGTACCTATGATCCTAAATGCCTTGGTTGTTACTTTGGCCTTGTTATTGGCAAACCGTAAATATATCAACAAACAGCTGGCGTCATTTTCCATTCTCGGTGGTAGTGTTGGGGTTTTTCTTGCCACAGCTGTAATTACTTATGTGGATTTAGGCCAGTATCAAATTTTATTTGGACTGTCGATCGTCTGTGCGGTGTTATTGTCAGTGGCTGGGTTTACTCCTCAAGTATCTGGTGTTACCAGTGCTGTTGCGGGTTCTTTGTCTGGTTTTATGGGAACTTTAACCTCGGCAGGTGGCGCACCTATGGGTTTGTTATATCAAACCGCTCATAAGGAACAAATCAAAGCAAACCTAAGTTTGTTTTTTGTCTATATCAATGCCTTAAGTATAGTGTCACTGAGCATGGCTGGGGTGGTGGGTAAACAAGATCTCTGGTTGTTTGTTTATAGTGTGCCAGCAGTGATAGTAGGCTATTTGTTATCTTTGTTTTTAGGTCGTTTTTTTAATCTCAATATGATCCGGCCCCTTATCCTGTTTATTGCTTTTTGCTCAGGATTACTGTGCATCTTTAATTAAATTTAGCTGAGCATGTTGGTTAATAATCACATATGTCGTTGTTTGAAAGTCTAATCATTTGAATGCAATAAACTGAGTTTGTGTCTAGCAAAATGGAATTCATCTGTGTGGCAGTAGAAAATATATGGCTGTCTAATCCTATGGCCTCTGACCTAAAAATAAGCAAACTACCGGCTAGCGGTTGTTCTGCTTTTTGTGCTGCCGAAAGTTCGCAGGTAGCTGTTGTGACAAACATTAAATCATTATTATCACCACCAAAAGTGATTCAAGTAGGGTGGCTCACTGGCATCTCAAAAACTCTTTCAGCTCCATTTACTGCGTAACAACTAAGGGAAGTTCCGCCCCAATTTGCGCTCCAAAGATTGTATTTACTATCAACGCTAGCACCGTCTGGAAAAACATTGGTAATGGTACTAGCATAAATTCGCTTGTTACTGATTGCGTCTGTAGCGTTATTAAAATCACACTGAAAGATTGTTTGTAAAGCAGAGTTAGCCAAATAAAATAAAGATGCGTCACTACTCCAAGCAATACCATTGGCGATGTTAATATTACTTATTATCTTTTCTACGCTTAGCTCTGTATTAACTCGGTATAATACCTCCCGAGTGCTAAGAAAAACGAGGTGTATTAATTGTTTTTAAATGTGCTCAATCTGGCGATAACCATTGTTAATATTCTTAACTATTTGTTTTACATAAAGATTAATAATCCCATTTTGTGCCATATCATACCGTTTAGATGAGTCACAATTTTAAAAAATAACGATGTGGCCCCCACAATTTTCAATCGTTAATCAGAATATTTGTCACGAGGTGGTCACATATCTTTGCGTCAAAACATAGATATTTGCAACCTTTAAATTCATATGGGGGAAACACTTTTCAATAAAATATCCGTTAGGTGTTTTGGCTATTTAGCGTTCTTATTTGACGTAATCTGACCTCATGCATAGATAATATAACTAGCGTAGTTTGTCCAAACATTGGCACATTTGTTCAGCGATGGCTTTACCTAATTCCAGATTAAAATCTTGCGGTGCAAGCTTAAATGTATTTTCCAAAGCGTGTTCTGTTTTGTCTAATAAGTGATCAAATATTGATTGGACGTTTTCCTCTGGCATACCTAGATACTTTCCATGAGCCAACCAATGATGCTTCTGAATATTATACCAATGATAGTGATTGTTTTTACTGTGGACTTTCATCGCCATTTTGATTTTCTTTTTCTGAATATTGCCTTGTCCAAAATAAGGGTAGGCACTCATCACATCGTAAAAGGGCGTTAGGCGATAACCATCCGCTTGTAAAAATAGACTGAAATTTTTTGCGTGGCCATCAATCGCGCCGAGTAACCAAAATACAATTTGGCTCATCAGGAAATTGTACCGGTCTTGTATTGCTGAGCTAGAAAATTTGAGTAAGTCCATGATAGCTAGCGCTCCGGGCCCACCTTTTTCTTCATATTTACTGCCACTGACTCTACCTAATGCTTGGCACATATCTTCTTGAGGAAGCCGGATTATTTGGCTATCCGTAATACGTCGGTCAAAGCGTTCAACGACCAGCACTCGTTGATCTTCAAAGCTTTGAATAGCTACTTTTGCAACAGGCAATCCTAGATTAGCCAAAAAGGTCAGGCAGAACCATTCATTATCAACACTACTAGATAAGTCTATGTTCATCTGTTGATGGTGAAAGATGGGTGGTTTAAAAATATGGGTTGTTGCTGTCTGACCTTGCGGCTTGTGCCATTGACCTTTCCATAGTGTCAACGCGGTTTTTTCTTGGGCACCGGCTAACGAAATACGAAAATCATCATCACTGTGCATGCCCAGTACATTGTCTACTCGAGTGTCTCGTATCGTTTGGGCAATATCTGCTTCGTTTATTGCTTTGAGTGAAATGGCTGGTAAGGCCTCAAATGGTGGTTCGTTGCTTAAAGATATTGCGCCGATGCAATCACCGCCGACTGTGGCGAGTAAATCAAAGGGAGATGTACTTTGAGCACCTAAGCGGTCAACCATATATTTACGGATAACATCATTGTCGGGTAGTAAATTATCAAAATAGGCATGAACTGCATCAGATTTAATTTCACTCGATTGCAGCGGGAGGCTTAGTGATAGCGCCCGAGTCCCTATGACAGTTAACCATTGAGGATCATACTGAAAACTCATTCTGCCTTTGTTCAGTTTAAGTGTTCCAACAAGAACATTATTCATAGAGCAATAAAGCTGTTTGGTATGAGATTTACGGCCCATCAGAAATCCAGCACCTTGCGCTGATTTAGGTCACTCTTATTATTTGCTGTGGCTGACAATTTAATATCGAGCGCACTACATACACGTAAGAGGGTTACCAAACTGACCTTATCAGGGCTTGTTTCAATACGAGAAATATCTTTTTGAAATAGCCCTACATTTTTAGCTAGCTGAGCCTGCGTCCAACCCTTAGCTTTGCGTGCATCACGTATTATCGGACTGATATCAGCAGGAGTGTTTACTTTCATAAGGTTATTTACATACTAAAATTGGTATAATACTAGGATATACCCTTTATAGTATAAATCAAGTTTATACTATATTTGGTTTAAAAAAACATACACTAGAACTAAACTTTGAAAATCACTTTTAATCTCGGCCACATCACGAAAACCCTTTCAAACAGCGCTTGTAAAACGAACTAAAGTAACGTTGAACGCCCAGCCTCAGATTAGTTGTTGAATTGAAATACCTCAGCAGAGAGTTTTCTAAAATTCTGTGTCAGCGAGAGCTTTTAGAGAGCTCTTATTGTTACAATGGATCTAGCGAGATTAAAACATCCCGCTAGATTTATAGCTTTTCAAAAATCGCCACTAAAATCTTAATGGCAGGGGATATGGCAAATCTATCCACGACTCAGGACAGTATCTTGAATCTAGTATTCGATTGATCAATCTCGACTTTGGCCTGTGTGACAACAGTATAACGATAAAGTCATCGGCAAACTGACGTAAACTATGTTTGAAAATTGCATCAATCATTTCGTCAGCAGGAGTTGTTTCGTAAATGTCTATCAAGTGAATCCAAGACAGAACTTCGATTTGCTTGTTAGTTATATTACGAACCTTGAGAACTTCCAATCGGAATGACTGCGGGGCATTGATATACGCATCTTTCATAATACAAGAGTGCGAAATTGCCATGTAGTTTCGATTATGTTTTGCAACTAACGGCATAGGCAGGCACAGTGGGTTTTCAATCTCCAGTTGCACGTTAAAACCGAATGATTTCCGCAGCTCTGCTATATTTAAAAAGCAAATAAATGCTGGTTCAGCGAGCGGATGTATGCCGATGTCTTTTACTTTGATTGCGCCCATTTTTACTTCCATATTGTTAAACATTTTTTTCTCCTTTTTGGTTAACGATGTTTAACTTAGTCGATTTCAAAAAAAAGTGGAAAAAGCTCGAAATGGGAGTCAAAAGAGCTTAAAAATGATAACCGCTCTCATGATTGTTGCATTTGCAACTATTTATTATCACAATGAAATTGTCGATATTTGAGGAGTGACTTAGAAAAAATGTTTGATCTTAGACATAACATAATGCCATCACACTTTCGGAACATACTTGCTTTGATCGAGAAAAACCTCATTCCGGCCTATCAACAATTCGATCTGACTGAAAATCAATTCCAGATATTGAATGCACTCCCTAGCAGTGAGATGTCTGATAGAGGAGGGGTTGGTCAAAAATTATTAGTACAAGTAACTGGATTTCCGAAGCATCAAATAACAAGAGAGTTGGCCAAATTGGAAACAAGAGGATTGCTGAGAAGAACTGTAGATCAGCAGTCACGCAGATGTAAAAATATCATTTTGACTAAGGAGGGGAGCAACTTAGCCGGTGATATTTCTTTGATATACAACAACGTGCTCAGAGACGTCTTTTCGGTCTTAAGTGACGAAGAATGCTCGACTCTGCAAAAACTACTCTTAAAAGTATACTGAAAATAGCTTAAATTTTACGATGGCTTGTTTTCATATTTAGCCACACATTTTAAACATTTTAGTTTTGCTGAAAGTCCCTAAATTACTAGCGTCGGTAACATTTTATTGGCGTTGATAATATTCTAATTTATCGAAAGTTTTTGTAGTAAAAAATGACGATACAAAGCTAACAATCCACCCGTACTACTTATCATTTTGAATCAAAATAAGCAAACTGTTGCAAATGCAACTATTTCATCAATTATCATTTTGAAATTTTTTTCATATGAAGCGGAAAACTGAAGATATCGTGTCACCATGAGTTGTGAATTTAATAAAAAAGGATGTTTTATGCAGCTTAATTCACAAATACAGCAGATTGCTTATGGACGAATCAGAATAGCCAAAGAAGCCACTGACGCATTTATTTTAACGTCGAGTTTTAGATATCAGATAGATAACAAATTACTGAGTACAAAACCCACTTTATCGGAACTCAGTAATTTTGAACTTCCGCTTGCATACAAAAATGAATTCGGCATGTACCGAGTTTTTGCAGGGTGGATTGTACTTCAACCCCCATATATGAGTTCGAAAGAATTGGATAAAAAAATATCTGTCATTGTATTTGATGCTAAACCGCCAAAAATAGAGGCGATAGCTTGGGAATATGTTTCATTCATTCTCTCTCGCACACATCATCGAAATGCTGTTTTGTCTCAAATTTTTCAAATGCTGATTACGTGCCCCCCTCATATTTTAGAGAGGCTGACAGGCGCGAGTCTCAGTAAGCAGCCTGAGCCAGCAACAATGAAGCTTTGCTCGGAATCGCGGCAAGCCGTCCGAACTCAAATGAAAAAAGGGGCAACAGCCAAAAAAGCAGAAGAAATGGGGGAGATGTTATGGATTTAGATTCATCTAAAACTAGCAAACATAACTCGTATAGCTTGGCTCACATCGTCAGACGTAAAAAGTGTCTTTTGGGTGATGTTGGTTGTTTAACCAATGATGTAGTCACAACAGTTCTGCAAAGATGCGAAAAGCAGTTAGAGTCAAATCCTGCAGTTGGGTTTGTGATGGCAAGTTTATTTTCAGGCCGAAACCTATCTCAGTTGCTTGAAGCAGAAACTTCCCTCCCAAGTAACCCTCGTGCGGAAGATGTCGAAAATGGTTTTTTTATTAACTCAATTTGGCAGTATCCAGAACTTAAAATACCCTCTATTCACAAATATTTATTTAGAGTTGCCGACGGTCCTGGGCAAATTCTTCTTCCGTTGAAACTGTTGCCAGCTTTCCAAGCTGCTAAAGAAGACGCTCAAAGCATTGAAAACTTAAGCGAGTACGTTACTCAATTCTGCAAACAATATTTGAGAGGTCTATTTCAACATGTAAACATAACTCGGCTGCAATTGCACTTAGCACATAGTGCTCCAAAATATAACTTAAATCGTGCTGAAGTCGCATATATTGCTGACCATGATCTTAAGTACAACAACCAGTGTGCGTATGGTTTATTTGATTCAAACAAAGTTGTCCAAAAACATATTCACTTCATAAATTCGCTTACCACAGAGGCAAGTTTAACAACCTTTCAAGTGCAGACTCTCGAAAAAGAATGTTTCGTTGGCAGTTGCCGGGTTGCAAACGATTCAGCTGTTGAAATGCTATTTAAACATTGTTGTAATTTTATAAATCCTAAGCCTACCACTCAAAATGAAATCGTTAATACATTTAATTTTTACACGATGTACGTCGTTTTTTTTCTCGAGTTATGCACGCTGCATCGGCCCATCGTGTCAGAGTTTGGGACACTTAAACATTTCGATCTTATTTCAGGCAGTCTGGTGATATGCGACAAAGGCAGCAAAAGTACGCGACTTGTTTACCTTCCAGTTATCGCAATTGAAATTTTGCATACTTATCTGAGTTTTATAAGAAACTTAACGTATAAATTGCAATTTATTTATCCACATATTTCTAATACGCTCTCAAGAATACTCAGTGGTCAGACTAATTTATTCAATCTCTGGAATAGCAGTGGTTTGAGGCCATATCACGCTAAACATGCATTTTCTTTGATTGGCGCTAAATTCCCTTTTCCAGTGAATTGGGCGCGTCACTTTGTTGCAACATTTCTTATGCAAAAAGGTTTTTCAAGAAATGAGCTAGAAGTCTTCATGGGTCATGCACCAGCCCCGGATACTTTGCACTCTGCATTTAGTTCATATAAGTTTTCGACAAATCGAGCAATCAGTAGAGAAATTGAAAACTATATAGTGAGCACATTAGAGCTACCACTCATTGTTAACAGTATGGAAGTCAAATCATGGAAGACACGCTAAAAACTAATCAAAGCGTACAAAATTTTGATAAAAAACTGATTGAAGACATTTTAGACGCCATTAAGTCAGGCTCAATAACTGAGAACAAAAGTAGTTTACGAAAAGCTGCATTGAAAATTTTATCGGTTAGCTGTGACACAATTTCAGATGCACTTCAGATAGCTTTAAATGCAAAAGAAATAAAGCTTCTCAAGATTAATTTTCAGGCAGTAAATGAGTTTATTAACTCAAAGTCATCAAAGAATAACGGAATAATTCGCGCTTTACTCTGGGAGATAAAGTTTCTATACGACCAAATAATAAAAAACAGTTCAAGCGTAAAGCTTAAACACGAACTGGATCTAAATCTCGAAATTCTAGCAAATTCAGTAAGTCATTTTCTAACTCAAAGAGCTGAATTAATTGTAAGAACACCCGACCCCTCAATTGAATTTATTTTAGAAAACGTCGTTATTTTTGCTGCGTCGCAAGGGGGACTTGCATTTGAAGAAGCTCTAAACAGTTTGGTTAGTATCTTACAAAAAAATGTTCACCCCATTTCAGTCGTAAACCAAGAAATATTCATCGATCTTATATATGAAAAGTCGGGGCACCCCACAAATATTCGCAATGAAGAAACACGGACTACTGTGCGCCGCTGGTATCCAGATGTGTTGAGCAAAGCCGCTATTATAGCTTACTTGTCAGCGAGGACTTCTTTTCCAGATTTAGAGACAGTAACGCTCAAAACTTTATTAAAGAATTTAGTTTCAACGTTTAATAAGACCTCTCAATTGACCTTTACTAAAAACAGTAAATTTTTGCAAGCATGCTTTAAAGCTGGAATTAGACGTAACGATTCTCCTCTTCCTTACTTTATGGAACATTACGCCACGGGAGAACTATACAGTCCTTCCATGCCCTTAGAGTCATTATTAGCCTTTCATAATAAGAAGTTAAAAGTTAATAGCGAACATGCGGTGAATAAGCTGAACACCAGCCTTCAACATTCAGTAAGTATTAATATTCGTCAGCTAAAAAATAATGCGGTTGAGTACTGTAAAGATCACGAAATTATTGAGCAGATGAAAAACATTTTGCGAGCTGAAGTCGATGAAGATCAATCTAGATTGGTTACATTAAACAGGCTTAAACAGTTACACGTAATCTATGATTTCAACGTACAAGTCGAAATTATTCATGAATGGGTGATGGATGGCTTGAGTTCGAATCGTTGGAAGCATGCCCGTGGTACGGGTATAAGATACATGAATGCGATCGCTAATGTCTGGGTTGAAACTTGGAAAAGCACCAACATCAAAGAATGCGGCTCTGATGAAATGGATTCATTTTTTGAAGAGATGGTACTACAACGAGCCGAACAAGATTCTACAGTTAAAGACACACTAACTTTACTATTTATATTTATTGCCGAGAATTATGCGTTGGCCGTTCCGGAATGGATATCTGAAGAAGCCCAGTCGTTTCATGTTAGAAGTGAACTAATTCCTGAGCACCACTTTGAAAGATTACGGGTAGACATAGCAGAGTTCTATTTTACTGAATCCGATAGTTTCAAACAAAGTTTAGACGTATTTATTATTTTTCTTCGCCGTGGATTTTTTAGGCCATCGGAAGTATTTAAATTGCAAATGAGGGATATAGAATCTTCAAATATTTTGTGGGTTTATTTAAGGCGTAATGCTTTTGGTGGTCTAAAAACCGCTAGTTCAAACAGAAAGGTGCCGCTAGGAGTCTTACTCAAACCGGCGGAGTATGAAACAGTTGAAAATTTTATCAGACAACGAAAAGTAGAAACCGAAGGTAGAAAAAATGCACTGCTATTTTCGCAGCAAATCAATCATGACGTCATGTTTAATGACAGTAAAATTAGAAGCCAAATTACTGAGTTACTATCAAGTTATGGTGATTTAAGAATCGTGTCTTATCAATTTAGACATACTAGCATTTCATTCCTACAGTTAATAATTTTTAGCGATATTGAGACAACAAGGCGGTACACCGGATATACGGAGAGTCAGATCAAGCAGATACGGCGTTATTTCATAGCTCATCAAAATGACCTCTACTATCAAATTTCAAGTGTGGTCGGGCACATAAGTCCCAGCACCACCATAACAACATATTCACATTTCACCGATCTTTTACTTAACCAATATTTGATGAAGTCAAATATTACGGAATCCATTCAATTTTGGTCAAAACTTTCGGGTTTTTCAGAAACGAGAATATTGAGTCAATTGGCGGAGAAAGTTGAATTGAATCAAAACATAGACGCGTGCCAACTGATTGGATTCTTCGATAAACAGTTAAAAAAATATTCTACCAACATTGGTATTAAAATGAACACTCCTATTAGCCCCTCTCGTACTCTAAATGGCGCATTTGAACCTTCGCTTGCGCATTGTGAAAGAATATTGAAAGAACATAGTAATGGGAACACTAGAAGTGATATTTCAGCTACGCTAACTTTGTCTACAAAATATGTTATTGCTGTGATTGAAGCAGCACAATTAATAAAACGGCATTCTGCTTATCAAACCAGTAGAGGAAAATCGCGGTTAGTTAATTCTACTTCAGACAGTATTCGGCCGACAAAAATGCAAACTAAAGCCGAAGACGTTGACCGTCTGCAGATTTGTGAGCTGTTATTGAAAAATTTTGCAAAATCCCCCAAATTTACTAAGCAGCTAATTCATCACCTTCTTTCTAATGTTGCCAATGATCATAGTTATTTATCGTTAAACACTGTTAAACGTACAGGTCAATTTATCCACTTTTTTCAAGCCTTGTTACCTAAAGAACGTTGGTACATTATTCTTCACCCTCCCGCTGATTATTCGGACATAGAAAAGTGGCAAAGCATCAAAGCTAAAGTGAAACAAATGGAAGTCAGTGATCAAACAAAAAACAATAAAAACATGTTTCCCCAAGGGCAAGCCAAATTATATCTAATGCATCCAAACGCCTTTGATATCAAAAACAAAAGACCTCAACAGCAGATGAGTAAGTATTCCACCAACTCTTTGAAAAATGCATGCCATTGGGTTGCAATTCATCTAAAGTCGCTTCAACTTTATACAGAGTAACCAATATCAATTCATCAGTTCACTATTTAGTTTATGGCATTGAGCTATGTGAAATATTATCTGTATTAATATTATCGATTTGGTGTCAGAAGCTCCAGAGCAAACTTTGCTTTACAAAAATCGTCCAGATCTCATGAATTTTGTGTAGTAACTTCTGCGATGGGTTTACTGTTTCTTGTTATTAGAGTGTGAGTCCAGTGCTTGGACTCAAATTTGCGTAGTACACAATTTAAATTTCGTTTGAATAGTGATATTGGGTATATTGCGTCGTACTTTTTTCTATTCATTGTGACCACTTATCTTCCTCTATCCTTGTAGACACTTTTACTCAGAAACTTAAACAAGTCTGCCAAATGTTAATGACTATAATCTACTATTTGGGATCGTTCATTTATCGTTAAATAACGATTAAAAATCGGTACATTGCAACTTAGTATGACCTTTCAAAATGCGCTAAAACTTTGATAGAATAGTAAACAGAATGAAGTCCATCCAAATTCTCGCCAGCTAAATCAACCGGTCTTTTACCGTTGAATGGCGGGTTATGGTTGATCATTGTCATATAGCCATAAATGTTAGCCGGATTGGTGAATAGGTGGCGTAGCTCTGAATGAATATTTAGTAAAAGTGATAAACGTTGCTCTTGATCTGGCGTGATTTCAGAAGGGATATTTTTAGGATCAAACCCAAGAACGATAAGTTTTTCTGCCTCGCTTAGTTGCCATTTTCCAACAAGTTTTATTACCGATAGAAGGATATTATTGAGTTGTTTGTAGCCCAAGCAAATGCGCTCCTATGGTAATCAAACTGTTGGATTCGATCCTATCATCTACTGCAACGCTCTAAATCGAATCCAAATTTTTCGTCAGGTAGATTGTGTTCATCATCAAACATTACTAGTACTCTTCTATGCTCTTTCAACGCAGACAACGCTATTTTGAAGCAGCTTTCACATAAATCAACATGATACACATTTCCATCTTCTCCTGAGCCATAGCCGAAAGTGGCTGTTAAATTCGCATTCACTTCGCTCTTTTTACCTTTGATATTTGTGCTAACACTCTGCTCACAAACGTCACAAGTTATGTCTAATACAGTATCCATAAGTCTTTTTTCTATAATTTTCATCTTTAAAACTCAGCTTTTATAGTTGATTTCTGATGAGATCAAAATCGCGAACACAGTCGTGAGTTGGTCTGCGATTGTTACTAGATTTTTATTTCAAATCGACCAAAGTACAATCAACAAAGTAACTTTTGAATTCATTTTCTGGCGCTGGGAGAAAACTACCAACCACTAAAACAGTGCCTTTGTGGTCTTCGTTGAGAACGAAATTACGCAGTAGCCCCAATTCAAAAAGTGTGTGTAGTTGTGAGGACTTTGGTTGAATTATTCTAGCCTCAACATCACCCAATTCCGTGTATGCGACGAATAAAAGATGATGAGATTCTTGAGCCCAGTATATATTGCTGTCGGCGGCCCAAACTTTCAGCATGTCTAACATTGAGTGCTTTGCTGATTGAAACGCTAGCAGATAAGTCGCAAGCTCAATCAATTGGTTTGAAGCCTTGTTACAAGAAGAAATGAGTTTTTCACACCATTTGAAATATTCATAGCATTTTTCTGGCGTCCAAGATTTGGGGAGGGCACTTAAATTACTGATCAGATCAGCAAGTTTGATGCAGTGTGCGTCTGAACTCAGTGCTTCCATTTTATTCAGTGCATTAGCTTTTCGCTCGCGCAGTGGCAATGACTTGTCGTCAGTTAAGCCCTTTACTAAGTCCAACACATGTTGTCCAAATTTCTCAACAATGGTTTCTGCGGTTACGCTGGTATCTTCAAGAGTGTCGTGTAATAGCCCGGCAATTAACACCACCTCATCGTTAATACCAAAATATTGCAGTATTTTAACCACCTCTAAAAGGTGGTCGATGTATGGGGAGTCATCAAATTTTCGTGTTTGACCGCTGTGCGCAAGCTTCGCAAGTTCCTTCGCTTTTAATAGTAATTCACTCATACTGATTCCTTATTTTGCTAGATAGAGTTTTGGGCATGGGCGCCCGATGGGTTGGTCTGTTTAATTGCATTTGGCAGTGAGACTTTAAAAGCCGCAACTTGCCCGCTTAATTTTGAATTCTCGATAAGTAAGTTGGCATTCTGCTTCGCTAGTATTTTGAGTTCGCTTTGCAATTCGTTGATATCAGTTTCAAGTAGTTTGATTGACTGATCTGCGCTGGTTTCATAGTCTTTGTAAAAATTCAGAGACTCTTGATGTTTTAATATCAAATCATCAGCACGTTTTTCATATAATTTTTGACAACGTCTAAACGCGCTGATAACTAAAAACTCTAACTGTTCTCGCTGACGAGATATCATCTGAATTGCAGCATCTGAAATGTCTGAGGGTAAATCGTCTAACGATAATTCCTGACTGTCTATTTCGCCAAAATTCCCCACGCGTTTGGCAGTATAGGTATCCCATACATCGCGGATCCTGATTAGGCCACCTCTAAAACCTAATGATGCACGAATAGCCCCTGGATTGGGTGTTTTTCCCTTTAGCTCCAATGCTAAAGCCGCTTCGATTATTTCTTTTTCTTTAACTTCTGGATGACGAGCCATTATTCAATTCCTTTAATTAATTTAATTAGTTGCATTAATTTAAATTTTTAACCTGCATCATTGCGACATAAGCTCAATAGCCTGAGGTACATATCTGCCTTTGATAGCCGCCAGCGTCGATTGCTGTTTTGGTCTACTTTCAGATAAATAATCTAGACATGAATAGAAATTATTCACGTTAAAGCTGGCGTGCTTACCGGCAAAGCCATAGGTAAGTAAGTAGCGCATTTGATAGTGCAAAACCTGTGATTTTTTCGCCAACTCTTGCAAAGCTGAGCTGCAAATAGCTAATGACAGATCGTCAATGTCGGCTCTCAATCCAATAGCAGATAGTGTTGAGTCAGAGGTATATTTATTGACTTTCCCCACTTCGTGCACGATTGTAAAAGCAATGGCTAAATCTCGCTGTTCAATATCAAGACTTCTGTTTTTTAATAGGTTTTTAGCTACAAGTAATGTTTTTGAAAGCAAGCAATTGTCAACACTCTGCTTGCGTCCTGCACGGGTAGGGCAGTTTATATACTTTGTGGCAATGTCACTTTGTAAAAGTGTTTGCGAAACAAATCGCTTTAAATGCACATTATCAATAGTTTGAAACAAATCGACGATGTCGGTTAGTAGTGCAGGAAAAGGACACAACGCCGATGGCAGAGAACTAATATTCAAATTATTTATCAGCTTGTCTCTGGCAACAGCCTCTAAATACACGCAACGTAAATAGGGTTTACCAAGGTGTGTTTTAATACATACCTCGACATGTACAAGCGAGTTAGCTTTAAAAGATGAAAAGAAATGGCCTTTGTCGAAGCAATAAACTTTTAACGAAGTTGAGCTATCTGACAAGCAAATTTCCCAGTAAGGCTCTCTGTTTTTGGTGTGTTTCTGCAAGCAAGCCACCATAAAATATTTACCTTTAAAGCGTTTGAATTTTTTTGCATCTAAAAGCTTAGGCTGAACGGAATTAAGCATATTCATCTCCTTTGTCTTCGTCAGAAGTTAAAACCCGCTCAAGCATACTTTCGATAGCGCTGCCGTCTTTTCGAGTTAAATTGGGCACATAGCGTGAATAAACCCGAAACAGCATTTCAGTATTAGAGTGCCCCATTTGGTTTGCTATCCATTCTGGAGATTCGCCCGATGCCAGCCATAGTGTGGCTGTGGTATGGCGCATTTGATAAGGGTTGCGCTTAGGTAATTGCAAAGCACGAAGTAAGGGATACCACACACGCTTTGTTACTCCATTATGATCAAGTGGGTTGCCAGCTCGGTTAACAAAGACATACTCAAATTTTTGGGTGCGAAGCTTCATCAGTAAAAACGCGTTGTACACAGGCTCACTCATATATATTTCGCGCTGGCTAGAGTCATTTTTTGTGTAGGTGACTTCCCCTTCAACAAGAGTTTCTCGAATATGAATACGACGATTGGCAAAATCGACGTATTTCCATTTTAATCCATCGACTTCGGCGGTTCGCATGCCAGTAAAAAACCGTATGAGGAAGTACTCACGGAAATCTTCACGACAGTTAGCCAATATCAAATTGATTTCTTCTATTGTGAAAGGATTAATGTCTGACTTTGCTACCTTTAATGGCTTAATACCTCGGTAGCATGAGGTAAATGCAAAACGATCTGCCGCTTCTAACAGAATGGCCCTCAGCAACTTCATATGTCGATTAACATGTGTAGGTGACAACAGATCGCCATTCTTCTTTTTCAATTTGCAAATGTGAGTGCGAAAAGCTAAAACCTGTTGCTTGGTTATTTGGTCGACAGGTATTCCCTTGAAGAAAGGAATTATCCGCCCTTCAATAATGTTGGTCACAGAATTGGTATAGCTTTTACGCCACAAGACTTTGTTTTCGTTAAACCACAAATCCGCAAATGCTTCCATGTGCGGCAGTTGTGTTACCGTTGATGCTATTACAGACGCAGTCGCCTCTAGCTTTTGCAAATTACTGCTATTCGGGAATGTCGACCGATAATCAAATAGGCCAAGCATGATTTCTGCTTGTACCCTGTCCAGCAAGTTTTGCGCTCGCTTGCGATTCGTTGGCGTGTCTTTTAATTCAGTCTGCTCACGACAACGGATATTTCTAAATCTAAAATCTAGGAACAACTTACCCGTGTCTTTTCTTACGCTAATACTAGCCATGGCTTACACCTCCGGCTGTCATTGGAATGGCCATGGCATTCTTTGAAAATCTGCACATATCCTTTTGGATTGCTTCCCAAACGTAAAGGATCTTTCGTCCACCAAACGGGCGGATGTAATGGATCCCTTCTATTAAAACCGAATCTTTGAGACGCTCACGTATGGTGCGAGTGTCGTATTTTATGCGTGCTGACAGTTCAGACGTTGTTAAGTACAAATTAGAATTACTGTTCATTGATTTCTCCTTACGACAGTGTAAAATCAAATGACATGTTGCTATCTAAAAATACAATTTGTCATTCTAAATGGCATTATGCATGACAAAATGTAATTGTCAATGCCTTTTTGTTATTTTAAATGACATTAATTTATCTTAAAGGTTATTAAGTATGGTTAAATGTCATCTTGCGCGCTTAATGGGCGAAAGAAAAATGAAGATTATGGATGTAGCCAGAGAAACTGGCTTGAACCGAAATACTGTGACTTTGCTCTATAAAGAGACCGCCCAACGCATCGATTTAGAGGCGATTGATAAGCTTTGTGACTTGTTTGAGTGTGAAGTGGGCGAGTTACTTGAAAAAATCAAATGAGTAATTAACGCATGATAAATTCACATGAAAAAGATTTTATGGGTTACACCATTTATGTTGAAAAATAAGCAGATCGCTATAACTCAGGATTTAACTGGTCTGTTTGTAAAGATGAAATAGAGTTTGGGTCTAGCTTTGCTTTCACCCACGAATACGCGGTCACGGGTGCTCAAGAATCGAATAGAATCCCTATCCAAATTCCAGCCTAATAACAGCTTTTTATTTACAAATTTAGCTACATGATTGAATCACTTTGAACGTAAATCCTAATTCTAATGATGGAGTAGATTTTTAATCGATAAGTTTATTGACCAATATGCTAATTTTTTGCATAGTTCTATAAATTCTACGAGCGTGTTAATTAATGAAAGACGAAAGGGATATTCATTTTCAACTAATAGAGCTACTTGCCTATTGGGAAGGTAGAGTAAATTCTACCGACATAACTAAGCATTTTTCGTTGTCGGTGACTCACTCAAAGTCTTATCTAAAGTCTTATCAAACCCTGTGCCCCAATAATATTGTTTACGATAAAAAACAGAAATGTTTTGTGCCTACTGAGCAATTTAGTGCGCAATTTATCAGTACCCAAGTAAATGAATATCTTGATTGGCTGACTAGTCAATCCAGTAATCCACTTAGCCAACTCCAATGTTCGCGCCAACCTACTTACACTCAACTCGCTGTGCCCCATCGGGCGGTATCACCGCAAATAATGCGCGTGCTCATCGCGGGTATTAAACAGCAAAAACGGGTAGATACTGAATACGTTTCACTTACTACACCCATTAACCAAGGGCGTATTATTCATCCTCATACCTTTGTTAAAACCGGCTTACGTTGGCATCTTCGCGCTTACTGTGAAGACAAAAAAGAATGTCGAGATTTTGTGCTCAGCCGATTTCGCGGCGAACTAAGTTTGTTAGAAGGGGAAGTGGTTACATCAGATAAGGATGAATTGTGGAACACACCAATCAACCTGATATTTATTGCTAATCAACGCCTTACCGAAGTTAAAAAACGCATCGTAGAGCAAGACTACAATATGCAAAACGGCCAGCTCATTATCCCAACCACAGCCGCACTCGCCCAATAGGTTGTGCAGGCTTTGCAAGTTAGCACCAAGTATTTCGACATCACTCCCGAATCTCAACAGTTAGAACTAGCCAACTTAGTTGACGTAAAACCCTGGTTATTTAATACCTAAATGGCAACAAACTAAGCAAACAGGGTAACTCAGTTTACTGGTTATATTTCAGGGATTGTTAAGTTGTTATTAGTAAGCAAAATGTTCAACAAGTAGTCAGGTTGTAGGAATTAATTGATGCATATTCATTTTGTAATATCAGCAGAAATATAACCATGTTTATCAATCAGCAAGGTCAGTATGTGTATAAAACCAAACCTCAGCGCTGCCGTCACTATGCAAGTAAAGCAATCGCAAGTTATGTATTTGGCTTTCCTGTTGATTTTGTATTTGAGGATCAAATGTTACCTAGGCTGCAACAACAATATCAAATTGGAGGCTGTGCCGTTGAGCTCGGAGAGTTCGAAAAGTCGTGGCATTGCAAGAATTGCGGAATGGATTTTTATAAGAAAAACAATAATGTATATAGGGAATAAGCTAAATAATGAATGACATTCCATCCTATTTTAAATATTGGGGTAAGGCGAAAAAAGATCCTACTAACGGCGGTGCGGATTACCATTTGTTGGTTTACCACTGCCTGGATGTGGCGGCGGTGGGTATGCTATTACTCGCACCGGAAAAGAAGCTCACTAGGGATCTTGCTGATTTCCTGAGTGTGTCACCAAAACAATTACAAAACCTTTTTTGTTTTATGTTGGTACTGCATGACTTAGGAAAGTTTGCCTCAGCATTTCAGCAGTTGTATCTCCATAATAATGATTGTTTGCTTAAACCACGATGTCGTAATCCTTATGATGGTAAAAATTTCCGCCATGATCGGATGGGATTATTTTTTTGGGATGATCTTAAAACTAGTAAACTGACGCAATTGTTAGACATTGAGCATCTGCATCCACGGCTGGAGCGAAAAGCTATTTACGATTCCTTAATGGTACTGGTGAACTGCGTACTCGGGCATCACGGTCAACCGATCAATACAAAAAATAAAAATGAAATAGAAGATTTTACCGAATCTCACAATACTGAGGCTGCCCAATTATTTGTTGAACAGATGTTTGAATTGTTACAACCGGATATTCCTTTAGATAAATTATTGTCTGTTGAATGGCGTTGTCGCTTGGAGCAAGTTAGTTGGCAATTAGCTGGTATAGCGGTGTTGTCTGACTGGATAGGCTCTGATAATGAGCATTTTAAGTACCGTTCTGAACCTGCCGCCCTAGACGACTATTGGCAATATGCACTGCTCACGGCAGGTATTGCTTTGCAAGCTACAGATCTTAATAAAATTCCGAAAGTTCGACCTTTTTTATCTATTAAACAGCACTATGGATATGAGCCAACGCCTTTACAGCAATGGGCCGAACAGGTTGATGTTGATGACTCTCCCCAACTTTTTATCTTAGAAGATGTGACTGGTGCAGGTAAAACCGAAGCGGCCTTAGCGCTCACTCATCGTTTAATGCATGTTGGAGCCGCCGACGGCTTTTATTTTGGTTTGCCCACTATGGCAACATCCAATGCGATGTTTAAGCGTATTGCAACACATTACGGACAGATGTTGGCAATGGAAGATGGTAAGCAGCCGAGTATCGTTTTGGCACATGGTGCCCGTGAAATGAATGACTTATTCCGTGATGCAGTGTTAGCTTCTAAGGGTACCGATCAGAACTATGAAAAAAACGATACTACGGCCACAGCCCAGTGTAACGAATGGCTAGCTGATTCCCGCAAAAAAGCACTATTAGCACCCGTTGGTGTGGGGACTATTGATCAGGCGTTGTTGGCTGTTTTGCCACGTCGTCATCAATCCCTGCGTTTATTGGGCTTAAACAGAAAAGTACTTATTTTTGATGAAGTGCATGCTGCTGACGAGTTTATGTTTGAATTGCTGGAAAGTCTGTTGGCTATGCATTTGCATCAAGGTGGTAGTGTTATTTTACTGACCGCAACTTTGTCACAAAAGCAACGTAAACGTTTAGTCGCTATTTGGCATAATGCTGCTGGAATAACATCGTGCGTGCCCAAACAATCAGCATTTCCTCTAGCCACAAAAGTATCAATTAATCCTGCCATACCGTTATTAGAGCAGCCATTAAAAAGTCGAGTCGATGTAAGCAGAGAAGTGAAAATCAAATTCCTGCATAAGTTTGATGATTGTATCGAGACGATTTTGAATGCAGTAACACAAGGCAAATGTGTGGTTTGGGTGCGCAATACCGTAAATGATGCCCTTGACGCCTTTCAATCTATCCAACAGAAATTGGCAAATCCTGAGAATGTTCTGCTGTTCCATAGCCGCTTTGTTCTGCAAGACCGAAAAGACATTGAGAGTCGTGTGCTGGAAATTTTCGGCAAATATGCTGACAGTAATATACGCCGAGGCAAAATACTGATCTCAACACAGGTTTTTCAGGAAAGTTTGGATGCCGATGCCGATTTGATGATTTCAGATATTTGTCCCATAGATGATTTGATTCAGCGAGCGGGGCGTTTACATCGTCATACCCGAGATATCAATGGAAAATATCAGCCTGATATTATTGATACTCGCTCATCACCAGAACTGTGGTTGCATGCACCACAATGGCAGGATAATCCCCAAACCGATTGGTTAAGTGCCAATTTTATTAATACTCAATATGTGTATCGTTCGCCTGGTCGCTTATGGCTGGGAATGCGGGAGTTAATAACACTCGGGGCTATCAGAATGCCAGCAGAAGCTCGGCAATTGATAGAAGCTGTATATGGTGAAGATTCTTATGAGCAGATTCCGGCAACCCTTCG
This sequence comes from Flavobacterium sp. W21_SRS_FM6, assembly GCF_052119645.1. Taxonomy (NCBI): domain Bacteria; kingdom Pseudomonadati; phylum Bacteroidota; class Flavobacteriia; order Flavobacteriales; family Flavobacteriaceae; genus Flavobacterium; species Flavobacterium sp. W21_SRS_FM6. Next base: position 301,274 of record NZ_JBGQOM010000006.1, read on the forward strand.
ACATCAGGAAAATACCGTGATTGGTAATGAACTTAGTCTTGCCGCTAAAGCCAAAGCCCAATTACTGCAATGGGACAGATTTGGGTATACCGATCAAAGTGCCATTGGCTGGTATGAAGATAATACTGAAATCAGTACCCGGCATAGCGATCTTGAAACAGTTGAAGTGCTGTTACTCAAACAAACCACCAGTGGTTCTCTGTTGCCGTGGAATGATGACACGCAATTCGCTGTACAGCTTAGTACGGTGAAATTATCCAAAAATAAATATGCCGATAAATTGGCACCTATACCAGCACATCTTGAATCAGCGTTAGCTTTGTTAGAGCAACGCTATAAACAGATTAAGTACCTGCAATGCTGGCTACCTGAACTAGATCCGAATTTTATCTACCACTCAACAACAGGCTTTTGTGAAAAATCCCCGCTAGTGCGGGGAACGAGCTAAACGATTGATTGAAAGTTTACAACTAATCGGTTCATCCCCTAGTAAGTAGAGGAACTAGTACATTGTAAAGAGTATTTATTGGTAATTGAATATATTGATTGGTAGTAGTGTTAGAAACGCTCGGCGTTACTTTTGGATATCGGTGTAAATGTAATTTTAGCAAGTACTAACTATGTAAGTAGTAACAACAGTATTCAAGCTCGTTAGTAGGAACGTAACTTATATATGTAGTAATAGCGTATTACAACACAAAATAGATTACATCTAATCTTGTTGTAATTTGACGCTAATGTTTTTATCGGTTATTTTATGACCTGTCGAAAGGTTGGGCGCAAATGAGGCGGCGAACCGACCCCACAAGCGCACCGGTAGCACAGTGATGTTAAGTGGTTTCGGCTCTGTAGGCAAATACTTGTCGCAGGTTAATCGCCTCTTTGATACGAGGAATAGACATATGTCAAATAATTTATTTATTTCATACGATTTACATGTGGTTGGTCAGAATTACACGGCGGTTGCCGAAGCCATAAAATCCCTGGGAAGTTGGGCAAAAGTTCAGCAGTCGGTTTGGTATGTAAACTCTGCCTTTACGGCAGCGCAAGCAGCCAAAAAAGTGTGGGGGCATATGGATAATAATGATTCGCTTATCGTAGTGGATGCTACCAATAACGATGCATCTTGGTACAACTTATCGGATGAAGTTGCGCAACATATTCAACGCAATTGGAAGTAATTAAGGAACCTACAGGGGCAAGGATGCCAAACATCTCATACTTAAAATAAGGAAGAATGATGAACTTAGTAAAAGATCCCTGGCTGCCTTTCCGACTAAAGGATGGTTCGGAACAGCGACTACCTATCAGCGCAATTTGTGATCCCAATGTGGTGGATTTCGCCTTGCCCCGTGCCGACTTTCAGGGGGCGGCTTATCAGTTTGCCATTGGCTTATTACAAACCATTTTTGCTCCTAAAACTGTCAATGACTGGCATGTTCTACATGAACAAGCCCCTAGTGCTGAACAATTGCAAGTGGCTTTTGACCTCGCTGCGCATGCCTTTAATACGGTAGGTGACGGGCCGCTGTTTATGCAGGATTTCGATGCTCTCGACAGTCTTAAGTCGGCCACAGTGGCGGGGCTGCTGATTGAAGCGCCCGGTGCTAACGGTATTAAACTTAATACCGACCATTTTATCAAACGTGGAATAGGCGAGGTGATGTCGCTGGAAATGGCGGTATTAGCATTATTTACCCTGCAAATTAACGCGCCATCAGGTGGTGCTGGCCATCGTGTGGGGCTACGTGGTGGTGGACCGTTAACCACGTTAGTTTTGCCTCAGCAAGCAGATAGTACGTTGTGGCAAAAACTTTGGCTGAATGTGATCAATATGGATTTTGCCCGCTACGACATTCCTGATTTAAACAGCGCGCAAATATTCCCTTGGTTAGCTCCCACTAAAGCAAGCGATAAAAAAGGGACTGAGATTTATGCCTCTGATGTTCATCCTTTGCATATGTATTGGGCAATGCCACGCAGGATCCGTCTGGAAGTTCAGCAGGGGGAGCAGGTTTGCCAAATCACCGGTGAAAAGTTGACTCAGTTTGTATCTAGCTACCGCACGCAAAACTATGGCAATAATTATTCAGGCACCTGGGCACATCCATTAACACCTTATAAGTGGGATCCTAAAAAACCGGATGAAGAACATCTATCGATAAAAGGCCAACCGGGCGGCATTACCTATAAAACCTGGGATGTATTAACCCTCAGTAGTGATGCTGAAGGTCAAAATTGTGCGCAGGTGGTAAGCCATTTCACAACCTTGGTCGATGATTTTGCAGAGCCTCAAACTCAAACACCGCGTGTATGGGCTTTGGCCTACGATATGGACAATATGAAAGCACGTGGTTGGTACTCGACCACCATGCCGCTATTTTCAGTATCAGTAAAAGAGCAGGAACGATTGGTCAGACGGGTCAAAGAAATACAAAAACTGGCATCGAATGCCTTGTGGCATTGCAGAACCCAAATTAGAACCGCTTGGTTTGAGAAACCAGGCGATGCCAGTGGTGATATGTCCTTTATTGATTTGGCTTATTGGCAACGCACTGAAAGTGCATTTTATAAGGCAGTCTCAGAATTAATTGAAAACACTACTAATGGCAATGCCGATCTCAGTTCACCCCAGGCGTATAAGTGGCTCACCGCATTGCGTAATACGGCTATTGATTTGTTTGATGAATATGCGCTGGCTGAATTAGGTAATGAACGTTCAATGGCAAAACGTATTAAAGCCCGTCAATCACTCACCGGTTGGCTATTTGGCGGTAAAGATATTAAAGACTTTATTGCTATACATAAGATTGAACAAACTAAGGAAATTGCATGATGGACGAACAAACCAGAGTAACGCTGTTACGTTGGTGGCAAAGCATGATGCTGCCACCAGGCCAGCTAAAAGAAAAAGGTATTCTACCTGCCCCTACCGCCTATAAAGCACAGATTCGACGTTGTGAATCTGCCGATAGCACCATGCTGACCGAAGGATTCAGAGCCTTGTGGCTTAAATTACCAGATGAAATCACTGAGTCCAAAGAATCAAGTATCATTGAATGTTGGGCGACCATCGCTACGGTTTTGGTGCATGTCAAAACTGATAGTCCCAATAAGTTGGCGGTAGCTGCCGGTAAAAAAGGTGATGGTGACAAGTCTGTCGTCAGTGAATTGCGATTTTCACAGCTACAAAATGCTAAAACGCCAGACGATTTTCTGCGCCGTATGCGCCGAATTGTTAAGCAACTGAAAGGTGAAGTCTCTGTTGTGGGTTTGGCAAAAGATATTCATCGCTGGTTTGCTGAGCAAAATGAATCGTTACCTCGAAAAGCATCTAAACGCATTGGTGTTGAGTGGGCAATGGACTATTACCGTGCCGCTTCAAGCAAAGCTAAATAAAACTATTACATTGAATTAATATTAAGGAAAGAAATCATGAGCCAATTTATTCAACTGCATTTATTAACCTCTTATGCTCCATCTAATTTAAACCGTGATGATTTAGGTCGTCCTAAAACAGCTAAAATGGGTGGTTTTGATCGTCTTCGTGTTAGCTCGCAAAGTTTGAAACGTAACTGGCGGATTTCTGATTTATTTGAGCAAGCAATGAGCGGTCATATTGGTACACGGACTAAAAAGTTTGGCGTGAATATCTTTGATGCCTTAGTTGCTGGAGGAATTAAAGAGAAAGATGCACAACAATGGGCGATTAAAATCGCCGGAGTATTTGGTAAGGGTAAAAAAGACTCTTTGGAAATAGAGCAACTGGCACATATCAGCCCGGCAGAACAACAGGCTGCGATGGCATTAGTGCAGTTATTAATAACGGAAAACCGTGAACCCTCAGAGGACGAATTAAAACTACTTAAAGCAGACCAGACTGCGGTTGATATTGCGTTGTTTGGCCGTATGTTGGCGTCTAGTCCGGCATTTAATGTCGAAGCGGCTTGTCAGGTTGCGCACGCATTAAGTGTGCATAGTGTTGTTATCGAGGACGATTACTTTACTGCAGTAGATGATTTAAATGACGGCAAAACAGATGCTGGCTCTGCTCATATCGGTGAGTCAGGTTTTGCAGCAGCGCTTTTTTATAGCAATATTATTCTTAACAAGAGCCAATTAATTGAGAATTTAAATGGCGACGAGGCATTAGCTAATCGTGCGATTCAAGCACTGGTTGAGGCGGCTGTAAAGGTGAGTCCTAAAGGTAAACAAAATAGTTTTGCATCTAGCTCTTACGCCAGTTTTGCCTTGGCTGAAAAAGGTGCACAACAACCTCGTAATTTGTCTGTGGCTTTTTTAAAACCAATTAACGATGCAGATCAAGCAACTGCAGCAATTGAAGCCTTGCAAGGGCAAGTAAAACGCTTTGACGAAGTCTATGGAAAGTGCGCGGATAGTCGTTATCACTTTGATGTAAACAAAGGTGAAGGCACTTTAACTGAGTTACTTGAGTTTGTAGCCAGTTAAGGAGGCGATATGAAAGAGTATTTGGTCTTTCGTTTATATGGACCTTTAGCAAGTTGGGGGCAGGCGGCAGTAGGTGGAGACCGACCTACTGGTATGCAGCCAACACGTTCCGCTATTTTAGGGTTATTAGGTGCTGCACTTGGCATTAAGCGAGAGCAAGAAAGTCAATTACATGCTTTGCAAACTAGTGTGAAAATTGCAGTTAAGCAAAGTGTACCAACAAGCTTACTGCGTGATTATCATACTACCCAAGTCCCTAGCCACAGTAACAAAGTGATTCATCGGAGCCGTAAAAGTGAACTGAGCGAAGACAAACTTAATACCATTTTGTCCAGCCGGGATTATCGTTGTGATGGCTTGTGGATTATTGCTATATCACTGACGGATGAAACAAGTTGCTCCTTGGCTGAATTACAACAAGCCTTAAGCACTCCTGTTTATTCACTCAGTTTGGGGCGTAAATCGTGCCCTTTAGCAATACCAGTGACACCAAAAATTGTGCAAGTTGAGAAATTAAAACAAGCACTTGATATCGAGTTTCCTCCGTTAACTAACTCACATAAGGAAGACCAATTTAGATTAAACGATAATGGTTGGGTTAGTTATTTTTGGGAAGGTGCAAAGGATGAGTTCGTTGAAACAGGAGTGGTAACCACCCAGCCCTGGGATGAGCCTATAAGCCGAGACCGTTGGCAGTTTAAACAAAGAGTCATGCATCAAATATCTATTAGGGAAGAAAGCCATGTTTCTGTCTAAAGTCACATTAGTATCTTCAACTCAATCCGCTATTGAGCTACTTAAGTTGGCTGGAAATGGGGTTTATGCTTCTCATCAATTGTTGTGGCGTTTATTTCCTAACGAAGATGATCGCAATTTTTTATATCGAGAAGAACAAGGAGATAATGGTCGGCCTGTTTTTTTTGTTTTGTCTGAAAAGCAGCCACAATCACTTGATACTATATTTGAAATTAACTCTAAGCCGTTTAATCCTCAGTTAGAAATAGGTACCCGACTTGCGTTTAAGCTTAGAGTTAATCCTACAATTTGTATCACGGACAATGAGGGTAAAAGTCGTCGGCATGATGTGATGATGCATGCCAAAACGAAAGCTAAATCTGCAAACATCAATGATGCAGAGCTAAAAGTATTAATGAAACAGGCTGCAATTAATTGGATTAGCGATGATAAACGTTTGGACCAATGGGGAATAACCTTAGATTGCGTGCCAGATATTGAGAGTTACGAGCAACATGCGAGTCAAAAAAGGCACACTCAAGGTATAAAATTTTCTAGTGTTAATTTTCAGGGATTATTGACCATAGCTGATCCTGAGTTATTTCTGAAAAAATATAAACAAGGTTTTGGAAGAGCCAAATCACTAGGCTGCGGATTGATGTTAATTCGCAGAGTTTAAGTAAAGGAGCAATGCATGGCAGCGAAACTGACGGTACTCGAAAAAGAAATAGCTACCTTCAAACTAGGTGATATTGAATACATTAGTATCACCGACATTGCTCGATTTAAAAATACGGCTCGCACTGATGATCTTATACGTAACTGGTTGCGCAATCGTAACACTATCGAGTTTTTAGGTATTTGGGAGCAGTTAAACAATCCAGATTTTAAACCCGTGGAATTCGACGGGTTTAAAATGGAGGCTGGATTAAATAGCTTTGCGTTAACCCCTAAACAGTGGATAGAAGCGACCAATGCCGTTGGCCTCATCTCTAAAGCGGGTAGATACGGTGGCACCTATGCGCAAAAAGATATCGCCTTTGAATTTGCCAGTTGGGTATCAGTTGAATTTAAACTCTATTTGATTAAAGAATTTCAACGTTTAAAAGAGCAAGAACTACAACAACTGGGTTGGGACATTAAGCGTAACTTAGCTAAAGTGAATTACTTAATTCATACTGATGCAATAAAAGAAAACTTAGTTCCCGATGCTGTAAGTGCCAGCCAGATTGCTCAAGTTTATGCAAACGAAGCAGACTTACTGAACGTTGCTTTGTTTGGTGTTACAGCAAAGCAGTGGCGCGCTCAAAACGCAGGGCTGGTAGGCAATATGCGAGACCATGCCAATGTACATCAATTGGTCTGTTTAGCTAATTTAGAAAGCTTAAATGCGCATTTTATCCAACAAAGATTATCTCAAGCTGCACGCCTCGCTAGCTTAAATACCTTAGCCATAAAGCAAATGAGCATTCTCACAAACTCACTTATTCCGCGATCTCTGCATATCGATATTGAAAACCAAAATAGCGATATTGATTGATGGCGTACATACCATTAAAACCTATTCCTATCAAAGATCGCAATTCGATGATTTTTATCGGCATGGGGCGAATTGACGTAAAAGACGGTGCCTTTGTGGTGATCGATGAAGTAAATGGTGAGCGCATGCATATTCCCGTTGGTTCGGTAACTTGTTTAATGCTTGAACCTGGAACGCGCATATCTCATGCGGCAATAAAGTTAGCCTCTGAAGTCGGTACCTTAATCACTTGGGTTGGGCAGGGTGGTGTACGTTTTTATGCGGCGGGTCAGCCAGGCGGCGCGCGTTCAGATAAACTGCTTTATCAGGCTAAGTTGGCACTAGATGAAAATTTACGCTTAAAAGTGGTGCGTAAAATGTTTGAATTACGCTTTGGTGAAGAAGCGCCTCTGCGACGTAGTGTTGATCAGCTACGCGGCATTGAGGGCGCGAGGGTTCGTAAAATCTATCAATTGTTAGCCAAACAATACAACGTCGAATGGCAAGGCCGCCGTTATGATCACAAAGATTGGGAAAAAGGTGATATTGCTAATAAGTGCATTAGTGCCGCCACATCTTGCCTGTACGGCATTACCGAAGCGGCAATTTTAGCTGCAGGTTACGCCCCTGCAATAGGTTATTTACATACTGGTAAGCCGCTAAGCTTTGTCTATGATATTGCCGATATTATTAAATTTGAGACAGTGGTTCCTGCGGCCTTTCGTATTGCCGCTAAACACCCTAAAGAACCGGATAAAGAAGTGCGTTTAGCCTGCCGCGAATTATTTCGCACCGATAAAACCTTAAGAAGGTTGATCCCCTTAATAGAAGAAATTTTAGCCGCGGGGGACATTACACCACCCGAAGCCTATCCCGATGCCCAACCGCCAGCCATTCCTGAACCTGAGTCCATTGGTGAGCAAGGCCACAGGAGTAAATAAATGAGTATGTGCATGGTGGTGACAGAAGCAGTTCCGCCAAGATTACGTGGTCGTTTGGCTGTGTGGTTACTTGAAGTAAGAGCTGGGGTTTATGTGGGGGATGTAAGCCGCAAAATCCGCGAAATGATTTGGCATCAAGTAAATGAAATGGCCGAACAAGGCAATGTGGTCATGGCATGGGCAACCAATACTGAGTCTGGTTTCGATTTTATTACCTATGGTGATAATCGCCGTATGCCAATTGATTTTGATGGTCTGCGTTTAGTGCGTTTTTTACCTGTACTGGATAAATAACAAGGCTCTTTAATAATCTGGAAAATAACTTAAAAAGTTGGTAGATTTGACAGACTAAATAATAGTCTTATAAATCAATACTATACTTTTAGAGTGTTCCCCGTATCCACGGGGCTGAACCGCCCTTACTATGTGGGCAGGTCATGTTCGAATCGTGTTCCCCGTATCCACGGGGCTGAACCGGCGTCGGGCTCGGCTTCGCGCATAACTCAGGCGTGTTCCCCGTATCCACGGGGCTGAACCGTCGTATTTACCCTGCACAAATGCCCTGACGCCGTGTTCCCCGTATCCACGGGGCTGAACCGAAAGAGGTAATCAGCCCACGCTTATAACCTCAGTGTTCCCCGTATCCACGGGGCTGAACCGGTAAACATACTGGCTTACCTACTGGCATTGAAGTGTTCCCCGTATCCACGGGGCTGAACCGGGTATCCCTTTTGTGGCGCGTTTAACGTGCAGGTGTTCCCCGTATCCACGGGGCTGAACCGATCCAGTTGGCTGTTTTTTAGATGCTGAAAGGGTGTTCCCCGTATCCACGGGGCTGAACCGAGCTATCAATTCACAAAAAGCATACGTCAATAGTGTTCCCCGTATCCACGGGGCTGAACCGATTCTGGCGAAATTTCTAATCTGCTAACTGATGTGTTCCCCGTATCCACGGGGCTGAACCGCAAAAAATGCACAAAGCCATTAAAAAGATAGCGTGTTCCCCGTATCCACGGGGCTGAACCGTATCCAGCATTATCGGGTATTTAGCGCTTCTTGTGTTCCCCGTATCCACGGGGCTGAACCGCGCAAGAGACTCTTAGACTTTACCGATTTTATGTGTTCCCCGTATCCACGGGGCTGAACCGTTGATTAGGTTCTTGCCTCGTGACTTGGATGAGTGTTCCCCGTATCCACGGGGCTGAACCGGGGAAATTTAACCTTAATCTCTTGCATACCTTGTGTTCCCCGTATCCACGGGGCTGAACCGCTCTAACGCCTGTACATGGGTTCTTTGTCACAGTGTTCCCCGTATCCACGGGGCTGAACCGATGGTGCAAAGAAGGTGAATTACTTAATCTTGGTGTTCCCCGTATCCACGGGGCTGAACCGCCATCCAGTCCATCATCGGGTTTTTATCCTTGGTGTTCCCCGTATCCACGGGGCTGAACCGTCAGGAAATTTAAGGGCTACAGCGAAATAAATGTGTTCCCCGTATCCACGGGGCTGAACCGGCTTGGCGTTTTAGTTGCTCGGTGGCGCTGCCGTGTTCCCCGTATCCACGGGGCTGAACCGGCATTGTTATCAATAGCATTGACGATCCTCTTGTGTCCCCGTCCCGTATCCACGGGGCGGCATTGTCAACTCAACGCATTTAGATGATAAGAACGAATTTTTAGTTGTTTATGCCAAACTCTGAACGCAACTAACCTTAACCCATTCCTTAAATGCTCGAGCACGTAATGTCCTATAATTCGGTGCCTTCAACAAATGGCGTCCAAGCCTGAATAGGTTATTAACAGTGCCATGACACGATAAAAACCGTTGAACCTGCCCTTGTGATTTAAACCGCCGCATTTGCCGTTCATTTTGTCAGATGTTAACACCAAGCGATTGAGTTTAATGGCACCTGAGTGCCCAGATTGTGTAAAAACTTCAACAACCCAATTAATTACGCAATGCTACGTAAAATGTAAGTTTCCTTAGTTATGAAACTTGGTCAGATTTTAATGTAAGACACATATTTACATTTATTTTTGTTCAAGTAATGAGCTGAAAATAGTTTTTACACAGCTTGTGCCAGAAGCGGACTTTTCCAATGTGCATTTTATGCACATTGCTTCTATCAGCAATGTGCCAATAAGAGACATTTAGACAATCTGATACAGCTTTTTTGAAGCAATAGTAATGGCATGACTCCTAAGCATTTCTAGTTGGATACTTTCTGTTTCCCAGCAATGCCAATATAAAGGCGTATCTAAATAAAACTCTGGCATCAAATTGACCAATTCTCCTTTTTCTATTGTCTCACCCAACTGTAAACTTGGAAGCAGCCCGTAGCCTAGACCAGCAATCATTGCTTGTTTAAATCCTTCTGATGATGGACAAATATGAGTATATTTAGGCAAAGAACCATTCAAATGTGTCAGAAATTGATGTTGTAATTTGTCATGTTCATCAAAGACTAAACAGGGTAATTCTGTAAGTTGATGCAATGATTTTATGTTATAACGCTGTTTAAACGCAGGGCTACATATGACAAGGTAGCGCAATGCACCTAATTCAAATACCTTGCCTCCATTCACTGGTTTATCAATTGAGCATATTGAGATCATTACTTCACCAGCCTTCATTCTGTTTAAGGCTATCGTTTGATCTTCCGCTATTATCTCGAATCTATATTTAAAATCACAGTAATCTTCAGGCACAGATAAAGCTTCTGGAAGCCACGTTGCCAAAGAGTCAGCATTGGCGGATATTTTAACTGACACAGGTAGTTGTTTATCAACGAATTCACTGCTGCTCTGTAAATTTAGTGATAACTCAAGCTGCTTAACTTGTTGTAAATGAGTTAATAATTTTACACCAAGCTCTGTTGCTTTAGGTGGTTTCGTTCTAATTAAGACAGGCTCACCTAACAGCGACTCCAGTTGGTAAATACGCTTACTTACAGCCGATTGCGTAATAAATAGAGTTTGTGCAGCTCTGTCAAAGCCCTTTTCTGTAACGACTGCATATAGTGCTTGCAGCAACTGATAATCAATCATGAATTTCTCTCATGTAACAATAAAATCATTCATTAGATTCATGATATTTCAAGAAGTAAGATTACACCAATATTAAGATCAATTTTTTACTTAATAACGCCATAAGGGGGGCGCTAACGTGTCATTTATTTCAGGTTTAATATTGGGCCTTAGCTTAATCGTGGCTATAGGTGCTCAAAATATATGGGTTTTAAGCCAGAGCATGGCTGGAGCAAATAGATTGGTTATTGCTGTGGTTTGTATAGTTTGTGACGCTTCGTTAATTGTTTTTGGCGTTTATTCAGCACAAGAATTACAGCAATGGATACCTGAGTTTATTCCTTTGTTCACTTGGGGAGGAATTGCTTTACTACTATATTTGGCATACGGCTCTGCTAAACGAGCCTATATAGGTTCATCAGGAATGAAACTTGACGAAACCGTAACAGTTGACTGGAGAAAAACAGCCTTAACAGCTTTGGCAATAAGCTTACTGAACCCTCATGTTTACTTAGATACGGTAATTTTACTAGGTAGTGTTGGTGCTTTACAACCTAGCCCAACATTATTTGCTGTAGGAGCGTGCATCGCCTCTGCTTTGTGGTTTGGAAGTTTAGTTATATTTTCACCAAAACTTAAACGCCTACTAAGTTCACCTAAACGATGGCGTATATTTGACTCAACAATCTCTATTTTACTCTGTGTTGTTGCGGCTCAACTTTATACATATACATAGTGTATTAGTAACTCGATTTTGAACTAGCTCGCTCACGCTATAAGTAAGTTAACGTCCCTTATTCGCTCGAAGCCGAATATCGGCAATGTGCCATTTCCCGACGTTATTGAGGTCGCTCTTGACTGGCTGTTGTCATCCAAAAGCAGCTGTTCGCAGTTACCGCAATAGTATCCTCCAAGATTATAATTAGTCACATGGAAATTTTTTATATGCTAAAACATGCCATAGGGAAGGAACCTGACTAACATTTAGAATACGTCGAATGGCACTTCTAATAATATGACTGAATGATTCGCATTGCTTGTTTCTAGGCTTATGAAACTCATCAGTCGCTGAGTTATCTGCCAAATATTCCAATTTACTGTGAAAGCATCGTTGCTACGTTATCATAGTATTCTTGGCTAAGAACCTCAGTCCAAACAGTAGGGGTGGAATTACTATATATCGCTAAGTACGTAACGTCCCTATATTTGGTTGATGAATGCCAGTGCTCCTTATCTGCCTCGCATTTAATCACATCTCCAGATTTGAGGATTATAGGAGCCTGTCCTCGTTCTTGATAATACCCTTCTCCATCAAGATAAATTAGAACTTGTGGTGCTGAATGTTTGTGCCAGTCTAACGTAGAGTTTGCCTTAAATGTAGCTTTTGTAACATTAAAACCATTATCTTCTTTGGCTTCTACAATGCTTCTTAACCAAGCATCACCGATGTAGTGTGTGTTTGGTGCTCTACTCCCTTTTTGTTGAAGTGAAGAAATATTATATTCGTTATTCTGAGCCAATGTGGATAAAGAAGATAAACACAATATTACCGTTAATAAATGTTTCATCGCCGCCGTCCTATCAATACATTTTTATACATATAAACTAAGAGTAATACATCAAGCTGTCACTCAATATTCTTTGGAATTAGTGTAGTCGGCTTGTAAAATAGAAGCTAGGATAAAATGAGTTGGTATAATGAACTTCCCTCTATCAAAATTGATCTTTCGGGTCTTTTGAAATTCAGTCTCAATTTATATTTTATGCAAACTAGTGCGGTAACCTGCTAATTCCAATTCAAATTAAAGATGCAAATTTTGAAGGATATGACAGTCCGCTTTCTGCCACATAGAAGCCGTTCAAAAGTATAAGGTCGAGTGACCGCAATTCGCTCAAACGCCTCGTTCGCATTTCATACTAAAGACTATTCGCAGGCTACTAAACTTAGATCTCCATTAACGTAGGAGATTCAAAATGTATCAATTAGCAATTTACCATAAAAAAGAACCTTGGAATAAAGACAAGCTAGTAGGACAAAAACTACCGCTTAAACTTCAACAAATTTGGGCGATTCGAATCAGATTAGAGTTGTTCAACAAGATCAGAGATTTAGCACTTTTTAATTTAGCCATCGATAGTAAGCTTCGTGGTTGCGATTTAGTCGCTTTGAAAGTTAATGATATTGCGCACGGAAAGACTATTCAGTTGAGGGCTATTATTGTTCAGCAAAAGACAGGCACACCAGTTCAATTTGAAATAACAGAAAGTACACGACTTTCTCTTTCAGCCTTAATCGACCATTATAAACTTACCTCATATGACTATTTGTTCAAATCCAGAATCCAATCATCCGAACATATTTCGACTCGGCAATATGGGCGCATAGTAGACAATTGGGTTTCAAGCATTGGATTAGATCATACACAGTACGGCACTCACTCAATGCGAAGAACCAAACCGTCTTTGATTTACAAGAAAACAAAGAATCTGAGAGCGTGCCAATTGCTCCTAGGTCACCGAAAGCTTGAAAGTACCGTTAGATACCTAGGTATCGAGGTTGATGACGCCCTTGAGGTCTCAGAGAGCATTGATTCATAGAAAGTGAGCCAGACTTTATCACGGAGTCTGGCTCAATCGTGCCAGAAGCGGACTTTTCCAATGTGCATTTTATGCACATTGCTTTTATCAGCAATGTGCCATTTGCAGCCGTTGAGTAGAAGTTCTCTGGAAGGCAGCTGTGAACCTAAGCGGACAGTCGAGCGTTAACCCTGACTGAGATTCTGTGTCATTTGCGGATCTTCATTCGACCTTGATTGAGTTGGTGGTAATTGTAGCGTTCCGGACAATCAGCTTCTTATTGGTGAATACACAATTCAGTAGTCATTATCAGTTGTTTTGAATTTCCAGACGAAGAGCACCGTATCGTATGCAATACGGTGCCCAATAATCACACTTTGGTTGATTTCGAATGCATCATCCGATACAAAATAGGCAACACTATCAATGTTAAAATGGTGGAAGA